>JAAYNL010000009.1 GCA_012520845.1 Thermoplasmatales archaeon | reverse complement strand
CTTTCTCCAGGTTGCCGTAGCCGCAGAACCCGATCTCCTTGAACAGCCTGCCGACGATCACCATGTTGGCGGCGCCCCTCAGGCCGTTTTCCTCCGCCAGTTTCGACGCCGGTAGGTAGACGACCCTCACGTCGTCCCTCCCCACCTTCCTGTCGATCAGGGAACTGTCCACGATGATGAGGCCGCCGGGGACCACGTCCTTCTCGAATTTCTCCAGGGACGGCAGGTTCATCGCCACCAGAACGTCCGGGTTCACCACCAGGGGGGACCCGATCGGGCGGTCGGAGATGCATACGCTGCAGTTGGCGGTGCCGCCCCTCATCTCCGGCCCGTAGGACGGCAGCCAGGAAATCTCCTTGCCCTCCATCAGCCCGGCGTAGGCGATGACCTTGCCGGCGAAAAGCACCCCCTGGCCGCCGAAGCCTGCCAGGAGTATGTCGGTCTTGGCCATCACTCCGCCCCCCTCTTGGCGTCCCTGTACACGCCCAGCGGGTAGTGGGGTATCATGTTCTCCCTCAGCCACTCCAGCGACTTCTCGGTGGAGAGGCCCCAGTTCGTGGGGCAGGTGGAGACCACCTCGACCAGCGTGAGGCCGAGGCCCTCCATCTGGTATTCGAACGCCTTTTTAATGGCTTTCTTGGCGGCTTTGACGTTTTTAACGTTATCGACGGAAACGCGCTGCGCCAGGGCGACGCCGTCCAGGGTCGCCAGCATCTCGCACACCCTTATCGGGTTCCCGGCGGTGGCCACGTCCCTGCCGTAGGGGGTGGTCTGGGTCACCTGCCCGGGCAGCGTCGTGGGGGCCATCTGCCCCCCGGTCATGCCGTAGATCGCGTTGTTGATGAATATCAGCGTCACGTTCTCGCCGCGGGTCGCGGCGTGGACGGTCTCGGCTGTGCCGATGGCGGCCAGGTCGCCGTCGCCCTGGTACGTGAACACGACGCTCCCGGGGACGGCGCGCTTCACGCCCGTGGCCACGGCCGGGGCCCTACCGTGGGGGGCCTGCACCATGTCGCAGTCGAAGTATTCGTACGTGAAAACGGAGCAGCCGACGGACGCTATGCCCACGGTCTCCCCGATTATGCCCAATTCGTCGATGACCTCGGCGATGAGCCTGTGCACTATGCCGTGGGTGCAGCCCGGGCAGTAGTGGAACGGCGCGTCGGTCAGCGCGTCCGGCCTCTTGAACCTGACTTTGCCTTCCGCCATCTCAAGCACCTCCCGCCATCTTCCTGATTTTGTCCGCGACCTCGTTGGGGGTCGGGATGACGCCCCCGGTCCTGCCGTAGAATTCGACGGGCTTCCTGCCGGCGACGACGAGGCGCACGTCGTCCACCATCTGCCCCGCGGACATCTCCACGGTGAGGAAGGCCTTCGCCTTGCCGTCGGCCGCCTCGGATATCGCCTTCTCAGGGAACGGCCACAGCGTGATCGGCCTTATGAGCCCCGCCTTGATCCCCTCTTCCCTTACGGTGTCGATGGCGGACCTGGCCACCCTCGAGGACGCGCCGTAGGCGACGACTATCACGTCGGCGTCGTCCACCATGTACGATTCGTGTTTCTGCTCCTTCGCCTTGATGCGCCCGTACCTCTCGCAGCGCTCCCTGACGACGTCCTCCAGGTCGTGGGGCTGTATGTACAGGGAGTTGACGACGTTCCTGGGCCTCTTGCAGCCGTGGCCGCAGGCCGCCCATTTCTTCACGGGCGGCTTCTTCTTGGATTCCTTGGGCAGAACGACGGGTTCCATCATCTGCCCCAGCATCCCGTCGGAGAGAATCATGGCGGGCATCCTGTATTCGTCGCCCTTTTCGAACGCCTCCTCGACGAGGTCGACCATCTCCTGCACCGTGGACGGGGCGTAGACGAGCAGGTGGAAGTCGCCGTGGCCGGTGGAGCGGGTGGCCTGGAAATAATCGGCCTGGGACGGCTGTATGCCGCCGAGGCCGGGGCCGCCCCTCTGCACGTTCACTATGAGCGCCGGCAGGTCGGAACCGGCCATGTAGGAAATCGCCTCGGCCATCAGGCTGACCCCGGGGGAGGAGG
>JAAYNL010000008.1 GCA_012520845.1 Thermoplasmatales archaeon | reverse complement strand
CTTTCTCCAGGTTGCCGTAGCCGCAGAACCCGATCTCCTTGAACAGCCTGCCGACGATCACCATGTTGGCGGCGCCCCTCAGGCCGTTTTCCTCCGCCAGTTTCGACGCCGGTAGGTAGACGACCCTGACGTCGTCCCTGGCGACCTTTTTGTCGATGAGGGAGCTGTCGACAATTATCAGGCCGCCGGGCACGACGTCCTTCTCGAACTTCTCGAGGGACGGCAGGTTCATGGCGACGAGGACGTCGGGGTTCACCACGAGCGGCGAGCCGATCGGGCGGTCGGATATGCAGACGCTGCAGTTGGCGGTGCCGCCCCTCATCTCCGGCCCGTAGGACGGCAGCCAGGAAATCTCCTTGCCCTCCATCAGCCCGGCGTAGGCGATGACCTTGCCGGCGAAGAGCACGCCCTGCCCGCCGAAGCCGGCCAGGAGTATGTCGGTCTTCGCCATCACTCCGCCCCCTTCTTCGCGTCCCTGTATACGCCCAGCGGGTAGTAGGGGATCATGTTCTCCCTCAGCCACTCCAGGGACTTCTCCGCGGAAAGGCCCCAGTTGGTGGGGCACGTGGAAACGACCTCGACGATGGTGAAGCCCAATCCCTCCATCTGGTACTCGAACGCCTTCTTGATCGCCTTCTTGGTGGCGTTGACGTTCCTCACCGTGTCCACGGAGGTGCGCTGGGCCAGCGCGACGCCGTCCAGGGTGGAGAGCATCTCGCACACCCGTATCGGGTTGCCGGCGGTGGCCACGTCCCTGCCGTAGGGTGTGGTCTGGGTCACCTGCCCCGGCAGCGTGGTCGGGGCCATCTGCCCGCCGGTCATGCCGTAGATCGCGTTGTTGATGAATATCAGGGTGATGTTCTCGCCGCGGGTGGCCGCGTGGATCGTCTCCGCCGTGCCTATGGCGGCGAGGTCGCCGTCGCCCTGGTACGTGAACACCACGCTTTCCGGCACGGCGCGCTTCACGCCCGTGGCCACGGCCGGGGCCCTACCGTGGGGCGCCTGGACCATGTCGCAGTTGAAGTATTCGTAAGTGAAAACGGAGCAGCCGACGGACGCTATGCCGACGGTCTCCCCGATTATGCCCAGTTCGTCGATGACCTCCGCGACAAGCCTGTGCACTATGCCGTGGGTGCATCCTGGGCAGTAGTGGAAGGGCGCGTCCGTCAGCGCCTCGGGCCTCTTGAACCTGATTTCGCCTTTCGCCATCTTAAGCGCCCCCCGCCATCTTCCGGATTTTGTCCGCGACCTCGTTGGGCGTCGGTATGACCCCGCCGGTCCTGCCGTAGAACTCCACGGGCTTCCTGCCGTTCACGACCAGGCGGACGTCGTCCACCATCTGCCCGGCGGACATCTCCACCGTCAGGAAGGCCTTTGCCTTGCCGTCGGCCGCCTTCGAAACGGCCTTCTCGGGGAACGGCCACAGCGTTATCGGCCTGATGAGGCCGGCCTTGATCCCCTCGCCGCGGACGGTGTCGATGGCGGACCTGGCGACCCTGGAGGAGGCGCCGTACGCCACGACGATGACGTCGGCGTCGTCCACGAGGTACGCCTCGTGTTTCTGCTCCTTCGCCTTTATGCGCTCGTACCTCTCGCAGCGTTCCCAGACGAGTTTTTCCAGGTCGTGGGGTTGGATGTACAGCGAGTTGACCACGTTCCTGGGTCTCTTGCGCCCGTGGCCGTTGGCCGCCCATTCCTTCTTCGGCGGCCCCTTCTTGGACTCCTTCGGCAGGACGACGGGTTCCATCATCTGCCCGAGCATCCCGTCGGAAAGGATCATGGCTGGCATCCTGTACTCATCGCCCTTGTCGAAGGCCTCCTCGACCAGGTCGACCATCTCCTGCACCGTCGAGGGCGCGTACACCAGGACGTGGAAATCGCCGTGGCCCGTGGAACGGGTCGCCTGGAAATAGTCCGCCTGGGACGGCTGTATGCCGCCGAGGCCGGGGCCGCCCCTCTGCACGTTCACTATGAGCGCCGGCAGGTCGGAACCGGCCATGTAGGAAATCGCCTCGGCCATCAGGCTGACCCCGGGGGAGGAGG
>JAAYNL010000007.1 GCA_012520845.1 Thermoplasmatales archaeon | reverse complement strand
CGTCCACGAGCCTGGCGGGGTGGTATCCCTTTGCGTTCAGCTTCTCCATGTCCAACTCGACTATGTGCCTCGGGCACGCAATGACGCACATGCCGCACCCCTTGCACAGAATCTCATCCACGATTATCGCAGGCATCTTGTTCCTCCTCCGGCCCAACGGGCGAATACTGGGGGTAAACCAATGCCGTTTAAAGCATGTTTGCATGGGATTCGCCCTGATACTTCAAAATGGGTCACCGATTTTTCTCTTAATTGATTTGTTGATTCTATCAAATAAGACAAAATCAATAATAATTCATCATTGTTTCCTTTTCCATTCGAAATCTTTTGATAATATTATATATAATGAAAATTATTTTAAAATGTGAACTACAACCATGATTTCATAGAGCGCCCACGATATATGGGAAAAGTCACGCCATTCATCGGAAACGGCAACATAAAAGTCGTGACCGGGATAAGGAGGTGCGGAAAATCCGCCCTGATGCGCCTGCTCTCCGAATCCATGGAAGGTCGCAACGTGATATACCTGAACATGGAATTGGGCACGAATTACCATCTCAGGAATTGGACGGCCCTACTGAAACACGTCGAGTCGGAAATCGACCCAGCCAGCACCAACGCCCTTTTCATAGACGAAGTGCAAAACATAAAGGGATGGGAGCTTGCGTTGAGGGACCTCGTTGCAAGAAGGCTGTGTGACATCTACGTGACCGGATCTAACTCCGACCTGCTATCCTCCGAGTATTCAACACACATCGGCGGGAGATTCAACGCCATACGTATGTTGCCGCTCTCTTACACCGAATGTCAAGAATTCAGGGAAGCCTATGGCGGCGAAGGGGACGTTTTCGACAGGTTCATCGAAATCGGAGGGTTTCCGACGTTGTGGCACCGTCCCGTCGACATGCAATCCTCACTGCAGACCGTGAGGGACATCGTCGACGTGTCCATCGCCAACGACATCTTGGGAAGGTTCGGCATAAAGAACAAACGGTTGCTCATGGACATACTGAGGTTCGTTCTGTCCACCATTGGGAGCTACGTTTCCTCCAACAACATCTACAACACCCTGGTTTCGTCCGGGGAAAAGGTTTCCAGGGACACGGTCTACAGTTACTTGGAGTATCTCGAGGCGGCAAACATCGTCATCCGGGCGGAAACCTTCCACGTGCGGGGCAAAAGGATCCTGACCTCCAAATACAAATACTATGCGACGGACCTCGGCATAAAGCACGCGCTCCTCGGGTACAGGCCCGAAGACGCGCCGGGGCATATGGAGAACATCATATTCACCGAGCTGCTGGGCAGGGGTTACGACGTGTACGTCGGCGACATAGACGGCAGGGAAATCGATTTCGTCGCCGAAAAATTCGGAAAAAGGATTTACGTCCAGGCTTGCCAGGCCATACGGCATGAAAAAACCATGGAAAGGGAGTTCGGAAACCTGGAGGCTGTGGGCGATAGTTTCCCGAAATTCCTCGTTATGATGGAACCCGGCGTATACAAAGGCGTCACGGAATCCGGCGTAATATGCTGCGGCCTGAGGGAATTCCTTTCCAACCGTGCCATAGAATACTGAACCCGGGTCAATCCCACGGCACCCGAACGTGGACGTCGATGGGCAGTATGCCGGGATTTCCCGCGAAGTGCCCGTACAGGTTCCGCGGCACCGTCGTGAAAACCAGGGGCAGGCCCGTCAACCCGGCCACGGACTCGGCGTAACCTATGGACCCCTCGACGGTTTCGGGGGCGGTCAGCCCCATCAGGTGGGTGTTGTTCGCGATGCCGGTGGCCACGGCGCCGGACCTCGATTCGATCTCCCGCAGCATCGCCGCCGCCCCCTCCGGCGTGGATACCTCCGGCCTGTTGCGGTTGACGACGTACAGCATCGAATAGTCCGGTGGAAGGTCGCCGGCGAACCTGGCGAACGCGGTCGCCCCGACATCGTCACCGCCCAGATCGACGATGACCCAGCGGTCGGAACGCAGCGTCGGCCCGATGGCCGCCGAAAGGGAGGGGGTGTCGAGGTTGGTGTCGGCAAGGTTGGGCCCGTGGGCGATTACGCCGTGCCCCGCGAGGAACGCCGCGGAATCTGACGATCGGAAATAAGGGTTGACGACGTCCAGGTCCAGCAGGGAGGTTTCCCTGCCGGCGGCGGCGGTATTTTTCGATGAAGGCGTCGAGGGACGCGTGCTTTCTCGAAACCGACGATTTCACCTCGATCGGCAGTATTTTTTTCCCTTCGACGATTAGGAAATCGACCTCGTATTTTTTGCCCGAGCCGTTTTTAAATGCGGAGAACGCGAGTCCGTGCCCGTTGTACGTAAGTTCCTGGGCCACCATGTTTTCGAAAAACATGCCCTTGTTCACCGACAGTCTGTCGAAAAGCAACGACCTGTAAACCTCGTCGGGCGTGGCGACGTTTGCCAGGAACGATTGTGTAATGAGTAGACCCGTGTCGGCCATGTAGCATTTGAAGACGCCGTCGTTCAGGTACAGGTTCATCGCGACGTCCGGGTCAGTGCACAGCCGGCAGACGTTCACCGCCATGGAACCCTCAAGCCGCGCGACGCTGTCCACATACTCCCTGGTCCTGGAACCTTTTTTTATCGAGCCTGGGGAGAAGACCCTGTTGGCCCTGGACAGCATGGACGGTATTTTCCTGAAGATGTCCTCGGCCTTTGCGCCCGTCCTGGAGGATATTTTGGAAAAATCAGAGCGGTAGAGATCCAAAATACCCCGTTTGACCCTGTCGGTCCTCCCCAGGTCCTTTCCGTCAAGATAGGCGCTCACGGCCTGCGGCATCCCGCCGACAATCATGTATTCCCTGTATTTCGACATCACGCTCCTGTGCATGGGATTCCCCAAGGGGGTACTGTTTTCGAACCTGTCTTTTATGAAAGGGGCGGTGACGGCGTCACCCATGGCCCATAGGAATTCCTCGAAATCCATCGGGTGCATGCGTATCCTGATTTCCTCCGACGGGATCAATATGTTTTCCGCGCTCGTCATTATGGATATGAGGGAACCGGTCTCGATGTAATCGAATCGGCGGTCCGCCACGAGATGCTTGATCATTTGACGCGCCTTGGGATACAGTCGGACCTCGTCGAATATTATCAGGCTTTCCCTGCGGTGGAGGGTGACGCCCTCGGACACCTGCAGCTTCATGAAGAAGGTGTCGAAATCCCCGCCGATCCCGTTTTCGAAAAGTTCGAAGGTGTCTTTCTTGAGATCGGAGAAATCGATCGTCAGGTAGGATCTGTACTCGTTCCGAACGTTCTGGCAACGGTGCTTTTGCCCACCCTGCGGGCACCTTCGATCAATATGGCGTATTCGCCCCGGCTTTCCCTCTTCCACTCCAAAAGCCTGTCGTAGATTTTCCTTCTGAACAGTTTTGCCATACGGGTTCCCGATGGCAATCATTTATCCGGTAATTTAAATCTTTATCTGGATACACCAAACGATGGTTCGATTTTTATCGTAATGTGCACCAAACGATGCTTAATCTGTTACGAAACATGCTGTAACCGGATGCCTTCGGGCCGGTGCAGCCTGCCGAGAACGGAAAGCCGCGTCACGTCCTCCTGAAGCCGCGGAAGATCCATTTGCCGATGGATTTCACGCCGTACCTCACGGTCATCATCGGCGTCCTCCTCTCGCACCAGACGCCTACGTCGCCGGAAAGCACGGCGGCCATGACGTCTTGCCAGGTCCCGCACGCATCCGGCAGCTCCACGAGGCCCAGGCCTATGCTCGAAAGGCTGTGGGCGTCGCTGCCCGCCGAAACGGGCAGCCCCTTCTTCTTGGCGATTTCCATCGCCTTCCTGTTGGCCGAGGGCGAGGACCTGCGGTTCAGGCCCTCGATGCCGTCGAAGCCGTCGACGATGTCCTTCTCCTTGAGGCCCGACCATATCCTGTGGGGATGGGCGGCGAAGGCGTAGCCGCCGGCGGCGTGGATGGCGTCGACGGTGTCCCTGACCGACATCATGGGCGGTATGTCCTCGGTGACGCCGTAGGCCAGGATATGGCCCGCAGCCGAGGTCACCTCGACGCCCGGCACGATTATTATGCGGTCCTCGTCCTTGACGTCGAGATACCCTTGGACGGTGTTGTGGTCCATGATGGCTATGCAGCCGAGGCCCAGCTCGATCGCCCTCTCCACGATCTCCTGCGGCGTGGCCTTGCCGTCGGAGCGGGTGCTGTGGACGTGCAGGTCCGCATTCATCTTACCCGCGCGCCCTCTTCCATGCCGACTGTGACGACGGCCCTGGCGTCGCCGCCGTCGGACAGCGGGATCGCCCGGTCGCCGTCCACGACGAAGGCGGCGAACCGGCCGCATTCCTTGCAGTGGCGCATCTCCATGACGGCTTCCTGGAACTGTTTGAAATCCACCCTTGAGTCGGGGGTCCCGAGGCCGCAGTCGAACCTGGCGCCGTTGGGCAGGCCGCCGGTCGGCTCGACGAGGCAGACCGTGGAACCGCCCAGGGATCCGTCGTCCGCGGCGAGCATCATGCCCTCGGATTCCACGCCGCGGATCCTCGCCGGCTTCAGGTTGACGAGGACGAGCACCTTCCTGCCGACCATGTCCTCCTTGGAGTGGTGTCCCCTCAGGCCGGCGACGACGGTCCTCTCCGTGCCCGTGTCGACGGTCACCACGTACAGCCTGTCGGCGTCCGGGTGGTCCTCCACCCTCTTGATCTCGCCGACCCTGATGTCGAGCTTCCTGAACGCCTCGTATCCTTCCGTTTCCATGGTTCCTCCCTCGGTTTCCACTTTCCCGAACACGGGGGCGGGTTCCCGCAGTTCGGCGCCGGCGGCCAATGGTTCGGTTGCCGCGCCGTAACCCGCCGACTCGATGGCGCCGGGGATATTTAGGTATTCCCAAATCTTCTCAGCGGAAGCGGGCATGAACGGCCAGGACGCCACGGCCAGGGCCTTGGCGATCCTCAGCGCCGCGTTCAGGGAGGAGCCGCAGGCGCCCCGGTCCCCTTTCAAGGTCGCCCAGGGTTTGGCGGAGTCGAAGAACCTGTTCCCGTACCGGGACAGGTCCATCACCGCCTTCAGCGCCTTCTTGAAATCGCAGGAATCCAGGTACCCGGCGATTTCGCCGAGGCTTTCCCCGATCCGGTCGTCCACGGCCCCGTTGTCGCCCAGGTCCGCAGGTATACGGCCGAAGTTCCTATACGTGAAGCTGAGGCACCTGTGCCAGTAGTTGCCCAGGTTCCCCACCAGCTCCGCGTTCACGCGGACGGCGAAATCCTCCCACGAAAAGTCGGAATCGTGGGTGTCCGGCATCACCGCCGACAGATAGAACCGAATCAGGTCCGGGTCGTACCTCTCCAGCACGGAGGGCAGATCGATCGCCCCGCCGCGGCTCTTGGACAGTTTCCCGCCGCGGAACATCAGGTACTCGTTCGCGGGGATGTCGTACGGCAGGTTCAGGCCGCCGTAGCCCATGAGCATGGACGGCCATATGATTGAATGGAACGGTATGTTGTCCTTCCCCAGGAAATAATAGTGTTTGACGCCCGGGTCTTTCCAGTATTCTTCCCACAGGCCCGGTTTGCCGACGTTCTTCGAATGTTCCTTGGCGGCGCTCAGGTAGCCGATGACGGCGTCGAACCAGACGTAGATCACCTTGTCGCCCCACCCTTCGACGGGCACGGGCACGCCCCAGTCCATGTCCCTGGTGATCGCCCTGTCCACCAGGCCGCCCTTCAGCCAGTTCTCGGTGAACGCCCTGACGTTGGGTCTCCACCAACCCTTGTCCGCCATGTATTCGAGCAGGGGGGATTCGAAGGAACTCAGCCTGAGGAAATAGTGTTCCGTGGGCACGACCTCCGGGGCGCAGCCGCACGTGACGCACACGGGACCGAGCAGGTCGCCGGCCTCGAAGGTGGTGCCGCAGTGCTCGCACTGGTCCCCGCGGACCCTTTCCGCGGAGCATTTCGGGCAGACGCCCTCGACGTACCTGTCCGGCAGGAAACGGTCGCAGTCGGGGCACCTGTACTGCATCGACTCCTTGGCGTACAGGTGGCCGTTCCTCAGGAGGGTGAGGAAAACGTCCTGGGTCACCTCGATGTGGTTCTCTGTGTGGGTCTTGGTGAACAGCGTGAACCCTATGCCCATCCCCTCTATTGCCGCCTTGTTTACGGCGTGGTACCTCTCGGCGACCTCCAACGGGGTCACCCCCTCCCGTTCGGCAGTGACGGTGATCGGGGTGCCGTGCTGGTCGGAGCCGGAGACCATCATGACCTCGTTCCCCTTGAGCAGGTTGTGCCTCCTGAATATGTCCGGGGGGAGGATCGAGCCGGCCAGATGCCCCAGGTGTATGGGGCCGTTGGCGTATGGCCACGCGACGCCGATGAATACCTTCGTCATGATACCGCGCCTTCCAACGCTGGGGCCGTATTTTAATTGTCCGCGGTGAAACGCGGGTGGAGCGGTGCCGTCTTTTGCGAAAGGATCGGGTAGATTGTGGCGCACTGCGATTGCGACAAATCCCTACGGGAATCCGCGCATGGGATTCAGAACGCCCGCCATCGCAAGTACGACGAAGTGTAAAAAAAGAAGGAAGGGGGGCGAACCCCCCGGTTTGTTTGCCGCGTCAACCTTTCCCTTGGCTGTAACGGAACTTACACGCGCCAGGAGAACAGCGTCCTCAACCAGTACAGGATCCACCACCACCACGGATTGTCGTTGGGGATTTCATCGTACTGGGCCGTGTAGGTGGCGTCCTCCGTCACCGGGGCGATCTCCGGCTGCCAGCCCGTGAACACGTAGGTGTGCTGGGCCGTGGCCGGCTTGTCGGTGCTGCCCT
>JAAYNL010000006.1 GCA_012520845.1 Thermoplasmatales archaeon | reverse complement strand
TGCTGAACGCCCTCGTAGGCTTCGTCTACCACGGCGAGGCCCTGCCCCCCAAAGGCACGATGATCGGCGTCACCGACACCACGCTGTGCGACGAGTGCCACAGGAAGAAGGAGTTCAGGAGGCTGGAGACGATCCGCGAGCCCTACGAGGTCGACGTGGACCCCGAGCTCTGCCTCATGGACCAGGGTATCCTCTGCCTCGGCCCCGCCACCGTCGGCGGCTGCGGCGCCCCCTGCACGCTGGTGGGCCAGCCCTGCCGCGGCTGCTACGGGCCCACCGAGGTCGTGGACGAGCTGGGCGCCTCCATGCTCACCGCCGTGGCGTCGCTGTTCCCCATCCTCGACGAGGACCCGAACATCGACGAGAGCAAGATCGTAGAACTGATGGAGACGGTCAAGGACCCCCTGGGGTACTTCTACGCCTTCTCCATGTCCAAATCCCTGATCAGGAGATCAGTGGTAGAGGGAGGTCAGTGAAATGGCCGGACCTAAAATATGGGATGAGAAAACCAAGATTGATTCCAAGAGGATCACGGTCGACCCGATAACCCGTCTCGAGGGCCACGGGAAGATCGAGATTTTCCTTGACGACGCCGGAAACGTGGAGAACGCCTATTGGCAGGTCCCCGAGCTCAGGGGATTCGAGAGGTTCTGCATCGGCCGCAAGGTAACCGAGATGAACCAGATCACCGCGAGGCTCTGCGGCGTGTGCCCCGGCGCGCACCACCTTGCTTCCAGCAAGGCGACAGACGCGTGCTTCAACACGGAGCCGACGCCGACGGCGTACCTGATAAGGGACCTGTTCTACAACGCGCACTTCGTGCACAGCCACACGGCGCACTTCTACGCCCTGGCGTCCGCGGACTTCGTCATGGGCCCCGCGGCCCCCGTCGCGGAGAGAAACGTCCTCGGGGTCATCGGCGCCGTCGGCCTTGAACTGGGCGGCGCGGTCCTCAGGTCCCGCTCCAAGGCGCAGAGGATCCAGGCGATCCTCGGCGGCAAGGCGACCCACCCGACCCTCTGCGTGCCGGGCGGCGTCACCAAGACCGTCAGCAAGGAGGAGCAGAAGGAGATCATCAGCTACGCCGAGGATCTCGTGGAGTTCGGCAAGACCACCATTCAGGTGTTCAAGGACGTCGTCCTCGCGAACAAGGAGTACATGGACATCATCCTCAACAAGGACCTGTACTACCAGGAGTCCTACAGCATGGGCATGGTCGGCAAGAACAACGAGCTCGAGCTGCACGACGGCATGGTCAGGGTCGTTGACCACACGGGTAAGGAATTCGCCAAATTCCACCCGAGGGACTACCTTGACCACCTGGGCGAGGCCAACGAGCCCTGGACCTACGAGAAGTTCCCGTACCTCAAGAAGGTCGGCTACAAGGGCATGGTCGCCGGCATCGACTCCGGTCTGTACAAGGCGTTCCCCCTGTCCAGGATCAACGCCTGCGACAAGATCAGCACCCCGCTGGCCCAGGCCGAGCTCGAGTACATGCGCGGCGTCTTCAAGGATGCCGGCGTCGAGGGGGCCATCAACTACTCCCTCGCCGGCCACTGGGCCAGGGTCATCGAGCTGCTCTACAACGCGGAGCGCTGCCTGGAGAACGCGTCCAAGAAGGACGTCCTCAACGGCGACATCAAGCAGCACGACCTCCAGCCCGGCGGCCGCGGCACGGCCGCGGTCGAGGCGCCCAGGGGTACCCTGTACCACGACTACACCTGCGACGAGAACGGCATCGTGACCGCCTGCAACCTGATTGTCGGCGCGACGAACAACAACGGACCCATCAACGTGGACGTGAAGAGCGCGGCGAAGGGGCTCATCAAGAACTTCGAGGTGTCCCCCGGTCTCCTGAACATGGTCGAGATGGCCTTCAGGATCTACGACCCGTGCAACTCCTGCGCGACCCACAGCCTGCCCGGCCAGATGCCGCTCACCGCGAACATCAGGCGCAGGGACGGCTCGCTGTTCAGGACCGTCTCCCGCAACTGAGGCAAAACAGGGGGGGCGACCCCCCTTTCCTTTTTTCTTTTTATTTCCCGACGGCCGGAAGGCCGTTCATTTCTTCCAACGGCCCCTGTCCCTTCCCTCCACCATCAGCGACGACCTCGGACCCAGGTCCACGCCGTCGAGGAGGTAAAGGCGGCAACCGTCCAGGTCGACAAGCCCGTCGGACAGGATGGGCGATAGGAAAGCGCCGCCGACGACGTTGGCCGGCGACCCGCCCAGCATCCTGTTGAAAGCGGGAACCACGATGACGTCCCCCGGGACCCTGGGGTACCTGTCCTGGGTCCCCAGGAACCTCCCCCTGATCCAGCAGGGCTCGGTCGAGACGCGGCCCACGCCGTCCCTGAACATCACGGCCGGGTGCTCGTGGGCCATCACCAGCGTCTCCGAGTCCATTGTCGCCTCGGAGGGCCACCTGTGGCCGTGGACGAAGCCCACGCCGTCCACCTTGAATCCCTTGGCGGGCCTCAGGCGCACGCCGTCGGGCAGGAAATCCGAAAGGCCGGTGTCGTGGTTCCCCCTGACGACGTCGATGCGGTCGAAACGGTCCAGCAAACCCCGGAAGAATTCCGGTATCTCGACGGATTCCTGTTTCGTCCGTCCCGGGACGGCGTCCTTGACGTCCCCCAGCACGATCAGCCTGGAATGGGTCTCGGACAGCCTCCCGAGCGTCCCGAGCATGTCATCGGTCCTGGAGACCAGGTGGAAGCCCTTGCTTCTCAGGTGCGATTCCAGGCCTATGTGCAAATCCGCTATGACGACGGCGTCGCCGAACGACAGCGCCGGGATCCCGTGGACGGGCTGGAGGCGGGGCATCACAGCTCCAGTGAAAGGACCCAGGAGACGGCCTCGGCGACATCCTCGGCGGTCATCCCATAGGATGACCCCTCGAAGGCCAGTTCGCCGGCCCTGCCCGCGATGTAGGCGGCCAGGCAGGCGGAGTCGAAGGGACCCATTCCTTTGGACAGCAGACCGGCGACGATGCCGGCCAGCACGTCGCCCGTGCCGCCGACGGTCATCGCGGCGTTCCCCGTGTCGTTCTTCCTCCGTCTCCCGCCGTCCGTAATGTGGTCGACGGGACCCTTCAACAGGACCGTCGTGCCGCCGAGCCCGGCGTAGGCGTCGGCGCCCTTGGTCCCCGCGCCGTGCAGTCTTTCCATTTCCTTGGCGTGCGGCGTCACGACGGCCGGATACACGCCGGAGCCAGCCAGGGCGTCGATGGCGTCTGCGTCGGCGATTACCGGCGCCGGACACCCCTTGACGAATTCGACGACCGCCTCCATTGTGGCCGGATGCTTGCCCAAGCCGGGCCCGATCAGCACCGCGTCGAACGAATTAAGCGGGGGTAGCCTGGTAAAGGAGGATTTGCTGAAAATCTCCCCGCCGAGGTCCCTCACCATGTAGGACGGCGACAGGGAGGCGATCGGGATGAAACTTGGGGATGGGGTGGCAACGGTCACCAGGTCGGCGCCGACCCCCAGGGCGCCGAGGGCGGACAGCGCGGGGGCGCCGACGTAGGGCCCGCCCCCTATGACGAGGACGCGGCCGTTGTTGCCCTTCCTGCTTCGCGAGCCAGGTATGGGGTATCTGAGCATGTCCCCGGGGCCCACATAGGTCGCGGCCTTCTCGGGTATGCCGATGTCGGAGACGAAGATCGTGCCGCAGTTCCCCACGTCCATCCCCTCCTTCACGTCGTGGAAAGCCACGGTGGCGTCGGGAACCAGGGCGTGTTCCGACCCGAACCCCGAGGGCACGTCCGCGGAAATCAGCAAGGCATCCGAGGAAGACATCCTTTCCAACAGTTCCGGGATCCCCTTCCTGGGTTTCCCGCCGAACCCCGTGCCCATTACGCAGTCCACGATAACGTCGTATTGCGAGAAGTCCACGTCGGCGGCATCCATGATGACGTTGGCCGCGTTCATGGACGCGAAGAACCTCGCCTCCTCGGACCTGGGCCTGCCGGTGCTGGCGATGTCGGCACCGGTCACGTGCAACGCGGCGGCGTAACCGTCGCCGCCGTTGTTCCCGCGGCCACAGACGAAAAGGACCTTCGATTCGGGGGTTATGGCGGAATTGACCACCTCCGCCAGCGCCTCGCCGGCGTTTCGCATCAGCTTTTCGATGGAAACGCCGCGGGCGACGGAGTTCAGGTCTAGGATTTTCGAATCCAGGAAGGAAATCATCGCCGCAATATGGCGTTGCAGGTAAATAGGGTGATGCTCAGGAATTGTCCACGAGCGTCCTGCCGACGGCGGCGAGGATTTTGGTTTTGGGCATCGGGCCCCTTTCGACCTTGACGCATCCCCGTCTTTCGATGCGGTTCGAGGGATACGCCATGTCCTCGTGCACTCTGTATTCCAGGTCGAGGATCGCGGCACCCTTTGCAATGATGTCCAAATCCGGTTCAGGGACGCAAAGCGAAAGCGGGAGGCGCCTGCCCTGCGAACGGGTCATGCGCGAATCGAAATATTCCGGCCACAGGACGATGGCCGTGTCCTCGTCGTAAGCCATGGTGTCGGAAGGGAAGGGTTCCTTTTAGTACTTACGAGACGAGGACGGCGTTTACGGTGCCGTCCTGGCCTGGCCTGGACGTCACGACGGCGTCACCGATCTCGGTGACGATGGTCGCGCCTTTGTTGATGATGTTGCGCTGGACGTAGTTGGGGTCGGCGGGGTTCACCTTGACGCCCACGATCTTGACCCTGGAGACGACGTTGGTCTCTTTGTTGATGACGTTGGCGTAGTCGGCCGCAAGCAGCCCCCTCTTCTCGCCGCCGCCGCGCCCGCGGAACTTCTTGACGGTCTGGGGGCCGACCCTGGTGTGGCTCTTTTCCCTGCCGATCTCGAATCTCTTTTTGCCCCTGGAGAACGGGTTCCTGCCTCCCGTGGGCTTCTTTTTGGACCTTCCCTGCCAAATCGCCATGGTTAATCAGGCTCCTTAAATATGGTGCCGTATATAAAAGTTGGCGTTTTCCGGGGAGGCCCAGCGGCTTCAGCGCGCGCCCTTCAGCACCAGCATCTTTGCCTCGGGCTTACCCGAAAGGTCCAGCACGGCCGCGTAGCCGTCCCTGGCGGCCCCCGGGTTGAGGAAGAACGTCCCATCGTCCTCCTTGAATCCCCGGGCCTCGTGGATGTGTCCGGACAGAACGGCCAGGGGTTTGAATTCCTCGACGATTTTCGCTATGGCGGTGCTGCCGACGTTCGCACCCGACGTAATCCTGTCCATATGCCCGTGGGCGGGGGCGTGCACCATCAGCACCATGCCCTCGCTGGAAATCGGGCGCAGCCTCGCCTCGATTTCCTCTTCCGGGTATTCGAAGGGCGTGTTGAATATGGTTGGGTTGGAGCCCCCGAGGGCCGCGAATCTGAGTCTCCCGATTTCGAACGCCCTGCCATGGACGCTTTCGCAGCAATTGCCAATCAATTCGGGCAGATCCAGCGGGTCGCAGTTCCCGGGTATCGCGTAGGTTTTCTTGCCGATTTCGTGGATAATCTCGCAGGCGTCGGCGGCGGTGCCGAAATCGGTGATGTCGCCGAGCATCAGCAGGGCATCGCATCCGTTGGCCTCAAAAGCCTCGATTATGCCCGGTATCGCGGACTTTTTCTGGTGCAGGTCGGAAACTACGAGGAACCTCATGGTGGTGAATGCGCCCGGGGATATATTGCTTGATGGCCCGGACGCACACCGCGGCAATCGGGGCGCGGCCCACTTTTTAGGATGGGAGCAATAGGCGCGGGGGGCGAGATTCGAACTCGCGAGTCCATAAGGACAATAGATTAGCAGTCTATCGCCGTACCAGGCTGAGCCACCCCCGCCCAATGCCAAGGCGTATGAATCCCGTTTATTAAATGTTTTTATAGTATTCAGCGACGCCGGTCGGACCATACGATTTCCGTTTTCTCCGTATGCGGTCATGGCACGTATGCGGGAACACGCGTTTTACGCGAATATAAAAATATATATTCAATATAGTTAGATATATTGAGATATATTCATTTTCCGTTCAGTATATATCAGGGAAGCAAGATTCGGGCACAATGTTAAAACACGTCGACGAAAGTTTCCATGGCCACGACCAGATATCCGTCATCGGCGGTGGTGCGTGAATGAGCGACATCAATCTGTACGACCCGAAGCTATACATCAACAGGGAATATTCCTGGTTGGAGTTCAACAGGAGATGCCTGGACGAGGCCAAGGACCCGGAAGTCCCCCTTTTGGAGCGGTTGAAGTTTTTGGCGATTTGCCATAGCAACCTTGACGAGTTCTTCATGATCCGCGTGCCGGGGATCATCGACGGTTTCGCGCCCGGCGCGCCGATCCTCAACGACCCGGACATCGACCCCGACACGACCCACCTTCTTTCCAGCATCGACGCCAAGGTCAGGGAGCTCATGGACGAGTACTCGGAATGCTGGAAGACGCTGCGCAAGGCCCTTGTCAGGAGGGGGATAAGGATCCTCCCCATGTCCAAGCTGAACGAGGAGCAGCTTGCGGTCATTGACGAGTTCTACCGGGAGAGGGTGCACCCCCTCCTGACGCCGCTGGCCCTCGACATCTCCCACCCGTTCCCGTTCATCTCCAACAACGCGTTGAACATCGCTGTCAAGATGGACGACCCGAACGGTAGGAGGCTCTATTCCAGGATTAAGGTCCCCTTGGGCCCCCTCGACCGTTTCATACGCATCCCTTCCGAGCAGGGCACCATCGATTTCGTCATGCTCGAGGACATCGTGAGGCACAACGTCGCCCTCCTGTTCCCGGGTTTCAAAATACTCGGCGCCCACGCCTTCCGCGTAACGAGGAACGCCGACCCCAAGGTGGCGTTGGACGAGGCCTGCGACCTGCTGTCCGCCGTCGAGGAATACGTGGAGGGAAGGGACATGGGGTTCCCCGTCAGGATGGTCGCCGAGCACTCCATGCCCGACGAGATGGCGGGCATCTTCGGCCGCAACCTGGGTCTCTCGAACGAGCAGATCCACCGCTCCCACGCCCCGCTCATGCTCAACAGCCTGTGGGAAATCCACGGCCTCAACATACCGAGCCTGAGGGAGAAAGAGTTCAAGCCCCACTGCCCGCCCGAGTTGGCCGAGGGGAACTCCCTGTTCCCGGCGATAGCCGAGAGGGACTGGATGCTGTACCACCCCTACGAATCCTTCGGCATAATCGTCAGGCTGCTGCAGGAGGCCGCCCACGACCCGTCGGTCCAAAGCATAAAGATAAGCCTGTACAGGATAGGCAAGGACCCGTCGATCATACAGGCCCTGAAGACGGCCAGGGAGAGGGGGAAGAACGTCTCCGTCCTGATGGAGATCAGGGCGAAGTTCGACGAGACCAACAACATCTACCTGGCCAGGAGCATGGAGCGCCTCGGCATACACGTGGTCTTCGGCCCGGTCGGGCTGAAGGTCCACTGCAAGCTGATGCAGATCGTCCGCCTCGAGGCCGGCCATCTGGTAAGGTATACCCACATGAGCTCCGGGAACTACAACGTCTCTACCGCGAAACAGTACGGCGACATCTCGCTCCTCACGGCCAACGAGGAAATCGGGGAGGACGTCGGCGAGCTGTTCAACGCCCTGACCGGATATTTCAGCCCCAGGGAGTACAAGCGCCTTCTCGTCTCGCCCATCGCGCTGAAGAGGAGCCTGCTCGAGAAGATCGAGCGGGAAATCAAATGCAAGAACGAGACCGGCGAAGGCCACATAGCCATCAAGGTGAACGGCCTGGTCGACGCGGACATAATCGCCGCATTGTACAGGGCATCCATCGCCGGGGTGAGGGTCGACCTCAACGTGAGGGGGCTTTGTTGCCTGCGCCCGGGCGTCCCCGGGGTGTCGGAGAACATCAGGGTCATCAGCATCGTGGACCGCTTCCTCGAGCACGCCAGGATCTACTATTTCGCCAACGGCGGGGACCCCGAGATGTACATGGGTTCCTCCGACATGATGCCCAGGAACCTGCTGGCGAGGGTGGAGACCCTGTACCCCGTCCTGGACAAGGGCATGATGGCCTCCGTCAGAGATAATATATTGAAGATTCACCTTGCCGACAACGTGAAGGCGAGGGAACTGCAGCCCGACGGCTCCTACGTACCCGTGGAGCGGAAAAAGGGCGAGAAGAAGCTCCGCTCCCAGCAGTGGTTGATAGACCACAGGGGATGCTGGCATGGCTGAAAGCAGGGTAGTGGGGTTCATAGACATCGGTTCAAACTCCGTACACCTGCTGGTGGTCGAGCTGTTCCCGGATTCGCTGGGGTCTGTCATATTCCAGGACAGGGAATCCGTCAGGCTCGGCCAGAGCCTTTTTTCCCAGGGGCGCATAGACGGGGAAACGATCGAAAAGACGCGCATCGTCGTGGGGCGGTTCGCCCAGATATCCAAGGACCTGGGCGCCGAGGAGATACGCGCGTTCGGGACCTGCGCCGCCAGGGAGGCCTACAACAGGAACGAGCTCATCGAGGCCGTTTCCGAGGCGGGGGTGGACATGAGGGTCATATCCGGCAGGGAGGAGGCCCGCCTGGTTGGCCTGGGCGTCTTCGGCCCCTACGGGCCAAAGGAGCGGTGCGTCAACATCGACCTGGGCGGCGGGAGCACCGAGATCAACCTGAGCAAGGGGAACGAGGTCCTTTTCCTGGACAGCCTGAAGGCCGGGGCCGTCCGTTTTTCATACGGCCTAGGCATCGACCAGTCCCAGGCGGTTTCCCAGAAGGACTACCGCAAGATAATGAAGGCCGTCCGCAAACTGGCGTCGGATACCGCCAAACGCCTCGGCAAGATAGGCTTCGACGGCGCGATCGGGTCCTCGGGCACCATGGTGAATCTCGCCGAGATGTGTGCCGAGCGCAGGGACGGCGACCCGTCGTACATGGAACTCGGGGAGCTTTCGCAACTTATGAGGGAATTGTGCGAGCTGGACGTCGAGCACAGGTACGACATCCCCAAGCTGAACCCCGGGAGGGCGGACATAATAATCGGCGGCGGGGCCATCGCCGAGGCCCTGATGACGCTGTTCGACATCGAACGCATCCACATCAGCGACAGGGGCCTCAGGGAGGGCATGCAGATCGACTACCTGCTTGAGCAGGGCAGGAAGGACTTCAACATAAGGAAATCCTCCGTGATAACCCTGGCCAGGCGCTGCGGCTTCAACGAGGTCCACGCGGAAAAGGTCAGGCACCACGCCCTCGCCCTGTTCGACAGGCTGAGGGAACTCGGCATCCACAAGATCGGGGACGACAGGCGCGAGCTGCTTGGGTACGCCGCCACGCTGCACGACATAGGCGAGTTCATAAGCTACGACAGGCACCACGCCCACTCCTACACGATCATCATCAATTCGAGCATGCCCGGCTTCACCGGCATGGAACTGGAGGAATTGGCGCTCATGGCGAGGTTCCACCACAAAAAGTTCCCGGGTCTGGACAACAAATACCTGGGTTGCCTCCCCCATCCGGTGGTGATGGACGTGCTGGGGTGCGCGCTCATGCTGCGCATGGCGGACGTCATGGACCGCCATAGGTCGGCCCCCGTGGACAGGGTCAGGCTCAAGATGCTCGGCAACACCGTCGTCATGGACCTGGAATCCGAGGAGGACATAAGCATGGAGGTCTGGAAGCTCGAGGAGCTGTCGGAAAACTTCAGGGACGTCTTCGGCCACGATCTGACGATCAGGGTGCCCGGTTGGGAGAACGGGATCCGTTCCGATTGATGCCGCGCGTCCCGTTTTTGGTCCCGCCCGGGCGGATCGGCGCGACGCCCCCGAGATATTTTGCGGCCAGCATGCGACATCCTTTTATAGTTCGGAGTATAGGTTAGGTGGCTCGATGGCAGGGGAGACGGTCAACATAACCGTTATATACCCCAATGCTATGCGAGGGAATGCGATGGCCGGGGACTTGCGTCCACCGCCCGCAAACATGGAGAGCAAAGATCCCCGGGCCGGTGCGGCGCGTGATCTCTTTGTTCTGACGTTCGATGCTACGAATGTTCCTTAGACGGGACATCGTAAACGTGTGCCGTCCGAGGGACAGCGGTGAAACATGGTTAAACTGCCAGTTTCTTTCATCCATCATAGACGTTCAGTCAATGATTTGACTCCGGTTGATCCTGCCGGCGGCCAC
>JAAYNL010000005.1 GCA_012520845.1 Thermoplasmatales archaeon | reverse complement strand
CTGCTTGAAAAGGACTTCCGCGGTCGCGAGAGCGCCGTTCGCCATGTACTCCTCGAACCAGGACTCGCCGGTGGCCGAGTCAATCAGGGACGGCGCGGACCTAACGGCCCCGACGTACTCAAGGTTGCTGTGGCCCGCCTTGATGACGTTCCCGTTCTTGCAGTACTTCCACGCGGTGTCTTCGCCCTCAAGGACGATGTCCTTGATGACCATGGCGTGCGCGAAGCCGGAGTTGACGATAATCTCGTCACCCTTCTCGGTGTAGTCGGCGTAGACGGTGAGGTCGCCAATCTTCTTCTTCGCTATGAACCTCTTTTCCTCGGCGTTGTAGATCCTGTCATCCCCGGCACCGGCGATGACTTTTTCCACGTCGGCAGGCTTGAGGCCCCTCTTCTCCATCGCAGCCTTGGCGTTGTCGGTGTATACGTACTTCATCTTGATCACCTCACCAGGTCCCGTAGGTACCGAAGTCCCTAGCAGCCCTCGTCATGGCGAGCAGGTTGCCCGGTATCGTGTACGGGGGTGTTTCGCAGCTGTTGCCCAGGATGAAGCCCTTCTTGGCGTCGCGGCCCTTGAGCAGGACTTCCTTGGACTGGTCGTAGACCTTCTTGGGGTTCGCGTTGATCATCAGCTTGGTGTCGACGGAACCCATGCAGGTAGAGACGTCCTGGAACTCCTGCTTCAGCAGGTCGGCCGGGAAGATCTCGGGACCCTTGTAGCCCACGTGCAGAACGGTGAAGGGAGACCATACGAGGTTGCGCTTGAACACCTTGTAGCTGGTCTCGTGGTTGCCGCACAGGTGGTAGAAGATCTGCGGGCCGGCCCCTCTCCTGAAGGACTGGTCCACGTAGCGCTTCATCCTCTTGGCGGAGAACTCCTCGACCTGCTCGTCGGCGAAGATGTCGTTGTTCCCGAGAACGGACCCGACGATGAGCATGGCGGAACCGTATTTGTCAGCGATGCACTCGGCGCCGTTGATGGCGGTGTCGACGAAGGCGTCAACCAGTTTGGCGGCCAAGTCCAACTCGGTGAAGGTCCACATGATGAACTCCTCCACGCCTATCAGCTCGGCGGGCGCGCCCAGAAGGTCGAACCCGTAGGAAATCGGGACAAGCGTGTGCGGCAGGTTCTCCTGGACGTAGTCGTACAGGTTGTAGAACAGCGGAACGGTGGAACCCTTCAACAGGTCCTCTTTCTCGATGGGGACCAGGTTCTCGATGCCCTCGGCGGTGGGCTCGTAAATCGGGCCCGTGGAAATCGGGGGCAGGGTGTCCTTGTACTCCAGGGTCAGACCGAGTTCCCTCACCCACGAAAGGGAGAAGAACCAGTGCGTGACCGGCAGGAGATCGAACAGTTCCGCGACGTAACCGACGCAGTGGATCCCGAGCTCGGGTTTTTCGTAGAAGTCCCTGATTGTGAAACCGGTGTGCACGGCAGCGTTGGACAGCATGATCGGGTCAACGTCTATCCTGTCGTGGTAGTTGTCCACAAAGGGGCTCGCAAATCTCTTGGCGGCGTTGGCGTGCCATCCGTCAACGTCGTTTGGGGGGAATAATGTCTCGTAGCCCATGTTAATCCCGATATCGACAAGCGGTTGTTGGTATATATACATTATTAGTCAAAAAATGCAACATTGTTCCATTATCGCTTAAATAAAGGGGTGTTTTGTAACATTGTTACATTTTTTCTTGGTTAAAACATATATCGTTGCAAAAATTAAAAAATAATGACCGCGAAGGACGCATGCCGAGAACGGCGGAAAAAAGCCGCGCACATCGTCCGAAACGGGGGCCCCGACAAGGGTGCGTCGCAATGGAAAGCGATGTTCAACGGTACTTGCTGTACCTATCGATCAATTTGCAGATGCGGTCGATTTCGTCCTTGGAGAGCTGCTCTTTGTGCTCCCTCACGAAATCCTTCGCGTCCTTTGAGGAAACCCTGGTCCCCTTGGCGATGACCGTCGCCAAAAAGGAAGAGCTGAAGGAGTCGTCCAGGTTCGTGGAGGAGAGGATCGTGTTCATGTCGTACTTGAAAGGCGTGATCCTGCCGGCGTTGAGCATCGTCTGCTTCTTCGTCGATTCCTTGGTGCGCTTGTCGCGCCGTCTCCGTGGCGCCCTCCGCCTGCCGCCGGAGGCTGGCTTCTGGCCCGCGGGGCGGTCGGCCGCCCCGGCCTTGGCGGTTGCCCGAGCGTCTTTGGCATCCCCGCCCTGTCCTTCCTTTTTCGCCCCTTTCCTCTCAACGTTTCCACTGGTCAATACGATTTCTCTCCGGGTCGCACTAAAAGGGTGCTGGTATTAAACATGATTGTCCGTGGAAAAATGAGATGTGGAAGGGGTTTGGGACCGGGACCGGGCCTGTTGGCCCTCATTCGATTTCGCCGAGCTTCTCCTTAGCCTTGTTCAGGGACCTGGCGATCAGCATGGTCATGATGACCGCGAGGATCGTGACGATGATGGCGTATACGAAAAGGCCTATCAGGTCGTCGCCGCCGGTGAAAACCTTGGCGACGGCCGACTTGATGGTCTCGTTCCAGGCAAGAGCCGCGACGAGACCGAACGCGGCCGTGATCAGGGCGGCGAAAGTCTCGAGCAACTGAACCTTGAATTCCTCTTTGCCCATGGTAAAAACCATCGCCTAAATCGTGGGTTGCGGATATAATCCTATCTGAACGGGGACGAAGGCCGCTTCGAACAGCCCGGTACGGCCGAAAAACGGGGGTAGCTCCGTTCCGTATAAATAAGGTAAGCCTTATTTCAAATTCAGCGATAACCATGGAAGGAGAAACCACCTACAGCATGCCCCTTATAGGGGACAAAGCGCCAGAGTTCAAAGCCGTCACGACCCAGGGCAACATAAACTTCCCCGCGGACTTCAAGGGGAAATGGGTCGTCCTGTTCTCCCACCCCGCCGACTTCACCCCCGTCTGCACCACGGAGTTCATGACCCTCGCCCACAACGACGCGAAATTCAAGGAGCTGAACGCCCAGCTCGTCGGGCTGTCCATCGACGGCATCCACTCCCACGTCGCGTGGCTCAGGAGGATCAAGGATCTCGAGTGGAACGGCATGAAGAACGTCGACGTCGCGTTCCCGCTCATCGAGGACATAAAGATGGACGTGGCCAAGAAGTACGGGATGATCCAGCCCAAGCAGTCCACGACCGAGGCCGTCAGGGCGGTGTTCTTCATCGACCCCAACGGGATAATCAGGTGCATCCTCTACTACCCAATGTCCACGGGCAGGAACCTCAACGAGATGCTCAGGATCCTGAGGGCCCTCCAAAAGGCTGACAAGGACAAGGTCGCCACCCCCATGAACTGGCACCCCGGCGACGACGTCATCGTCCCCGCCCCCAGCACCTGCGGCGACGCCGAGAAGAGGGTCAAGGACAAGGACCTCAAGTGCGTCGACTGGTTCCTCTGCTTCAAGGCGGACAAGAACTGATCCGAGGACGGCGCGAGCCGCCCAAACCCCTTCCTTTCCCGTTTTTCATTTTTCTTACGCCGGTCGTTCTCTTTGATTCGCGGCGGGAAAACGTCGTCAAAAACCGCCGACGCCACCAACTTGGACAATAGGTACAAAACATCATATTTCTTTGAAACCCAGTGACCCGGCTTTGGTTAACAAAGCAGCCTTTATTCCCGAACGCATAAATTCGCGGCCATGACCCAGAAAGACTCCTTGGAAAAACTGTATCGGAAAATCGAAAAGGTCGCCCAGGAAACCGGCGCCGGGCTCGTCGGGTTCGCGGACATGTCCCCCCTCAAGGGGATGCCCGCCGGGGACGAGTCCTTTTTCAAACTCCCGTTCGCGGTGACGTTCGCCGTGGAGATTCCGAAGGACGCGGCACGCGCGTCGTTGAAGAAACCGAGCGAGGAGATGCGCTCCGCCTACAAGATGTGCAACAAAACGCTCAAGGGCATCGGAGAGAAAGTATCCCAGATTCTCGCGGAGGAAGGTTACAAAGCCAGGTACGTGGACCCCGCCCAGAGGGTCGACCCGGAAAACCTGCTCGGGCCGATATCCCAGAAGGCCATCGCCATGGAGGCTGGAATAGGCTGGATAGGGAGGAGCGGCCTCCTGCTGACCGACAAATACGGGCCGAGGCAGCGCATGGCCGCCGTCCTGACGGACATGCCCGTGACCCGCAAGGCGCCAAAGGTCGAGAACAAGTGCGGCGACTGCATGGAGTGCGTCGACAAGTGCGCCCTGAAAATCCTGAAGGCCTGCGACTACGAGGGTTTCCCCGCGTGCAGGGACGAGGTCATCGACTGGGAAAAATGCGGGAAATACGAGACAAGGCTGATCGGAGACGGCAGCAAACCGGAGAAGGCCTGCGGAAGGTGCATCGCCGTCTGCCCTCTGTCCGGGCTCAACGCGTGACCGGGGGAGCCCCCCTCCCATAATAGAACTTCATCGCGATTATCGCCACGTTCAACGCGATGGACACGCCGTTCCAGAACATTATCGGCACGTCCCCCAGCAAAACGCCGTATGCGAGCCAGAGGCTCATGCCCGCGATGAGCACCAGGGGCATGAACACGGACACGTCGTCCATGCGCCCGGTGCGGTATCCCTTGGCTATCTGCGGCACGTACCCCAGGGTGGTGATGAAACCCGCCACCAGGCCGATGACCATAACCTGATCCATGACCGGGGAAACGCGCTTCCCGGTAATGGACTTATCTTCCGCGGACGGCGCCCGAGAAGGGAAGGTGCGGGGGGAGGGATTCGAACCCACGAAAAACCTGAGTTACGGGATTTCCCACCTTGGGAGGTCTTAAGTCCCGCGCCTTTGTCCGACTCGGCAACCCCCGCCCGGGGTGCCAACGCCGAGCAGGGCTTTAAGGTGTCGGTCCCTGCGACAATAATATACCCAGAACGGCATTCATCAAGGATGTCCTACAGGATTCCGAGCGAGGAGAGGTTGGCGGAGGCCATTTTCGTCGTCACGTATCGCAGGAAGCAGATCGGGTCCCAGAGGGAGATGGTGGAGGCCGTGCTGGAAGAGCTCTCCAAAGACGGCGAGGGCTACAGGGTCAGCGGGGAACGGATAAGGAGGGTGGCCGTCGAAAACGACGTGGGCGACCTGACCATCGAGTATTCCGAGAGGGAGGGCGCCCTCCCCGAGGAATGCCCCGTCTGCCGCGGCAGGATGGAGCCGGTGACCAACGCCGACCTTTCCGGGAGGATGGTGGAGATCGGCAGGAAGTGCGCGTCCTGCCCCTACTCCACGGGAATGCGCCGCAGGGTCCCCAGCAGATACACCTTCTCCAAGGCGCGCAGGTGAGCGTGCGGAAAGGATATATGAGCACACGGGATTCGTGGACTGCGGGGCACCCCTATGAAAAACTGGGAATACGGGAAGGTCGAGGGCGGGGCGGTCGGTATCGACGAACACTTCGCGGACATGATGGGCCTCGTCGAGGGCGGCTACGTTTACGGCACGCTGTTCAAGCACGGCGAGACCTCCTCCAAGGAGTACGAGCTCATACTGTCCATGTACCCCCAGGAGAACTACAGGACGCTCACTAACATCACGATGTACCTGCAGGACGTGCCCGGGTCCAGCGCCCAGGCGGCCAGGTTCCTGGCCGGCAGGGGCATTAACGTGCTCAACTCGATCTCCCTGAACGGGATTTCCGACACCATGATCATCTGGAAGATGCTGGCCGACCTCAGCTTCTCCGGTGAGGTGGACCTCCTCAAGGAGGCTTTCGCCGAACTCAAGCGGGCAGGCGACCCGTCCGTGTCGAAGATCGACCACATCGAGGCCAGGCAGGCCGACATCGGCAGGGTGTTCCGCAGCGACGGCGGCATGGACAAGGTCGAGATCAAAAAGGCGCCGCCAATCACCCTCGAGAACGGCAGATACGACCTCATCGCCGAGTACGGCGAATGGTTGGCCCCCTACGACGGGGGCAACGTCCTCATCACCGCCGACTACGCCTCCTGGATGGTTTCCATATCGTTCCTGTCCGAGGGCACCAGCCTCATGAAGATCGGGCTCAGCATGCCCGACTGCCCCGGATCGATAACCCAGGTGCTGGACTGGATCGCCTCGAAGAACATCAACCTCATCTCGGTTTTCACGAAGGTGAAGATATGCTACCAGGCCATGACCATGGATCTGGTGGCGAATTTCAAGGACAGCACCGTGGCCCCCGAGGATTTCCCCGCGGAAATGGAAAAGGCCTTCGGATGCATGAACGGCGTCTTCGAACTCACGGAGTTCGGCAAGCTCGGGTGATCCCATGGGGGGCCTGGAGGAACGCTACGGCGTCGGCGCCGACGGAATCGCATACCTTTCCGAGACCGTGACCGCCGCCGACGTGCCGGGTCTGTTGGCGTTCGCCGCCGACGGCGCGGATGCCGCGGTGTCCCTGGCGATCGAATGCCTCGTGAACGCCATCGGCGAATTCGGAGGCGAAACGATAATGGAGTATCCGGAGACGGGTTACGGCCTCCCCCTCATCACGGGTTGGAAGGGCATCGAGGGGCTGACGCTGTCCGGGGCCCTTGAATTCCTCAGATCCCTTCCCAAGACCGCGGCCGACGGCCTGGAGGGAGGGATGGAGGCGGGTGAGAAGGCAATGTATTCCTGCGAGATACTGGAGGCCGTCGCCTACCTCAGGGGGCACGGGGGCGGCTTCGTCCCGGACAGGGTCATAAGGGAACTGGGGCTCGTGCTGGTGGACGAGACGATACCGGGCGCCGCCGTCTTCCTCGGCGGCGAATTGGGCGACCCCACCCTCCCGGACACCGTCAGGGACCTGCAATCGAAAGGTATGCTGGGTCTTGTCGCCGGCGAGTATTCCAGGGCGATGGAAGCCGCCGGCATAAGGATGGGTCTCGACAGGATGCTGTATCCCCTTGGGGACTTCGCCGGGCTCGTCCACGCTCTCAATTTCGCCGTCAGAGCCGCCCTGATTTTCGGCGGCGTGACGCCTGGCGACAAGACGCGTCTGGGCAAATACCTGGCGAAACGGCCGAAGGTCGTCGTGCTGCAGACCGGGCCTATATCCAAACTGGAGGCCGCCCTGGCCTTCGCCGCCCTACTCCACGGCGCGGCGATAGTCACTGACATCGACCTCCCCGAGATCCCCAAGGCGATCAAGGTGTGCAAAGACCGCTCGGACATGCTGCAGGTCGGCATAGAGGAACGCGGTATCAACGTCCGGCTGGAGCCGCTGGACCTGCCCGTGGGCTACGGTCCCGCATTCGAGGGCGAGATAATCAGGAAACCGGATACCTACGTAGAGGCCGGAGGTTCCAGGAGCAGGTCCTTCGAAATCCTGCTCTCCGTCGGGGAGGGCGAGGTCGAGGACGGCAAAGTCGAGGTGGTTGGGCCGGAAATCGACGGGATCGCAGAGGGGTCAGCAATCCCGCTGGCAATGGTCGTAAAGGTTTACGGCGCCGGTATGCACGGCGACCTGGAACCGGTGCTCGAACGCAGGTTCCACCAATCCATCAATTACGCCGAGGGTGTCTGGCATACCGGCCAGAGGTCCTCCAACTGGGTCAGGGTCAGCAAATTCGCCAAGGAGAAGGGTTTCAAATTCAGGGACCTGGGCAGGGCGTTGATACACGGCATCAGGAGGGAATTCTCCGCCGTCGCCACCAGGGTCCAGGCCACGATAATCACCGACCCGGCGGAAATGGGGGAGATTGCGCGGATCGCCGAGGAATCCTACGCCGCCAGGGACGAGAGGATGCGCGGCCTCAAGGACGAATCGGTGGGGAATTTCTACACGTGTACCATGTGCCAGTCCTTCGCGCCGGGCCACATATGCATCATCTCCCCCGAGAGGGTCGGGCTGTGCGGCGCCATCAATTGGCTGGACGCCAAGGCGAGCAACGAACTGGCCCCAAAGGGCCCCAACGCCCCCGTGCCCAAGGGCGAGCCCGTCGACGCCGTCAAGGGTGTGTGGGACGGCATCAACGACCTCGTCAGGGCGGCCTCGATGGGCAGCGTGGAGAAAATCTGCATGTACAGCTTCATGGACTCCCCGATGACCTCCTGCGGGTGCTTCGAGGTCGTCGTGGGCATGACCGTCGACATGCAGGGCGTGGTGCTCGTGGACAGGGATTTCCAGGGGATGACGCCGTTGGGCATGAAATTCTCCACCCTTGCCGGTTCCATCGGAGGGGGGAGACAGACCCCCGGTTTCATGGGAATCGGGAAAAAGTATATCATGAGCGATAAATTCATCTCGGCCGAGGGGGGATTGCCCCGGGTGGCATGGATGCCGTCGGGCCTGAAAAGGGCCCTGGGCCCCGAGCTCGCCGAAAGGTGCGCGGAAATCGGTTACCCGGACCTGCCGTCCCAGATAGCCGACGAAACCGTGACCACGGAGGCCGAGGGCCTCATGGAGTGGATGGCCGAGGTGGGGCACCCCGCCCTTGGCATGGACCCCCTTATGTGAGGTGTGCGTTTGGCTGAGATCCCATCTGTCGCTGAAAAATACGGAAGCAAGGTCGGAGAGGTGCCCGTCGGCCACGGGGATTACGTGGCGGGGGGCGCAGGGGGCATGCCCTTCCTGTCGTTCGAAAACCCGTCCAAGAGGCGCCCGATGATCGCCGGGGAGGTCAGGGATTCCCTTGTCGGGTATCCGGAGCTCGCCGCGGGGATGTTCTCCGGCAGGGAGAAGGACCCGGCGGACTGGGCGATGATGTGGAAGGAAATCGGCGCGGACATGATTTTCCTCAGGCTCACCGGCACCGACCCGTCCGTCGGGACGACCACGGCCGAGGACGCCGTCAGGATCGTCAAGGAAATCGACGAGAGGACCCGTCTCCCGATAATGGTCCACGGTTGCGGCGTCCAGGAGATTGACCACGAGATCCTCCCCAGAATATGCTCCGAGGTCAGGGACACCAGGCTCATAGTCTCCTGCGTCGAGGAGGAGGACTACAAAAGGCTGTCCGCGGCCGCCATGGCCGGGGGCCACCACGTACTGGCGTTCTCCAACCTGGACATCAACCTGGCGAAACAGATGAACATCCTCCTCTCCGATTTCGGCGTGGAGAAGGACAACATATTCATGGACCCGCTCATGGCCCCGCTGGGCATGGGCCTGGACTATTCCTACTCGGTGAACGAGAGGATAAGGCTGTCCGCACTGCGCGGCGACAGGATGCTGCAGGTACCCATGGTCTGCCACACGGGCGAGGCATGGGACGTCGCCGACGCCACTTCCGACGAGCCGGGCCTCGGGGACCCCGCCCACAGGGTGGCGTGGTGGGAGGCCATCACCGCGATATGCGCCATGATGTCCGGCGCCGACCTCCTCGTGATGAGGGGTCCCAGCGCCGCCGACATGGTGAGGGTGTACGCCGAGGAACTCGCGGGGGGATCCTGATGGCCACCGCGATAGAATACTTCAAACTCCTGCCCAAAACCAACTGCAAGGACTGCGGCCAGCCCACGTGCCTGGCGTTCGCCATGCTCCTGGCCAACCAGAAGGCCAAACTGGAGGATTGCCCCCACGTGTCCGGGGAAGCCGTGGAGGCCATGAAGGAATCCTCCGCGCCGCCGGTGAACACCGTCAAGGTCGGGACCGGGGAAAACGCCGTGGCGATGGGCGGCGAAAACGTCCTTTACCGCCACGAGCGGAGGTTCGAGAACCCCATCGCCTACGCCGTGTCCGTGAGCGACTCCTGGGACGCCCCCAGGATCGCGGAGGCCGTCGCCAAGGCGAAATCCCTGGCCTTCGACAGGGTCGGTATGGTGTTCCGCCTCGATCTCGTTTCCGTGTCCAACGATTCCGGCGAATCCGACGAATTCCTGGCGGCCGTCGATGCCGTCCTGGCGGACTGGGACTTGCCGATAATGTTCGAAATAAACGACGTCGGGGTCGCCGAGGCGGCCCTGTCGAGGCACGCTGCCCTCAAACCCCTGGTCTACGCGGGCGAAACCGCCGACGTCGAGGCCTTCGCCAAATTGGCGACCAAGCACGGCTGCCCCCTGGGAATCAGGGCGAAGGGCGTCGAGGCCGCCGCCGACGCGGCGGAAATCGCCGCCAAGGCCGGGTGCAAGGACCTGGTGTTGGACCTGGGGGCCTCCAACCTAAAGGAGTGCCTGGAATGGCAAACCATCGCAAGGCGCGCGGCAATCAACCGCAAATTCAGACCTCTGGGTCATCCATTGATGAACAGGGTCGGATGCGGGGAATACGCCGTGGCCACCGCCGTCCTCTCTACGCTGAAATACGGCAGTCTCGTCGTGTTCGACGGCCTGGAGCCCTACGAGGCGCTGCCCCTGTTCACCCTGAGGCAGAACATCTACACCGACCCGCAGGTGCCGATACAGGTAAAGCAGGACCTGTATCCCATCGGCGACCCGGGACCGCATTCCCCGATCATGTTCACGACGAACTTCTCCCTGACCTATTTCACCGTCAGGGCGGACATAGAGAAATCCAAGATCCCCGTGTGGCTGCAGATCGTGAACACCGAGGGGTTGTCGGTGCTGACGGCCTACTCCGCGGGAAAATTCGAGCCCGAGAGGGTGGCCGCCGCCTTTGAGGAATCCGGCGTATTGGACAAATCGGACGGCCCCGTGGTGGTGCCGGGCCTGGTCGCGAGGATGTCCGGGAAACTCTCTGAGGAAATCGGCCGCGACGTCGTCGTCGGTACGAACGAATCGAAGGACATCCCGAAACACCTGAGGGAGATCACTTCCTGATTTCCGCCATGAGCCCGGACATCGCCCTGCCGAAGGGCGTGTCCCCCGGGACGTCGAGGACCTCGCTTTCCATGGAGGAATCCACGATGTACTGGTCCCTCGGAAGGAAGAACGGCGCGGGCAACCCGTTGTCCGACGCCGCCTTTTCCAACGGAGACATGTTCCCTCCGGGTGCGTTGTTGACGACCAAAATCGTCTTTCCCGTCTCCATGCCCACTTCGTCGGCCAGATCCCTGAGGCGGGCGGCGGTCTTGATGCCCGTCACGGTGGGATCCGACACCAACAACAGCACGTCGGCCTGGGGGAGCGTCTTCCTAGACATGTGTTCCATCCCCGCCTCGTTGTCTATCACCACGTGGGCGTAGTTTGGGATGAGGTTCGAGAAACACTCCCTGAGGAGGCCGTTGATGAAGCAGTAGCAACCCTCCCCCTGGGACCTTCCCATCGTGAGCAGATCGGTCGTTTCGCCCTCGGCGATAATCTCCCTCACCCTGCCGACGACGTACTCGTGTTTGCTGATGCCCGCCGGGACGATGTCCGGGTCGTCCACGATTTGGTTTCGGATGCCCCCGATGGTGCCGAGCGGTTCCAGGCCCAGTTTCTCGCCGAGGTTGGAGTTGGGGTCCGCGTCGACGGCGAGCACTATACCATCCCCGCCGAGCGCCCTGATTATCTGGGAGGCGATCGTGCTCTTCCCAACGCCGCCCTTGCCGGCCATCGCGATTATCACAGCCCGTACCTCCCCTTCATCTCCAGGGACGTGTCCCTCAAAAGACCCAGCGCCCCGGCCAATGAGGATTCGTCCATCCCGCCGAGGCCGCACTGGGGCGTGATCATCGATTTCCTCGCCACCTTCTCCCGGTCCATGCCCTTGGATTCCAGGGCATCGAAAAGCCCCTCCAACTTATCGCAAAGCGATGCGACGGTGACGCCTTCCATGGCCTCGTCGGTGCTGGGCACTATGCCCCACGCCAACGCCCCGCCCCGGTCCACGAAGTCGGAGACGTCCTCGGCGAACAGCGTGATGGACCTGCCGTATTCCAAGGCGTCGAAGCTCAGCACGTCGATGTCGGTCGACATCACCATGGGCCAATCCGTGTTGCCGCAGCAGTGGACGGCCTTGACGCAGTCGAGACCTTCCATGGTCTCGTTCATCCATGCCACGGCCTGTTCCGTGGAAATGGAGGCGAAGGGCGAACCCAGCAGGGAAAGCGAGGGTTCGTCGAAGAAAATGATAACGGTGTCCGATTTGGAGGACAGGGCGTCTGCCTGCCACTTCGCGGCCAGGTTGATGCCTTTTCTCATGATCTCGCAGTACGCGGCGTCGTAAATCGCGGCGCGGCCGCCGCCGTCCTGGATGACCAGGCCCTCGCTTATGATCCCGGTGACCTGGCCCTTGACCGCCCTGGCACCGGGGAAGTCCCGGCCCATGAATTCCGCGAACCCCGCGGCATGCTTCGGGTCCAGGGAGAAATGCTCCCGGTCCTCCATGATGATCGCCTCGTATGCGGAAGTCGGGTCGTAGTCGGACAGATCGACGGTCAGGGAGTCCTCGCCCACGACGATCCCTGGGAACTTTGATCCCGTCTGGACGTACATGCTCTCCCCATAGCCCAATTTGGGCAGTTGGGGCCAGGCGGGGCAATCGAGACCCGCGGTGACGACAACGTCAACGGCGGAAACGGCGTCGCGGCTCGGCAATGACCCTATGAGGGTAGTGGAAAAATCCCAATCCATCGCATCGCCATCCAAATGGCCCTATTAATATCTGACAGAGGGAAAAAGCGACGCGTCCGTATGGGGCAGGAACTGCGCCGACATGTACTCGTCGTAAAAAGCCGGGTCCGACGACAGGTCGACGTACGCCGTCCTCCCGATCAACGAATCCAAACGGTCCCTGAAACCCTTGGAGAGCAACGCGGACCTGGATGCCCCAAGGGACGCGTTGCCCAGGTACTCGTACCTCTCCCTGGGCACGTCGGGGAACATCCCTATGGAAACGGCGGACGCCAGGTCTATGAAGAACCCGAACCCGCCAGCTATGTACACCTTTTCCAGATCGCCGAAGGCGATGCCCAGGGACCTGACCAATGTCCTGGCCGCCGAGAAGACGGCCGCTTTGGTCAGTATGATGTTCTTGATCTCGTCCTCGGATATGCCGATGCCCGGGGCAACCTCGTACCTGCCGTCGACCAGTGCGGCCTTGGACGTGAACGACCCTTTCTTGTCCACCAAGCCGCCCCCGCTGAGCTGCGCCACCAAATCGATGACCCCGGACCCGCAGATCCCTTCCGGATCCGCGCCGCCTATCACGGTGTAGCTGGGCACGCCGTCGATTATCCTGACGCTGTCTATGGCCCCCGTCCTGGAAACCATGCCCGACTTTAGATAGGCCCCCTCGAAGGCAGGGCCGGCGGACGAAGAGCAGACGACCATCGCCTCCCTGTTGCCCAGGGCCACCTCGCCGTTCGTCCCGACGTCTATGAGCAGGCACATCCCGTCGGATCGATCCATCCCCGAGAACACTATCCCGCCCATGACGTCGCCCCCCACGAAGGACGCGGGGGACGGCGAGAAGCTGAAGCCGCAGCCCTCCGGCAATTCCAGGCCGTGGCCGGGTGCCATGGACGGGACCGGGTTTTCCGGCATGTACGGCGGCCTCCTGAGATAAGAGGGATCGTTGCCCGCGAATATTTCCTGCATGACCGTGTTCCCGGAGACCCAGACATGGGAAACGTCTTTGGTACCGCCCACGCATGTGTACAGCAAATCGTTTACGGACGCAACGACCAGTTCCCTCAATTCCGCGGTGCCGCCCTCCTCGGCGTACTGAAGCCTGGACAGGATGTCCTCGCCCCGCTCCACCTGCCTGTTCTCGGTGCTCGACGAATAAAGGCCCAGCGCCTTGTCCATATCCACGATTTCCAGCGCGATGGTGGTGGTCCCTATGTCGATGGCCACCCCCTTCCCCGTGGAAATCGGGGTCCGGTCGTCGAGTGCTATCTCCCTATGGTCCCTGACGGCCACGACCTTGCCCCGATCCTCCGGGGTTGGTATCCAAACCGTCATGTCCGCTTCGATCCTGTGCTGGCACGCCAATACCCTTTCGCCGCGGGTTTCGCCGATGGTCACGCCGCAACGGCCGCACCGCCCCCTGCCGGCGCAGGGGAGCTTGATCTCGACCCCCGCGGCGGAGGCCGCGTCGGAAATCAGCGTTCCCGACTCGACCTCGCGCTTCACCCCGTCGGGCATGAACGTGACGGTGCGTTTCATGGAACCCCAATCGCCCAACAGATATTAAACACGAAAGCGGAAATACGAGCGCGGGCATGGCGCCCCATGAAGATTGCCGGGTTCATCAACACCACCCTCCTCGATTGGGAGGGGAAGGTCGCCTGCACCATTTACCTGGCGGGATGCAACTTCCGATGCCCGTTCTGCCACAACAAGGACATCGTTGTGAACGTTTCCGAACAACCCTCCCTGGACTTGGAGGAAATCCTCGGATTCATGGGCGAGAACCTCGATTTCCTCGACGGCGTGGTGATTTCCGGCGGGGAGCCCACCCTTTCCAAAGGGTTGCTCGGCCTGATAAAAAAAATAAGGGCGCTGGGCCTCGGAATAAAAATCGACACGAACGGGCATTTCCCCGACGTGTTGGACGACCTGATCGGCGCCGGCCTCGTGGACATGGTGGCGATGGACGTCAAGGCCCCTTTGGAAAAAGGGAAATATTCCATGGTCGCCGGCACGGACGTGGACGTGGACGCGATCAAGAGGAGCATCAAAATCATAATGGAGTCCGGGATCGACTACGAGTTCAGGACCACCGTCGTTCCGGTGCTCCTGAAGCCGGAGGACGTCGAGGAAATCGCCCGTTCGCTGAAGGGCGCGAAAAAATACAGGCTGCACCAATTCAGGCCGAAGGTGTGCCTGGACGAGAACCTCACCGTGCTCGACCCCTATCCCGACGAGCAGTTGCTCGCCTTGGCCGAATACGCCAAGAAGTATGTCAAGGACGTGAAGGTCCGCGGCGTCTGATCAACCGACGAAGTTGCCGACCCTGGCCCTTACCCCGGCCCGTATCTCGGTACTGGGTCTGTTGACGAACAGTACTTCCGCGTCGGCTTCTTCCCTGAATTTGCCCAGGGCTTTCGCGTCTTTCGAAATCATCCCGGACGTGGTGCCGTATTCGCAGTCGTTTATGGCCTCCAGCGCCTCGTCCACGTCGTGGACCACGCGTACGGAGAGGATGGGCAGGCAGGAATCCATCTCGTTCATGGGATGCCCGTCGGGCAGTCCGTCGACCAGGGCGGGCCTCACGTAGTGGCCGTACTCCCCCATGCCCGTCGTGATCCTGGTGCCCCCGGCGACGATGTAGTCCCGGACGCCGTCGCAGACCTTCTCGAATTCGTCGGCCATGGCGGCGGAGATGACGGGACCGCATTTCACGCCGGGCTCCACTGGGTCTCCAACGGAAAGGCCCTTCACCAACGGGATGAGCGCGTCGACCAGTGCCTTCCTTTCCGCCTGGGTGACCACCACCATCGACGTGGCGGCGTGGTGCTGCCCCGCATAGGAAAACGCAGACTCGGCCACCATTGCGGCGGCCTCCCCCATGTCCTCGGGCCTGTAGACGAATATGGGGTTCATCCCCTTGATCTCGTTGACGAACAGGAGTTCGTCGTCGGAGGCCATGAACATCAGATCCTCCAGACGCTCGCCCCCGCCTGCGGCCGCGACGCCCGCGAGGCCCGGGTTGTTGGTGATTTCCGTGGCCATTCCCCCCCTTGGGTCCACGATGAGGTTGAAAACGCCCGCCGGGAGCCCGACCTGGTTCAGCAGGTCGTGGACGAAGTACATGGGCATGGGGACCCGGGCGGACGGCAGGGCGACGACGGCGTTGCCCACGATCATGGCGCAAACCGCCATCCCGGCCGGTGCCGCCAACGGGGATGCGTGCTCGGAGATGATGGCCCAGACGCCCGTACGCCCCTTTACGCCGGAAGCGTCCGCACACGCGTTCTCGACGATTTTGATGAAGGCGTCGACGTCGTTCAAAGAATCCTTGATCGTCATGCCGGTCGACAGGCATGCGATTGCGGCGAACCTGTAGCGCTGCCTGGTGAGCCTGTCCAGGAACCGTTCGAACAACGCCACCCTTTCGGACGGTTTCTCCTTGGACCATTCCGCGTGGGCCCTGGCCGCCGCGTCCACCGCCCTGTCGGCGGTTCCGGGCTCCGGATCCTGGAATGTGCCGAATATGATGCTGGTGTCGATTGGGCTGGAAACGCTGTATTCGTTGCCCGAGGCAACCATGAGCCCGCCGATGAAGTTCGTATAGTCCTTCTTGTCGATGTGGAGGACCGTATTGAACGCCCCCATAAACTTGCGCTCTTCCTCCGTCCCTTCGTATCTCTCCATGATTGTGCGGGTGTCGGACATGCCCCCGTTATCGACCTGGCGCTTTTATCGTTTCCGTCCCCAGGCGCTTACCGTCAAGGATTATATAGGGAAAAACGCCTAGGCCGGGAAAGGGACTCGTGGTCTAGGGGTTATGACGTCGCCTTCACACGGCGAAGGTCGCCGGTTCAAATCCGGCCGAGTCCACCATACCCCATAAACGTTACATGACCCGTCCGGAATGTTTTATTAATATCTCAAACAATGGCCGCCCATGACCGGGAAGGAGGCGTTTCTGTCGAGGCTGCGCATGGGCGGGTCCGACGGGACGCCCGTTTTCCTCAGGGAACTCACCCTTGCGATGGACGTCCGCGGCGTCCCCACGCCCGACGTGTACGGCCCGCCTTACAATGCGAAGCTTTCGGCGGCCTGCGCCCTCGAATTCCACCGCATGATGGGGCACGACGCCCTCACCGGCAACATGCACAGCTACAGCCTGCACGCCTTCGGCGGCATCACCAAGTACCCGGAAAAGGGGACACCCTACCTTTCATCACCCCCCTTCGCGGACCCTTCGCTCATGGACGGTAGGGACCCCTCGGAAATCGTCGACCAGACCTTAGAGGGGATGAGTGAATCCTCCGGGATAGTTGCCGGGAAGCTGCCGGGCGTCGCCATGGTAATGAACGTCGGCGGGCCCGTCAACACCGCGGGGAACCTCAGGGGCGTTGAAGCCTTCCTCATGGACACCATGTCCGAACCGGGCATCGCCCGGGACATGGTCCGCTTCGGCACCGACGTAATGAAAGAGATCGTATCGTTCATGGGCAACGACGTTTACGACACTGTGTTCCTGGCCGCTGCGTCTGACAACCCGGACATGCTCGGTCCAGAGGGTTTCCTGGAATACAGCATACAGTCCGTCAAGGAAATCACGGCGTTCTGCAAAGACATGGGCCTTCCCGTAGTCTTCCATCCCCACGGCAATTTCTCGGCGGACGAGAGGGTTCCCCTGCTATACGAGTCCGTTTCGACCGGGATAGCCGGGTTCCAATTCGGGGAGGGCAACGATCCCGCCACCATCAATGCGGAGCTATCTGGGAAATGCTCCGTCATGGGAGGCGTCGATTCCTTCACGACGCTGCTCCTTGGCCCGGACGAGAGAATCAGAAGGGACGTCTGGAAATTCCTCGACGTTTTGGAAGGCGATGGCCACGTGGCCACGTGTTCGTGCTCGCTGAACCGCGGCCTCCCGCTGGGGAACGTCAAGGCGATGGTCGACGCGGTGCGTGCGTGGGGTGGCGGGGAATGAAAACCAGGGTCGTTATGGTTTCCGGGCCCGCGGGTTCCGGGAAGACCTCCTTGGTCAAAGCGATTTCCGGGATGCTCGGAAGGTTTGCCTTCATGGCCGCCGACGAAAAATCGGAAAGGGCCCTGTCCGGCCTTTGCGAAGCCACCGACCATTTCCCGATGAGGACGCCGTGCGCCAGGCCGAGGCAGTTCTCCATAAGATTGGAACGCCTGCTGGATTCCCATGACGTCCCCCTGGTCGTGTCCGAACCCCCGGGGCTACAGGGGGAAACCTGCGCCCCGATACTGAACCCGCTCTTCGTATTTGAAAAGGAAAAATACAATCTGGGTCGTTTGATCCTTACCCTGACGCCGGAGGACGTCGGCGACCTTCGCAAGAATGATGTGGCGTCCCAAAAGAACCGTCTGTTGATTGACGAGGCGGACGTTTTGGTCGTGACCAATTCCGACGCCGTCGAAGACGAGAGGCGTCCCGGGATCGAGAAGGCCGTGCGTTCCTTCAACGATGCCTGTGAAATCATCTTTTTTTCCGCGGCCGACGGCGAGGGGGCGGAAGACGTCGCCCGCGCCGTATTGGAAGGCGGCTACTCACGGCCGCTGGTCAACTGAGAAGGCCCTCGCCGCGAACACCATCGCGGCGACATTCTCCAGGGGCAGTCCCATGTGCAGGGAGCAAGAGGGCATGAACACGTATCTGGGGCCCACACATTCTCCCATGTACCTGCGAGTCTCCGATTCGATTGCGGCGATATCGCCGGAGTGGAGCGTGGGAACCACGTCGGTGCCCCCCATCAGCGCGCATGCCCCGCCAATGTCGGCGGCGATTGTGGACGGATCGTTCCCCTCTGAGAACTGGAAGCCGGAAATGCCCGTGGAAAGCGTCTTCGGCAACAGATTCCTGAAAGGCCCGGAAAAATCCCCATGGGGGTGGAACGCCACCGGGAAACCGTGCCTGCGACATGCCTTGACAATGTCGCCGAGATAGCCGAGGCAGTGCTTTCCATAAGCATCGGGCCCGAACAGCTCGGGGTTGTCCGACGCCGCTGCGAGAAAGATGAAATCGACGGACGAATCCTTCGAGAACCGTTCGAAAACGCATTCGGTGTTTTCAAGACCCAGAGCAATCACGTCCTCGACGTAGCCGGGTTCCGCCTGGATCGCCAAAGCCAAAACGTCCATCCCCATCAGGACGCTCGCTTTCGTCATGGGTCCCGTCACGTTTCCCGCGACGGCGACTTCGGGCAAAAGGCCCCTCACCTCGGAATACGATTTGAGCGCGCCCTCCGCCTTCCCCATGGGAACGGGGTCGTGACCCGCGGTATCGCCGAAATCCGCGAAGGGAGCGTTGGCCACGTTGGGTATCGCATGTTCGGGATAGGCCATTGCGCCGCCGAACTGTTCCACTATGAACGCCGCGGAATGGATGCAACCGACGACGGCGTCCTGCCCGGAGAGCCGTTGCATCGCGACAACTGCCCGGGCGGATTTGACGTGGTCGTACCCGGGGGTGAAGACCTCCCGGGGATGGATTCCGGCGGCGTCCAAACCCAGCGTGAGGTCCCTGAGGAAAACGGGTGTTGGCCCTATCCCTTCCCCGACCAGTCTCGAGGTCACCGTCTCCTTTGGACTGCCCATGGCAATCCAACGCCCCTTGGATAAATAAACCTGACATGCCACGGCACCAATGCCGAGCGGCGACGGCGGGTCAACTTCCGGATTCCTTGCACAAAAATATATAGGGGCTGTACGGTAAGGAATGTAAGGAATGTAAGAAATTCCTTACAGAGGGATGCAAATGGAACTAGCTAAGGTCACGTCAAAGGGCCAAATCACTGTTCCCGCCGCGATAAGGAAGCTGCTTGACCTCAACGTCGGGGACAAGATGGCCTTCTTCAAGGTGGGCGGCCGCGTGAACGTGATAAACGCGAAGAGTATCGAAACGGGCGAATTGAGAATAGAGTGAACCGCCCCCCGCAAACCCCTTCCTTTTTATTCCAACGCACAATCCAGCAATATCGTTTTATTATAATATAAAATAATAAAATGTATTATAAAATAAATTTTGGTCAAACGAGCAACCGGGTCAAAACGGAGAGAATCGACCCCATGCAATACAAAGGCCGGATGGTTCAAAGCAGCACGATGTTTTCGCTGCGGATGACGTCGTCGTAGTTCTTGTGGCCGAGGACCTCCTCTATGCGGTCGCTCCTCAGCCCCATTATCTTGCGGATTTCCTCAGAATCGTAATCGGGTATCCCCTTGGCCACCCTTTCCCCGCCGCAGACGATCTCCACGACATCGCCCCGCCCGAACCTGCCCTCCACCTTCGTTACGCCCACCGCGAGAAGGCTGGCATGGTTCCTCAGGGCCTTCGCACCGCCCTCGTCCACGTGCAACGTGCCGGAATGATGGGCGGCCTTGATCCAACGGCTCTTCTTCCTGGTTTTGGCGGCGGGCAAGAACAGCGTGCCGACGTCCTCGCCGGCGACGACCCTGCGGATGACCCAGGGCTCGGAACTGTTGACTATCGCCATGTAGCAACCGGCCTCCCTGCAGATTTGCGCCGCCCGGAGTTTCGTCTTCATGCCCCCGGTGCCGACGCGGGACGTCGGGTCCCCGGCCATGGACAGGATGGAATCGTCCAACCCGTCCACCAGCGGAACAAGTTTGGCGTCCCCGTGGATTTTGGGATTCTTGTCGTAGAGGCCGTCCACGTCCGAGAGCAGAATCAAGAGATCGGCATCCATCTTGCTGCTGACGTACGCGGAAAGGGTGTCGTTGTCGCCGAACATGGCGTCGATCTCCTTGACGCAGATGACGTCGTTCTCGTTGATGATCGGGACGACGCCGTGCTGCAGCAACGTCTGTATCGCGTTCCTCAGGTTCAGGTACTTCTCCCGGTCGGAATAGAAATCGTATGTCAGCAGAATCTGGGACACCACGATGCCCTGCTTCTGGAAACTGTCGTTCCACTTCTGCATCAGTATGCCTTGTCCGACGGCGGCCGCGGCTTGCCTTATCGGCACCTCCCTCGGCTTCGGCTTGGCGCCCATTGCCTTTATGCCGACGCCTATCGCCCCGGAGGTGACTATCAAGACTTTCTTGCCCGAGTCTTTGAGCTCCTTGACCTGTTCGGCGACGTGATCCATAAACGTCGTGGACACCCCGTCCCCACCGGCGGTAATAGACGACGTGCCCACCTTCACCACGACGGTGTCCAACGAGCCGGCCATCTTCCGCCTTGGGTTCATAGTTCCAGTTTTCCCCCGATTTCCCTGTGGGTGTAACGCTTCGCGTTGGGGCCCGAATACTCCCCGACGGTCTGCCCCTCACCCAGCAACACGTATTTGTAAATCATGAGACCCTCCATGCCGACGGGCCCCCTTGAGTGTATTTTGTTGGTGCTTATCCCAACCTCGGCCCCCTTGCCGTAACGGAAGCCGTCGGAGAAGCGGGTGGAGGCGTTCACCATCACGTCGGCGGAATCCACGTGGTCGACGAAATAGGACATGGCTGCCCTGTCAGCGGTCAGTATCGCGTCGGTGTGGTTGGAACCGTGCTCGTTTATGAAATCGACGGCCTCCTCTAGGGAGCCGACGGTCTTGACGGCCACGATCAGATCGCCGTATTCCTCGTCCCAATCGCTTTCGGAAACGTCGACCGCGCCCTCCATGTGTTTCTTCGACTCCGCGTCGGCACGGACCTCCACGCCGCCGTCCAGGAACGCGCGGTTGATTTTGGGCAGGAACTCCTTGGCGACGTCCTTGTGCACCAGCAACGTCTCCAAGGCGTTGCAGACTGCGGGATACTGCATTTTGGAATCGGCGGCCACCTTGACGGCCATGTCCAAATCCACGGACTTGTCCACGTACACGTGGCATATCCCGGAGGCATGACCCAGCACCGGAATCCTGGTGTTGTCCTGTATGTGCTTGACGAACTCGTTCGACCCCCTCGGGATCAGCAGGTCGATGTACTCGTCCAGTGCGAGGATTGCCCCGACGTCCTGCCTCGATTCCATCAGAACGAAGGAACCCTTGGGCACGCCGGCGGAGATGGCGGCGGACGACAGTATGTCGAACAGCACCCTGTTGGAATTGGCCGCCTCGCTGCCGCCCTTGAAAACGACGGCGTTGCCGGATTTGAGGCAAAGAGACATGATCTGGGGGACGACGTCGGGCCTAGATTCGAAAATGACGCCTATGACGCCGATGGGGCAGCTGACCTTGTACAGCACCAGCCCCTCGTCCAGTTCCATGACGGAAAGGGTCTCGCCAACCGGGTCCGCCAGGCCGACCACGCTCCTTATGCTCTCTATCATGCCGTCGATCTTGGCGTCGTTGACCTCAAGCCTCTTGACCATGGCCGCCGGCAGGCCCTTCGCCGATGCGACGTCCTTGGCGTTGGCTTCGAGCACCTCCGCCCTGCGGGCGTCCAGCGCCTCTGCCATCTTTTCGAGGGCCGCGTTCTTCTCGTCCGTGCCGAGGGCGGACAGGGCGACGGAATCCTTCTTGGCGGCCTTCACTTTCCCGACTAACATCCATTGGCGATGCCGGCGTGCGGTTATTAACTTATTCAGGCGGGCGCACCCTAATATAAACACAAACGCATCCGCCAACCGATGAACAGCTGCAGGATGGAGATAATCTACCTCGACCCCATGACCTACGCCGCCGTGGCGGACCATGGCGTCAGGCAGTCCATCCTCACCACCCTTTTCAAGAAGACGTACTCTGGCAATTCCATCACCAAGCAGGAGCTGGCGGACGCCGTGGGGCTGAAGTACCAGCAGCTGGTGTACCAGCTGTCGAACCACCTCAGGGATTTCTGGACCGTCGTCGACGAGGAGAAGATCCGCGGGGCCGTGCAGGAATACATCGCGCCCGCCGACCCCAACGCCGTATACATATGCCTGGGCAAGGACAGGAAAATCTACATGGTCGACCCGATCGCCGAGATATTCGGGCCCCTTTCCGAGGTCGGCCTGAGGTGCGACCTCTGTTCCGTCGACGAGGCGGACGCCTGCATAAAATCCCTCGTTTCCAAAGGGATCGTCCCGGCGGAGATCGGGCCCTACGAAAGGGAAACCCTCAGCGTCAACAAAAGAAGCGGCATGAGGCCGTTGGACCGGGGCATAATCGAATCCCTGAAGGGCATAGCCACGGGGAGCCCGTGCGTGCTCACGATCCCGTGTGAGCGTTGCGGCTTCATGCAGCGGAAGAACCTCATAACCATTCAATGAACCGTGTCGGCGGGATGTCCCAGTGCGACATTAATATAGCATGTCGGGCATCGGCTGGGCCATGGGGAAGAGAAGAACGAGGATGCTCGTGCTCGGCGGGTATCTCGGCGCGGGGAAAACCACCCTGGCCGTCAACCTTGGCCGGGCGATGAACTCGGAACACGGTAAAAACGTGGCGATCATCACGAACGACCAGGGTGACGTCCTCGTGGACACCGAGTATTCCAAGGACTGCGGGTTCCAGACCGCCGAGATAACCGGCGGCTGCTTCTGCACCAACTTCGAGGGTTTCGTGCACAAGGCGAGGGACCTTGTCGGCTCCGGCCGCCCCGACATTATCATCGCCGAGCCCATAGGAACCTCGACCAACATCATGGGCAGCGTCGTCGCCCCGTTGAGGTCCCTGTACCCGGAGGAGTTCAGCGTCGCCCCGTTCTGCGTCGCCGTGGACTGCGTCAGGGCCCTCGGGATAATGGAAGGGGGGAAGGAAAGAAACGAGGAATCCGTCGACCTCATCCCCGAACACCAAATCCGGGACGCGGAATCCGTCGTCCTGACCAAGACGGACCTGGTAGGCAAGGACGTCCTGGCGGAGATAAAGAAGAAGGTGCTGGGTCTCGTACCCGGCGCCGACATCTACGAAACCACGTCCATGGATTTGGGCAGCCTCGCCCCCCTCTGCGAAATGCTCCTTTCCGACAAGGAGAGCGAGAAGGCGCCCGTGGGCGACGACAACAGGATATTCGCCTTCGAGAAAGCCAAGCTCGGCTGGTATTCGGGCACGCACGAGCTGACGCCGACCGGCGACGTCGACATGTACGGGCTGTGCACCGACCTCCTCAGGGGCGTGGCGAAATCCTACGGCCCGCAGTCGATCGTCCACGTCAAGGTGATCATCGAATCCCCGGAGGCGGCGGCCAAAATGTCCCTCGTCGAGGAGACTATGCAGGTGGACGACGTCCACGGCTCCAGGTACATGAGGTCGCCCGGCAGGCTCGTGCTGAACGCCCGCGTGGTGTCCCCGCCGAAGAGATTGGAGGAGGTCATGGGCGACCTCGTCGGGGACGCGGCGGCCAAGTACCCGTTCACCTACAAGAAGGTGAGCGAGAAGTGCTTCATGCCGAAGCCCGAATCCCCCAGCCACTTCTTCTTCGAGTGACGGGGCGACGCGTTCTCAGCATGTTTATATCTTGCCTGTTCTTAGGGAATGTCCGCCCCCGCGGGGGGCGGAAGGTGAAACCCTGAACGTCATTGAAAACGCCAGGTCCACGACCGACACGAAGGTTAGGGTCCCGGACATCAACCCAATCAGCGGGATGTGCCCCATCTGCGTCGACGACTGCAACGTCCTCTGCGAGGTCGCCAAATCCTGCTTCAGGGGTAGGGAGGTGCTGTATCCCAGCACCGAGTATTTCGGCAGGAGCACCGCCTCCTCGAACAAGGATTTCTTCATAGACTGGTCCCACTTCCAGATCATGTCCGAGCTGCTTACGGCCAAGGGCATACCCGAGGACTCGGACCTGGCGTTCTTCGAGAACGCCGACATAACCACCGTCGTCGGGTCCTCCTCCAAGAGGCCCATACGCATGTCCATGCCGGTGCACCTCGCTGGGTTGGGCTCCACGGCCATCGCCAAGAACTACTGGGCCGAATTGGCCTCCGGGGCCGCCATGACCGGCGTGTGCCAGGTCATAGGCGAGAACGTCTGCGGGATGGATTCCAACGCCGTGTACTCCAACGGAAAGGTCCAGGATTCGCCGGACCTGAAGCACCGCGTCGACTCCTACAACGATTTCTGGGACGGAAAGAACGGCAGGATCGTCCTGCAAACCAACATCGAGGACGCCCGCGGCGGCGCCGACGACTACGCCGTGTCCAAACTCGGCGTCGACGTCGTCGAGAGGAAATGGGGCCAGGGCGCCAAGGCCATCGGCGGCGAGGTGCGCGTCGGCGACCTCGCCAAGGCCATCGACCTGAAGAAAAGGGGTTACCTCGTCCTCCCGGACCCGGAAGACCCGGACGTGCAGAAGGCGTTCAAGGACGGGGCCTTCAGGTCCTTCGAGAGGCACAGCCGCGTTGGGTTCCCCAAGTACGACGGTTTCCTGGAGGACGTGGACGAACTTAGGTCCAAGGGCGTGAAGAACGTGTTCCTCAAGACCGGGGCCTTCAAGCCCGAGGTCGTCGCCTTTACCATGAAATGCGCCTCCGACGCCAAACTCGATCTGGTCACCTTCGACGGCGCCGGGGCGGGCACCGGGATGTCCCCCGTCCCCATGATGAACGAGATGTCCACGCCCGGGATATACCTGTTCTCCCAGGTAATCCAGTGCGCCAAGCTGCTCAAGGAACAGGGAAGATTCGTCCCCGACGTCTCCTTCGCCGGCGGGTTCGTCAACGAGACTCAGATCTACAAGGCGCTGGCGCTCTCCGACCTGGGCGACGGCCCGATAGTCAAGTCGATCGGTATGGCCAGGACGCCGCTCCTTGCGGCCATGAAGGGGAGGAACTTCACCGATTTGGCCGCCGAAGGGAAACTGCCGCCGAAATTCGCCAGACAGTACGGCGAGAACCCCGAACAATTCTTCATATCGGCCCCGGAAATCGCGAAGAGGTTCCCCGGGAAAAAGCTGGGTAAGGACATACCCTGGGGCGGCGTCGGCCTGTACACCTATTGGCACGGCCGCATCGGCGAGGGCCTGAAACAGCTCATGGCCGGCACCAGGAAGTTCAAGCTGCCCTGCATAGAGAGGGGGGACCTGGTTTCCCTGACGAAGCGCGCCCACGAGGCCACCGGCGTGGAAACCCTGGAGATGAGGGCCGCCCGCGTGATCAAGGAAATCCTCTGAGGAAATGCGCAAAAGGGACCTGGAAATCGCCCTTGAGTCGGTAAAGCCGTTCGAGGATCCCGACCCGGCCCTGGAGCAGTACGCCACGCCCGCGACCATGGCGGCGGACGTGCTCTTCCGGGCTTATTCCGTCGGCGACGTCGCCGGAAAGGTCGTCTGGGACTATGGCTGCGGCACGGGCGTGTTCGCCATCGGCGCCGCCCTTTTGGGCGCGTCGGAATCCCATGGAATCGACGTTTCCCCGGCCGCCATTGCCATCGCCAGGGAAAACGCCGAGCGCCTTGGCGTGGACGTCTCCTTCGTCCAAGGGGACGTTTCCTCCGCAGGGGGCGGGGACACGGTTTTCATGAACCCGCCCTTCGGCTGCCAGAACAGGAACGCCGACAGGGTTTTCCTCGAGAAGGCTATCGCGTGTTCGGAATCGGCGTACAGCTTCCACATGGAATCCACGCTGGGCTTCGTGACGGACTTCGTGGCCGCCCGCGGCAAGGAGGCCGCGCTGGTGGCCACCTATAAATATTATATACCGCACACATTCACGTTCCATAGGAGAACCAAACAAGGGATTGACGTCGCTGTCGTCAATATCAGGTGATTCAAATGAAACAGATAATCGATGTCTTCCCCGGCGACGAGGTCGCTGTGGAAGAGGAATACATGGCCTCCGAAGGCACCTACGCCGTCGACGGCAAGGTCTACGCGGCCCAGTTCGGCCGCCTTGTGCTTGATGACGACGAGTACGTCGCCAAGGTCGTCACCCCCAACCCCCCGAACGTGCTCAAGGAAGGCGACATAGTGTACGCCGTCATCGCCGGCATCAGGAACACGATGGCCACCGCCGACGTGATTGCCACGGAGGGGACCGCCAGGCAGGTCGGCGGCGAGACCTACGCCACGATCCACGTCTCCAAGATCTCCCCGGACTACACCGAGGACGTCGGCAACGAGTTCCGCGTCGGCGACCTCGTCCGCGCCAGGGTCATCAGCATATCCCCCTCGTTGCAGCTGTTCACCAAGGATGCCAACCTCGGCGTCGTGAGGTCCCTATGCGGCACCTGCAAGGACGTCATGGTCAAGACCGGCAAGAACAAAATCCGCTGCGAACGGTGCAACTACTCCATGTCCAGGAAGCTCGCCGACGACTACGGCGACGTGGTCTGCGAATGAAGCTGACCGCCCTATTGTCGGGCGGCATAGACTCTCCCGTGGCCGCCTACATGATGTGCAGGGCCGGGGCGGACGTCACGTTGCTGCACATGGACAACTCACCCCATTCCGATTCCAGGGAATTGGAAAAGGTGTCGATGCTGGCCGACAGGCTCAGGGAAGTCACCGGACAGCCCCTATCTCTTTACTTCGCGCCCCACGGCCGCAACCAAAACATCATATCCGAAAAATGCGCCAGGAACTACCAGTGCGTCGTCTGCAAGCGCCTGATGATGCACGTCGCCAAGGGTTTCTCCGAGGGAATCGGCGCCGAGGCCATCGTCATGGGCGATTCCTTGGGGCAGGTCGCCTCCCAGACCCTGAGGAACATGAGGGGGGAGGAAGCGGGCCTTGGGTTCCCGGTCATCAGGCCGCTGATCGGGCTTGACAAAGAGGAGATAATAGGCATCTCCAAGAAAATCGGCACCTACGGCATATCCATCATGGAATCGTCCGGTTGCTCGCTGGTGCCGGACAGACCCGTCATAGAAGCGTCGCCCAAATCCATCGAGACCCAGATTTCCAGGTTGGACTTCCGGAAGATGGTGGAAGGGAGCGTCGCCGCCGCGGGTCACCTGTAGGCCCGAAGCACGGAGCAGGTGTAAAGGTCCTCGGGGTCGTACAGCATGTCCATGGTGACCCTGCTTATGTACCTGGCCTGCACCAAGGATACGTAAAGGAACCTGTCGCCGACGGGTATCCTGATGTCGCTGGACTTGGGCGGCTTCACGCTCACCGGGACCAGCGTCGGGCCCCTGCACGCCGTGGAGACGCGGTAATCCTCGCCGGATTTTATGATCATCTCCCTGACGTCGTCGTCGATCGGGATTTCCATCGTGCGGGCTATGGTCCCTCCCGTTATAACGTTTGTCGAAGGTTGCATCCGATGGACGGCAACGCCCGGGGTCACTTCCTCCTGGACAGGGCCACCTTCACGACCAGCAGGCCGACCACGACGCCGATCGCCGCCACCACGACGTACGTGAGGGTGTCGCCATCGACGGGCTGGGCGGAATATTGGGCGACGTAGGTGACGTCTTCAGTGACCTTGGCGATTTCCGGGGACCACCCGTCGAACGAGTAACCCTCCCTGTCCGTGGATTCCTTGAAGGACGGGGTCTCGTTGTAGTGGTAGGTCTCGGTGACGGTGCCGTCGTGGAGTTTCCATTTTATGGTGTATTCCCGGGGGGCCTCGTTATATTTGGCTTCGTAAGTGGCGTTTTCCGTCACCGGGGCGATCTCCGGCTGCCAGCCCGTGAACACGTAGGTGTGCTGGGCCGTGGCCGGCTTGTCGGTGCTGCCCTTGAACTCCGGCGTGGCCCCGTAGGGGTACGCCTCCGTCGTCTCG
>JAAYNL010000004.1 GCA_012520845.1 Thermoplasmatales archaeon | reverse complement strand
CTTGAACTCCGGCGTGGCCCCGTAGGGGTACGCCTCCGTCGTCTCGGCGCCGTCCACGGACCAGGTCACGGTGTACTCGTTGACGAACTGGTCGTACTGGGCCGTGTAGGTGGCGTCCTCCGTCACGGGGACGGTGCCGGGGTCCCACCCGGAGAACGTGTAGGTCGTCTGGGGCGTGGGCGGTTTGTCCGTGGACCCCTTGAAGGTCGGGGTCTCGCCCTGGTAGTATGTCTCGACGGTGGTTTCGCCATCGACGGACCAGGTTATCGCGAACGACGGCAAGGCGCTGAATTCCGCGGTGAAGGTATAGGCCTCCTCGGTCACCGTGAAGGTTCTGGAGGGCTCGGTGTCGCCATCGGACCATTGCGTGAACTCGTAGCCCCGCGCGGGCACTGCCGTGACGGTGGCGTCGGCCCCAATCCTGTATGTCGTGACACCTTCGAACGTGCCCCCTTCGGCGGGATCGGCGACGGCGGTGACCTTGCCGGTGTAGAAGAAGACAGTCTCCGGGGAATGGGTGTTTTCCGGGGGTTCGTCCCTATAAAGGCATACTACGGGATACTTCATCTCGTACGAGGCTGTGTTGAAATCGAGCGACTCGTGACCCCATGCGGCGGGAAGAATGCCGTGTCCCAACGACAGCTGGGTCACGTTCTTGCATCCGGAGAACGCGTACTTGCCAACGGACACCACGGAAGAAGGGATTGAAAGGGTGCCGGCGAGGTTGGAACAGCCATTGAACGCATTTTCACCGATAATCTGCACAATCGGAATCGAAAGACCTGTAAGACCCGTACATCCAGAGAACGCGGAGTTGCCTATGGACGTCACCGATGGGAGGGAAAGGTCGCCGGTAAGGCCGATCAGCCCGGAAAACGCGCTGGGGCCTACGGACGTCACGCGCGGCATAGAAAGGGTGCCCGAAAGGTTGCTGTTGTAGAACGCGAGTTCGCCGACGGTTTGAACGTTCTCGGACATCTTGAGCGTGCCGTTGAGGCCGGTGCACTCCCGGAATGCGCTGGGGCCTATGGACGTCACGGAGTTCGGAATCGTCAGGCCGCCGGTCAGGCCGGAACATTCCCAGAACGTACTTACTTCTATAGCCGTCAGGGCGTTGGATATCGTCAGGCTGCCCGCGAATCCTGCGCATTTCTGGAACGCCCCGCTGCCGAGCGTCGTGACGGTATCCGGTATGACCAGGTCTCCCGTGAATTTATCGCATTCGTAGAATGCACTGGGGCCGATGGTTTCCACGTTGGCGGGAATCGTGAGGGCGCCCGAGAAAGCGCATCCGGAGAATGCGTCTTTGGCTATGGTGACTACAGTGGCGGGAATTGTCAGGCCGCCCGTGAACTTGCAATTTTGAAAAGCACCCTCGCTGATGACGGTTATCGGGCCGCCGATGTCGAGGTTGCCCGTGAAGCCACATCCCGAGAACGCCCTTTCCCCGATGGAATCAACCGAAGAGGGAATCGTGAGATTGCCCGTATAACCGATACATTGGTAAAACGCCTGGTCACCGATCGTTTTCAGAGAACCGGGGAACGAAGGGTACCCTGCTAGGCTGGAACATCCCGAGAACGCCTGATCACCGATCGTCACGAGGCCGTGTTGCAAAACCAGGCCATTCAGGTTACTGTTGCTCATGAATGCCTGGCTTTCGATGGTTTTCACGGAGCTCGGAATCGTGAGGGTGCCTTTCAGCCTAAGGGTGTTGAATTTCAGGAAGGCCCCTCCCCCTATGGCGGTCACCGTATAGGTTTCTGCCCCCACGGAAAAGGATCCGGGTATGACCGGGTCGTTGACGTCGGCGACGGAATCCAATAGCCCGGTAACGGTGGCGGTCTTGTCAGCATGCAGTTCAAACGTGTATGTGCCGTCATCATGAGACTCCGCGGAAACGTCGTCCGCGGCGACACCCCCGAGAACGAGACAGGCAATCGCAACGAAAAAGAACGCGGTCGCGACCGCGGCCGGGTGTTTCAACATGAGAACTTGATAGTTGCGAACGGGGTAAATACTTTATCGAGTACGCCCCGGATAATTCGTCTTTGCCGAACGCGGAAAGGATAATATCCGATTCACCGATTCCAAAACCATGGTATTGGTCCTGGATACCTCCGCCCTGTATTCCATGGAGGACCTGCCGGAAGGCTGCGTCTGCACCCCCGGGGTCGTCAGGGAACTGGAAATGCACGGGGACCGGCGCCCGGGCCTTTGGGGTGACCTGCTGCGGGTATCCGACTGCACACGGAAATCCCTGGACGCCGTGAACGAAGCCGCGAAGGGCAGCGGCGACGACGCCCGGCTGTCGCCCACGGACGCCTCGGTGATCGCGTTGGCCATGGATTTGGGCGGCACTGTGCTCACCGACGACTATTCCATACAGAACGTCTGCAAGATACTCGGCATCCCATACAGAACCGTCGGCGCCGAGGGCATCAAAAAGGTGTTCAGATGGGGCTACAGGTGCGTGGGATGCGGTAAAAGGCAGAAGGCCCGGATGCCCGAATGCCCCGTGTGCGGCTCCGAGATGGTCAGCGGCCGCAGGAAATGACGGTCACGGGAAGACGTGCCTGCAGCGTATCATGTTCGCCATCCTCCTCTTGCCGAGGATGGCCATGCAGACGCCCGTCCTCCAGTCGGAGCCGAAGGCGAAGGTGTCCGCCAGCTTCTTGCTGAACGCGGCCGTCTTGATCTGCTTGTACAGGACGTGTCTCCACCTGTCCTCGTACTCCTGCAGCGGCAATCCCGTGGCGACGTTGGCCGCGGCGACCTCGCCGCATATCCTGGCGGCTATCAACGCCAGCGGGACGCCTCCGCCGTTCACGGATATTACGTGACCGGCGGCGTCGCCGACGATCATGCCGTTGCCGGACACCGTCTTGGCGACGGCCCCCTCGCTCGGGACATACTTGCCGTGGGGTTCGCCCTCCAGCTCGAAGCCCCGTTTTTTGACGAAGACGTCGAAATACCCGCGAAGCGAGCCGTCGGCGAACTTGGGCGAGAAGCCCACGCCGACGTTTGCCTTGCCCTTCTTCGGTATGATCCAGCTGTACGCCCCGGGGGCGATGCCGCCGAAGAACATCACGACGTACGGGTCGAAGTCGCCCTTGGCCTGGCAGGTGACCGCCGGGTACGGGTTCCTGTTCCTGGGCAGGCCAAGGGACCTTGCCACCCTGGAACCGGGGCCGTCGGCGCCAATCAGGACCTTGTACTCGATGGGGCCGTCCTCGGTCACGGCGACGCCGCCCTCGATTCCCTTGAACATGTTGCCCGTCACCAGCTCGGCGCCCTCTTCGACGGCCTTCCTGGCCAGGAATTTGTCGTAACGGTCGCGGTCGGTGGTGTAGCCGGTGAACTCCAGCAGGGTCTCCTTTCCCTTGGGGTTGACGAGCTTGATGCCCTCGACCTCCCTGAGCACCAGGTCGGAGGGGACGTCGAACAGGCTTTCCGCGTCCTCCAGGTTAGGGAACGTGTTGGTGATTTCCTCGACCGAGGGGATGAGTTCGCCGCATCTTACCGGGACGCCGACTTCAGATCTCCTGTCTATAATCGTTACGTCGGCGCCCGCCTTCGCGGCGTAATATGCGGTGGTCGACCCCGCCGGCCCGGCGCCCACTATCAGCACGTCGGTTTTCATCGCCATTCACCTGTCCCTCTCGACCATATGGCGGGACAACGCCAAAAAGGCATCCTTGTACGCGGACGCCTCCAGAACGTCCAGATAATGCACCGCGTCGTCCACCATTTTGGACGCGATTTCCTTGCATCTCTCCACGGCACCCGTCTCCACTATAAGGGCGAGGACCTCGCAGACGTCCTCCATGGACGGCTCCGGCGAAGAGAACACCTCTTTTATCCTGGGGCCGCGCTTCGGGTCCCGTATGGCCAGGATGAGGGGCAGCGTCGGCTTCCCCTCCAGTATGTCGAGCCCGACCCGTTTCCCGGTCAGTTCGGCGTTCCCTACGACATCGAGGGTGTCGTCTATGATTTGGAAAGCCTTGCCGACCGCCTCCGTGTAGGCGACGAGGGAATCGTGGACCTTCGGGTCGGCGCCGGCGAGGGATGCGCCGATGCTCACGCTGGCCATCATCAGCATCGCCGTCTTCCCGGTTATGATTTCCATGTATTCGTCCTCGGAGACGTCGACGGACCTCTCCACGCTGTCCTGCATGAACTCGCTCTCCGCCATCCCGGAGGCGGCCTTCACGATGGAGTCGACGACGGCGGGGCTGGAACTGCCGAGAATGCTGAACCCCTGGGCCAGCAGGAAGTCACCGGCGACTATCGCCTTGGTTATGGAGTATTCCTTGTGCAGGGTCCTCCTGCCGCGCCTCATCGTGCCGCCGTCGTTGATGTCGTCGTGGATCAGGGAGGCGTTGTGTATGATTTCGATGGCGGCCCCGGCGGCGACGGCGTCCCTGGAATCCTTGCCGCCGCATGCCAGGAAGGAAAGGATGCAGAGGGAAGGCCTGATGTGTTTCCCGTGGGTGTCGAAGACGTACCGGGTCATCTCGTCCAACTCCTCGTTGGACGACCCGGTCTGGGTCCTGAGGAGGGCATCCACCTCCGTCAACTCCTTAGATATGGTTCTCCTCCATAGGCCGGGCATTTGCTCGCACTATGCCAAGACCCTACTTAAACCCTTTTCATGCCTGCCGAAAGAGACGAGCGCGTTTCTTTCCATAACCAGGGGGTACGGTTGCTTACCCAGCGAATGTCGTGTGAAACCGACGTGATCCGGCTTGTCGTTCGCGGCGCTGAATCCGGGGCGTCCCCGTCGCGAACGCCGCGGCATGGGCGGTTCACTCTCAGTCCCGCGCCTCGCGCCTGGAACTCGTCTGCAGCCCAATTATCCCGGCGACTATCATCCCGACGAAAAGCAGCTTGGGGACGGTCGCCGGCTCATTTCCCAGGGCGATGCTTACGGCCATCGTCCCCACGGCGCCTATCCCCACCCATACCGCGTAGGCCGTGCCGGTGGGGAGGCCCTCGCTCATCGTCTTGGACAGCAGGTATATGCTGATGCCCAGGAAAACGACCACGGGGACGTAATACGCCGGGCGCTCCAGCCCGTTGGTGTATCCGAGGGCGACGGCCCAGACTATCTCGCACAGCCCGGCCACGAACAGCCATGCCCACAGCCTGTCGACGTCATCCATCAATCGCACCCCCGGAGGCGAGGTTCACGCCGACGATGCCGACGACGATCAGGAATATGAAGAAAACGCGTCGGATCGTCGCGGGCTCGTCATAGACGACGATGCCGAGGGCCACGGTGCAGACGGCCCCTATGCCCGTCCAGACGGCGTAGGACGTTCCCGGCCCGAAAACTGCCATGGCCAGGGAGAGGAGGTACAGGCTCGCCGCCATTATCGCGACGGTCGCCGCGGCCCACGGTATCCTCCTGAACCTGTCTGATCTCTCCATGGTGATGACCCAGCACGGTTCCAGAAGGCCGGCGATCAACAGGTATGCCCAAGCGATTTCCATGGGTTTTTGCCATGTTAACGTGCTAAATATATCTTTTCGAGGTTGCGGCGTCCCGTGCGTACGGTTCGACCGTCCGGGTACGAAGCGTCCGTCGGATTGCCGGGTCCAAAACGTGAAAACGGCGCCGGGTCGGACGTCGAATAAAATTGGAAAGGAAGGGGTTTAAGGGGTTTCCCTCGGCTCACGGCGCGAGGAAGAAGTGCGCGGCCGCGTCGCCTATGGCCTCAAGCAGCGGGGTCGGGAAGACGCCGAGCAGGATGACCGCGACGACGCAGAGGGCGATGGCGAATTTGTGCCCGCCCCTGATGGCGAGCGCGTCCGTCGGGCCCTCCTCCACGTACATGGCCTTGACCACCCTGGCGTAATAGTACAGGGATATGGCCGAGTTGACGATCGCCACGATGGCGAGCCAGACCCACTGGGTGACCACGGCGCCGTTCACGTAGATCGCGCTGGAGAACAGCACGAACTTGGACGTGAAGCCCGCGAGCGGCGGTATGCCGGCCAGAGAGAACAGGAACAGCAGCATGGCGAAGGCGACGAACGGCGCCCTCTTCGCGAGGCCGTTGTAATCCTGTATCCTCTCGCCGAGGCCCGCGGCTATGAGGGACAGCACGACGATGAACGCGCCGAACTTCATGAACACGTGGGTGAACATGTGGAACATGCCGCCGACGAGGGCGTACTCGCTCATGACCGCCAGGGCTATCAGTATGTAGCCCGCCTGGGCTATGCTGGAGTACGCCAGCATCCTCTTGATGTTGCTCTGGGAGATGGCGACTATGTTGCCGAGGGTCATCGTCACGGCGGCGATCACCGCGAAGAGGTACTGGACCTCCTGGGTCGCGAAACCGCTGCGGAGGACGACGAACATCATCAGGAAGACCTTGAAGAACAGGACGAATCCCATCTTCTTGGATCCCGTGGCGAGGAACCCGGAAACCGGGGTCGCCGCGCCCTCGTAGACGTCGGGGGCCCACATGTGGAAGGGCACAGCCGCGATCTTGAAGCCGTAGCCGGCGATCAGCGCTATGGTGGCCAGGGCGAAGGCGCCCGTGAACTCCATGGTGTCGACGGCGGCGGCGACGCCGGCTATGTCGAGGGTGTGGGTCATGCCGTAGAACAGCGAGATGCCGTACAGCGTCAGCGCGGAGGACAGACCGCCCACGATGAAGTACTTCACCGCGGCCTCGGCGGCCCTCGGGTCGTTCTTCTTCAGCGCGACCAAGGCGTACGAGGATATGCTCACCACCTCGACGCCGACGAACAGCACCATGAGGTTGCTGGCGCTGGCCACGAAGAACATGCCGGTCACGATGCCCATGATGATGGCGTAGTACTCACCCTTGTGTATGGTGACCTCCGTGCTGTCCGGCGACACCAGTACCGTCAGGAAGGCGACGGCCAGGAACAGCAGCATCATCAGGCCCGAGAACGGGTCGAAGGAGAACAGCCCGGCGTAATCGCCGTAGAACGTGCCGTCGTGCATCATCAGGCCGACCAGGATCCCGACGAGGGCCAAGGCGCCCAGGGAGAACCAGGCGCACGCCTTGCCGCTCCTGTTCGCGTAGAACAGGGCGGGCACTGTGAGCGTGGCCAAGACCATGACGATCTGCGGCAGTATCGGGACGAATTCACCGAACACGTCTTTCAGGAACGACATATCCATCATATCAGACCTCCCAGGAACGTGCCGAGGGTATCCGCGTACGGCGCTATGAAGTCAACGGCCAGGCTGGGCATTATGCCGAACACGGCGACCAGCAGGCAGACCAGGCCGAGGGCGACCGTCTCCGGCCCCCCCAGGTCCTCGCACTTCGAAAGGTCGACCTTCTTGGTCTCGGCGCCGAAGAGGGTCCTCTGCATCGCCCACAGGTAGTAGCCGGCGGTCAGCAGCATGTACAGCGGCCCGAAGGCTATCAGGACGGTCACCCATTCGTCGGGCTGCGCGGCGAGGAACTCCCAGAAGGAGAACAGTATGCCGAACTCCGCGACGAACCCCACGAGGCCGGGCAGGCCGAGGGACGCCATGAAGGAGAACATCATGAACGCGGCGAACAGCGGGAACTTGCCCGCAAGGCCGCCGAGGAGGGGTATGTCCCTCGTCCCGAAGTTGTGGCCCGCGGCTCCGGCCACCATGAAGAGGGCGGCGGATATGAGGCCGTGGGCGAACATCTGGACGACCGCGAACAGTATGCCGATCTCGGACAGCGTGCCGATCGCCAGCAGGACCATGCCCATGTGGCTCACGGAAGAGTACGCGACCAGTTTCTTCAGGTCCTTCTGCGCTATGCAGGCGTACGCGCCGTAGACCATGGACACGAGGCCGAGGCCGATCATGACCCATTGCCACTCTATCGCGCCCAGGGGGAGCGCCTCCAGGCATATCCTGACGATACCGTAGGAACCCATCTTAAGCATGGAAGCCGCCAGCAGCACGGAGCCGCCCGTGGGCGCCTCTACGTGGGCGTCCGGCAACCATGTGTGGAAGGGCACCATGGGCATCTTCACGATGAAGCCGAAGAACAGCAGCCCGAACACCACCGTCTGGAAGTCCTTCGCGAAGGGGGCCGCCTTGACCGCCTCGAAGGCGAAGTCGATGCCCGCCCCGGTCACGGAGGAAGCCTCGAAGACCATGGCGAAGATACCGATGAGCATCACGAGGGATGCCACGTGGGTATAGATGAAGAACTTGATCGCGGCGTAATGCCTGCGGGGACCCCCGTACCAGGATATCAGGAAGAACATCGGTATCAGGGTCACTTCCCACATCACGTAGAAGAGGAAGTAGTCCGCGGCCATGAAGACGCCCACGAGGCCGATCTCCATCATCAGGATCAGCGAGTGGAAGTAGTTGGGCCTGTCGGCCTCGTTCTTGCAGAAGACGAGGACCAGGGTGACCAGTATCGTGGTCATCAGGATCAGCAACAGGCTCAGGCCGTCCACCGTCAGCGCGTAGTTGATTTTCAGGCCGACGGCGTCTATCCACACGTGGCTCTCGTCCAGCGTGGAAAGGTCGTCCACGAACAAGAGGTACAGGGAGAGCACCATGGTTATGGCGGCGAACAGGCCGGCGGCCTTGCCGGCGTGCTTCGCCATGCCCCCGCCCATGAGCAGCGTCACTACGGCACCGATCAACGGGACGATCAAGAGCAGCGACAACAACGGTATTTCACTCAGCATCTCAGATACCCCCTGTCAGCGCGAAGGCAAGAACGAACACGACCGCGAGCACGACGACGCCCAGCACGACGACGCCGGCGTAGTTCCTGACGTAACCGGTCTGGGACATGCTCACCGCGTCGCCAGCGCCGATTATGGCGTTGGCGATGCCGTTCACCGCGCCGTCGACCACTTTCCTGTCGGTGAGGTCCACGGCCTTGGCGACGCCGGCGCCGAGTTTCCACGAGATCTGGTTGTAGATCTCCGGGGCGTAGTAGCGGTTGGCGACGAGTTTGTACAGCCTGCCCTTGTTCTCGATGCGGAACGCCTCGGGCTCGAACTTCCTCTTGGCGTAGACGGCGTGGGCGATGGCCATGCCGACGAGGGTCAGCGCGATCGCGACGTAAGTCCACACGTTGCCGAACATGTGCTTCACGACGGCGATGCCGTCGTACACGTGCTCATTGATCCCAACCCTCCCGGCGTCCATGATCCAACGCATCCCGACCTCGAGGGACTGGGCGGCGTGGCACAGGAAGTTCGCGAATATGGCCAGCCCGGAACCCACTGCGAATATCGAGAGTATGACCAAAGGCATGGTCATGCTCTTCGGGGACTCGCCGTGGCTGAGGACGGCCCTCTCCCTGGGTTTGCCCGCGAACGTGAGGAACCACATGCGGAACATGTAGAACGCCGTCATGAACGCGGTTATCATGCCCAGCGCGAAGAGCAACGTGAACCAGTGCTCCGCGCCCAACCCGTGGCTGGCCGGGGCCAACGCCGTCTCCAGCACCAGGTCCTTGGACCAGAAGCCGCTGAAGAAGGGGAAGCCCGCTATGGACAGGGAGCCGAGCAGCATCGTGATCGACGTTATCTTCATCTTCTTGCCGAGGCCGCCCATCAGGCGCATGTCCTCGGTCCCCGTGGAATGGATGACCGAACCGGAGCCGAGGAAGAGCAGCGCCTTGAAGAAAGCGTGGTTGACCATGTGGAACACGCCGGCGGAGTAGCCGAGCACGCCGAGGCCTATGAGTTCGGCGTTGCCGGTCTCCATGCCCATTGCGACCAGATAGCCGCCCGCGCCGAGGGACAGCACCATGTACCCGAGCTGGGACAGGGTGGAGTACGCAAGGACGCGCTTTATGTTCATGTTGTTCAGCGCCATGGTCGCGGTGAACACGGCGGTGACGCCGCCTATGATGGCGACGAACAGCATGACGTCGGCGCTCTGGACGAACAGCGGGAAAGACCTCGCGACGAGGAATACGCCTCCCTTGACCATGGTCGCCGCGTGTATGAGGGCGGAGACAGTGGTCGGGCCGGCCATTGCGTCGGGCAACCAGTCGTGCAGCGGGAACTGCGCGCTCTTGCCTATGGCCCCGCCGAACACCAATGCCATGGCGACGGGGAACTTGACCGGGTTGGCGGCCACCACCGCGTCGATCTTCGCCTGCATGAACATGCCCTCGTAGTCGAGGGTGCCGAACATGTGCAGGAGGATGAACAGGCCCGCGAGCAGGCACACGTCGCCGAGCCTGGTGACGAGGAAGGCCTTCTTGGCCGCGGAGGCGGCGTTCTCGGTCGCCTCGTCGCCCTCGGGGTGGTCGAAGCCCCAGAACCCGATGAGCAGGTAGGAGCACAGACCCATGATTTCCCAGAATATGAACATCTGGAGGTAGTTGCTGGAAACCACGAGGCCGAGCATCCCGGTCAGGAACAGGGACACCTCGGCGTAGTAGCGCCTCTTCTTCTTGCCCTCCCCGTCCATGTATCCGACGGAATAGATGAAGATGAGCAGGGAGATGAAGGAGGCGAACAGCATCATTATGCACGAGAGGCTGTCGATGTACACGCCGAAGTTCAGCGCGTAGTCGCCAAAGACGAGCCACTCCAGGTCGCGGACGAATGCCTCGCCGGCGGAGTAGGCGTCGCTCATGACGTATTCGTAGGACGCGAGCAGGGCCACCACGAAGGCGGCCAGGGCCCCGAATATGGCGATGTACCCACCGCCCTGGGGCGTCCTGTTGCCGAAGAAGCCCGCTATGACGAAGCATAGGAGCGGTATCAGGGGCGCCAGCCAAACGTATTCGAGCACCCCGAGTCCAGTCAATGCATCCAACATATTACCACCTCATGGACGTCAATTCGTCAATGTCAGTCGTTCCCTTCGTCTTGTACGCATTGAGCATCAGGGCGATCCCGACGGCCACCTCGGCGGCCGCTATCGCTATGGTGAATATGGCGAAGGCCTGGCCCAGGGCGTCCCCCGAATACGCGGAGAAGGCCACCAGGTTGATGTTTGCCGCATTCAGCATGATCTCAACGCACATGAGGGCCACGAGACCTCTCCTCGTGGTCAGTATGCCGTAAAGGCCGACGGCGAACAGCGCCGCCGAGAACCCGAGTACGAGCTCAATCGGAATCATCCGAATCCACCTCCTCCCTCGAAATGCAGACGCCGCCTATCATGGCGGAGAACATCAGCACCGCCAGCACGAAGGTGAGGACCCCGTGCTTCTCGAATATGACGTACGCTATGGAGTTCTCCTGCAGCGTGCCCGTGTCGTCCGCGCCGACGTCGATGCCGGTTGGCGCCGTGTCGTCGTAGTCCCAGTCGTAGGTGGCCACGGCGGACACCATCAGCACGGCCAGGGCGCATGCCAGGGCGATGCCCACGGCTTTCCTGTTCATGGGCATTCCTCCTCGTCCATGATGGTCCTGCGGGTCAGCATTATGCTGAACGCGAACAGGATCGTTATGGCGCCGACGTACACCAGTATCTGGACGACGCCGAGGAACTCGGCCTCCAGGAAGTAGTACGTCGTGGCGACGCACACGAACACGAGCGCGAGGTAGAACGCGCTGTGCATGATTTCCTTCGACGCGACCACGAACACGGCTGCGGTAAGGGCTATGGCCGCCAGTATCACGAAGGCGACCACGTCCATGTTTGCCAGGACGTATTCGTAAGCGCCGGTGACGGCGCCGACTATGGAGTCAACGATATCGTCAATCATTCAAAGCACCTCCTCTATGTGCAGAGCGTCCTTCGGACAGTTCAGTACACAGTTCTCGCAACATATACATTTGGAATTATCTATCTCGGGGATTTTGATGTCCCTCCCCCTCTCGTTCTGCCCTATGACCACCATCTTGATGGCGTTGGTGGGGCAGACCTTCTCGCACTTGCTGCAGCCGATGCAGTCCTCCTTGGACAGCACGGGCTTGTCGGTGTTGTAGAAGGCCACGGGCTTGTCCATGATGCCCTTCGCGACGTTCGAGGGAAGGTGCTCCTCCATGGGGACCTCCATCATCTCGGTCGTCATCTCGAAGTGGAGCCTCCTGGGGCCGTAGACCAGGTCTTCCCTGGTGAACTCGGCCAGCTCGTAGTCGGGGGTGGTGGTCATCGCGTCCATCGGGCAGTATTCCGCGCAGTAGCCGCACATCATGCACCTGCCAACGTTGACCTGGGGCCTCTTGACGGTGTTGCCGTCGTCGTCCTCCACGTCGACCAGCTTGATGCAGGTCGTGGGGCACATCCTGACGCATATGCCGCATCCGACGCACCTGTCGAACCTCAGGCCGGGACGCCCGCGGTAGTTGTCGGGCACCCATTCCTTTTCGTAAGGGTACAGGATGGTGACGGGCCTGTGGATGGTCGTCTTGAACATGTGCTTCAGGACGGTCCACAGCGGCTTTATGACGCCGGTGCCCCGGAACTTCCGGGGCTTCTCATCCTTAAGGTATTTCATAGCCATCAGAACACACCCCCCATCTTGAGCAGGAGCACGATGCACAGGTTGACCACGGACAGCGGCATGAGCCTCTTCCATCCGATGTTCAGGATCTGGTCGATCCTGACCCTGGGCAGGGACGCCCTCGCCCAGATGAATATGAAGAACACCGCGAATATCTTGAGCAGGAACACCAGCTCGGGCACCGCGGTGGCTCCGATGCCGGGCAACATCCAGCCGCCCAGGTACAGTATCACTATCAACGCGCACGCGGTATAGCCCCTGAAGTAGTCGCCCAACATTATCAGGCCCCACTTCATGCCGGCGTACTCCGTCTGCCAGCCCTCGACGAGTTCCGCCTCGGCCTCGGCGAGGTCGAAGGGGACGCGCTCGGATTCGGCAATCGCGCAAACGACGAACACTATGAAACCGATGAACTGCGGCACGATGTACCACATCGTGTCGAACTGGGCGTTCACTATGTCGTTTATGTTGAAGCTCCCGGCCATGAGGACCACCGACGCCAACAGGATCAGCATCGGTATCTCGTAGGATATCATCAGGGTGGCTGCCCTGATGCCCCCGAGCAGGGAATACTTGTTGTTCTGTGCCCAGCCGGCGCACAGTATGAAGAAGGGCGCCAGGGCGAATATGCCGAAAATCAGCAGGAGGCCCGTGGAATAGTCCACTACGAACCACCTGTGCGAAAGGGGCACCATGCAGGCGATCAGCACGGAGGAGCCGATGACCAGCGAGAGGGCCCACCAGTAGATTTTCTTGTCTTTGTCCGCCGGGGCGACGTTCTCCTTCATGAACGTCTTGAGGCCGTCGCCGAGGCACTGGAAATAACCCAGGGGGCCGATTTTGGTCCCCCTGCGGTCCATCATCCTGCCCAGGACCTTCCTTTCCTCCCAAATCATCGTCAGATTCACCACGAACCCGACGGCGAAGAGTATGACCGCCAGGAAAATAATCGCGAAGGCGTTGACCACGGCGTCGCTGATGAGCCAGGTCGAGAGGCGGTTGCCCGGGACCAGAAGGTTTATGAGCCAGCCCAGGAGGCCTCCCAGGAGTTCCCACAGCTTCGCGCCCGCGTCATAGGGCAGGTTGTACACGTCGTATGGATAGTAGGCGTTGTCCATCGGATTGTTGAACTTCACCCACTCTAGTAATCCGCTGTATCCCATCTGATCACCTGTCCGTTTCGCCGAGGCACATGTCTATCATGGCCATCACGGCGGGTATGTCTGCGACCCTTGCCCCCATCACCAACGGTTTGGCGGCGGAGACGTTGACGAACACGGGGCTGCGCACCTTCAACCTGTAGGGTTTGTCGGTGCCGTCCGACACCAGGTACATCAGGCCCTCCCCGCGGGGGTCCTCGATCCTGGTCACGTGGGTCCCCTCCGGCACGGCCCTCGGGACCTTGATGCGGTAGGGGTGCGTCTTGGGTATCGTCTCGAGCTTGGCCATGGCCTGCCTTATGATTTCGCAGCTCTGGAACATCTCCTCGATCCTGACGCGGAACCTGGAGTAGCTGTCGCCGTCCTTGAGGACGGGGACCTCGAAGTCGATCTCGCCGTAAGCCGCGTACGGGTCGTCGCGGCGGATGTCGAAGTCCACCCCGGTGCCCCTCATGGCCGGCCCGGTTATGCCCAGGTTGGCCACCTGTTCGCGGGTCAGTATGCCGGTGCCCTTCATCCTGTTCACGAACAGGGAGGACTCGTCGGTTATGGCTATGATTTCCCACAGGGCCTTCTCGAACCTTTCGACCGCCCTCATGCAGTCCCTCTCGAAGTAGTACGGCATGTCGTTCCTGACGCCGCCTATCCTCGGGTAGTTGGTCGTGAGCCTCTGCCCGCAGAGCCTGACGTTCAGGTCGAGGAAGAATTCCCTCTCCCTGAGGCACCACAGGAACACCGTCAGGTTGCCCAGGTCGGTGCCGACCGCGGCCAGCCACATGAGGTGGGACTGTATCCTGCAGATTTCGTCGGCGACCACCCTCAGGTACCTGGCCCTGTCCGGCAGTTCCACGTCGAGGGCTTCCTCGACCACCTTGCAGTAAAGGTGCGACCAGGTCATGGACGCGGAATAGCAAAGGCGGTCCGCCATCGGGATGATCTTTGGATAGATGCGGTTCTCGCATTCCTTCTCCCAACCGCGGTGGAGATACCCTATCTCCGGCTCGGCATCCACCACTATCTCGCCGTCCACCTGGACCCTCAGCGTCCAAAGGCCGTGCGAGAAGGGGTGCTGCGGACCCATCGTGATCCACATTTTGTCCAATTCGGGACCTTTCATCATTCCTGCCCCCTGAGTTTGTAGGATTTCCTGAACGGGTAGAACTCGTAATACTTCGGCGTGAGCAGCCTCTCCAGCTTGGGGTGGCCCTTGAACACGATGCCGAAGAGCTCGTATGCCTCCCTCTCGTGCCAGTTGGCGCCGCCCCAGACGTTCGCCACCGAATCGACGGTGAGGTCGTCCAGGGGCACGTCGACGGAAATCTCCAGCAGCATGCCGTTGAAGTAATTGGACAGGTGGTAGACCACCTCCATGTGGTCGACCCAGTCCACGGCCGTGACGCTGGATGCGTGCTCGAAGTTCAGTTTGTCGCGGAGGTACGTGCAGAGTTCCAGCAGCACCTTCCTGTCGGCCTTGAAGTAAATCCTCCTCTTCTCGTTGTCCGCCCTGGAGTTCTTCTTGGTATTTTCCCTAAGGCTGACCGTCTTGGGGAACTTCGTGGCCACGAGCGCCTTGACGTCGTTGTAGGACGGCGCCTCGATCTTGGCGTCGCTGGACATTTTCAGTCCTCCATGAAGTTGCCCCTCTTGAAGTAGGCGTCGATTTTCTTCTGCAGCAACAGGAACCCGTCTATCATGGCGTCCGGTTTGATCGGGCACCCGGGGATGTAAACGTCGACGGGCATGATTTGGTCCATCCCCTGCACTATGTTGTAGGAGTCGTACCACGGACCGCCGGAAATGGCGCACTCGCCCATGGCGACGACCCATTTCGGGCCGGGCATCTGTTCGTACAGACGCCTCAGGTTCGGAACGAGCTTCTTGGAAATCCAACCGTTGACCAGCAGGACGTCCGTCTGCCTCGGCGAGGAACGGTAGATGATGCCCAGGCGCTCCGCGTCGTGCTTGGGCGCGGAAGCGGCGGCCATCTCGATGGCGCAGCAGGCCAGCCCGAAGTGGAGCGGGTGCATGGAATTCCTCATAGCCCAGGCCCAAACGGGCCCGGTAAGTCTGTTGACGGTCCTTTTGGTCCCCGCGGAGACCATGTTGTCGATCATGGCCGAGGACCACGACATGAACTCGTCAGCGCTCATCCCGATGGCGTGGGGATACAGGTTCAAATCCATATGAATTCCTCCTTCTTGAGGGCGTACGCGACGCCCACAAGCAGAATGCCAAGGAAGACGAGCCCCCACATCTTGGCTTCGGCGGTGAAACCGGAGAAGGCGAGGGTCCAAACGAGAAGGAACGTGGCAACGAGGTCGAAAACGACGAAGATGATGGCGAACAGGTAGTATTGGAACCTGAACTGCACATGTGCCTCGCCGATCGGCACGGAGCCGCATTCGTAGGTCGTGTCCTTCCATTGAGTCGGTCTGTTGGGTCTGAGGAACCTAGACATCCACCATGCCAAAGGTGCGAATCCCAGGGACAGAACCGCCAGGACCACCAATGGTATGTAACTCACAACTAGTGACATTGCCCTCGGACATGCCATATAAGTATTAAAGGTTAGGGAATGCGCGGCTCGGGGGCGGGCGCGTCCGCCCCGGGCAAAGTTAATGAACAGCCCCGACTCTCAGGCTTCGATGACGTACGAAATCGGTTTCGTCGGGACGGGGCGCATGGCGACCGCCATGATACAGGGCATTCTCGCCAAGGGTCTCCACACCCCCGACGAGATCGTGGCCTGCAGCCCCTCGCCCGCTTCCCGGGAGAGGATCGAGCGGGACCTGGGGATCCACACGTGCAACAACCTCGCCGAGATCGCGGGGCTCACGGACTTCATCGTCCTGGCGATGAAACCCCACCAACTCGGGGAGGTCTTCGCCGAGCAACCCTACGAGATCGGTCCGATGCACATCGTCGCGAGTGTCCTGGCCGGCGTGAGGATCGAGACGTTGAAATCGTATGTGCCAGAAGCGAAGATTTTCAGGATAATGCCTAACCTTCCGAGCGCGGTTTTGGAGGGCGTTTCCTGTTTCTCCAGGAACGAGGGGGTGTCCGACATAGACGCCCGCCGGTTGGAAAGGGTCCTCGATTCCTTCGGCCTTGCCGTGGAAATCCCCGAAGATCAGATGGATGCCGTCGCGGGGCTCAGCGGCGGGTCCCCCGCCTTCGTGTTCATGGTCATCGGCGCCATGGCCCGGGCCGGCAGGGAATTGGGCCTCCAGGCCGACGTTTCCATAAAACTGTCCGCCCAATCCGTGCTGGGGGCGGCGAAGATGGTCCTGGAGACCGGCCTGGACCCGAAGGCGCTGAAGGAGGCCGTCTGCACGCCCAAGGGCACGACCGCGGAGGGCGTGAAGGTCCTCGAGGACTACAGGGTCGAGGAGGCTTTCGTCGAGGCCGTCAAGGCCAGCGCCAGGCGCTCCGCGGAACTCGGTGGCGAATGATCATCCCCCGCGGGATTTCCTGCGGAACGGGTTCCAGTTCTTGAGCAGCCCGCGTATTACGCGCGGGGCGTTGAGCCAGATGGAAGGCGTGTCCCAATAGAGGTCCTCCTTGTTGCAGACCGTGGAATCCATCATCCTTTCGCCCTCCTCCTTGATGTCCCAGAGTTTTCTTTCCCTTTCCGCGGGGTCCCTGGTTTCCATGATTTGGTCCACCCTCCTGAGAAGGCCCCGGGCGATTTCCGTGCGCTCCACGCGGCCGTCGTAGGTTTCCCGGTCGGTGCGGCCGACGGCGTGCTCCGCCGCCGCCAGCTCGATGGCGGCGTCGTAGGACACCTCGGCGATGTCGTCCCTCGTCATCCAGACGGTCTCGTAGGAAAGCACCAGCTTCCAAGACGGCTGGTCCAGCAGCGCCCTGTGTTCCTCGAGGGTCCTGGCGAAGAACCTGTACCCCCATTTCTCGGGGTTCTCGAACGCCCTGCTGCCGGGATCGACGAAGGGGGCGAAGGGGGCGTTGTAGATGAACAGGCCCTTGTCCGGGCCGACGGACTCCCACAGGCCCTTCGCCGCCCTGGCGCTGTCCAGGGCGGACTCCCGGGTCTGTTCGGGCAGGCCGGTCATGTAGAACAGGTCGAAACGCTCGCATCCGTTCGCGAATGCGGACGCGAGGGTCTTCCCGATGGCCGCGTTGTCGTAGTTCTTCCCCAGGGCGCGCCTGACCATCTCGTCGTGGGAATCCGGGGAAAGTTCCATCGAGTACGTCCCGAACGCGGACTCGGCCATGGAGAAGAAGTCGTCCCCGGCGACGCCGAAGAGTTCGAAGGCGACGTGGTTCTTGACGCCCTGCCTCTTCGCCTCCCTGAAGAACCTCTCGGCGTAGTCGTTGCCCGCCTGCCTCGGGTCGCCGATGACGAATATCGGGGATTTGAGGTAGTCCTGGACGCAAATCATGTCCTCCACGAGTTTCTCCGGGCTCCTGAACGCCGGGCCGTCCCTGCAGAGGAACCTTTTGCCCGCGGAACGGGACCCGCCGCATTCCGCGCAGTTGAACCTGCAGCCCCTGACCGTGAACACCGACGTCAGCGGCGTCTTGTCCCACCCGAGCCAAGGCAGGGCGCCCTTGATGTCCCTGTGGCGCAGGGTGTTCCTGATCATGGTCCCGTAGTCGAATTTCACCCAATCCAGGTCCTTGGGCACGAAGGAGACGGGGTTTTCCACTATCCTGCCGTCGGCGTCCTTCCAGGATAGGTTGGGCACGCCCTCGAACCCGCGGCCCGCCTCGATCGCCCTCATCATCTCGACGTGGGGGATCTCGGTGGAATCCCCCCTCATGACCAGGTCTATCTCCGGGTAGGCCAACAACTCCCTCGAGAAGTACGAGGACGAGAAGCCGCCGAATTCCACCAGCGCGTCCGGGTGGTGCTTTTTGACGAGCTTCGCGATCTCCACCGACCCGTGGGCGTGGGGCATCCAGTGCAGGTCTATGGCGTAGACGTCCGCGTCCAGGGATTTGATTCTCCTCTCCACGTCGAATTTCCTGTCCTGGAGCATCTGGACCGCCAGGTTGACGATCCTGGTCCTGAACCCCGCCTCCTCCAGGTGGGAGGACATCGTCATGAAGCCTATCGGGTACATCTCGAACACCGGGGACGACGGGACCACGTCGCTGACCGGGCCGTAGAATATCGGTTTTTTCCTGAAATCGTACACGCTGGGCGCGTGAAGGAACACTATGTCCGCCGATGCCATGTTACCTACCGTATCTCCTGTTCCTCTGCTGGAACGACCTGATTGCCCTCAGGAAGTCCACGTACCTGAAACCGGGCCAATAGACGTCCGTGAAGTACAGCTCGGCGTAGGCCAGCTGCCATATTAGGAAGTTCGACAGCCTCAGCTCCCCGGAGGTCCTGAGGACCAGGTCCGGGTCCGGGATGTCGCCCATGTACATGTTGGAGGACAGCAGGGCCTCGTCTATCTCGGAAACGTCGAGCCTGCCCTCCCTGACGTCCGTCGCGATCTTCTTGACCGCGGTGACGATCTCCTGGCGGCCCCCGTACGCTATGGCTATGTTGAAATTGAAATCTGAATACCCGGACGTCCTTGCCATGGCCTCGTCCGCCGCCCGGAGGAAGTTCCCGTCCAGCATGTCCTTCTCCCCGATGACCCTAAGGCGGACCCTTTTCTCATGGATCCCCTTGTCGTCGGAGAGCTCGACCAGGGTGTCCTTGATCAACTCCAGAAGGAAATCCACCTCGTCGTCCGGCCGGGAGAAATTTTCGGTGGAGAACGCGTACACCGTGAGGTTCCTTATGCCCAGGTCGAAGCACCAGTCCATGACCTCCTCCAGTTTGTCCTTGCCCTTCACGTGGCCTTCCTTCGGGTCGTCCGCCCGGAGGATTTCCTTGGCGTAGCGCCTGTTGCCGTCCATGATGATGGCGACGTGGGTCGGCAGCGGGCCGCCCTTCAGTATCTCGCTCTCGAGCTTCGTCTCGTACGCACCGTACGCCTGGCTCTGGAAAAGGTTGGTCAGCCCCATGTCAATCGAAATCCTCTTCGACGCCCGCCGCCCTGAGGCCCATGTCGAAGCACCCTATGGCCGCGACGGCGCCTATGGCGCCCTTTTCGCCCGTTATCCTGTGGACGCCGACCCCGTTGGCGGCGGCGACCTCGTCCGCCTCCCGGACGGTGTACAGAACCTTCTTGGCGTTCCAACCCCATTCCGCCAGCGGCCCGGGAATCCTGAGACCCTCGAACACGGCCATGACGGTTTCGTCCGAGAGGGTGTTCTCGGCCAGGTAGTCCTTGCAGAATCCCACAAGGGCGTCCTTCTCGGAGGGTTTCACCGCGAAGGATACGGCGGTGGAGCAGCAGTTGGTGGTCTTGTCGGGCGCCCTGGGGTTCAGCTGTATTATCTTGTGGTCGAGCAGCCTGCCGACCGGGCATTCCCGGCCCATCTTCATGGTGGTGACCCAGGTCGCCCCGGCGACCGGGGTGTCCGTGTCGTCCACGCCGATGATGACGCGGGTCTTCTTCGGCGTCACGATCTCCACCTCGGCGCTGTGGGCGCCGCCCATTTTGAAGCCCGGGGGATAGACCGTCTCTATGACGTCCTCGCATTGGGGTATGCAGGCGCCTATGCCGACGGAGGCGCCCGCGAGGCCGGACCACCTCGTCCTGACCCTGTCGCCCTCCACCCTCAGCATGGAAATGCCCTGTCCGCCCATCATCTCCGAGACGGCGCCGAAACTGATGGGTTTCTCGCCGATCTCCACGTCCGTGATGAGGGTGGTGCCCTCCACGCGGACGTCCCTGAGTATGCCGCCGGCCCTCTTCCTGTTGACGGCGTCCCACTCGCTGGGGCCCTTGGAGGCGCATTGCTCGATGATCTGCGCTATGCCGTTCTCCTCGTCCACCATGGTGAAGAAGGCCCTGCAGAACATGGGGCCGTACTTCGCCCTCACCTCTTCCGGCCTGAGGATCGTCGGCAAGGGATCACTCCTCCCCGTCACCGGGTTCCTCGGAGACCGCGAGGCATTCGGGCGGGACGAAGTCGCACAGATACACCGCCTTGGTGGCCCTGCCTATGTCGTGGCCCATCTCGAAGCATTTGGTGGTGTCCACGGCCAGGATGACCATTTCCCCGTCGATCCTGAACGTCCCGGCGGTCACGGCGTTCTCCCTGGTGGCGGATAGGTGCACCATGGACCTGTCCGTGGGGCCGAGCCCCTCGTCGAACACCACGTCGAGGGCCTCGGGCTCGATGGGGTAGTAGAGCCAGTCCGGGACGTTGTCCGTCGCCAGCTCCATGTCGAGCTCGACCGTGTGGCCGTAGGTCGCCCTGACGTAGTCGCCGTAGACCTGGTACCTCTCCCTGGCGTCCGTCTCGGCCAGGGCGACGACGTGCCTGGGCGCGAGCCAGTGCATCCAGGGGTTCCTGTCCTTGACTGCGTCGATGAGTTCCCTCAGGTCCACGTACCCCTGGTCGTCCATGCCCAGCCCCATGTTGCCGTGCCTGAGTATGCCGGCCATGGACCTGCTGAGCCTCTCGATTTCGCTGTCCTTCATGATGAACCTGCCCTTGTCGCCGCAGACCGGGCAGACGTCGTCCCTGAAGTAACCGTGCTTGCTGCACTCTCCGATCATATGAATCAAACTCCTTTCAAACTGTTCTCCGCCGCGGCGACGGTGTTCGCCATCAGCATGCATATCGTCATGGGCCCGACGCCCCCGGGGACCGGCGATATCGCCGACGCCTTCCCCGACACCGATCCGAAATCCACGTCCCCCACGAGCCTGCTGCCCTTGGGATGCGTGTCGTCGGCGACCCTGTTGGTCCCGACGTCGATGACCACGGCACCCTCCTTCACCATATCGCCCGTTATGAAGTTCGGCCTGCCGATGGCGACGATTAATATGTCCGCGCCGCGGGTCACCGCGGCCAGATCCCTCGTCCTGGAATGGGCGACGGTCACGGTGGCGTCCGCGCCCTCGCCCTTCTGGACCAGGAGCGCGGCCATCGGTTTGCCGACTATGTTGCTCCTGCCGACTATCACCACGTTTTTGCCGCGGGTCTCCACGCCGGACCTTATCAGCATCTGCTGCACCCCGGCGGGGGTGGCGGGCAGGAACCCGGGTTTGCCGATGAGCATGCCGCCGACGTTCACCGGGTGGAACCCGTCCACGTCCTTGTCGGGGTCGATGGCCATTATGACCTTGTCCTCGTCTATGTGCCCGGGCAGCGGCAACTGCACCAGGAAACCGTGGACGGCGGGGTCCGCGTTGAGTTCCGCGACCTTTGCCAACACCTCCGCCTCGGACGCCTCGGCGGGCATCAGGTGGGTGAACGACCTCATCCCGAGCTCCTCGCATTTCCGGGCCTTGTTCCTGACGTAGATCTGGGAGGCCGGGTCCTCCCCTACCAACACGACGGCGAGGCCGGGGACGACCCCCTGGGACTTGAGCCTGGAAATCCTATCCCTCAACTCGTCGTATATCTCCGAGGAAACCTTTTTGCCTTCTATCAAAACCGGGGCCATGGAGGGATCACCGTCCAACGGGCATGTTAACCCCTATACGTATTTATTTGGTACGCATCAGGGACCGCGCCGCCGCGACCCGCGGGACCTGACTGCGGCGATGCAGGTTTTCGCCCCGAACCCCGCATCCAAGGCGGCCTCGACGACTTCGATGGTGCGGCGCAGGTTCCCCTCCCGCTCCGCTTTGCCCATTGCCCTCCCGTCGGCGGTCGAGGACATGTGCCAGGTATGGGTTGCGAGGACGAGCACGCCGTCCCCGGCGGCGTCGTGCAGCGCAAGGAAATCGGAGGGTTCCCTGTTCCCCTCGTGCATCGGCCAGAGATACGAGGTGATTTTCCCGCCCTTGCCGTCCGGCACCCTCAGGACCGGCAGCCCCAAGACGCCTCCGGCGATGGCCGCGACGCGCCCGCTTTCGGAATAATTCGACGAGTCGTATTCGAAACCCAGGCGGGACAGCACGCCGGGAAGGCACCCTGGGGGCCTCATGTACGGCGCCCTGAACCCGAGGGGCCTGGTCCCGACGACGTCCGCCACGATCCCGCAGGCCTTCCCCACGATGCCTTCTATTTCCGCCTCGGACAGGGGTCTGCCGCCGTAGGACCCGGCGAGGTCCTCGTGCGCCAACCCGTGGAGCGCCACCTCGTGGCCGGAAAGGTCGGCGCGGGACTCCGCCAACGTCTCAGCCTCGGAAAAGAACGTTCCCGGGATGCCGAGGCCGTCGAGCATTTCGACCAACACGGCGGCGCCCTCGGCGGAAGCGGAAAAGCGCGGGGAAACGATCCGCCCCCCGGACATGGAGCGCGCGGGCATCTCCCCGGCGACCGGGGCGTTGCTGTCCCTGTCGAAATCGACGGTGAAGCACAACGTCCCCATGGGGCCCGCCACGTCCCGCGGGGATGAAATATCTTTCGAGGGCGGTTGCCGAGGGCCCAACACTTTTTTAACGGTGACTCTCCTCTAGCCGGAAAGGAGGCTTTTGGTTGATAGTCGGCACGCGCAAACCGTTCGAGGAAATAATCGCCCTGCTGGGCGAGCCCGTCGGCAACAGGATATTGGTGCTCGGGTGCGATTCCTGCATGGCCGTCTCCCTCGCCAGCGGCGAGGCCGAGGTCAAGGAGCTCATCGACGAGCTGCGGGAGCACTCCGACGCGCTGGGTCTCGGTTGGGAATTCGAGGGACGCACGCTGAAAAGGCAGTGCGAGAGAAAGTACGAGGAGAGGGTGTCCGAGCTCATCGACGGATCGGACGCCGTCGTTTCCCTCGGGTGCGGGGTCGGCGCCCAGATGCTTTCCGAGAATTTCCCCCTGGCGAACGTCGTGCCCGCCATCAACACCTCCAACATGGGCGCCCCCGAGGCCAGGGGCATATTCAAGGAGAAATGCATGGGATGCGGCGACTGCACCATCCACCGCACCGCCGGGGTGTGCGTGTTGGCCAGATGCTCCAAGGCCCTTCAGAACGGGCCCTGCGGCGGCACCACCGACGGGAAATGCGAGATCGACCCGGAGACCGACTGCGCCTGGGCCACGATTTACGATTCCCTGAAGAGGAGGGGCAGGCTGGACGACGTCCGGGGCCTCGTCCCGCCCAAGGACTGGTCCAGGAGTCACAGCGGCGGCGTGAGGACCGTCCGGGTCGGGTGACCCATGCCCGGCATCCTCGAGCGCAAGCTGGCCGACGGCGAGTTCGTCGTCACCGCCGAGATCGGGCCGCCGAAATCCGCGGACCCGGGGGATTTCCTGAAAAAGGCCCGCATGGTGAAGGGTTGCGCCGACGCGTACAACGTCACGGACAACCAGACGGCGACCGTCAGGATGTCCAGCCTGGCCGGCTGCGTCCTCTGCCTGTCGGAGGGCATGGAGCCGATAATGCAGATTACCTGCAGGGACAGGAACAGGCTGGCCATACAGTCCGACGTCCTCGGCGCCGCCGCCCTGGGCGTCAGGAACGTGCTGTGCCTGTCCGGCGACCACCAATCCTTCGGGAACCAGCCCGGGGCGAAGAACGTGTACGACATCGACAGCACCCAGGAGCTGATGGTGCTCGACAGGATGCGGGCCAAGGGTGAACTGTGGGGCGGCGAGAGGCTCGCCAAGGCGCCCGACCTCTTCCTCGGCGCGGCGGCGAACCCCTTCGGCGAGCCGGCGGAAATGCACATGATCAGGTTGGCCAAAAAAATCGCCGCCGGGGCCAGGTTCATACAGACCCAGGCCATCTTCGACGTCGATCTTTTCGAAAGGTGGCTCGGGCACGCCGAAAGGGAGGGCGTCACCGACGGGGCATCCGTCATCGCCGGGATCATCCCCCTCAAATCCTATGCCGCGGCGAAGCACATCGCCGAGGGCGTGCCCGGCACGTTCGTCCCGGACCGCGTTTTGGAGCGCATGTCGTCCGCCGCCGACGAAAGCGCCGAGGGTATGAGGATCGCGGCGGAGACGATCGAGGCCGTCAGGGGCATGGCGGGGGTTTCCGGGATCCACGTTATGCCCATCTATTGGTATTCGGGCGTCAGACCGCTCCTCGAGACGACGGGTCTGCTGGGCTGAACCGTGCGGCAAGTTTGTATTAGTAACATAGATGTAACTACTCTGAGATATACGACCCCACCATCTTCCATATCCAACGGTTAAGATTGTTAAGGATGTGAAAAAAGATGAAAACCATGACGCCCAAGGAAAGATTCGCAGCCACGCTCAACGACGAACCCGTCGACAGGATACCCGTGTTCGACATGTCCATAATGGTGCTTTCCAAACTGGCGGGCTACACGTGGAAGGACATCAGGTTCGACGCCAAGGCCTCCACGAAGTCCGCGCTGGAATACGACAAGAAAGTGAACCCCGATTTCCTGATGGGGTGCATGGAACTCAACGGCATGTTCTTCGACCTCGGGATAGAGTACTCCTCGCCCGACGACAACTACTGCAACATAAAGGGCGCGTATTACGACGAGCCCGAGGACGTCGACGCCAAGGCCCTGCCCGACGTGAGCGACAGGAAGGCGTGCCCCGCCCTATGGAGCACACTGATCGACAAGAGCGCGCACCTCTACGACAACTACAAAGGGGACGCGATACTCGGCGGGACTTGCTGGGGTCCCTTCACCACCGCCGCCTTTCTGCGCGGAGTGGAGACGTTCCTGATGGACATCATCATGGAACCGGACGTCGCCACCAAGGTAATGGAAAAGGGCACGAAGTATTTCGACGCCATCGGCAGGGAAATCCTTGCCTGCGGCGGCGACTTCTTCAACGTCCCCGACCCCACGTCCTCCGGCGACCTGATCAACGACCAGACCTACGCGGAATTCTGCGTCCCCGCCCTGAGGTCCACGGCCAAGGTATGGGGGAAGGAGTTCGACAGGCCCATTGGTTTGCACATCTGCGGCAACACCGAGGTGCTGACCGACCAGATTGCGGCCGCCGGCCTCGACGCCTTCAGCGCCGACCACGCCGTCGACCTGGGCTCCATGTACAAGAAGATGGCCGGACGGACAACCATGATGGGCAACGTCGACCCGGTCCAGACGGTCTGGATGGGAAGCAGGGACGCCGTCATCAAGGAATCCAAGGAATGCATCGAAGCCTGCAAGGAATACAGGAAGTTCATCCTCTGCACCGGATGCGAGATCCCGAGGGACACCGCCCTGGAGAACATAACCGCCCTGTTCGAGGCCGCGGACAAATACGGCAGATACTGAGCCGCGGTCAGTCGCGCAGATAGTCGGTGCAGTAGAGCTTCCGGTCCATCAGGACCTCGCAGGTCTTCACCGTCTCCATCAGCTCCCCGTCGTCCGGGTCCAGGATGACGGCGGACAGCCCGGCGCCGACCAGCATGGGCAGGAACGTCCTGTTTATCAGGGACCTGCCCGAGGCGCCGTTGGAGATGTTGCTCAGGCCGACCACCGTCCTGGGGGCGGGGTTGCTCAGTATCTGGAACGACCTTATCGCCTCGATTACCTTCGGCCCCTGGTCCTGGGCGGCGCAGACCGGCAGCACCAGCGGGTCGAAGAGGACCCTCTCGGCGCCTATGCCGTGCTCCATGGCCGTCATCAGCATGACCATGGCCATCTCCGCCCTGCTGTCCGCGTCGTTGGGGACGCCCTTCTCGTCCATGGTCAGGCAGATTATGTCCGACCCGTGCTCCACGGCCATCGGGAAGAGGGCATCCATCTTCGCAGGCTCGGCGGTGGTGGAATTGATGATCGTCGGGTTCTCGGCCGCGGCGAGCCCGGCGGCCATGGTTTCCGTGTCGGGGGCGTCGATGCACAGCGGCAGTTTGGTCGCGCCCTGAACCGCCCCGACGAGCCAGGCCATGTCGCCCGGGGCATCCTTGCCCCGGCCCGGGCCCACGTTGACGTCGAAAGCGTTGGCCCCGGCGGCTTCCTGCCTCTCGACGATTTTCACGATCGGTTTGGGATCGCGGTCGTCGATGGCCCTGCCGACGGATTTGAAAAGGCCGTTGACGCTTTCGCTTATTATCAGCAAGGTCTCACCTCACCTTGCCCGAGGAAGTCTCGATGACCATACCCTCGACGATTATGGGCATCAGCCTGAGCGCCATGTCCCTGGCCCTCTCGCCCTTGGCGGCGTTGTCGGCGTAGATTTCCATGAGCACGTCGCCCCGCTCCACCCTCTGCCCCTTTTTCTTCATTATCAGTATGCCGGCGCCCTTGTCGGAGGGCGACCCGGCGGCCCTGGCGATCTGCACCATGTCCTTGTTCCTGACCGCCTGCACGAAGCCGGATTTCACGGCGACTATGTCGTGCCTGAACTCGCCCGGCTCCAGGTCGGTGGACTTCAGGTCGGGGCTGCCCTTCTGGGCGACGACGATTTCCATGAACTTCTTATGGGCCTCCCCGGACTCCAGTATCCTCCTGGCCTCGGCCGGCCCGTTGGGTATGCCGCCCATCTCCAATATCATCCCGGCCAGGTCGCAGGCCTTCTCGATGACGCTGGACGGGTGCTTGTGGCCCTCCAGTATGCGGATGCATTCCCTCGCCTCGACCTTGGGGCCGATGGCCTGGCCGATGGGTTGGTCGGCGTAGGTGAGGGCGCACTCCACGTGTATCCCGAGGATTTGGCCAAGCTGGGTGAAGTCCCTGACGTACGCCCTGCCCTCCTCGAGGGTCGGCACCTTGGTCCCGGCGCCCGTCGGTATGTCGACCAGCAGGTGGGTGGCCCCGATTGCGACCTTCTTGCTCATTATCGAGGCGAGCATTTGCGCCCTGGGGTTTATCCCGAGGGGGTACTCTATCTTGATGACCATGTCGTCCACCGGCGCGATGTTCATGGCGCCGCCCCAGGCGAACACGCCGCCCACCCTCTCGGATATCTCCTTGAGGGTGGCGGCGTCCATCTCCACCTCGCAGAACGTCTCCACGAAGTCGGACGTGCCGCTGGCGCTGCTGATCGCCCTGGACGAGGTCTTCGGTATCATGAGCCCGGCGGCGGCCACGATGGAGACGACGATGGGCGTGATCTTGTTCCCGGGGGCGCCGCCGACGCTGTGGAAGTCGAACACGGGCTGCCTGTCGAATATGATCCTGTCCCCCGTGTCGACCATCGCCTGGGTGAAGTTGGATATCTCCGTGACGTCCATGCCGTTGATGTACAGGGACGTCAGCCAGGCGGACACCTCTATCTTGGACAGCTTGGAGTCGGCGATGTCGTTCACCACCTCGTAGATTTCCTCCTTGGAAAGGGTCTTGCCGTCCATTTTCTTCCTGATGACCCTGACGGATTCCGGCCTGGGGGAATGGGCGACGTCGACGGTGTCGCCGTCCTTGATCACTATTTTGGACTGGACGGCCTTGGGTATCAGGATCTCGCCCTTCCCGACCGCGGTGGAGGATCTGCTGACGAGCACTATCATGCTCTTGTCGCCGGTCACGCGGACGCGGTCCATCTCCTTCACGCCCAACTCTAGGCAGTCCCCGTCGTTCATGACGACCGACGGTTCAGGAGAGTCTACGTCGTAGATTTTCACTTTCAGTTTCATCAGTATCCCCACTTCTCCAATGCCACCCTAAGTTCCTCATGGTTCTTAGCGTATTCGGCCACGGGTATGCCGGCGAAGGCGGCGTCGATCGCCTGGGACATTCCCATCGCGCCTTTCCTGACGCCGCCGGGGTGCCCCGCGACGCCGCCGCCGGCCTGGATCTGCACGTCCATGCCCGCGGCCTTGACGATCTTGCCGACAACGCCGGGGTAAACCCCGCCGGACGATACCGGCATCGTCCGCTTGAACGGTTGGTCCGGGTCTATGCACGCCTCCAGGTTGTTGCGGTCCCCGGAAGCGTCCCCCGACATCTTGCCCGCCCCCAGCGTGCCTATGTGCAGGGCGTCGCCGCCGCACATCCGGGTCAACTTGGCCAACGGGAGCATGGCCACGCCGTGGAGCGGGTCCCTGGTGAATGCGCCGTGCATCGTCCTGTGGACGTGTATCGGCACCTTGACCGAAGGGTCCTCGGCAAGCGCCTGCACCGCGGAGAAGCCGCAGGTTATCACGTCGACCATGATTTGGTTGGCGCCCCAGGACTGCGCCCTGTCGGCAACCTCGAGGATCTCGTGGCCCCCGGTGCTGATGTTAACGGCATGCATCATTTTGTGGCCTTCCGACGCGAGCCTGTCGATGGCTTCGGCTATGGCGACGGTCCGGTCCTCCAACGGGCAGAACGCCTGGTTCACCAGGGTTTCGTCGTCTTTGCTGTTGGTGAGGCCGCCCTTCCCGCCCTCGTACACGTAGTGGGCCATTTCCTTCGGCGACAGGCCTATCTTGGGTTTGACGATTGTGCCCACCAACGGCTTCTCCGGCCTGCCGAGCCTCTTCCTGAGGCCTTCGATGCCGAACTTCGGGCCCTTGAACATGGATTTGATGGGTTTGGAAAAGAACACGTCTTCCAGCCTCACCTTGCCGATCGCCTCGAGCCCGAACAGGTTGCCGGCTATGACGCTGAGTATCTGCGGCACGCCGCCCACGTCGATGCTGAAGTCTTCGTTGGGGAACCCGACGCGTATCAGGTTCCCCTCTATGGAGAACACCTTGGCGCCGTATTTGTCGAAAATCGATTGGCTCAGGGTAGTCAGTCCGGTCCACGTCCCGGTGGACTGTTCCGCCGCTATTGCCTCCGCGGCCTTCTCCATGGGCATGTCCGTCGTGACGCGGTAGTCGCACACGACGTAAGAGTCCCAGTCGATCCCCTCGCCCAGATGCAGGTACGAATATTCCATAGGTTTCATTTCCGCCCACCAACCTTGAACGCCTCTTCGCCCAGCTGCCCGACCATGATGCCGTAGACCGAGCCGGGGGAAATCATGCCCAGCTCGGTGATTATGGCGTCTATGTACCGGGGGGGAGTGCTGTCGAACACCGGGTTGAATATCTTCACCGAGGAAGGGATCTCGTCCCTGCCGACCACCTCGCCGTGGTCCCTTTCCTCGATCGTCACCATGTCGCCGAACAGGGTCATCGGCGAGAATTTGTAGGTTTCGGCGCAGCAGTAGAACTGTTTCCGGGCCTCGTGGGCCGCCAAGGCAAGCTGGGACGTGCCTATCTTGTTTACCAGCGCCCCGTGGGACGTCACCGTGTCGGCGCCGACGAAGACCTTGTCCACCCTCTTCATCACGGACCTTACCGCGGTGTCCACGATGAGCGTGGTGTCGACCCCGGCCTCGGCCAACTGTCTCACGGTGATCAGCCCCTGCCTCCACGGCCGCGTCTCCGTCGCGTACACCCTGACGGCCTTGCCCTGCCTGTGGGCCTCGATTATCGGGCCCAGGGCGGCGGCGCTGTTGCAATGGGTCATTACGACGTCGCCGTCGCAAATCCTCTTGGCGCCAATCTCGGAAATTACGCCGACGGCCTTTTCCGAGGCGTCGATGAAGGCGGCGGCGTTGGCCTTGACCAGGGCGATGGCCTCGCCGAGGTCCTTCGCCCCGCCGACCCCTTTTGTGGATGCCTGCACGCCGTTCCACAGGGACACGGCGGTGGGTCTGGACCCCAGAAGGGTGGCCTTGGCCCCCTCCAAATCCCTCCTGAACCCGCCCAGGTCGTTGCCTTTATAATTGTCGGCGAAATGCGAAAGGGCGGCGGCGCCCGCCCTGGCGATGCGGCCCGCGCCGCGGATGCTCATGTCCGCTATGGCGGCGGCCGTCCTGTCAACGTCCATATGGTGCAATAATTGGACGCTTATAAATGGGTAACTTATCCGGTTCTATAACGCAGTGCATGGAAACACGATGGACGTGCTTGCCTCAATGGAATCCACGCACTCACCGCAGAATCCGGACGCCAAACCCAATCCGATGCGTTCACTTTGCCGCGGCGATCGTCTTTTTCCGTATGCCGTCCGCAATTTCCTTTATCTGGGAATCGGCCGACGCGGTGGGGTAACCCGAACCCCTTGCGTTCCGCACCGAGACCCCCGACGCCCCTCTGCGACGCCGATGTCAGGAAAAGGGATGGACAGGGTTTTTCAAATCTCTGCCACTTGAGGACGTACAGGAAACGCGTGTGCGAAAGCTACCGGATATACGAATTCCGGGGAACGCCACTCGTTTTTGTCAAGTAAATGAAAGGAAACGATTGCGTCCGAGAGAATCGCACTAATGCCCAATCTAGGGTGAATAATTCTGTTTATTCAGAAATAATATCACAAACCTATAATTATTTCTGATAATTCAGAATTTTTTAATATGAAGAACACATCATAGCATCATGGAAATCATAAGGGGCGACTATCTCGAAACCCTCCGCTCCTCGAAGGACATGCCCAGCACCGTGAAGGTCTTGACGGGGATGAGGCGCACCGGCAAGACCACCATCCTCGAGCAGTACGTCGACCGTCTCCGTTCGGACGGGATCGACGACAAAAGAATCTTCCACATGAATCTCGACCTTCAGGTCAAGGAGCCGGACCTGGGCTGGCTGGAGGCGCAGATTCGGCCGGTTTTGGAAGAAAGGGGGATGCATTACGTCCTCATCGACGAGATACAGGACGTCGACGGATGGGAGAGGTTGGTGTCGATGCTGGTCGCAAGGGGGGACTGCGACGTCTACATCACCGGGTCCAACTCCAAGATGCTGTCCTCGGAACTGTCCACGAAACTGTCCGGGAGATACATCGAGATAGACGTCCTCCCCCTCTCGTTCCGCGAGTACCTGGGAATGCACCCGGGCGACGAACACGAAAGGCTGAACGATTATCTGAGGTACGGCTCGCTGCCTATGATCGATCCCGACAGAGGGGCGGACGTTTGCGGATACCAATCGGAGGGCGTGTTCAACACGGTGATGATGAAGGATGTCCTCACGCGCATTTCAGGAGATTCCAGGAGGCTGACCGCCATATGCAGGTTCCTGTATTCCAACATCGGCAACGTCACCAACCCGGATAGGATATCCAATGCGCTGAAGATACCGAAGGACACCGTGTACAAATACCTGGATGGGATCGTGTCGGCACACCTGTTCTATCACGCGGACAGATACGACATCGTTGGAAAAAGATATCTTTCATCCAAGGGGAAATACTACGCGACGGATCTCGGGATGAGATCCATGTTACTGAACCCCAGGGACCTCGTGGACACGAGCAGACCCCTGGAGAACGTCGTCTATTTTGAATTGCTGAGAAGGGGATATAAGGTGGCCGTGGGCAGCTACAGGGACTCGGAGATAGATTTCACGGCAATGGATGCGGACGGCGTTACATACTACCAGGTCACGCAGACAATGCTGTCCGAGGAAACGAGGGCGAGGGAGCTGAGACCCCTTGGCAGGATAGCGGACAATTACCGCAAAATCGTTCTGACGACCGATCGCATCGGCCTCGGGTCGTACGATGGGATAGACGTGGTTAACATCGTCGATTGGCTATGCGGAAGATGCTGAAAAAACGAACGTTGTCCCAGGATTCGATTCCGTTATCGTGACGACTCCAAGGAATCTGGGTCTGTTTGTCCACAGACGTTGGGCCGGTATCTTTTTGGAAACGGGTTTGACTTAATTCGTTTTCCACAACCTGGGTTTAACGCCTCGGTTCCGCAAACGACCGGCAAGCCTTTCGGCCAAAATCCAACCTCCCGGGCTTCACGAACGCCGTCGCGGCGAAAAGCGTTGTCTCGAACGGGTCTGCATCCAAACCGGCTCAAGGGTCGCCCAAATGGTTCGGAGATGGCCCAACGGGTCCTTCCTCACGGGCTTCGACGCCCGGCGATTGCCTCAGCAACACGCGCTCCACGAAATCCCGCGCCGCTCCGATGCCGCGCGTCAGGTACAGGGCGCCGACGAGGGCCTCGAAAGCGTCCGCCCTCATCTTCTCTGTGAGCACGCTGTTGCCCCTGCGGTCCGTATGGCCGTTCCCCACGAGCAACATGTTGTCCAGCGACGGCAGGCGTTCCAAGACCCTCCCGGAGATGTTGGCGTTGGACACGATCCCCTGCTTCGCATCCGTCATGGGCCCTTCCGGACCCACTCCCCCTGCGTAAAGGGCGTCGCAGACGATGAGGCCCAGCACAGCGTCGCCGAGGAATTCCAACCTTCCGTTGCACGGCGTTCCCGGGTTCTCCTCGGAATAGCTGTCGTGGGTAAGCGCCTCGTCGATCAGCGGCAGCTCGTCCTTGCCCAACGGCCTGATCGCGAACGGCTCGGACGCCAGAAAGGTCCTCAGCTCCATGTGGCGGCGGGGCTCCATGCCACGTCAGGGGTCGGCGCCTATATCGGTTTTGTGCGACGGGACGGACCCTAACGGTTTATTATCGGGCATGGGATACGTCATCCCATGGGAAGGAAAATGCGGTTCAGGGGCGTCAAGCACACCCCCAAGAGATTGGAGGAGGACCTCTTGGCCAAGGCCAAGGAACTGTGGGAGGATCCGAGCGTGCTCAGGCCGAAATGCGCCGGCGACTGCAGGAAGTGCCATTTCGACAAGACCTTCAAAAGGATCGCGGCCATGGACAGAATCAAGGACGACGAGGCCGCGCTGCTCAAAATGGCTTCCCGGGGCGGCGACGACATCGCCAAGGCCTACGCCGCCACCATCTCCCTGCACGCCGCCCAATCGATACCCTATCTGGCCACCGCCAAACTGGGCGGGGAGGAGGTGTCCTTCGCCCAAAGGGGGGCCGTCAGAAACGACAAACTCATCGGTTGCCAGTACTACGACGACCCAAAGATGAGGCTGCTTCTGTACAACACCCTGGCGTCCAAGAAAAAGCTCAGGATGTATTCCTTCGGCGACGAGATCGTGTGTTCCGACAGGCCGAACATGCCCGCCGAATACCTGGCCGACGCCCTCGCCGAGGCCCCGTACGATTTCCTGGGCGACGGCCTTTCCTGCGGCCACGGTTCCGGGGGCATGCTCAAAATCAAAATAAAATCCCTGGGCAAGGAGGTCTCAATCTGCGAGGCCTGCGCCAAGGAGGTTTCCACGGTTCCGTACATAATTTCCAGGCATTTCGCCAAGGACCCCCTCGAGGACATCGAGGTGAGGGTGGAGCACAGTTTCCACTCCGAGGGCCAGGAGAGTTTCGAGATCATATCTGGCGACGTGCTCAAAAAGTACGCCAACGGCCAATTGACCGATTCCGGCCTCATCAGGACCGTGTTGAAAGACAAGGCCGAGTACCTCAAGGGAGGGGGCGTTGCCACCTACGTCATCGGCAACGAGAACCTCGGTTCCGACCTCGGCGCCTTCCTCGCCAGATTGAGGGGAACGGATATCGAAACGCGCGCCCTCGAGGGTTTCCTGAGGGAGACCGGCAGGCCGGTCGTCATAAAAAGCGACCGCGCATCCGAGGCCCTGGGTCTTTTCTGGAAGGACGACTACCGCAGCCTGCTCGAGGTGGTGTCCGACGCCGAGACTGCCGCGGCCATGGGGGACGTCTCCAAAAGGGTCCCCGCCGACGCCCTCAGGGAGGCCCATTCCACGCACATATCCAAGGACGTCGTCAAAAGCCTGCCGGATTTCGGCAAGAGGGCGGGACCGTTCACGGTCATGGCGGATTCCCTCGCCAAGGCGTACAAGGTCGGCGGATTGGACTTCCTGCTCGACGAGGTCGAGGCGTCGACCAAAAGGGATTGGAAATACAGGGCCCTCGCCCACGCCTTCACCCTCGCGGCCGGCGGGGAAGACGAGCACCACAGGCTGAAGGCGGACGAGGTCGAGTTCGCCATGTTCCTCGTGCCCTTCTCCAAACAGCTGCTGGATTCCTCCGGCGACGCCTACCGGGAAAACATGAACACGCTGCTGACCGCCCTGGGGTCCGGCGAGAAGGTCTAAAGCACCGTCACGTCGGCCACGTAATGCGAAACGGAGGGGGCGAAGGACTTCACCTCCCTCACGGCGTCCACGCGGTATCCCCCTGGACCCAGGGCCCCGTCCAGGATCTCCCCCAACCTGGCCCCGGCCTCGTCCACCCCGAAGGTGTCGTGATAATGGATGACTGTGCCGGGCCTCGACATCGAAACGGCCTTCGGCAGGAATTCCGATGTCCTCTGGACGTAGCCCATGAGGATCCTGTCCGCCACGATTCCCCCATCCAGGTCCCTGTTGTCGCCCAATACGGGGACGACCTTGTCCCCCACGCCGTTCGCTTCGATGTTCTCGACCAGGAAACGGAACGAATCGGGGTTTTTCTCGCATGCGTACACGACGCGGGGGTTGGCGAACTTCGCTATGGGCAGCGTGAAGTACCCTATGCCCGCGAACATGTCCACGACGGTCTCCCCCGAACAGTCCAGCCTCTTCATGCGTTCCCTTTCGTCGACGTTGCCCGAGGCGAACATCACCTTGGTCACGTCCATCGTGTAGAGGATGCCGTTTTCCAGCCTCGTCGACACCGTGTTGTCGCCGTATATGGGTTCGACCGACGGCTTCCTCAGCTCGCCGCTTATCCCGCGCCTGTCCACGCACACGGTGGCTGCGGGCACCTCCGAGGCATATGCTTCCCCGATTTCCGCCAGGTACGGCTCGGCCTCGGGGATCGTCCTTATGATTACGATGTCGCCGACGTGCTCCCATTTGGCCGGCAGGCTTCCCAGAATCGCCGAAGGCAAATGACCCAGTCTCTCTTTTATCCGCACCTGCGGCGGTATCCTCCCACGGGAGTGGGCCTCCCCTTCCACGACGGCGAACCCCCTCTTGCCGGCCTCGGGAACCATGCCCGGCAGAAGCGGGACCAGCCTGAAATCGCCGGATTTGGATATTTTCGCATGGGCGTCCACGATGCCGGCGGAAACCATCTCCGGTATCGCCTCCGCCGCCTTTTCGGAGGGCACGACGGCGAGTTTCAACGCAGGGCCCCCAAGAAGCACCTGAGCGCCGTCGGCAGGAGCCCCAAGGCGGCCAACGGCCTCGCCAACACGGCCATGGCGACCTTGCTGGGCCTATCCAAATCGATGCCGTCGAGGATTTCCGACAGACCGCGTCTTTCGACGATTTCCGCCGCCCGGTCCAAATCGGCGTCGGTGGCCGCGTCGTACAGGCGCCTCAGAAGGCGTCCCCGCCCCAATTCGCCGCCCATCGCCCTCTTCCACCCCCTCTCGTAGGCGGAAAGGAAACCCGCGGAGAAATCCCCCCTCGAATCCGCCTCCCTGAAAACCCGGGATAGGACCCCGGAAGCGACGAAGGCCGGGTGGAGGCCTCCCCCGGAGACCGGTTTGACGTGCCCGGCGGAATCCCCGATGAGCATGGACCCGTCTCCGTAGGTCTTCCTTGCGTACTCCAACGGGATTATGCCGCTGTGCTTGCCCACGACCCTCGCGGATTCCAGACCGGATTCCGCCAGCAGCCTTTTCAGATAGGGTGCGGGGGGGCCGTACCCGGAGCCGACGGCCAGCCCGACCCGGGTGCGTTCCCCGAACGGGATCTGCCAGGTGAAGAACCCCGGCGCGAGGGAGGATCCCAGGCGGATGACCATCATGTCCTGTTCCCCCATGGCGTGTTCCAAATCGACCTGGATGCCCCTTACGAAATACCTTGGCGGGTTGTTGCCCATAGCCATCGATACCGCGGAACGGTGCCCGTCCGCGCCGATTACGGCCTTGGCCTCGTATCTCCCGCCGGTGGTCTCCACGGACACGAGGCCGTCGCGGACGGTATGTCCCAGATACCTTTCCGAATAGCGGATTTCGGCACCGGCGGCCTTGGCTTCCGAAGCCATCAGCGAATCGACCTCGTCCCTCATGACCAGGGCGGCCTTCGGTTCCCTGGAACGGGCGGTGACCACGGCGCCGCCGGGAAAGTGCACGTGGGCCCCGTGCAATTCGTTCAGTATGCGGGGGCGGACCCCGGACATCCCGATGGCCTCGTGGGAGAGCAGCCCGGTGCATTGCATCGGGATCCCGGAAACGGCGTGCTCCTCCAGGACCAGGACATCGTGGGTCCCCGCCAAATCCGCGGCGACCTTGCAGCCGGCCGGGCCGGCGCCGACGACCACGGCATCCCACATGGGCTCATTTCTTGGTGGATCTCTTGTGGTCCGCCAAGAACCTCTCGATGCCCTCGTCCGTCTTGGGGTGGGACACCATCTTCTTCAGCACGTCGTAGGGGATGGTGGCGATGTCGCATCCGACGGCCGCGGCCTCGAAGACGTGCACGGGGTGCCTGATGCTGGCCGCTATGACCTCGGTGTCGTAGCCGTAATTGTTGAAAATGGCCATTATTTCCGTCAGGAGGTTGGCGCCGTAGTGGCCGATGTCGTCGAGCCTGCCCACGAAGGGGGAGACGAACGCCGCCCCGGCCTTGGCGGCCAACAGCGCCTGGTGGGGCGAGAAGATGAGGGTCATGTTCACCTCGATGCCCTCGTTGGACAGGATTTTCGTGGCCTTCAGGGCGTCCACGCACATCGGGAGCTTGACGTTGATGTTGTCATGGATTTCCGCGAGCTCGCGGCCTTCCCTGACCATGCCCTCCGCGTCCATGGAGATGGCCTCCGCGGAAATCGGCCCGTCGACTATCTCGGAGATTCTCTTGACGCATGTCCTCAGGTCTATGCCTTCCTTGGCTATGAGGCTCGGGTTGGTGGTGACCCCGTCCAGGATGCCCCAGCTGTTGATTTCCTTAATGCTCTCTATGTTTGCGGTGTCTATGAAAATCTTCATCGTTATCAATCCCTGCTCTTCCTGGCGACCGCCCTCTCGGCGGCGGCCGCGATGTCCTTGGGCGTGAGCCCGTATTTCTCGAACAGTTGGCGGGGGGTCCCGGATTCCCCGAAGGTGTCCATCGTGCCGACCCTTTCCATGGGCACGGGATATCCCTCGACGAGGCATTCCGCCACGGCGGAACCCAGGCCGCCGATGACGCTATGCTCCTCGGCGGTCACGGCGCACCCCGTGGATTTCGCGGCCTTCAGCACCGCGCCGACGTCCATGGGTTTGATGGTGGACACGTTGACGACCTGGGCCGATATGGACTTCGACCCTAGGATCTTGGCGGCCTCGATGCAGCCGTGGACCATCTGCCCCGTGCCGAACAACGTGACGTCGGAGCCGTCGGAAACCACGTAGGCCTTGCCGATTTCGAAGCCGTCGCCCTCCCCGGTGATCACGGGGACCTCGCTCCTGCCCATCCTCATGTAGCAGGGCCCCTCCCTGTCGGCGATCTCGAAGGTCGCGGCGTACGCCTGGTGGGCGTCGGCTGGGCTGACCACGGCGACGTTGGGCAGGGACCTCATCAGGGAGATGTCCTCCAGCGCCTGGTGGGACGCGCCGTCCTCGCCCACGCTTATGCCGCAATGGGTGGCGACGATTTTGACGTTGAGCTTCGGGTAGGCGACGGACAGGCGTATCTGCTCCCAGCAGCGCCCGGTGGCGAACACGGCGAAGGTGGACGCGAACACCGTCTTGCCGGAGGCGGCGAGGCCGGAGGCGACGCCGATCATGTTCTGCTCCGCGATCCCGACCTCGACGAACCTCTCGGGGGCGACCTTCCTGAACTCGGAGGTCTTCGTGGAGTCGGCGAGGTCGGCGTCGAGGACCACTACATCCTTGCGGGTCCTGGCCAGCTCGGCCAGGGCCTTGCCGTAGTAATTGCGTTGGACGAGCCTTTCCGTCATTCGATGGCCTCCTTGAGCTCGTCCACGGCGCACTTGCGCTCGTCCTGGTTGCAGGCCCTGCCGTGGAATCCCGCCTGGTTTTCCATGAAAGACACGCCCTTGCCCTTGACGGTGTCCATGATTATGCATCTGGGTCTTTCCTTGCCGAGGGGTTTTTCCAACGCCTTTACGAGAGCGTCCATGTCGTGGCCGTCCACCCGTACCGTTTCCCACCCGAATGCGGTGAACTTGTCCGCCAACGGCTCCAGTGCCATGGCCTCCTCGGTGCACCCGACGATCTGCAGGCGGTTCCTGTCCACAACGGCCACGAGATTGGATAGTTTGTAATGGGCGGCGAACATCGCCGCCTCCCAATTCTGCCCGCTCTGCAACTCGCCGTCGCCGAGCAGGCAGAAGGTCCTGTGGCCCTTGCCGTCCATCTTGGCGGCGAGCGCGATGCCGCAGGCCATGCTGAGACCCTGGCCCAGGGAACCCGTGGACATCTCCACGCCGGGCACCTTCCCCCTGACGGGGTGGCCCTGGAGCATCGAACCCATCTTCCTGAGCTTGGGCAGCTCGGACCTGGGGAAGTACCCGGCCTCCGCCAAGGCGGCGTAGAGCACGGGGGCGACGTGGCCCTTGGAAAGCACGAACCTGTCCCTGCCGTCCCAGGAAGGGTCGGAGGGTCTGTGTTTCATTACCCTGAAATACAGCGCGGCCATCAGGTCGGCGGCGGACAGGGAACCCCCCGGATGGCCGGACCCGGCCTCCGAGGTCATGTTGATGACGTCGAGCCTAAGGCAGTCGGCGATCCTGCTTAGTTCGGACGGTCCCCTCATCTGACTGCCTCAGTCACTTTCGATCCTGGGCGCCAGGAGGTAGTCCACGCCTCCGTTGCCGTCGGCGAGGGGGAATTTGATTTTGACGGGGTAGTCGTTGTCCAGCCTGATCTCGACCTTCGTGTCGGCCGGCACCGCCTTTATGAGGTTGGAGAAATAGTCGAGGGGGAACAGGCTCCGGACCCTCCCGGGGACGTCCAGCCTCTCCAGCATGGACGCCTCCAGGCGCAGGTTCGCGGAATCCGTGTCGCCCTCGCAGGAAAGCTCGAAGAAATCCGCGTCGGCGGTAAGGGCGATGTGGTCCGAGACCGTCTCGGCCGCCCTGATGCCTTTCTGCAGCTCGCCGGCGGAAACCAGGATGCTGGACTGTATGTCGAGCTGGGGCACCTTGGGGTCGCTCATGCTGGAGGTGTCCACCAGGTTCATGCGCCTGGTGATGTTCCCTATCCTGAACACGAGCCTGCCGTGGTCCTCGTCCTGCTCCATGGAAATCACGTCGCCGGAACCCGCCAGCTTCAGCACGTCCTTGATTTTGTCCAAATCGACGCCGATCTCGGTGTCGGAGGCGGAGAAGGATTCGAAGGCCCCGGCCTCCATCCTCAGCTCGATCATCGCCACATGGGCGGGATCGACGGCCTTGAGGCTTATGCCCTCAGAGCCGACGGTGAATTTTACCTCGTCCACGAGGGTGGATATGATGTTCACCACCCCTTTCAACGTCTCCGACTTGACTTCCGCTTTAAACAATCGCTCACCGACCCGTTACCTGATTGGTTGTCTGAATTTAATACTCTCTCCAAGAGTGTTGGCATTTGCAGCAGCGATATATCCGGGTCTCGGGCTCATCGGCGGAACGGGTCTGCCTGATGGTGTAATACGCCTCCGGATTGGAACATTCCGGGCACTTTATGCGCGTTTTCGGCAAAAAGGCGCCGGGGTCCGTGTCCGAGACGATTATCGTCTCCTTGGACCGGGCGTTGGTTGTGAACTTTTCGGCCTTGCCGAACTGTTCCTCGTTACCGCATTGCCTGCAAACGTAGATGCCCTCCTTCGGAAACATCAGAGATTTGCATTTGGAACAGAACAATCTTTCAACCTCGTGTTCCCCCAACAAATAACTCTATAAAATAATGTTGCAGGAACGGGCGGGGCTCAGATGTACTCGAAGTCGTCTTGCTGCACCCTGGCGGCCGAGGTCTCCACCTTACGGTCGGATTTCCCGAGGATCGCCGCGAACGGGTTGTCGTCGTCGGCGGTGGTCGCCGTCGAGAGCGTCGAGGACATGTCCAGGGTGGACGTCACCGGGGACTGTCTCCGCGCCGGGGCGGCGGGCTCCGGCGGGGGGGTTTCCTCGACGATTGCCTGCACGGGCTCCGGCGTTTCCGGTTTGTCGGCGCGCACCGGCCTGCTTACGGGGTTCATCGTGTTGACGCTGACCTTCAGACAGTTTTCGTAACTCTCGAAACCGAGCTTCCTGCCGGCGGCGTGCAGGTCCACGGACCTGTGCCTACGCCTGTTGGCCTCGGCGGATGCCCTGACCAGCAGGTCCGCCTCCTTCCTCGCCTGGCCCGCCATCATCCCGCCCACCATCGAGAACACCACGAGCAAGGCGTAGGGATTGACGGCGACCGTGGAAACGCCCTCGGAAAATTCGACGAACGACGCGAAATAGTCGGTGGCGAACCCGACGGCGTAGACTTCCGGGATATTGCCGGAAACCGAGGTGAACGCCAACGACAGAAGGAAAAGCGACGCCGCGGCCAGCGCGCCGGAAAGGAGGGCCGCCGCGGAGGTTCCCGCCTTGCGCCCACCGACGTAACCCGCGGTCGCCTGGCCAAGGCCAGGCACCCACCACAATACAAAGGACAGCGCCAATGTGATCGCGTACGCGACCTTCGGGCTATACGCCCCGCTGTCGGCGATTCTCGAGTCGACGACGCGCGCACCGCGCGCGCTCCTTGAACCGAACATGTGCATCCCCTTTGTCAGACTATTGTCGGACACCTCTCATTAATCCTGAGGATATTTAAAACCCACGGTCGGCGGGACACCGTCGGCGAAACTATGCGGATGCCCTCCCGCGCCGGGACGGTTCGAACAACGTAAATATACCAGTTTCCGATAGGTGCGACCGTGCGTCCCGGCGCGGACGCGTGACTGTCCAAGGGGCGAACGCCCCTTTCACACCCCTCTGGGGAACACAAACGGAAGGTATACTGAGATGGATGCGAAATTCAGGTTCCTGGGCGGAGCCGAGGACATCGGCCGCATGGGAATGACTATAGACGTCGGGGGCGCCAGATTCCTGGTGGAATACGGCATGAGCCCTGAAAAACCCCCGCAGGTGCCGTTGGAAGCGGGCAGGGTGGACCGGGCGTTCCTCACCCACAGCCACCTGGACCACTGTGGCATGATGCCCTCCGTGTGTTCCAGGGGCACCACCGAACTGTTCACCACCCCCCTTACCGCCGAGGTCGGCGAGATCCTGATGTACGACAGCCTGAAAATCGCCAAGGCCGAGGGCTACCCCCAGAACTATACCACGGGCGACATCGAGAAGACCATGGATTCGGTGGTCCCCCTGTCCTTCGGGGACGTGATTGAAGTCGACGGCATCGAGGTCGAGACCCATCCCGCCGGCCACATCCCCGGGGCGGCGATGTTCGAGTACAGAAGCGACGTCTCCACCCTTTACACCGGGGACATCCACACCGTGCCCACGTCCCTGGTCAAGGGCGCCGAGCCCGTGGACTGCACCAACCTCTTCATAGAGGGCACCTACGGCGGCAGACGCCACAGGAACAGGCACGAGGAGGAAAGGAGGCTCATAAACAGGGTGCACGAGGTCATAGACCGCGGCGGCACCGTCGTCATACCCAGCTTCGCCATAGGCAGGACCCAGGAAATCATGTGCATGCTGTCGGGGCTCAACTACGAGATGTGGGTCGACGGCATGGGCAGGTCCGTCAGCCGCCTCTATTCCTATTACAAGGAATACCTCGACGACAAGGGCAAGCTGAGGAAGGCCCGCAGGAGATTCAACGAGGTCCGCAACAGCGGCATGAGGACGAGAGCTGCCAGGGCCGAGATCATCGTGACGACCGGCGGCATGCTGGACGGCGGCCCGGTCCTCGGCTACCTGGACCGGCTCAAGGACGACCCGAAGAGCGCCGTGTTCCTCGTCGGCTTCCAGGCCGAGGACACCAACGGCAGGATGCTGGTCGAGACGGGCGCCATCAACATCAACGGCCAGATGACCAAGATCGAATGCGAGCTGGACAGGTTCGATTTCTCCGCCCACGCCGACCACGGGCAGATCGTCGACTTCGTGAGGGGATGCGACCCCGACAACGTGATCCTGATGCACTCCGACACCAGGGACCTTTTCCTCGACGACCTGGCGGACTACAACGTGATCCTGCCGGAAACGGGCAAGGAATTCACGCTCAATGTCTGAGGACCTCCGCAGATTCCTGGATGAGGACGTCGGCGCGGGCGACGTCACGACCGCCCTCACCGTGCCCCCCGGCGAAGCCCGGGCGACCGTCTTCTGCGAGGAGGACGCGGTCGTTGCCGGCGTGGAGGAGGCCGTCGGCGTGTTCGGCCTGATGGGCGTCGAATGCGAGGTGTTCATCGACGACGGCGGGAACGCGAATAAGGGAGACGCCGTCATGGGCGTCCGCGGCCGGATGGCCGCCATACTGACCTGCGAGAGGACCGCCCTCAATTTCCTGATGAGGATGAGCGGCATCGCCACGGCGACCTCGCTGGCCACCAAGCTCTGCGCCCCCACCAAGGTGGCCGGCACCAGGAAAACCACACCGGGGTTCAGGAAATACGAGAAAAGGGCGATAGAGCTGGGCGGGGGACTCGCCCACCGCCACGGGCTTTACGACGCCGTGCTGATAAAGGACAACCACATCAAGGCGGCCGGCGGGCTGGCCGCGGCCATGGACGCGGCCATGGACGCGCCGTACGCCATGTCCGTCCAGGTCGAGGCGGAAACCCTTGTGGACGCCGTCACCGCGGCGAAGATGGGCGCCGATTCCATCCTGGTGGACAACCTGCCGCCGTCCCGGATCGCCGAAATAAGGGACGCCGTCAAAGCCATTGACCCAGACATTACCGTTGAGGCATCCGGGGGCGTGGATCTCGACAATGTCGCATCTTATTCCGGCGTGGCAGACGTCGTGTCCATGGGTTCCCTGACGCATTCCGCACGGGCGGTGCACTTCTCCCTCGACCTGGACTGACTCATTTGCCGCGGTGGTAATCCAACGGGTCCACGTCCCATCCCATCGCCATGGCGGCCAATTCCGCGATATGGTACGTCTTTTTCCTGGCGACCATGTCGAACTGCACGAAGCAGAACGGGCACGTGACGGCCACCGGCCTGTCGCCGAAGGACCTCAGGGTTTCGGCCAATACCTTCCTGGAAAGCTCGTCGTTGATTCCGGAAACGTTGCCGCCGCAGCAAAGGTTCCTCCCCGGGGGATGCGTTTCACATCCCAATGCCTCAAGCAGCTGGGTCATCATCGAGACGGCGTTTTGCCCGTTCCTCTCGCAGACGTCGACGCAATGACACCCCGGGAAGGATGCGACCTCCATACCCAACGGTTTGGTGACGGCCTCCCGCACGGCGGCGAGGTTGGAGTGGAGGAACGCCATGAACCCGTCCACGCGGTTTCCGCCGTCGTACTGGGACAGCGAGAGCGAGCAGCCGTCGCACAGGGTGACGATGCCTTCGCCCCCGGCGGCGGAGTGTATGCGGGAAACGGCGCTCTCCCATCCTTCAGGGTCGACGGCGGACATCCCCGCGGGATCGAAGCAGCAGTCCGCGACGGGCGAATCGGCCAGATCCGCGCCTATCCTGTCGATGACGAAACGGGTCGCCGCCTCTATCGACGGGAGCCTCTCGGGAACAAGGCAGCCCAAGTAAAGGATCATCCGGACCCCTCCCGCGCTGAAACCGGAAGACCCAGGTCCGCCCTTTGCTTCGCAATCCTCGGGGACCTGGCAACAGATGCGCCGGTTTCCCGGGCGGTTTCCGCCGCCCTGAGGAATTTCGCCGGCGCGTTTCCCGCCGCGGCATAAAGCCTGCGGACGTCCTGTACCGTCGCCGCCACGTCGATGCCGGCGGGGCATGCGTGCGAGCACCTGCGGCATTGCAGGCAGTCCCATATGCCCACGGCCTCGCGGCCCTCGTCCACCGCGCCGATGAACTCGTCGGGAACGAACCCGCCGTGCCTGGCGCTGGGGCAGACCCTGGTGCATGACCCGCAAACAAGGCACCCGGATATGCCCCTGGCCTCCCTGATTCCGCCCGTGTCCATGCCGACGCATGTTTTTTTGCGTATTAACGGGTTGCCGCTCGTTCCCCGGCCGTACGGTTCATTAGTAGGCGATGTGACGTCCTATGGAGCCCCATCCCCATTATTCGCGAACTGCATGGGTTGGCACAATAACCAATATCAACATATATTGAATACATATGTATTCTGATTGTAGAACAATTGTACCGACGCCTAGGAGGAAAAAATGACGGTATGCACAGTGCGCGTTACCAACGAAGAAAAGGAGGCGATAAGGAACTATGCCGAGGCCAACGGAATTTCCATGGGCGAGGCACTCAAGAACGCGTTTTTCGAGATGCTGGAGGACGAGTACGACATAAAAAACGCCGACGAGGCCTATAAGATTTTTTTGAATGACGGCGTGGCCATCCCCCACTCTGAAATGATGAAAAAACATGGCCTATAACCTCTTTTACTCAAGCAGTGCCGACAAAAATCTTGAAAAATTGGATAGGCGTGCAGTGGCATTGATTCTGAAGTGGTTGGACAAGAACATTCAGGGATGTGTCAATCCTCGCGCCCAGGGCAAGGCGTTGAAAGGGTCTCTGAGACAGTATTGGGGATACAGGGTCGGAAATTACAGAATCGTCTGCCATATCGACGACTGTCGTTTGACGGTGTTGGCCATCAGGAAAGGAATCCGCAAAAACGTTTACAAATGAGATTCGGCATTGGAGCGAAACAGAAAAACGATATACCGCCGATTAACGATTCCCAAATCATGGCGATAAACTTCGACGACTACGACTGCGAATATTGCGGCAAAAAATGCACCAACATCGTGTTCGCCGCCTTCGTCTGCGACGACCCCGAATGCATCGAGAAGGCCCGGATAGACAGGGGCGGCCCGGGCGGCCACATGAAGAGGAAGGCCGAGGGAAAACCGATAATCCCGGAAGGGTTGGAATAAAGGCCGCAATCCGCACGGGGCTCGGATAACGACGTTGCCCGGACACGGCATTATTTACCTACAGGGGGCATCCGCACACCATGGACGAAAAACTCTGGGAAGAATGCGTGAAATTCCACGGGCACGGCTGCCCCGGCCTCGCCATCGGTTACGCCGCATCCTTCGCGGCGATGGAAAGACTGGGCATCCCGATGGAAAGGGCGGTGGACGAGGAAATCGTCTGCGTCTCCGAGAACGACGCCTGCGGCATAGACTGCATACAGTACCTGCTGTCCTGCACCGCCGGCAAGGGCAACCTCCTGTTCAGGCGCACCGGCAAGAGCGCGTATTCCTTCTTCTCGAGGAAAAGCGGGAAGGGGATAAGGCTCGTCGTGGAGTTCCCCGCGGGTTGGGAGGATCTCGAACGCGGGGAACTCATGCGGAAAATCCTCGAATCCCCGGCGGAGTCGCTGTTCGTATTCAAAAAACCGGGATTCGAGCTGCCCGAGAAGGCGAGGATCTTCGAAAGCGTCCGTTGCGAGGTATGCGGCGAAAGGACCCGGGAGGACATGGTCCGCCTGCAAGAGGGCAGGAAGGTCTGTCTTTCCTGCTTCAAGCCATACGACAGGGGTTGGATTTGACCGGGCTCAGTGCCTGAAGACCCTGCAACCGGTGAAGACCATCGCCATGCCGTGCTCGTCCACGGCGTCGATGACCTCCTGGTCCCTTATCGACCCGCCGGGTTGGATGATGGCGGTGACGCCCGCGGCGGCGGCCTCGTCCACCCCGTCCCTGAACGGGAAGAAGGCGTCGGAGGCCATCACCGAGCCCTCGGTGGGCTCGTTCGCCTTCATCGTCGCTATCTTGGCCGAATCCACGCGGCTCATCTGGCCGGCCCCGATACCCACGGCCCTCTCGCCCTTCACGTACACGACGCTGTTGGACGTGACGTGCTTGACGAGCTTCCAGGCGAACAGCAGGGCGTCGATCTCCTCCTCGGTCGGGGCGCGCTTCGAGACCACCTTCAGGTTGGAGCGGTCGACGGCCACGTCCTCGTCCGTCTGCACCAGCATGCCGCCCTGGACCTTCTTCATCTTGTATTCCCTGACCTTTTCGGCCGGGCCTATCGGCCCGCCGACCTCCATGAGACGGATGTTCTTCTTCCGCGACAACAATTCGAAGGCGTCCGGGTCGAACCTCGGCGCGATGACCACTTCGACGAAAAACTTGGAAATCTCCTCGGCCGTGGCCATGTCGCAGTCCCTGTTGAGGCATATGATGCATCCGTAGGCGGACAGCGGGTCCACGGCGTACGCCGTGGCGAAGGCCTCGCTTATGGTGGGGGCGCTGGCCAGCCCGCAGGGGTTGGTGTGCTTCATGACGACGGCGGTGGGCTTCTCGAAGTCCATCGCTATGTCCAGGGCCTTGTCCATGTCGAGGATGTTGTTGTAGGAAAGCTCCTTGCCGTGGAGCTGCCTCATGCGGGCCACGGTGGGCCCGGGGGTGAACGGGTCGGAATAGAACGCCGCCGACTGGTTGGGGTTCTCGCCGTACCTGAGGTCCATGGCCTTCTCGAGGGGGATTGGGAACGACCGCGGGAACCCGGCGCCAAAGCGCTTGCCCATCCTGTCGGCGATCATGGCGTCGTAATTGGCGGTGGCCTCGAACGCGGCCGCCATCAATCTCCCCCGGGTGTCTTTGGAAAGCTTCCCCCCCGACCTCAACTCATCAAGGACTGTCGGATACTGGGTCTTGTCCGTGACCACGGCGACGGAGGCGTAGTTCTTGGCGGCGGCGCGGATCATGCTAGGGCCGCCGATGTCGATGTTTTCCACCATGTCCTCCAAAGTCGCGCCGGGCTTCAGCGCCGCCTCCTTGAACGGGTACAGGTTGATCACGACCATGTCGATGGGCTCGATGCCCATCTCGGATATGGCGGACATGTGGCCGGGGACGTCCCTGCGGGCAAGTATGCCCGCGTGAATCTTGGGGTGCAGGGTCTTGACGCGGCCGTCCAGCATCTCCGGGAACCCGGTGATCTCCGAAACCTCCGTGACCGGGACGCCGTTCTCCTTCAGCAGCCTGTGCGTGCCGCCGGTGGAGATTATCTCCGCGCCCATTTCGGACAGTTCCCTGGAGAAATCCACTATGCCTTCCTTGTCCGACACGCTGATTAGGACCCTTTTCACCTTCGCCAGCAAAATACCCCCGGCACCTTCGAAGGTCGCCGTCAAGGGTAGGCTTCACCCGATATTAAGGGTTGCCTTCCGGTTTTTCCGGCATCGGGAAAAAACCCCCGTAAGAGAAGACGAGGTACGTGAAGACGCCCGCCAACAAGGAGAGGGCCAATGCGGCCGGTGCCTCGGTAGCCGTCTCGCCGAGCAACACGCGGACGGTTAAATCCCCTGCGACGAAGAAGGGCGTCGCCACTACAAGGAGTGCGAGAATCTTCGATTTCTCTTCAATCTTGGACGTGAAGTAGGCTGCGGGCAGGGCGAGGACCACGAAAGCCGCCAGGTATGCCGTGAACAGCACGGTCTCGTCCTGACCCCATGGGCGGAAATCGCCGGCTATCAATCCCGTCGTCGCCCGTGCGAGCCACACGACGGCGAAAAACCCGAAGAACATCGGGACGAACGCTTTGAAATCGATTTTCAGCCGTTCTGCCATTCGGAGAGGTGTTTGCGCAAAGATATTTGTTTTTTTTACATCAGCTCGCTGGGCGAATTGGGCCGATTGTTTACATCAAAGTAAAATACGTGGATGTTTTTGGGATGTCGGGCCGAGGTAATCTAGTCCGGTAAGGTGGCGGTCTCGAAAACCGCTGGCATCATGCCTCGGGAGTTCGAATCTCTCCCTCGGCGCCATTCCCGCCTTACGCTTCCCACATCGGCGTTGCATACGTTCCCCGATACCTGTTGAACTCAATTCAATACGTAAAATAACGATTATGAACGAATAAGAACGATTATGAACGAATAAGAACGATTATAAACTAAAAAAATACATTCTTTTTTAGGTACAACCGCATGAAGGAAAATGAAAAGACGGAGTTTAAGGAAATCTATAATGAGGCCGTCATAAAAACCGCCGTGACCTTTTTAAACGGGAACGGCGGGACGATTTTCATCGGCATCAAAGACGACGGCGTCGCCGTCGGCGTCGCCGATCCCGACGAAACGTGCAGGGCCGCCGTTTCCGGGATCTCGAATAACATAAGGCCCGACGCCATCGCCGCGGTCTCTGTGAGAGAAACAGAGGTCGACGGCAAATCTGTTGTGAGGATCGATGTGTCCGCAGGGACCAACAAACCGTATTATTTGAGAAACAGGGGTATGAGAGAGGGCGGCGTGTTCATCCGCAGGGGCCCCTCTTCCGTCCCTGCGCCGGAACCGTTGATAATCAAAATGGCAAAGGAATGGTCCAGCCCCCCATACGAGTCGTCCCCGTCCCTCCACCAAAACCTGACGTTCAACGAAACGTCCGCGGTTTTCCAAAAATGTGGGGTTGAATGGGGAGAACGGCAAATGGTCTCACTCGGGCTCGTCTCCAACGATATGTACACGAACCTCGCACACATGCTTTCGGATCAATTTCCCCAAGGAATCAAATTAGCCACTTTCGGGGATGAATACAAAGTTTCATTCGGGGATAGGAAAGAAACCTCGGGCTCCGTGCTGCGACAATTGGAGGAGGCCGTTGATTTCGTCGACAAACACAACAGCCGGCGCTCCAAGATCGTCGGGATGTATCGCGAGGATTCCAGGGATTATCCCCCGGAAGCCGTCAGAGAGGCTTTGATAAACGCCGTCGCCCATAGGGACTACAGCATAAACGGCAGCACCCTCGTGTCCATGTTCAATGACAAAATGACCGTATCGTCGATCGGCGGCCTAAACAAAGGGATTAGCAAGGAAGACATCCTTCTCGGCACCTCCTCCCGAAGGAACGAGGGATTGGCATCGGTGATGTACAGGCTAGGCATAATGGAAACCTACGGTACCGGCATCCCACGGATAATGGGCATGTACAGGGACGAGCCGCTTTCGCCCACGATTGAAATCACGACCGGCCTGTTCAAAATCACGTTGCCGAAAATGTCGAACGGGGAATTGTCCCCGGAGGCGATTGCGGCGATGGACCTGTTCTCGGGGGAACGGCCGATAAAAAGGTCCGACATCGAGGAAGGGTTGGGCGTGTCCAAAACCAAGGCGCACTCCATCCTCTCCGAGCTCGAAGGGCATGGGTACATCGTTAGGGTGGGCGCCGGGAGATCGACCATGTACAGGAGACGGGCCTGAAAGAACGGTATTGTTTACTTTCTCGGCTTCAGACGTCATAAAACGTTGCGATTTGGCACGATAATAAAAATTATTATATATTAGAAAATGGTTTAATAATCCACCTAACGTGTTCTCTCCTCTTGCTAATGTTAGGTATTCCCGCGGTGCCCGGGAATAAACGGCACCTTCACTTTTTCCCGAATCGCCTCTTCTTGGCGGGTTTATCCCGACCGTCGAGCTTCTCGAGGGATTCCCTCTCGAAATCGGAGACCTTCTTGGGGACGTCCATGAACACGCGGACGTAAAGGTTGCCGCGGACGGAGCTGCCGTAGCGGTAGACGCCCTTCCCGGGCATCCTTAGCACGGATCCGACCTGGGTCCCGGCGGGTATCGCCAAGGCGACCTTCTCACCTTCCAGCGTCTTGACCGTCTCCTCGCCGCCCAGGACGAGCCTGGGATACGTGGTCCGTATTTCCGTCCACAGGTTGGCGCCGTCCCGCTTGAAATCCGGGTGGTCCTCCACGTGGATCACCACGTACAGATCGCCGGGCGGGCCGCCGTTGATGCCGGCGTCGCCCTTCCCCGGGACCCGGAGCCTCATGCCGTCCTCGGCGCCCCTGGGTATCTTGACGTCCACCGTGGACGTCTTCCTGGTCCTGCCGGACCCCTTGCACTCGCGGCACCTTTCCTTGAAGGTCCTCCCGCGGCCGCCGCAGTCGGGGCATTCCGCGGTCTGCCTCATCTGGCCGAAGGGCGTATGGCGCACCATCGTGGCGACGCCGCTGCCGCCGCACTTCGAGCAGGTCTCGTACTGCCCGTCCTTGCCACCGGTGCCCCTGCACGGCTCGCAGGGGGCCTCGTGGGGCACGGAGACCTTGATTTCCTTGCCGTTCAGGACGTCCATCAGGTTTATGGCCACGTCGTAGCGCAGGGAATCCCCCTGCCTCGCCGCGGACCTGCCGGCGGACCTGCGCCCGCCGAACCCGCCGAAGAAGCTCCCGAATAGGTCGCCGAATATGTCGGAGATGTCGTCGAAGTGAGTGAAGTTATCCCAGGTGAAGCCGCCCTGCCCGAACTGCTGGTTGACCCCCTCGTGGCCGAACTGGTCGTAGAGTTTGCGCTTCTCGGGATCGTACAGCACCTCGTAGGCCTCGGAGATTTCCTTGAATTTCTCCTCGGCCACCTCCTTCGGGTCCTTGGACACGTCGGGATGGTGCTGCCTCGCCAGCTTCCGATAGGCGCTCTTTATTTCGTCGGGGGTGGCGCCCTTCGACACCCCAAGCACTTCGTAGTAGTCCCTGGGCATCCGGAGTCCTTCACTCGTCGTCCACTATCCTGTATTCCGCGTCGACGAAGTCCTCCCCGTCGCCGGGGGGCTGTTGGTCGCCGTCGGCCTGTTGCTGCTGCTGGGCCTTGGCCGCCTCCTCGTAGAGCTTCTTGCTCACGGGCTCCATGGCCTTGAAGAGGGCCTCGGTCTTGGACTTGATCTCGCCCAGGTCCTTGGATTCCCGGGCCTTCTCCAGGTCCGCGATTGCGTCCTCGATGGGTTTCTTCTCGTCCTCGGTGACCTTGTCCCCGAGCTCGTCAAGGGATTTCCTGACCGTGTAGATTGCCGTCTCGGACTCGTTGAGGGCCTCGATTTCCTCCTTCCTGCGCTTGTCGTCGTCGGCGAACCTCTCGGCCTCCTGGACCATCCTGTCGATCTCCTCCTTGGAGAGCTTGCTGGACGAGGCTATGGTGATCTTCTGCTCCTTGCCCGTCCCCAGGTCCTTGGCCGTGACGTTGATGATGCCGTTGGCGTCGATGTCGAAGGTGACCTCGATCTGGGGCATGCCCCTCGGGGCCGGCGGTATGCCGTCGAGGATGAACCTGCCGAGGGAGGTGTTGTCGCTGGCCATCTCCCTCTCGCCCTGCACCACGTGGATGTCCACCGACGGCTGGTTGTCCGCGGCGGTGGAGAACACCTGGGACTTCCTCGTCGGGATGGTGGTGTTCCTCTCGATGAGCTTGGTGGCTATGCCCCCGAGGGTCTCGATGCCCAGGGAAAGCGGGGTGACGTCCAGGAGCAGCACGTCCTTCACGTCGCCGGAAAGGACCGCGCCCTGCACGGCGGCGCCCATGGACACGCATTCCATGGGGTCGATGCCCCTTTGGATTTTGGCGCCGACGGCGTTCTCGACGAAGTTCTGGACTATGGGCATCCTGGTCGGGCCGCCCACCATTATGATCTTGTCGATGCCGTCGCTCTTCAGGCCGGCGTCGGACATCGCCCTGTCTATGGAGGCCTTGCAGCGGTTCACGATCGGCGCCACAAGCTCCTCGAGCTTGGCGCGGGTGAAGGTGTGCACCAGGTGCTTCGGCTCGCCGTCGACCTGGGCTATGAACGGGAGGTTGATCTCGGTCTGCATCGTGGTGGAAAGCTCGATCTTGGCCTTCTCGCACGCCTCGCGGACCCTCCAGAACGCGGTGTTGTCCTTGGAAAGGTCGATGCCCGTTTCCTTCTTGAACTGCTCCAGCACGACCTTGGTCATGGCCTCGTCCATGTCGGAACCGCCGAGCTTGGTGTCGCCAGAGGTGGAAAGCACCTCGAAGACGCCGTCGCTGAAGTCCATTATCGTGACGTCGAGGGTGCCGCCGCCGAAGTCGAACACCAGGATCTTCTGGGCCGTGTCGGCCTTGTCGATGCCGAACGCCAGGGCGGCCGCCGTGGGCTCGTTCACTATGCGCACCACGTCGAGGCCCGCTATGGCGCCGGCGTCCTTTGTCGCCTGCCTCTGGTTGTCGTCGAAGTAGGCCGGCACGGTGATGACGGCCTTCTCGATGGTCTCGCCCAGGTATTCCTCGGCGTCCCTCTTGATTTTCTGCAGTATGAAGGCGGAAATCTGCTGCGGGGTGTATTCCTTGTCGCCGACCTTCAGCTTCTCGGAGCTCCCCATCTTCCTCTTGACGTTCTTTATCGTGCCTTCCGGATTGGTGACGGCCTGCCTCCTCGCGGGCTCGCCGACGAGAAGCTGGCCGTCCTTGGTGAACGCCACGTACGACGGGAAGGCCTTCCCGCCGACGGTCGTGCCCTCGGCGCTGGGTATCATGGTTGGCCTGCCGCCCTCCATGATCGATGCGGCCGAGTTGCTTGTTCCCAAATCAATTCCTATTATTCTTGACATTTTTCCTCACCTTCCTCATTTTCGTTTGGTTTCTTGGTTACCGTTACCTTGGCGTACCTGAGCACCCTGCCCTGCATCGTGTACCCCTTCTGGTACACGTCCGCCACCATGCCGTCCTCCTCGCCGTCCACCGAGGCCATCGCCTCGTGGAGGGCGGGGTCGAACCCCCCTTCCGTCGGGATCTCCTCCAGCCCGCATTCCTTGAGGGTCTTCATCAGCCCCTCCCTGACGTTCCTGACCCCGGCCACGAACTCCGTTTCGCCCCCGGCCTGGGACAGCGCCCTGTCCAGGTCGTCGACCGTGGCCAGCAGGCTGGATATCAGGGACGAGTTGGCGAATCTGCGGAACTCCTCGTTCTCCTTGGCGGCCCTCTTGCGGTAATTGTCGAATTCCGCCTGGATCCTCTTGGCGAGGTCCATGTTGGACTCCGCTTCCGTTCTGGCCCTTTCCAACTCCGCGGCCAGTTCCGTATCGGGTCCCACTTCGGGTTTTTCCTCGTGACCCTTGCCGCGTTTTTTCTTGCCAGACTTTTCAGTAATCGTATCACTTCCGGGGTTTGTGTGGGAGGGGCGTGGCCCCTCCCATGGGCTACTCTGAGAGGGCTCAGTCGTCCATGTCCATGTCGGGCATGCCGCCGGGGCCTCCGGGCGGGCCGGCGGGCGCCGCCATCCCCTTCGCCGCGATGACGTCGTCGATCCTGAGGATCATTACCGCGGCGTCGGTGGCGGAGTTGATCGCCTGCTTGCCGATTCTGTGAGGCTCTATGACGTCGAGCTTCAGCATGTCCGTCACCTTGTTGGTGAAGGGGTCGAGACCGGCGTGGATCTTGCCCTCTTTGTGCTGTTTCCTCATCTCTATGAGTATGTCGATGGGGTCGAGGCCCGCGTTCTCGGCCAGGGTTGTCGGTATGGACTCGAGGGCGGAAGCGAACGCGTCGATGGCGATCTGCTCCCTGCCGCCGATGCCGTCGGCGTAATCCCTGAGCCTCATGGCCAGCTCGACGGCGGTGGAGCCGCCGCCCGTGACCATCATGCCGTCCTCGATGGCGACCTTGACAACGGACCAGGCGTCGATGAGGGACCTCTCGATCTCGTCCGCCACCTGGGGCGTGCCGCCCCTGATTATGATGGAAACAGTCCTCGCGTCCTTGACGCCGGTGATGAAGGTCATCTCCTCGTCCTGGACCTTCTTGACCTCGACGAGGTCGGCCTTGCCGAGGTCGGCGGGGTCGAGCTCGCTGAGCTTGTTGATGATGTTGCCGCCGGTGGAGAGGGCGATCTTCTCCATGTCGGACTTCTTGACGCGCCTGGCGGCGTAGATGCCTTCCTTGGCGAGGAAGTGCTGGGCCAGGTCCTCGATGCCCTTCTGGCAGAAGACGACGTTGGCGCCGGACTTCTTCACGGTCTCGACCATCCTCTTGAGCATGTTCTCCTCCTCCTCGAGGAAGGCGGTCAGCTGGGCCGGGTCCGTAATCTCGATCTTGGCGTCGATCTCGGTCTTCTTGACCTCGAAGGGCGCGTCGATGAGCGCGATCTTGGCGTTCTTGATGACCTTGGGCATGGCGGTGTGCACGGGCTCCTTGTCTATGACGAGGCCCTTGATGAGCTGGGTCTCGTCCATGGAGGCCCCGGTCTTCTTGACGGTCTGGATGTTCTCGAGGTCGACCTTGTACTTGCCGTCGGCCTGCTTCTCGGCGACGGTCCTCACGGCGTCGACGACGAGGTCGGCGAAGAATTCCTTGGAGCCGGAGACCTGCTTGCTGATCATTGCCGTCTCGGCGATCTTCTTCAGGAACTTGTCGTCCTTTATCGAGACCTTCTTGGAAATGTCCACGAGGATCTTCTGCGCCTCGGCGTTGGCGAGCCTGTAGCCGGCGGCGATGATCGTGGGGTGGACGTTGGAGTCTATCATGTCTATGGATTTCTTGAGGAGCTCGCCCGCGAGGATGACGGACGTGGTCGTGCCGTCGCCGACCTCGCTGTCCTGGGTCTTGGCCACCTCCACCAGCATCTTGGCGGCGGGGTGCTGCACGTCGATCTCCTTCAGGATGGTGACGCCGTCGTTGGTGATGATGACGTCCCCCATGGAGTCCACGAGCATCTTGTCCATGCCCCTGGGCCCCAGGCTGCTCCTGACCGCGTCGGAAATAGTCCTGGCGGCCGCGATGTTGTTAAATTGGGCCTCTTTGCCCTTGTCTCTCTTAGTTCCTTCCTTCAATATTACTATAGGCGTGTTACCCATTCCCATTTGATGAACCTCCGTTCTATCTTGGTGTTTGATTTGGCTAAAGTTTGTTCTTCTATATAAACATTACTCAAATGGGCCGCATCCCGCCGCCCGCGTTCCGACGGATGCCCGAACGCCGGCGCATTGGCCCGGTTATATCCTTTGAGCGCCATCGGGCGGGCATGGGTTTCGACTTCCCCGGGTACACGTTGCGCCCCGCGGCGCCGGAGGACCGGCAATATTTCGTGGAATGCATGGCGGAAGGCCTGCTCGCCTCCGTCGACGATCTGGAATTCGAGCACGCCGGGACCTGGATGCCCGCCTCGGCCTCTTTCATGGAGGGATACCTCGAGGGCGGGTTCATGGGCAACGAGCTGTTCATCCTCGAGGGCGGCGGGGAAAGGGCGGGCATGCTTTGGCTCGAGAAGACCTCGGAGCAGTTCACGTGCGAGGACACCGGCTACGTCCTTGGGATCCACGTCGGCAGGGGTCACCGGGGCAAAGGCCTGGCCAGGGCGATGATCTCGTACGCGGAGGAGTGGGCCAAGGAGCGGGGGTGCATGCATCTGAACATAAACTGCGGCACCGCCAACGCCCCCGCCATGTCCCTTTACGAATCGGCCGGCTACGGCAAAAGGTCCGTGACGTTCAGGAAGGACCTATACCCGTAATTTCCTGGCGCCGAAGGGGTCTATCCCGGCGACGAACAGCGCCCACCCGCCGATGCCCACCGGCTCGGCGTAGGCGGGGGTGAAGAAAGCCCTCACCCCCGGCAGGAACATCAGCGCCGTGACGGCCACCATGAAGGCCACCATCAGGTACTGGGGGATGACGACCCCCCAGAACTCCATGTCGCCGAACAGCAACGGCATCCCCACGGCGCCCAGCACCACCAGGGCGATGTACGAGACGCACATGCGGACCGTCGAGGCCCACGCCCTGCGGTTCCCGGAGAACATGCTGAACAGAGATATCACGAACCGCACGAACATGACGAAGAAGAACAGCATGAGGAGCATCGCCAGGCCGACGGCCCCGACCTGGTTGCTGGCCGCCGCCTCGGGCACGTTCATGAACGCCTTGTATAGGTACATGGCCGCGAAAAGCACGGCGGCCAGCGCCGCGAAGCTCAGCACCGGCGGGGCCTTTTTCCTGTAGTCCCGGAGGTCTTCCCTCCTGTGCCTACGGAACTTCTTCCTGGGTTCGTCGACGAACCTCCTTTTGGAATCCCCGACGAGCTGCCGCAACCTGTCCACGTTTCCCGATGCCCTAGGATATAATTAAGTGCATTCCGCCTTATCGAGGGGCGTGTCCGAGCGGAGGGTGGCGGCCAACGAGATCATCGAGGGTATCCTCTCCAGGGAAAGGACGGACATCGTCCTGCCGCCCGCCATGGTAGCCTTCGTCGTGCTCACGTACGTCGCGATAGCCATCGCCTACGTGGCCGAGGTGGTGAAGACCCACGGTGCCGACATACCCCCGGCCCAGACCTTCGGGCTCTCCGCGATATACCTCATCGGCAACGGCCTCGTCCTGGCCGTGTTCTACCTGCTGATAACCCGGAATAGGTGGCATTCGAAAAGGGAGTCCGGCCTCAGGAAATCGTTGATCCGCTACGCCGAGGCTTGCAACCTGTCCTGCGGCGCGGACATAACGCCGCAGATCGCGAGGCTGAAGGCTGCGGACGCCGAGGTGGACGCCGTCGACGAGAGCAAGCTCGCGGGCAGGAAGATGGCCTACGCCCTCATACCCATGGCGTTCGGATCCATGGTCCTGGCCGCCGTGGACACGGCGCAAAACGCCATCTGGGTCTTCGTCTTCCTATACGGCGTGTCCCTGCTCATCCTTCTGGCCATGGCCCCGTCGGTCACAGAGTTCCCCAGGCACCACGAGATGGCGGCCATAGGGTTCGCCGAGGAGTTTCGGCACGTGGCCCCGTTCCTCGGGATTTCCGCCGTCCCGCACGGCAGGACCATGGGATACAGGTCGTTCTGGCTGTTCGTGGTACTCACCGCCCTGACCGCTGGGTTCTTCGTCGCCGCCTGGGCGTACCTGGCGTTCAGGGACATGAACTGGCACTTCACCGTCCAATGGCGCTACGAAGACGAGATACTCCGTTCCGTCAGAGACAAGGAGGTCTCCGTGGCCTCGGCATCCGACGCGGAACTGTACACGCTGGAGGGGATGTGGGCATGACCGGGAATCCCGACAAGGACCCCAAGAACTTCCTCGTGGGCATACTGGTCGGCATAGGGTCCGTCCTGCCGGGCATCAGCGGGGGCATAATAGCCGTGGCCTTCGGGGTATACGAGCGCCTGATCGCCGCGGTCGGCGAGATCAGGGCCAAGTGGAGGGAGGAATTCTGGTTCCTCGCCATCCTCGGCTCCGGGATCGTGTTTGGCATGGGCGTCGCCGCCGTCGGGATGCGGTTGGTGATAGACGCTTACGAAATATTGCTGATATGCTGCTTCCTCGGCCTCATCGTAGGCCAACTGCCCGAGGTGTGGGGCCTAGCCAGGGATTCGGGGGAACCCGGGTTCGCCGGTTCGGCGGCGGCCGCCCTCGGCTTCGCCGCGATGGTCGCCCTCCTGTACTTCGAGGGGGGCGAGGGTTCCGGCGGGCTTGCCATAGAGGGGTTAAGCGGCGCCGCGCTCCTGGCGTTCGCCGGGTTCGTGATGGCGATGGCCAAGGTCATACCCGGGCTCAGCGGCAGCGCGATCCTGATCGCGATGGGTCTGTACAGCGCGCTCATCGTCGGCGTGACCGACCTCGACCCCTACTACATAGCGTTCCTCGGCGTGGGTTTCGTGGTCGGCATCTTCGCCTTCGCGAAGGCGATGACCAGGGTACTGGAGAACCACAGGGTGCCCGGCACCTATTTGATCCTGGGTCTGACCGTCGGATGCGTCCCCGTGATCGCCTGGCAGATAAGGGACGGCGTCGGCGACCTGGCGATTCCCGCGGTCCTCGCCTTCGCCCTCGGGCTGGCCGTCGCCTGGGCGTTCAACAGATACGCCCGGGCCCACGACGCCTGAACGGCCCGCAACCAATATAGCGGGACCCTCCGATTGCGGGGGCATGAACGACCTCCAGGCATACGTGACCGAGATACCGGATTTCCCGAAAGAGGGCGTGCTGTTCAGGGACATCACCACCGTCGTCGAAGACCCCGACGGGTTCAGGCTTGCCGTCGACGGCCTCATCGGCCTCCTCGAGGGCGTCGAGTTCGACGTGGTCGCCGGTTCGGAATCCCGCGGTTTCATTTTCGGGGCGCCGGTGGCATACGCCATGGGCAAGGGTTTCGCCCTGGCCCGCAAAAAGGGCAAGCTCCCCAGGGAAACCCTGGAGGAGGAATACGACCTGGAGTACGGCACCGCCTGCATCGAGATGCACGTGGACTCCATCAAAAAGGGCCAAAGGGTCGTGATAATAGACGACCTCATAGCCACCGGCGGGACCACGGCCGCGATGGTCAAGATCATCGAGAGGCTGGGGGGAGAGGTCGTGAAAATCTGCTTCGTCCTCGAACTGAAGGGCCTGGATGGAAGGAAGGCCCTCCCCGGCTACGACATAGAGTCCCTGATAGAGTACGAGGGTTCCTGAAACCGCGGAAATGCGCGTCCCCCCTGTCCACAGGCCGTACGGGCAAGAAACTCGTGGTTATGGCAGTCCGTGAAAAACGTTTCTAATCGGAAAAAGGTGTCAATTGACACGGATTCCCGATTAGCGTCGGCCGATGGCGCATTAGTTTGTTCCCTTTCGTCGCGACTGCTCTGTTCGGTAAATATCTCATACGTCCAAAGGGCCTGGGTAAACGGCGGGCGACATTGATTTCATGGGAAATCGTCCCAGCCAGGCACTGATTGCCTTCTTTCGGGAGATAGCCTGGATACGAACGCATGAGGGGGGCGGTCGAAGGCGTCCCGCTGAATTACCGAACGGGGTGATTGCAAGGGTTGCATCTGTTCAATGTTACAAAAGTATCAGCATACGGCACAAATATTAATAATATATATAATACTTTAATAATATATATAAATATAGTTTCTATCGAATTTTATTATATATTTACACCTGTTTGAATATGCCATGCATAAGAAACTCTTTGCAGCATTTGTGGTTGCTATGTGTGCCCTATCCATCGTGCCAACAACCCTGTCTGCCGATTCTGCCAAAGATTTTGACATAAATTGCCCCGGCCTCTATGGAAACAAGAACGTTCAAGATTGCGAAATATCGTTATTTGCCACAGAAAAAATACCGTCGGGCACAGACGCCTTATTCTCATGTATATCCGCACGCGGAATTGCGATAACGGATAGAATCGAATCAATTGGTGAAAAAACGGTACTCGCTGTGTCCGAGTCCTGTGCCGATTTAGAAAAAAACATAAAAGACATTTCCAACGCGTACAAAAACGGTGCTGTCATAATCTCCTTAGATGGAAGCCATTTGTTCAAAAAATGGGATTCTGAGTTTGGCTCTACCTCTGTTTCCGACACGTCCGATATGTGTGGAATATATCGCGATAACATTGCACATACAACATTTTGCTACTCAGTCAAAACAATGAACCTATCCTGTTCAATGCAAAGGATATACAATTGGGCTGCAACCATGACGGCCGATACTGGGTCGAAATCACAGCATGGTTACCATAATGTGGTTGTCAGCGAGATGGACCTCGAATGCGGGAACCACGGCTGGTTTTCATTTTCCACATTATACTGTCTCGACGAATTCAACGTAAATGGATACGATTATTGGATTGTCAAATACCATGAAGAATCGCATCCAAAATCATACTGGCAAACCGGTTGGATGAGCGTTGAAAATGAATTTGGATCCTGTCCTTTCCTTGACGGGTTTCTATTAAGCCACGGACCAAATAGTTGTAGGTCCTCACAACCCCCCATTAGCGTTGGGTTGTCGGTTCCAAACCCGTCAATAAGTATTTCATGGAATTATTCTGGCCAAAATGTGGAAATAATCAATAAATCAATAAAAGCGACCGGGAGGTTTTATGTGAAACACGTTCTTCCAAAGAATTCCAACGAATCCAAATACACATATTTCTGCAAACCGGGCGCGATTGTGAAAATCGACCACGGGGATTCCGACACGGCATATTATTCCACAGACGTATACAAGGTAAACTATTGGTTCAGCATCCTAAACAAAACGTATTCCGTCTCTGTGAGCCCCATCCTTTATCCAGACAGGTGATTACTATGGATTTCAATAGAAGTATGGATTTGCTTACATTCAGCTTGCTGGGCATCATTGCGGGATGCCTGTCATTGCTCGCCTCGCGACACGTCTTTTTGAATTATTTCATTGATATAGAACACATCATGATGGAAACCGGCATCTGGGTTTACCTGGGGTCTTGCATCCTATTCGCATTCGCATTATTCAGAATGGCGTATAGGTTGGTTATGCGTAACACCGACAAAACGGAATGACCGCAGGTGCACATGGCGGACCCGCCGGGATTCGAACCCGGATCCCCGGCTCCGAAGGCCGGAAGGATAATCCACTACCCCACGGGTCCGCGGTCCAATAGGCGTCCCCCCTATATTATCCGTGGCGGTAGCCCCGATAACGACTTTAACCACGCCGACGTTCGCACGACCATGAAATTCCAGGAATTGATTCTGAAAAGGCAGAGTTGCAGAAGCTTCAACCCCACCAGGAAGGTCCCGGAAAAAACCCTGAAGAAAATCCTCGAGGCGGGCAGGATGGCCCCCTCCGCCGTGGGCGGTCAGCCGTACCGCCTGTGGGCGGCCACCGGCGAGACCGCCGAGAAGGTCTCCAAGGCCAGGATCGGCGAGATGAACAAGTTCATCGAGGACGCCGACTGTTTCATAGCCATCACGGGCCACGCCTACAACGTGCCCGCCGAGCGCGCCGAGAAGACCGAGGGCATGGGCTTCCGCGGCATAGACATAGGGTTGCTTGCGGCGCACATAATCTGCGCCGCGGAGCAACTCGGCGTCGCCAGCTGCATGATAGGCCTGTTCGACGAGCCCGTCGCCCGTGAAATAATCGGGTGCGACGAAAGGATCGAGCTGCTCATAGCGCTGGGCTACCCCACCGACGGGTACGAGGTCAGGGAGAAGAGGCGCATGGCCTTCGACGACCTGATAACCATCCTCTGACGGCAAGGTTTATTCCCATTGCCGATAATCCGACGGCCATGGCCAAGGTCGGCATGAACCACGGGGCGGGCGGGGAAGCCATGCAGGAATTCCTCGACCGCCACGTCTTCCCCCATTTCCCGAAGATGGAGTCGGAGGTGCCGCTGTCGTCCCTCGACGACTCGGCCGTGGTTGATGGGATAGTGTTCACGACGGACGGCCACACGGTCAAGCCGCTCGTGTTCCCCGGGGGGGACATAGGCTCGCTGTCCGTGGCCGGCACGGTCAACGACATCGCGGTCATGGGCGCCAAGCCCCTGGCTCTGTCCTGCTCCCTCGTCATAGAGGCGGGCCTGGACATCGGGCTGTTCGAATCGATCATGGCGTCCATGGGCAGGACCTCGAAGGAATGCGGCGTGCCCATCGCCACCGGCGACACCAAGGTCGTGGAGCGGGGCGGGGTGGACGGCCTCGTCGTCTCCACCGCCGCCGTCGGCAGGAGGTCCCCGTACCTGGACCACAACATAGCCGTCGCCGAGGAGTACCGCAGGTTCGATTCGCAATGGACGTCGGACGACAACGTCCGTCCCGGCGACGCCATAATCGTCTCCGGGACCCTGGGCGACCACGGCATCGCCCTCCTTTCGTTCAGGGAGGGCTACGGTTTCGAGACGGTCGTCGAGAGCGACGTCGCCCCCCTCAACGGCATGATAGAGGGGATCCTGAAGGTGGGCGGCGTGACGGCGATGAAGGACCCGACCCGAGGCGGCCTTGCGAACACGCTCAACGAGTGGTGCGGCAAGTCCGGCGTCGGCATGGAGATCGACGGCCCATCCATCCCGCTGAACGGGGCCGTGGTCAACGCCTGCGAGATGCTCGGGCTAGACCCGCTGTCCATAGGCAACGAGGGCAAGGCCGTCGTGGCTTGCGTGCCTGACATGGCCGAGGAAATCCTGAAGGCTCTGAGATCCCACCCCAACGGCAGAAACGCCGCGATAATCGGCAGGGCCGTCGAGTCCGACAGACCCAGGGTGGTCATGACCACCGAAGTCGGCGGCCGTAGGATCCTCGAACCGCCGATCGGCGACCCAGTACCCAGAATCTGCTGACCCGATAAGCATTATAGGGCGCGTGGCCATTACCGATTCGATCACATGGTGGTTTTCCTACCGTTCGAGGGCGTCAGGCCCGCCTTGAAGGGCTCCGAGAAGATAGACGACCGCATTTCCCCGCCTTACGACGTGATAGGCGAAAAGCATCTGGCGGAACTCCAATCCAAGAAGGGCAACGTCACCAGGTTCACCCTCCTCCCGGAAAACGGGAGATACGGGAAGGCTCGCGAGGAGCTCGACGGCATGATCGCCGACGGCTCCCTGGCCTTCGACCCGCCGTCCTTCTACCTGTACAGACAGACCTTCGACGAGCACGGCAGGAGGATGGCGCGCACGGGCATCGTCGGCAGGCTCAAGACCGAGGACTACTCCAAAGGCAACGTCATGCCCCACGAGGAAACCTTCTCCAAGGTCAAGGAGGACCGCCTCAACCTGCTCAGGGACGTGGAAACGCACCTGGAATCGATATTCGGGATATTCACCGGGCTCCCCAAGGGGCTGTGGGACACGATCCACGAAAGTGCCAGACCCCTGTACATATACGAGGACCCGGCGGGCGTGACCCACGAATACCTCGGGATTTCCGACCCGGACGTCACGCACGAGATCACCAAGGCCCTCGCCGACCAGAAGATGCTCATAGCCGACGGCCACCACAGGTACGAGACGGCGCTGAACTACTCCAGGGAGAACCCGGGCGACGAGAGGAAATCCTTCGTCCTCGCCACCCTCGTGGCGGAGGACGACCCGGGGATGGTCATCTGGCCCACCCACAGGGTGGTGAACCGCCCCGACGTCGACGAGAGGACCCTCGTCGGGAGACTGGGCAAGGAACTCTCCGTCGCCGGCCCGATGGGCGAAAAGGAGTTCCGCGAGAGGCTCGGGGACCACCTGATGGGCTTCGCGTTCACGTCGGGCAACTTCTACCTGGCCGACTGCCCCAGGAAGGACGGCCTGTGGTCCCTGGACACGTACGCCGTGCAGGAGGCCGTCCTCAAGAACGCCCTCGGCACCGACGGCGCCGGCAAGGAGGTGACGTACGACGCGGAGATCGATTCCGCCATATCCAAGGCGCTCGACGGCGAGGCCTCCGTCTCGATCATACTGAACGACCCTTCCTTCGAGACGATCTGGGACCTGGCCGGCAAAGGGTTGAGGATGCCGAAGAAGACCACGTTCTTCTACCCTAAGATCTGGTCGGGCTTCGTGTTCTACAGGATGGTCTGATCACCAGGGCGGGCCGCCTTCCGAGCGCAGGGCCTCGTTGTATTCCTTCGCGTACCCGTAGCCGGCGTACGCGGCGAACAGGTGGAGGGCGAGCGTCGCCATCGCCGTCAACAGCAGGATGCCCGAAAAGGCCTCCATCGCCGCGACGTCGGTGCCGACGTGCAAAAGAACCGCGAAGGAGGCGACGGCGAACAGGGCGGCCGCAATCAGGTAGGACATCCCCTCCCGGAACCTGCCCGAGTACATTATCCCCAGACCGGGGACTATCGCGCCGAGGACCAGGGCCACGGCCTCGTCCTTGCCGTCGATGGCCATTTGAGGGGGGCCGCCCGCGAGCGGGCGGCCGCAACGGCCGCAAAACGCGTCGGAATCCCCGACCTCGTTGCCGCAACCCGCACAGTACATCGTATCCCCCTCGTGAAGTGGAAATGGAGCCGCTGATGGGAATTGAACCCACGACCTACGCCTTACCAAGGCATCGCTATACCCCTTAGCCACAGCGGCGTGTGCCCCAACTAAACAAGAGCCGATTGATAAACCTTTCTGGAATTCGCGGCGCCGCGGGCCTGCGCAACAGATATACGGCCACCCCGCAATCGGCGGGCGATGAAAAAGGAGATGAGTTCCTTCGACGTCCGTGCCGTGGTCGGCGAGATGGCTTCCCTGGAGGGGGGCTACATGGACAAGGTGTTCCACTCCGAGGGCGTCGACGTGCTCTTCCGCATAAACGTCCAGGGCGAGGGCAAGAAGGAACTTTTCTTCGTGGACGGGAAATGGCTGTACCTCGCCCCGGAGAGGCCGGAGGGCGGCGGGATGCCGACGTCGTTCGCCACGTTCCTCAGGAAGAGGATATACAACGCCCGCGTCGGCAGGACTTGGCAGGTCGGCTTCGACAGGGTGGTCGTCATGGAGCTCACGAAGGGGGAGGAGGAGTTCCTCCTGGTTTTCGAGATGTTCGCCGGCGGTAACGTCATCCTCGTCTCCGACGGGAAGATACTGAACTGCCTGCTGCACAGGACCCGCAGGGACAGGGTCACCAGGCCGGGCGAGGATTTCGAGGTTCCAGTGCCGAGGTTCGATCCCGCCGCCGCCGACCCCACGGCCTTCGCCGACGCCTTCCTCGGGTCGGATACCGATGCCGTCAGGGCCCTGGCCATGGCGGTGAACCTCGGCGGCCAATATGCCGAGGAGGTGTGTTTCAGGGCGGGCGTCGACAAAAAGACGCCGGCCGCCGATGTCCCCGCCGAGAAGGTTGCCGAGATGCATGCCGCCGTCGCCTCCATCGTCGAAGCGGTCGATGCGGGAGGGTCGCCCACGGTTTACAGGGACGGCGGCAAGATCGTCGATTTCTCCCCGGTGCCCATGGAAATGCATTCCGCCCTCGAGGCGCAGGAAATGGCCACGGTGTCCCTGTGCGTCGACGCGTTCATGGCGGAACGGGAAACCGTCCGCATATCCGCGGCCGTGGACCCCCGCATAACCAGGATGGAAAAACGGATCCAGAACCAGATGGCCACCATCGAGGAGTACGAGGCGGAGAGCGGGGCGCTGCGGGCCATGGGCGACGCCATTTACACCGACTATCAAAACGCCGACGAATTGCTGAACGTTATGTTCCAGCAGTCGAAAATCCTCACCTGGGAAAAGTTGGCTGAGGGGGCGATGAGGGTACCCTTCGTCACCTCCGTGGATCCCTCCAAAAACTCGGTGACGGCGAGGCTTTCCGGCGTGGAGGTCCCCTTGGACTACACCAAGAGCCTCGACGCGAACGCCTCGGACCTGTATTCCGCTGGCAAGGACGTGGGGGAGAAGGCGAAGAGGGCGAGGGACGCCCTTGCCGAAAGCGAGGCCCAGTTGGAAAGGCTGAGGAAGGGTTTCGAGAAGGAACGGGTGCTTGCCCTCACCAGGGCGAAACCCACGAAACAGTTCTGGTTCGAGCGCTACAAATGGTTCATAACGTCGGGCGGCAGATTGGCGATCGCCGGCAGGGACGCCCGCGACAACGACGGCATAGTCAGGAAGCACATGAAGGACGGGGACGTCTACGCCCATGCCGACGTCCACGGCGCCCCCTCGGTGATTCTAAAGGACGGGGCAAAGGCGTCCGAGGCCGAATTGAGGGAGGTATGCAACTTCGCCATCGCCCAATCCAAGGCCTGGGTCTCCGCCTTCGCCGACGGAAGCGCCTACTGGGTTTTCCCAGACCAGGTCAGCAAGACGCCCAGCGCCGGCGAGTTCGTTCCCCGCGGGGCGTTCATCATCCGCGGGAAGAGGAACTACGAGTACCACCTCCCCATGGAGATGGCCGTCGCGGAGTTCGAGCACGAGAAATCCAGGAAAATAATGTGCTGCCCCACCGAGGCCCTGGCGGGCAGGTCCGGGAAATACTACGTCATAATCCCCGGCAGGGGCAAGGGGAAAACCAAACCGGGCGAGGTGGCCAGGGACTTCGACGTGCCCGAGGAGGAGATCTCCAGGATCCTGCCGCCCGGCGATTTCGAGATAACGAGAAAGGTGTGGCCCCCCGAAGACGGGGCGTGACGGGAAGGTAGTGCCCGCGCCGGAATTCGAATCCGAGTCAAGGGGTCCGCAACCCCCCAGGATATCCTAGCTACCCCACGCGGGCCCAGTGCGGAAACGGCATCAGATTTCGGTATGGGAGACGTAGCGCGTTATGTAGCCGGCGATTCTGTTCCTCATGGAGGTCGAGTAGACGTCGGCCAGATCCGCGACCATTTTCTTGTTGTTCTCGAAATCCCCGCTGAACGCCTTGGGGTATTTCTCGACAAGCTCTATGGCTACTCTCTTTATGTAAGTGGGCCTAATCCTTCCCATTATGCTTCACCGTTTGACGGGATTAGGGTGATTCCTTATTTAATGATTATGCGGTGGGTTTCCGTCGGCGGGGTTTGCCGCAGGTCAGCTTCCCCTCCGGGCAAGGGCCCCTGGCGCAGGGGGGCCCGCCGTCCCTGAACATGACCGGGGACACCTCCAGGCACAGGTCGAGCATCCGGTTGGCCAGGTCCCTGATTTCCCACTGCGCCCTGTTGCAGCAGCGCAGCGAGAAGAAGTGCAGGAGCTCCCGGGCGTTCATCGTTATCGTTATGTTGGTGGTGCACGCGTTCGGCAGGACGTAGCGGGCGTCCTCCGGCGGCACTTTCCCCAGAAGTTCGGAATAGGTTTCCCATATGCGTACCATCGTCTCGCGAAACGCCGCGGACGCCTCGGGATCGGAGGCGACCGACGGCGGCTCGACGTAGGACGGCTCGACCATGGAAACGTACCTCTGGCTCTGTTGCGAGAACGAGGCTATGCGATGCCTCACCAATTGATGGGTGAGGGCCCTCGAGACGCCTTCGACGGAGAAAGTGAAGGTCGCATGCTCGATCACGGAGTGATGGCCCATGCCGACGATTCTGCCGAGGACCTTCGACGGGTCCCCCTCGCCCAACAGGTCGGCGGACGGTTTCTCGGAATAGCAGGATTTCCCGGCCGCTGCGCAGATGGCGTCGGCGTCCGGCGTGTAGGCAAGCAGTTTCACGACCATGCTCATTGGTTCCACATCTCCGATTTCAGCTCACCGAGCCTCTCGGGGTCCATGAGGTCCCCGAGCCTTATTATCTTCGCCCCGACGCCGGGCAGGCGGGCGGCGAGCCCGTCCACGTGGGCGTCGCCCACCACCACCAAGACGTTGTCGTGGGTGGCCATCCATTCCTTGATGCGTTCCGCCATGTAGTCGTCCCTGTCGTCCACCAGGCGTTTGACGAGGGTTGGGTATTTCCTCCTCATGGCCTCGATCCGCCTGGCCGAATCGTCGGAAAAACCCCTTGCGGCCCTCTCCGCCCTCTTGAATCCGAAGAGCCGGTCCTTGAAGGACGACAGCTTGTAACGCAGCCTTTCCTTGAGGGGCATCTCATCCCAGAGGCCGTCCATGACCGCCGCGGCGTCCATGTCGATGAACCCCACATCCTTGCCCAGGAGTTTCCCCTCGTCGACGGCGGCGAGCATCTCCGCCCCGACGGGGATGCCCTGGGACTCGGCCATCTTTCTCTGGTACCTCGCGGCGCTGCCGTAGAAACCTCCCCCGCCGTCCGACGGGTTGTCCGCGCCATGGACCATGGCGTCGTACCTCCTTTGGTCGAGCTCGACGAGCACGGCATCGGGCCACGTCTGCCTCACGATGAACCGCACCGAATCGGCGATCCTGAAAACGTGTCCCGTTCCGACTATCGTGAGCATGTCCACCCTGTCCGACCAGAGCCGTACACGTTTAAAACTGATGCGACGCGGCGGGTCCGACAAAACCCGCGGCGCCCGCGCGCGAACGGTGGACAGCGTTATAGCGTCGCATACCTTCCCCGACGCATGGGCGGGAGATACGACCTGGTGATTTTCGACATGGACGGCACGCTGACCTCGGTCCGGAGCTCATGGGGCTACGTCCACGACGTCCTGGGCGTCTCCAACGAAGACGCGTACCGAGCCTTCGTCAACATGGAAATCGACGAGGCGGAGTTCATGCGCAGGGACATCGGCCTGTGGATGGAGGCGAGGCCGGGCATCACCGTCGACGACGTGGGCGAAATCCTGAGGGGCGTGCCGCTGGTCTCCGGGATCGGGGAAACGGTGAACAGGCTGTCGTCGGAGGGGATCAGGACGGCAATCTGCAGCGGCGGCATCGACATGGCCGCGAAAATGATAGCGGAAAGGTTCGGTTTCGACCATTACGTCGCCGACGGGCTGGAGACGCACCCGGACGGCAGGCTCACCGGCGAGGGGATAATCAACGTGGACCTGCGGGACAAAAGCGGTTGCGTGGACGACATACTCGCGCATTTCGGCGTCGACCCGGATAGGGCAGTGTCCGTCGGGAATTCCTACACGGACATACCCATGTTCAAAAAGACGGGGATGTCCATAGCGTTCAACCCGGTCGATATGGAATACACCGGCGCGGCGGCGGACCACGTGATAAAAAGCGACTGCCTGACCGCGATCCTAGGCGTCATCCTCGAAGTCTAACACGGGATACGTCTTGGCGGCGAACCTGCCGTAGACCCTGACGATCTCCCTGGCCTCCGCGGAGCCCCTGTCCTTCAGGTGTTGCCGGGTCTTTATCGCGTTCACGTAACAATCCATGTCCTCCAATTCGAGCTTCTGCCCGATGAAGAACTCGTCGCCGGGTTCCGCCCGGATCCTGCGGGAATGGCTCACGGTCCCCTGGTTTACGGTGACCTTCACGGAGATGACGTCGAACCTCTGGGCCCATATGGTCCTGATTTCCCGGGTAACGGCCTTTTTTGGCCTGGCGCCCGTGTTGGACTCGATGGCGGTCACCCTGAGGTAGTTCCCGGAATCGTCGAAGAATTCATCGCCGACGGAGATGCGCTCGTCCTCCTCCACGCCGACGGAAGACCTGTATGAGTCGGGGCCGTCGCTGGCCACGACGGGCACGGCGATGACCTTGGGCATCCTGACCGTCTCCGCGCGGACCCTGTTGCAGCCGTGGCAGCGGAGGGTCGCTTCCAAAGAGGACTTGCCGGGTCTGCCCTTGAGCACGTCGTGCACCTCGTGCTCTCCGCACACCGGGCACATCACGTAAACAGTCTCTGGAACTTCCGGCTCCATGCTCATTTCCTACCTGTGTCGAACGGGGCCCCGTGGCCCGGGACCACGACGTCGGCGAATCGGGACACGGCCTTAAGGCTTTCCATGGCCAATTCCCTGTCCGCGCACACCCCCGGCGGGACGTTCCTCTCGAAGTTGCCCCTGGTGGGGACGGCATCGCCGCATATGGCGTAGTTGATCCCGTCCGATTCCACGAAGACGCTGACCGAGTCCAACGTATGCCCAGGCGTCGCCACGACCCTGACCCCCTCGGCGGGTTCCGCCAGGACCGCCCCGGGCCTGCCGCCGCCGTGTCGGAACGCCTTGGCCTTGGTGAAGAGACGATCGTTGCCCACGTGGTCGAAGTGGTCGTGGGTGTGGATGACGAGACGCACCTCGTCCGGCCTTATGCCGATCTGCCTCATCGACGTCTTCACGTGGGGCGTCCTCCCGGCGCTGCTCGTGTCCACGACGGCCACGAAACCGCCGGACCTCAGGAGGGTGGAGGTGGAATTGGCCTCCAGGATCGTGCCGTCGGCATCCCTGACGAGGTTGCCGATGACCAGGACGTGCAGTTCGACCATGACCGACAATCGGGCACGAACGTATTAGCCCTTGCCCGGACGACGGGGTAGTGTGCGTCCGATGGGCGTTAAATGCGTTCAAATGAACATCGGCAGGAATTCCCGGACCCGTTCCCCGCCTTTTCCAAAATCGGTCATTCTGACAACGCCATCGGTTTTTTCGAACGCCGACTCCACGGTATCGCCGCCGACGTCGAACCCCGTTGCCCGATCCGCCAAACCAAGATGCCCCGGCAAAAGCCCCATTGTACGGAAATGCCTGGAAAACGCCTTGTCGCGCGGGACGAAATGCCCACCTTTGGATGCCCTGTGCTCCACCCGCCAGAAACATTTCTCAGGGTATGCCGGGATTCAAACTGTTCTTCGCCGGATGTCTGGGGCATCCATTGTACAAAAAATATCTAACGTATAAAATACTATTTTTAAAAATAGTAAAATACAACCATTATATACCACCGTCGACAATGGGCCATTATGTTCCACGGGCGCGAAGAAGAACTGGAGGAACTCAACCGGAGGTATTATTCAAAAGGCTTCCAGTTCATACCCATTTACGGCAGGCGCAGGGTCGGTAAAACCGCCCTGATCGACGAATTCATAAAAGACAAGGAGGCGATTAAGTTCACGGCGGTCAAAGGTTCGCTGAACACCAACATGCGTCTCCTTTCCTCCCTCGTCCTGGGGGTGAGGAACGCCCCCGCCATGAATTTCGAGGACGCGCTCGAGGCGATGCATTCGAGGTTCGGGGGGAAAAGGTACGTTTTCGCAATCGACGAATACCCATACCTGGTTAAGAGCGACGAATCGGTGACCGGGATATTGAACAACTTCATCGAGTCCCATCTGGATTCCGAAGCGTTCATCATCCTTTCCGGATCCTCGATGAATATCATGGACAGCCAAGTCCTGGGCAAACGGAGCCCGCTCTACGGAAGGCGCACCGGGCAGATCAAGCTGATGCCGTTCACTTTCGACAGGGTAGGGGAATTCCTCCCGAGCTACACGGACGAGGAGCGCATGGTCGTGTACGGGCTGGTGGGCGGAATCCCTTGGTATCTGGGTTTCTTCGACAACGGTAAAAGCCTGAAGGAAAACATCATAGGCAACCTAATCAACCCCTATGCGGTGCTTAATAAGGAATCGACACTCCTTTTCGCCGAGGAGTTCGGGACGCCCGTCGCCTATTTCGACGTGCTCTCGTCCATCGCGAAGGGGCGCAACAGGGTGAGTGAAATCGCCGCCGACGCGGGTATGGAAACCTCGCGCGTGTCGTTGCTCCTGAAGGAACTGATCCTGCTCGAAATCGTCTCCAAAATCGTACCAATCGACGATCCGGGGTCAAGGCGCACCGTTTACAAAATAAAGGACCATTACCTCCGTTCGTTCTTCAGATTCATCTACCCCGGCAACGTCGAAGTCAGGAGAAACCGTTACGCTGCGGCGTACGAGGAAATGATGGAAGGCATGCAGGAATACCTTGGATACGTGTTCGAGGACGTGTGCTCCGAATACGTCGGAAAGTCCTGCCGCGAGGTCGGCACCTGGTGGGGGACCGACCCCCAGAAACGCACGAAGGAGGAAATCGACATCGCCGCACTGTGCGGAAAACACATCCTTCTGTGCGAATGCAAGTACCGTTCGGAACCGGTTGGTCGGGACGTCCTGGAAACGCTGGTCAGGAGGGCGGACCTGGTGAAGAGCGGTCGGCCCAGGAAATACTGCGTGTTTTCCAAATCCGGTTTCACGAAGGGCGCGATCGAGGCCTCGAAGTCCCACAACATACGTCTGCTTTCCCTTGAAGACGTAGCGCGCCCTGGCGTACACGGCGCTGATGCGCCGTGAATCGGATGCGCCGGCCGCGGAGGCGCTTCGGCCAATTAACGGAAAACAGTTTAGTAGCCACGGTAATCGGACCGCGTGGAAATCGACGGCTCCCTCGAAATCGTTGAATGCCCGAACGTCTATCCCCCGTCCGAGGACAGTTACTTGCTGATACGGGCCCTGTCCCCTAACCCCGGCGAAATGGTTCTGGAGATTGGTTGCGGGTCAGGGATCGTGTCCATGCACATGGCCCTCGCCGGGGCGGACGTCGTCGCCTGCGACATAGACCCGGATGCCGTTGCCTGCGCAAAGGGTAACGCGGAAAGGAACGGGATTCGGATGAGGGTCGTGCAATCGGACCTGTTCTCCGACGTCGACGGGGTTTTCGACCTGATCGTCTTCAACCTGCCCTACCTGCCCTTTTCCGACGACGGGCCGATGGCGAAGGCGTGGAGCGGCGGGGCAGACGGGCTGGGCCCGTTGGGCAGATTGTTGAAGGAATTGCCGCGGAGGCTAAGGCCGGGCGGACAACTGGTCGTGGTCGTCTCATCCCTCTCCGACATGAAAGCCTTCGAAAAGATGGCCGCCGGCTTTCAGGTGGAGACCCTCGCCTCGGAAAAACTGTTCTTCGAGGAGCTGAAGGTCATTTCCCTTCGGCCAACAACCTCTTGATTTCCTCGGTCAACAGGCTGTTCGCCAGGCCGCCGTCGATTTTGCCCCTCAGGGCACCCATCACGGGACCCATCAGGGGCCCGACGGCCGACATGCCCCTTTCCCTGACGAAGTCCGCCCTTTCGGACACGATTTTGGCAATGGTATCGCGGGCCTCTTCCTGACCCACCGCGGAAAGACCCAGGCTTTCCACGGCTTTGTCGGGGTCGACGCCCTCGGCCGCCTTTTTCACGAGTTCGGGGACCGCCTCCTTCGCGAAGGCGCCTTGGGAAAGCATCTCGAAGATGCGCAGAATGTGGGCGCCGTCGATGGATTGCGTGTCCGTCCCCTCGCGTTCCAACTCCGAATAGGTGTTGGTGAGCGTCGCCGCCGCGATCGCGGTCTCGGCGCCCCCGGACACGAGCCTCTCGAAGAGTTCGTGCCTGTCCGTCGCCACGAGGACGGAGGCCTGCTGCGCGTTGATCCCGTGGGCGGAAACGAGACGCGCCTCGGTTTCCTCCGGCATCTCCGGCAGGTTGGCGGCGATTTCCGCCAACTCGCCGCGGTCGACGGCAATCGGCGGGATATCCGTCTCGGGGGACATCCTGTCGGCCCCGGGGAGCGGCCTGGAATACCTGGAGGTGCCGTCGGGCATCGGGTCCCTCGTCTCCTCCGGCACGCCGGACAGCGCCTCGGCGGCCCTCTCCGCGACGGCGGCGATTGCTTTCTCGGCTTTCCTCTTCCTGTCGGCGCAAATGGCGAAGGCATCGTGCTCGCCCTTCAGGCCCAGCCTTTCGAAAACGGCCTTCACGTAACCCTCGCCGATGCCGTACCCCGGCAGCTCGTCGGAATGGAATATCCCCTTCACGCCCGCCTTGACCCTCGCCCTCTGGGCCAATTCCGCGCCAAGGCGGTATTTGCCGCCGGAACCGTTGAGGGTGCCGGCGAAGCCGGGCAGCGCCACGGCGCACACGATGCCGCCAGAGGACAGCGCCGACGAGATTACCTTGGAGCCGCAGCCCCCGAAGGCGTCCGAAACGTCGACCGCGTCGCCCGCGGGGGCGACGGCGCCCCTCTTCCCAAGGATTCCCTTGATTTCTATGAGCATCGCCTGGCGCTTCGCCTCGTTCTCCACGTAGGCGGGGAGCAGCCTCAGTTCCTGCGCGCCCTTGATTTCGACCCTCGCCCCGCCGGGGATGGATATGTTGAGATCCTCCCTGATGGTGCCTATGCCCCTCTTGACGCCCTTCGTCGCCCTGAGCATCGTCCCGATCCTGAGGGCGGCCTCCCTGACCTCCTCCGGCGTCTCCATGTCCGGGGCGGTCGCGATTTCCAGCAAAGGGATGCCGAGCCTGTCGAGCCTGTACGTCACGATGCCCTTTTCCTCGGAGATTTTCCTGGCCGCGTCCTCCTCGAGGCATGTGGTGAGTATCCCGATCTTCTTGTGGCCTATGTCGACGTGGCCGCCGACGGAAATCAGCGCGCTCCTTTGGTAGCCCGTGGTGTTCGAACCGTCGACCACGATTTTCCTCATGAAATGGATTTCGTCGACGACGTCCGCGCCGATCATGGCCGAGAACGTCAGCCCGAGCCTGACGGCGTCCGCGTCGGGGCCCACGGGCGGTTCCTCGTCCAGGTCGACGAGGCAGCTCAGGCCGGGAACGGTTTGGTATTCGAAGCCCACGCCTTTTTTGTACTGGATCATCGCCGCCCTGTCGATCGCGCCCAATTCCCCGGAAACGGGTTTAAGCCTCCGGCGGTATGCCCCGTGGCCCTCGTCGGACAGTCCCGTGGCGCAGGCGCAGAACAGTTTGCGGGTGTCCAACTGCTGGTGGATCTCTATGCCGCACCGCAGCCCCTTCGGGATTTTCATACCAGTTCCCTCCTGTCGGAGCATTCGCCCGCGAGTGGGGTCCGCATCGCCCCCGCGGGGTCCTCGCAGTTGGCGAGGGCCCACATCATCTTCACCAGCGCCGTCTCGGGCAGGGTGTCGGAAAGCGGTATCGCCCCGGCGGCCTGGAGCGCCCTGCCCGTGCCGTACACGTTGAGGTTGACCGAGCCCCCTGCGCACTGGGTTGCGATACCCACCAACACGCCGGAGGAGACGAGATCGGCGACGGTCCCGATCAGCGCCGAGGGGACGTGCCCCATGCCCGTGCCCTCTATGACGATCCCTTTCTTCCCGGACACCAGGGCGGAAAGTTCCGCCGGACCGATGCCCGGGTAGATCTTGACGAGCGCCACGGCGGGTTCCAGGCGGGTCCTGGGCTCATACTTGGCCACGGGAAGGGCGTCCCGCAGGTATTCGATGGCGCCGGCGTCGTCCATCGTCGCGAAGGGGCCGACGTTGGGGGCCCGGAAGGCGTCCCTCCTGGAGGTGTGCATCTTCTTCGCCCTCGTGCCCTCGAACAGGGCGTATTCGTCGTCGTTGAGGCCCCCGCGCATGAGCACGTACACGCCGGGTTTCCCCGTCGCGCAGTAACGGGCGGCGGAAAGTATGTTGCCAAAGGCATCGGACGATGGCCTGTCGGGGGACCTCTGCGCCCCCGTGAGGACGATCGGTTTGCCGATGCCCCTCAGCATGAAGGACAGGGCCGCCGCCGAATGGCCCATGGTGTCCGTCCCGTGGGTGACGACCACGCCGGCGACGTCCTTTGCCGCCGCCGAAACGACTGCCTCGGCCAAGGCGGTCCAGCGGGACGGGCCCATGTCCTCGGAAAACACGGCGAACGGCTGTTCGGCGACGATTTCGAAGTCGTCCCTCAGGCCGGGCACCTCGTCGAGCAGGTCCTCGAGGGCCCTGTTGGGGCCGAGGGCGCCGGAAGCGGCGTCGACCGACGCGGCGATGGTCCCGCCGGTGCCGACCACGGCGACCCTGGGGGAACCGTTTTTCGCCTTCCCCGTGCCTTTTTTACGGGCCTGGGTCTTGGCCGGGGGGGAAAGCACCTCGACGGAGTCCCCCTCGCCCAGCATTATCCCGGCATTGTAACCGCCGGCGGTCTTGATCACGATCGCGTCGGGGTCGTTGGCGTCTCCGTGACCCATCAGGATCCCTTCGAACCTCGCCCCGCCCCTGCGCACCGAAAGTCTGCAGCCGATTTCGGCTCCGGCCTTGGAAAGCAGGGTTTCCAACCTCTTAGAATATGCCATCTTGACGTCCCCAGTTCATTTCCGCCCGAAGAGCTTCTTCGATATCTTGCCCCCAATCCCCCGCCCGATCGCGGAGGAGGCGCTGCCGGCCATCTTGGACAGGTTCTTCGAAAGGGCGCTCTCCTTCTTCTTCGGCTCCGCCTTCTTCGCCGCCTTCTCTTCCTTCGGGGCCTTCTTCCTCAGGGCCTCGATGGCCTCGTACGCCGACGGCCCGTCGACCGTCCTGCCGTATTTCCTGTCCATCTTGGTCCCCTTGATGGCCGCTTCGTAGTCGGCCGCGGGTATGCTGCCCATGAAACTCTTCGGCGGAAGTATCTTCGCCTTTTGCACGACACCGGGCCTACCCTCCGCGTCCAGGAAGGACACGAGGGCCTCGCCCACGCCCAGCTCGGTGATGACGTCCTCCGTCTTGAACGCCGGGTTCGGCCTGAACGCCGACGCGGCCACCCTGACCGCCTTCTGTTCGCCGGGGGTGTAGGCGCGCAGAGCGTGCTGCACCCTGTTGCTGAGCTGGGACAGTACGGAATCCGGTATGTCGGACGGGCTTTGGGAAATGAAATAGATGCCGACGCCCTTCGACCGGATCAGTTTGACGGTACGCTCCACGTCCTGCAACAGATTCTTGGGCGCGTCGGAAAACAGCATGTGGGCCTCGTCGAAGAAGAACACCAGCTTGGGTTTCTCCGGGTCGCCCTCCTCGGGCAGGACCCTGAACAGCTCGGTCATGAGCCAGACCAGGAAGGTGGCGTAGAGTTTCGGATTGTGGGCGAGCTTGACGCTGTGCAGTATGTTGACCCACCCGCGGCCGTCGTCGGCAGTGCCCATCCAGTCGTGGATGTCCAGGGCGGGCTCGCCGAAGAAGGTGTCGCCGCCCCTGTCGGCGAGGGCCCTCACGGACCTCTGTATGGCACCCAGGGATTGGGACGACATCGACCCGTACTCGGATTCGTAGTCCGCGCGGTTGTCGAAGAGATACTGCAGCACGGAAACGAGATCCTTGGAATCGACGAGGCGCCAGCCGGAATCGGCGCATATCCTGAACACGACGCGGAGGACGTCCGTCTGAACCTGGGACAGCTCCAATATCCTCGACAGGGCGTCGGCGCCCATGGATTCGACGGTCACTCTCACGGGATGCCCGTTCTCGCCGTAGACGTCCCAGAATCGGCAGGGGAACCCTTCGTAGGAGAAACGGTCGATACCCAGGGAATCGATGCGCCTCTCCATCTTCTCGCCGCCGGCGCCGGGGTTGAGTAAGCCCGCCATGTCCCCTTTGATGTCGGAAAGGAACACGGGCACGCCGATCTCGCTGAACGATTCCGCCAGCACCTTCAGCGTCACCGATTTCCCGGTGCCGCTCGCGCCGGCGATGAGACCATGCCTATTGGCCATCCTCGGCAGGAGGAACACCTTCTCGTCGGACTTCGCGACCCAAAGCTTGCCTTCGTACTCCATGCGTACCCGTCCGAGTCCCGATTGCTCGGCCGCATTAAGATTATTCGTACGTTTCGCCTGACGCACGACGGGGGACGCTCCCTTTTTACGCCTGAAAATACGGGATAGTCTTAAAGCGGTACCGCATTCCCCGACCCATGCACATGATCACCGACGTGGGCATGGTGTACGACGTTCTCCAGGAGAACCACAAGAAAGCCCGCGAGAACTACCGGGCGCTCATGGAACACGACGTGAAATCCGTCGACTTCATGGGCTCCATAGGCGCCGGGAAGACCACCATCGTCTGCGAGTTGGCGAAGCTTCTCTCCAAAAGGGGTTTGAGGATCGGGGCGATCGCCGGCGACGTCACAGGCAGGGACGACTTCGACCGCATGGTCGCCGCCGGCGTGACGGCGGTGAACTGCAACACGGGCAAGGAATGCCACCTGGACGCGGTGATGGTGAACAAAGCCCTCAAGGAACTCGACCTGGACGCCATCGACGTGCTCTTCGTCGAGAACGTGGGCAACCTCGTCTGCCCGGCGGATTTCCCCCTGGGCACCGATTACCGGGCGGTGGTGATATCCGTTACCGAGGGCGACGACATGGTGCGCAAACACCCGGACATCTTCCTCCACTCCGACGTCGCGGTCCTCAACAAGGTGGGCATAAGCGACGCCGTCGGCGTCGACCCGGGCATCCTCGTCAAAGACTACGAAAGACTGACCGGCGGGGTCAAGAAGATGGTCCTTTGCGACGCCAAATCCGGAAACGGCCTCGAGGAAGTCGCCGAGGCCCTGGGTCTCGGGGTGGTCGGATGATTTTCCTTACCGTCGGCGGGGGCGGGCGGGAACACGCCGCCGTCGAGGCCCTGCACAGGTCCGGCGCGGAGATACACGCGGTGATGAAAACCGCCAACCCGGGCATCATAGCCCTGGCCAAGGATTACCTCCTGGCACCGGAGACCGACGTGGAAACGGTCTGCGCCTACGCCGCGAAGGTGGGGGCGCAGTTCGCGTTCATCGGGCCGGAGGCCCCGCTGGAGGCGGGTTTGGTCGACGCCCTGGAAAGGCAGGGCGTCGCGTGCGCCGCGCCGACGGCGAACGCCGCGCGCATCGAGACGTCCAAGACGTTCATGCGCGAGCTCGTCAGGAAATACGGCATCGAGGGGAACCTCGCCTTCGCCTCCTTCAACAACAAGGAGGAGGCCGTCCGCTACCTGGAGACGGTCGCCCACGAGATCGTCGTGAAGCCCGTGGGCCTCACCGGCGGCAAAGGCGTCAAGGTCCAGGGGGAGCACATCCATACCATTGAGGACGCCGCAGAGTACGTCGGCGAGATCTTCTCCGAAAACATCGGCGGGGCCGGCGTCATCATCGAGGAAAAGGCCGTGGGCGAGGAGTTCACGCTCATGGTGTTCTGCGACGGCAGGAAGATATCGCCGATGCCCCTCGTCCAGGACCACAAAAGGGCTTTCGAGGGGGACGTGGGGCCGAACACCGGCGGCATGGGTTCCTATTCGGACGCCGACCACCTGCTGCCCTTCGTCGAGAAGAAGGACATGAAACAGGCGCTGCGCATACTCAGGGACATCGTCGACGCCATGGCCAAGGAGGGTTGTCCCTACAGGGGCCCGATGTACGGCCAATTCATGCTTACCGTGGACGGGCCGAAGATCATCGAGATAAACGCCCGTTTCGGCGACCCGGAGGCTATGAACGTCCTCCCCCTACTGAAGAGCGATTTCGCCGACGTCTGCATGAGGATGGCCAGGGGCAACCTGGAATCCGACGTCGAATTCTCCAGGAAGGCGACCGTCTGCAAGTACGTCGTGCCCGAGGGATACGGCACCAGGCCCGTTCCCGGGGCCGGGATCAAAGTCGACGTCGAGGCGGCGCGGGCCGCGGGGGCGGAGGTTTTCTTTGCCAACGTCGAGGAAGTGGGCGGGAAACTGGTCACGGGGACGTCCCGGTCCATCGGCGTCGTTGGCATCGCCGACACGTTGGAAAAGGCCGAGAGGAATTGCGAGGAGGCCCTCAAACACGTGGTCTGCGACGGCTGCTTCGTGAGGCACGACATAGGCAAGAAGGAACTCGTCCAAAGGCGCGTGGACCACATGGAGCGCCTGCGCGCGGCCCATGTCGACTAGACGGGTCGCGCTTAAGGTGGCCTACCAGGGGAAGCGTTTCGCCGGGTCCCAGAGGCAGCCCGGCAAAAGGACCGTCGAGGGAAGGATCATCGCCGATTTGGAAACGATCGAAAAGACGGGGGGCGACCACAACCTCAAGGCTGCAAGCAGGACGGACGCGGGCGTCAGCGCCCTTTGCAACGTCTTCGTCGTCGATACCCGGTTCGGGGACGACGCCACGATGCTCCGCGCCCTGAACGCCGTCTCCGATTGCGTCTATTACGTCAGCGCCGTCGGCGTTCCCGACGACTTCGACCCGAGGAAGGCCGAATCCCGCTCGTACAGATACACGCTCCCGGCGGACGGTCTGGATCTGGGTCTTGCCCAGGAATGCGCCGCCCTGTTCGTCGGGGAACACGATTTCTCCATGTTCTGCAAGACCGACGACAGGGACACCGTGATTGACATGAGAAAGGTGGACGTCGGCATCGAAGGTAGTTTGATGCGCATCGATTTCGAGGCCCGGAACTACCTTTGGCACCTGGTCAGGAGGCTCGTGGCCGCGATAGTGTCTGTCGCTTCGGGCAAACAGCCCGTTTCCAAGGTCTCGGACGCCCTGGCCGGGGAACGCGTGACCTTCGGCCTGGCCGACCCCACGGGACTGGTCATGACCGGAATAGAGTACAAGGGGCTGGAATTCCCGGAATGCCCGCCGTCCTACCTGGAGCGGTTGGGTGCGGAAATCGCCTCGCTGGATGCGGAAAGGTCGTTCTTGACTTCCCTCAGGTGATTGGGCGCATCACCAGGGAGGCTGCCCGTTCGTCCGCAGATATGCGTTGTATTCCTTCGCCAGGGAATAGGCGTCGTACAGCACGTAAATGGCGTACACAACCGCCACCAGCGAGATTATCGCAATCCCTACCAAAAGGCCCGTCGTGGAAGGCATGAAAAACAGCGGGACGATGAACGCGGGATAAAGTATCAAACCGATCAGCAGAAAGGCTATGCCGCGGCCGATTTTGCCGACGTACATCTGCCCGGCGCCGACGAGTATGAGACCGAGCAAAATGGCAATGCCGGCGCTCTTCTCCGTGTAGACGACCCTGGGTGATGCGTATCCCTGGGTCTGCTCCGCCCCGCAGGCAGCGCAAAACCTGACCCCATCGACGATTTCCTTGCCGCACTTTTGGCAATACATGCAACGGAATCCGGAAAGGAGGTATAATATGGTTTATGGCCAACTGGCGACGGGGTTTGCCAACCCCCTGTACCGGACGGTACGACCAATGCGCCTTACCACGGCGGTTGCCCGTTCATACGCAGATACGTGTTGTATTCCTTCGCCAGGGAATAGGCGTCGTACAAAACGTAAATGAGGAAGATGAGAAGCAGAATCACAACGGGGATGAAAGCGAAGGTCAGCGCGGCGAGCACCATCCCGCAAAGCAGGAATGCTATCCCGCGGCCGATTTTGCCGACGTACATCTGGCCCGCACCCGTGATGATGAGACCCAGTATAATGGTCAGGCCGACGCTCTTTTCCGTATAGTACACGGGCGGCCTTTGATAGCCGGCGGCGGGAGCCTGCTCCGCCGGGCCGAGAGGGGCACCGCCATGTCCAAGGTTTTGGTAGCCGGCGGCGGGGGCCTGCTCCGCCCCGCAATGGGCGCAGAACCTGGCGCCGTCCTCGTTCTCCTTGCCGCATTTTTGACAGAACATACCACCGAATGTGCGTCCGGAATATTAATGTCACTTCATCTGGGCGTATGGGAAGGGGTTTATCCAACCCCTCCGATGGCGCGGCCATGGGTTTCATGGAATCTATGGAAAGGGCCAGGGAGGAATTGGCCCTGGCCGAAAACTCCAGGGAACGCGCCATCGGCAAGTCGAGGGCGTTGATCCGGGCCTCCAAGGCGGTGATCCACGCGGTGCATTCCGGCGCCGACCCCACGGTGCCGCTGGAATCGATGGAATCCCTTTTCGGGGATTTCCCGGGCGAGGACGCCAGATGGGGGCCCGTCACGGACGCCCTGGCCGAATACGCCGAGGCCAGGATCCTCGTCGCCGTGGCCGAGGGTTGCGCGATCCCCACGTGGGAATCCCTTGGCGTGGACCCGGGGGCGTGGGCAATGGGCTTAGCCGACTCCGTAGGCGAGATGAGGCGCCTGGCGTTGGGCAGGCTGATGGCCGGCGACCTTGCAGGCGCCGAGGCGGTTTTCCGCACCATGGAAACCGTCGCCGACGGGCTGATGCTCTTCGACGTCCCGGACGCCGTGGTGCCGCTGCGCAGGAAGCAGGACGTCGCCAGGGGCGTCGTCGAGAGGACGAGGTCCGACCTGGCCGTCGCCAAGGTTATGGACGGGTGAGCCCTCACCTGCGGGATTTCGGTTTGCCGACGTTCTTGACCGGTTTCCTGTAGACGTACAACGCGATCAGCGCCACGACGACGAGGAAAATGGCGGAAAGCCACGTCGCCCACGAGTAGTCCTTCTGCACGGAATAGAAGGTGTGGGCGACGCCGAGGCCCTTGACGGTGCCGGCGACGGTCTCTGTGTTCTCCGCCTCCAGGGAATAGGTGCTGCTCCTCCCCAGGTCGCGGGCCACGTACTTGTACTCCACCTCCTTCTTCCCCGGGCCGTCATCGGTGGCGGCCGGTATCTTGACGGTCTGCTCGCTGCCCTCGACCCTCTCGCCGCCCACCTTGAAGTAGACCGGGAGCTCGACGGCCACCCAGGAGCCGTTGGTGACGGTGACCTTCAGCACCACCGGCTCCACGGCCTTGAGGGGAGCGCCCCTCTCGGATATGAGCTTGGTGCGGTCGTAATCCTCGTAGAACTTGACGGTGAGCTTGTAGTCGCCCGCGTCGTTCAAATCCCTGACCTTGATTGTGGCCGAGGACGAGAACGAGCTTTTCGCCGGCGTGAGGTTGGAGGTCGAATAGTCCTTGCCTCCCGGCCCGGTTAGCGTGGCGGTGTAGTAGACGTGGCCGCTGGATTTCAGCGTGAACTCCGTCTCGTCCAGCCCGCCGTCCTTCACGGAACAGTAATCCCTTTCCCCGGTGACGGACGTCGCGATGGCCGCCGGTTCCCATTTGGCGTAAAGGAACAGGTCCCTGTCGGGCATTTTGTCGACGGCGAAGTCCCATGCCTCGCCCAGGGCTGGGTCCTTATACCAGCCGGCCAGCGTGGAGTTCGCCTTGGTCGCCTCCGCGTTGGCTACGTCATCGTCCGCGGAATACCCGTCGAACGCGGTCTTGGCCATCGTCCCGCCGTTCGGTTTGAACGTCACCACGAGGCTGTCCCCCCACACGGCGTACAGCGTCGTGTCGTGGGAAGGCATGGAGTACGACTCCAGCGGTTTGGCGGCCGTCTTGCTTGTCGCCCATCCGCGGAAGGCCTTTTCCCCGTTGACCAAATCCCCGCGGCCCGGGAACGCCACGATATCCCCGCCCTTGTATTGCGCGGGGGCGGGCGCGTTGCCGGTGACGTCCTCCCCGTTCTTGTCGAACGTCAGGGTATACTCCGTCCCTTCCCCGGCGACGAAGCCGGGGAGCGCCGCCGCCAACATAGCGACGACGATTGCCAAACAGATTACTTTCTTCGTGTGAACACCCCCCTCCTCATGCCCATCCAGGCGGTCAGCAGTATCAACAGCACGATGCCCGCGAGCAGCGCCCAGACGACGTTGGGGACCTTTCCGTCCTCATTGAACACCCCGCGGCCCGAGGCGGAGGCGCCGGCGATGCCCAGGTCGATTTCCTGGGAAACGGATTCGAACGTCGCCGTCGAGCCGTCGGCGGATATCGTCACGCCGTCCCCGTCGGCGGAAACCGTGAAGCCGGGGCACGTGACCTCGAATTCCACTTTGGGGGTGGACGTCTTTTCGCCGAAGGCGGACGTGAATTTCACGTAGGCCACCGTGGCGCCGTTGCCGGGCACGACGACGTCGTTGACCTCGCCGCCGGCCACGTCCCTCATCGTCCTGCCGTCCTCGGTGACGAACGTCGCGAGCCACTTGGGATCCGAGTCGTCGAAGGTCGTCTTGACCTTGAAGGTCTTGGAGTGGTTGTCGTCGTTGACCAGCTTCACGGCGTGGTAATATTCGTACTCCCCGGCGATGCCGGGCTCCTTGCCGACCTTCGTGGAATCCGCGTCGGGAACGGTTTTCTTCCAGGCGGGCTTGGCGTCGGCGCCGGCGAGGGTGCCCTTCGCCACTTCGGTGCCCGCAAGGTCCTTGAACGTCACCTTCAGGTCGTCCGCGGCATGGACGGTTCCGTCGTATACGCCCGCGGCGTAGAAGGTGGCGGAACCCGTGTCGCTCGAGACGGAGGCGATTTCGTTTTTAAGCGCGCCGTCCTCGTAGAACCTTATCGAGACCCAGTTGGTGCCGGAAAGCGAAAGCGTCCTCAGCTTCGGGGCGCTGGTGTCGACGGTCATTTTGAAGGCCAGCCTGGTCTCCTTGACGTTGGTTACGTCCATGACGCCCACCAGGTCCTCGAAGGCGGCGGTTACGTTCTCGCCGTCCGGGATTATGGGGTCGGACCCGTCGTTGCGCAACGAGACGTTCACCATGACCTCGCCGGCGTCGGCCGGTATGCCGTCCTTCGTCTCCGACGCGCTGTATTTGCGGGTTATCCCCTCGTCGGCGAACTCGTACGTGTATTCGGCCGTGACCTTGACGCTGCCCGTGTTGGGCACCGCGCCCTCGTAGGCGCCATCCTTCTTCTTGAATTCGATTTCGATGCCGGAATAGGTGGCGTACACCCTGGAATCGTCCAAGGTGCCAAGGGCGTCCTCGGGCAGGGCACCCACGAAGGTTTTCACCGTCAACGGCTCCTTGGCCGCCAGGGTCTCGGCCTGCGCGGCGAGGAGCGTTTTCTCGACGATTTCCATCTTGCCGTCGCCGTCGGTGACGGTGATCACGAACCTCTTGCCGTGCTCAAGGTAGGCCTTGTTGCCGGACGTTTCGAACTTGCCGCCGTCGTCGTCCATCGGCTTCACGGAGAATTCAGGGTCGGTCACGCCGTCCACGGCGTATTCGTGGAGGGTCAGCACGGAGTTCGTATCGAACGTCACCGCGGTCATTCCCGGGTCGACGCTCGCCGCGTCCGACCATTGGACCTTGGCGTCGGCCGGGTCCGTTATGTACGAGTCGCTGAGACTGGTCCCGGTGAATTCGACGGTCTCCGTCGCACCGTCCAGGATCGTGGAGCCGTACATGGTGATTTTGTAGCCGGTGTTGTTGGTGACGTCTATCTTCTTGTTCAACGAAATATACGGGAACGCGGAGGCCTCGCCACCCGCCTCCTGGCTTGCGGTGCCGACGAATCCGGTCGCCGTGACCCCGACCACGGCCCCCTTGCCTTCCGGAAGGATCACGGAATACTTCCCGGAGTTGTCGGTCATAATGACCAGTTTGGCCGGGAACCCGGTCGTTTCCGCCGACGTCACGGTGACGGCGACGTGCCTTAGGTACTCGTGCATTGCCCTCACGTATCCGGTGACCTCCCTGGCGGGTTCCGTGTCGAGATCCTTCTCCAGGTCCGCGTCCGCCACGGTTATTTTGCCGAAATGGACCTTTTTCTTGTCGGTGGAGAACGCGTACACGTCGTAGTCGCCGGCGGGCAGCAGCACGCCGTAACCGTCCTCGGTCGCAGGGACGTACACCGCCGCGCCGTCCGCCCTGATGAACCCGACGGTGCCCTTAACGTCGGTCACGACGTCGTTGGCATCGGTGTGCTTCAGCTTGCCGGACACCTTGTGCGCGGCCGCAAACGCCTGGGGGGCGCCGTTGAGGGATATGGAAACCTCGCCTCCCTTCACGCCGTACAGCGTGAAGCTGCCCAGCCCGAACGCGCTGTCGGGCACCTTGATCTTGCCCCCGACGGGCTCGACGGGCTTCCCGGCGTACCCCTCGTAGAGGACGTTCGCAGCGTCCGGGTCGGCGTCGATTTCCGTGGCTGGGTAATATTTCACGGTGACGCTGCCCGAGGTGGACGAAAATTCCGCCTGGCCGCAGTAACCGGCGGTGGCCACGGAAACCCTGTACGTGAACTCCTGCTCGCCGGCGCCCGACGACCTGAGTTCGGGCACGGTTATTTCGCCCTTGCCCCCGTCGGCCGCGGCGATGGTTATGGTTTCGTCGAAGCCCTCGGGGGCCAGGCTCTCCACGCGGAGCGCGAGGTCCGCACCCGGGGCTTCCCCGTATGGACCCGTCACCGTCACGGCGACGTCCTTCCCAGTCTCGATTTCGTGGCCGGTGTTGGCGCCCGGGTACACGGTCACAGTGACCGTCTTAATCGCGTTGTTGTTGCGGACGATTTCCACGTCGTATACGTCGGGGACGATGGACGGCACGTTGACGGTTTCGCCGACGGGCGCGACGGCGTATTCGGCGCCGGAGGCCTTGCCCTTGAAGACCAGGCCGCCGATGAATTCGCGGGGGACGAGTTTGCCCTCGTAGGACGTGGCGGGTATGTCGTAATCCACGACCGCCTCGACGGGTTTGCTGGCCAGGGCGAAGCCCTTGCCGTCGTGCACGCCGGCGCGGAACCTGACCTCGGCCTCGCCGCCGATGACGGGCAGGGCGTACTTGCCGTCCTCCCCGGTGATGGCGATGGACATGACCCTCCCATTGGCGTCGACGGTGGATACCTCGATGCCCTTGACCTTGTCTGCGCCGTGGGTGACGGTGCCGGAGACGCCGTTGCCCGCGGGCGAAACGTACTCAAGCACCACCGGCAACGACGATACGTGGCCGATGGTGCCGCCGTCCTCGCCGTATCTCCTCAGGGCCTCCGCGGCGGGGAGCACGACCCAACCCTCGGAATCGTATTCGGCGTCCTCCGCCGGGTTGTACTTTATGTCCCAGCGGACGACCTTGAAGCACGACAGGCCGTTCCCCGGCACGGGGACGGCGGACCCGTCGCCCACATCGTTGAACAGGCTCTGGGCGCCCTTGCCGTCCGAGGGCATGAGGCCGATGGCCGCCCTCCAGAGGACGGTGTCGGCGAAGGCGTCCTTGACGCCGTTGAAATAGGTCTGCTGACCGTATTGGAAGGCGCTGATGAACTGGGCCTTGGCGCTGGAGTCCACGTAGTACCCGGCGACGTACATGTTGACGATGGCCTGGGACCGCATGCTCAACGGCAGCATGTCCCCGCTGACCGCCACGTACGTGATTTTGGCGTCGGCCTTTTCGCACACGGCGTCGTACATACTGGCGATTTGGTAAACGTCGCACTCGTCCACGAGGGTGCTCTTGAAAACAACGTACCGGACGCTCTCGTCGTCCATGTCGGGCCTGAACTTGCCGTACCTGTCCGGGTCGGCGAGGATCTCGGCGCGGGACTTCGCCACGTCGCGGTCCCTCTCGACGAGGGTGCCGTAGGCGGCGTCCGACAGGCCGTCGGGCCCGGTCAACTGATCCTTGAAGGCGGCGATCCCGCCCTTGGACGAGATTATGCGGTACATCATGGCCGCGATCGCCTCGCCGTTGCCGCCGTTGGACAGCAGTATGTGCGAGGCGGCGACCAGGCCGTTGCCCTGGGAATCGCTAACGGAGCTGAACCCGTTGGCGGACGCGTCGACGACGGCGCTTTGGCCCGTGACCATCGCCCCGCTCTTGGGCGTGCCGGACAGGGATTCGAAGAAATCGGAACGGTCCCTGGCGTCGGAGCCCTCCACGTAATAGCCGATGGAACCGAATAGTTCCCTTTCCACGCCGGTCTTCTCGTTGTAGGCCTCCTTGTCGTTGGTGGCTATGCCGGAATCGATGGCGTACATCGCGTTCGGCGCTATCACGAGCAGCGCCACGGCGAGCACGGCGCCGAAGGGTATGGGTTTGACGAGCCTGCGCAGGAACGTCTTGGCGTCGACGCCCTTGAGGCTCTGGTAGTAGTCGGAAAGGCCGGCGACGCGGAACAACCATATCAGGACGCCCGCGAAACCGAGGGCGTAGGCGGGCGCCGCCAGGGCGGCCAAGGCCTCGTTCTCCCAGCCCATGGCCATCATGGCGGCCCTCCAG
>JAAYNL010000003.1 GCA_012520845.1 Thermoplasmatales archaeon | reverse complement strand
CATGGCGGCCATCCAGACGGGAAGGAACAGATAGGGTCTGGAATCCTTGTTCGCCGGCAGCCTGTACAGGCGCATCGCGACCATCGCCCAGCCGAGCCACATCGTGGCCCAGCCGAACATCGTGGAAAGCGTCGACAGGGGTATCCTCCTGACGTCGCCGCCGAAGGAGGGGGCGACGCTCCCGCCGTTGGCTATGGTGGCCAGCATCCCGTCCGCGAACACACCGAGATACACGAAGACCACGGCGGCGACGGCGGCGAACGCCGGCACGGTGAGGGTCCAGGGGAGTTCCCTGGCCATGGCGAACCCGAGGCACAGGGCGACGCATATCAGCGCGAACATGGTGTTGCCGAACATGACGGGTTCCCACAGGCCGACGTATACGTGAACCGGGATCGCCAGCAGCGAGGGCAGGGCAATCATCACGGAGAACGCCAGGGCGGTGGCCCTCGGGTCCCTGCCGGTGAAGCGGTCGGCGAGGACCATGACTGCCATGGTGAAGACCGCGACGACCAGCAGGGGCCTGTACTCGCCCCAGGAGAGCATTATGCAGAGGAATGCCAGACCGGCCATCACGGAGTTGAAAAGCAGCGGCCTGTTGGATTTGAGGATGTCCACAACGCCCTTGGACCCCGTGTCCTGGGGTATCGCGGAAACCGCCCTGAAGGCGAATACCGCCATCAACAGCGACAGGAAGAGCACGAAGGGTATCTCGGTGCCGTTGGACAACACGGTCTGGGTTATCACCGCGGGGCACAGGGCAACGAACAGGGCGGCGAGCATGCCGGCGGATTTCCTGCCGAAAACCTCCTTGCCCAGGAAGTAGGCGACAACCGTCGACAGGGTGCCGAGGACGGGGGACGACGTCAGCAGGGCGATGTGCGCCGCCTTCGGGGGAAGCATGCCCAGGGACGTCCCCACCAGCGCCACGGCGGTTGCCACGAGGTCGAAGCCGGGCGGGTTGGGGTTGACGGAGCCCAGCGGGAAGTTCAGGGATTGGTCGGAGGTTATGAGTACGCCGGTCTCCAGGAGGGTGGTTATCACTTTGTGGTGGTAGGGGGCGCTCGAGCCGGAAAAGGCAAAGCCGTCGGCGACGGCGGCGTCATAGGCGAAAAACACCCTGATGAAAAGCGCCAGGGCGGCAATGGCCAACAACAGCAAAACCGAGCGCGTATTGGACTTCGGGGCAGACGGGGAGCGCCCGTCGCGACCTTCCGATTTCAACCTGAACTTGCGCATTGTCAAAAACTCCGCTATCCGTTGGATTACGGGTCGATTATAGTCGCCGTATAAAACGTTAACCGCACCCGCGATTAAGGGAGAAATCCGCTCACCGGGAAGCGGCCTGGGACGCGAAATCCGCGGCGGCCGCGGCGGGGTCGGCGGCGCCGTATATCGCCCTGCCGACGATGGCGTAGTCGGCGCCGGCGGCCAATGCATCGGCGACGGACCCTCCCTGAGCGCCGACGCCGGGGGAGAGGATCTTCAGGTCACCGGCGATGCGCCGGATCGCCGCGATCCTGTCGGGCCGCGTCGCGGGGGCGATGAACCCGGAGACGCCGGCATCGAGACCCAGGCGGGCCATTTCCTCGGCGTGGGGCGCGGTGAAGACCCTGCCCCCGGGATGGCTCATCTCCGTCACGGCGTAAATCTCGGCGCGGCCGGCGGCGTCGACGGCGGCCTCGAGGGAATCGGGGCCCGTGAAGGCGTGGACAATGACGGCGGAAGCCCCCCTCGCCACGGACCGCTCGACGATCAGGCGCACGGTGTTCGGGATGTCCGCCACCTTGAAATCGCAGACGACGTCGGAAAACTGGGAAATCTGATCGATGACGCCCGGCCCCGCGGAAAGCACCAGCGGCCAGTTTATCTTTATGGCGTCGACGTGGGGCGCCACGGCCTCGGCTATGGCCAACGCCCTGGCGGGAACGGTCTCGTCTAGGGCGAGCACGAGCCTCTTGTCCTTTTTCATCGCCACCAAATCCCATAGGAGGGTTATTAAGAAATCGCGGCGTTGCCGTGCCGATGGGGGAGGGTTTCGGTTTCGGTTCCGCCCTGTCCGGTCCGCCGGCAAAGGGGTGCGAGATATGCGCCAAGGGGGCCAAGATGGTGCTTTTCATCACCGGCGTGTGTTCCTCAGGGTGCTACTACTGCCCCGTCTCCGACGACAGGCGCGGAAAGAAGGCGGTGTTCGCCGACGAGATGCGCATCGGCCGCCTGGAGGAGATGTTCGCCGAGGCCGAGGCGATTGGCGCGGAAGGCACCGGCATCACCGGCGGGGACCCCCTCGAGGACGTGGGCGCCTGCGTGACCGCCATCAGGATGCTCAAGGACCGGTACGGCAAGGGGCATCACATCCACCTCTACACGTCGACGATCGATACCGACAAGGCGAAAGCCCTGGAAGAGGCCGGGTTGGACGAGATCCGGTTCCATCCCCCCGTGGGACTTTGGAAATCCATGGAAAAGACCCAGCTGGAAACAATAGTCAGGAATTCCAAGATGGACGTGGGCATCGAGGTGCCCGCCCTGCCCGGCCTGGAGGCGGAACTGGACGCCCTGCTGGACTACGCCGAAGACGTGGGCGTCCGCTTCGTTAACATCAACGAATTGGAGTTTTCCGAGGGCAACTGGGACATGATGGCCGAGCGCGGCTACGAACCGGCGGACGATTGCTCCGCCGCCGTCCTGGGGTCCCTGGAAATGGCCATTGCGGCGATGGAAGGGCATCCCGGCCTGCCGATCCACGTGTGCTCGTCCTCGTTCAAGGACGGGGCGCAGCTGAGGAACCGCCTGATAAGGAGGGCCGAGAGGGTCGCCCTGGGGATGGACGTCGTCACGGAGGACGGCACGATACTAAGGGGGATTGCCTATCCGGAGGACCCGGAAGGGGCGATGGCCTCGCTCATCGAAGGATACGGCGTGCCTACGGAACTGGTGCGCGTCGCCGGCGGCAGGCTGGAGGCGGCCGCCTGGGTCCTCGAGGAGTTGGCGGCGGAGCTGCCGTACCGCTGCTACGTGGTCGAGGAGTACCCGACCGCAGACCGGCTCGAGGTGGAGCGGGTGCCGCTCAACCGACGTTGACGCTCTGGATGTCGTGGTGCCTGCGGATGATTTCCCTGGCGACCTTTAGGTTGCTGCCTTCCTTCCCGATGGCCTTCCCCTTATGCTCGGGGGCCACGGTCACGGTGGCGTGGGTGACGTTGTGGCTGTTCTTCGTGATCTCGACCTTCTGGGGGCCGTAGACGTGGAAGACGTTCATCACGAACTTCTCCGGGTCCGGGGAATACTCCACGACCCTGATGCTCTTCCTGGTCATCTCGGACGCCTTTATGACGTTCCCGCCGTCCTTGCCCACCGCCAGCACGCCCTGCCCCTCGTCGACGACGAAGGCGATCTTGTCCGGGAACACTATGCAGTCCCTCACCGTGGTCTTCGTCAGCTTCTCGAAGAAGGCTATCAGGTTGAGGGTCTCGGCGGTGAACACGATCTCCTGTTGCATTTTCTCACAGCGAAAGTATGTTCGAGCTTCCCTTGTCGATGACCGCCAGGGCCGAGACGGAGAACGGTTTGCCGCACAGGGCGCCCAACTCCATGTTGCTGCCCTCGTAGCGGTGCACCTTGACCCCGATGTCGTCGGACATCAGGATCTCGCTGGGGCAGTTCCTGGCCACGATGACCATCTGCGCCTCGCCGGACTTTATCGCCCTCTCGGTCTGGTCCACGCCGAAATCCACCCTGCCGGTGGAGATGGCGGTCCTCAATGCTCTGCTTATGTCTATCATTGCTCACCCTCCTTTTTTATGGGTCTGTAAATCAGGTTCACGGCGCCGGTGCCCAGCGTCACGGGCTGGCCGACGATGATGTTCTCCGCCACGCCCTCCAGGCGGTCCACCTCGCCGTTTATGGCGGCGCGGAGGAGGTGGGGCGCGGTGATCTCGAAGGCCGCCCTGGCCAGCACGCTGGATTTTTTCCCGGATATCCCGTGCCTGCCGATGGCCCTGACCTCGCCGTCGTTCGTCATGAGGTCGGCGACGAGCATGAGGTGCCTTATGTCCACGTTGAGGCCGGCGTCCTTCAGGGTGTCGCGGGCCTCCTTGATCAGCGAGTTCCTGGCGGCCTCTATCCCGAGGACCTCCCCGATCTCGTTGATGCTGTTGGTCATGGTCCTCCTGGCGTCGATGCCCTCCACCTTCAGGACCTCCTTCAGGTTGCTCCCCTGGGTGACGATCGTCCACCCGGAGGACTTGTCCTTGGAAAGGACGGCCCTGTGGATTCCGTCGATGCCCTTTATCTTGGCGTTGCTGACGGCGTCGTGGATCGCCTGGAGCCTCTTGAAGGACGGCTCGTCGGAGGTGACCACGACGTCGAACTCCTGCACCTCGACCAGGCCGCGGAGGGTCCTTATCTTGCCCAGGCGCTCGACGATGTCGTCCAGGGTTACGCCCCTGGAGGACATCTTCTTGGCGTCGGGACGGACGATGACGCGCATGTTGGTGGTGTCCGTCTCCACGGACGCCACGTTCAGGAGCGAGGTCATCTCGATTTCGTAGGACACGCGCTTCGCCACGCCCTCGTCCTCCCTGGCCAGCCCGGTGAGGGGGATGGTCATGGAGGGCGTGCTCGGGACGCGCCTCGCGTCCACGATCTCGATCAGCCTGGGCAGGCCGAGGGTGACGTTTATGTTGGCCACGCCGGCGTGGTGGAAGGTACGCATGTTCATCTGCGTGCCCGGCTCGCCTATGGACTGGGCGGCCATCATCCCGGCGGACTCGTTCGGCTCCATCTGGTACCTGGAGAACATCTCGTGCGCCGTCAGGACGAGCCGCCTGCAGATTTCGTCGTCCAGTTCCGCCTTGGACATCCTGGACGCTATCTCTATTATCAGCTTGAGCGGCAGCTCGACGCCCTCCGCCTCGGCGATGGCCAACAGGCGCTTCTCGTCCTCGGTGTGCACGTGCGGGTTGGACACCAGCTCCATCGGCTCGGCCCTGGCCTCGACGACGGCCTTCTTGGCCTTCGCGGCGGCGGGCTTCCTCGGCGGGCGTTTGCCCGCCGCGTCTATGATGCCCGGGGCGGCCCCCTCGGGGATGCCGATGGCCGTCAGATCCTCGGGCTTCGCCTCGGATACCGCCTTCAGGGTCCCGAACGCGGCGGCGATCTTCTCGGCGTCGCCCTCGTCCACGCCCCTCCTAAGCAATCCGTCAAACACAGCTCCCTTGGACATTTCAATCACCCTCATAATCGGTTTCGATCTCGTCGTAGTCGTCGGATTCCTCCTCGAACTCCATCTCGTCCTTCTCCCTGGACCCGTAGTCCTCGCCCACGTCCTCCACGTCGAGGGCGAGCAGCTCGTCGGCCTTGTCGCCCAGGACCCTGGAGAACAGGTCGTCCACGTCCAGGGACTTGCCCTGGACCGTCTTGGCCGGGTCGCAGCCGTCCTCGCCGTAGGTGAACTGCACGATGGTGCCGGCGGTGTTCCTGACGGACCCGTCGGGCATCAGCTTCAGGTCCTCGAGGGCGGAGACGAGCCTCCTCTGCATGTAGCCGGACCTGGAGGTCCTCACCGCCGTGTCCACGAGGCCTTCCCTGCCGCCCATGGCGTGGAAGAAGAACTCCGTCGGGGACAGGCCGCTCTTGTACGAGCTGGAGACGAACCCTTTGGCGTAGGCGCCCAGGTCCCCCTTCATGAAGTGGGGCAGGGTCCTCTTCCCGTATCCCCTGTTGATCCTCTCGCCGCGCACCGTCTGCTGGCCCACGCAACCCGCCATCTGGGACAGGTTGAGCATGGAACCCCTGGCGCCGGCCCTCGCCATGATGACGGCGGGGTTGTACAGGCCCAGGTGGTCCGCGGACACGTCCCCGGCGTGGTCGCGGGCGTTGTTCAGCGCCTCCATGACGTACAGCTCGAAGGTGTCCTCGAGGGAACGGCCGGGCTTGGCCTCCAGGGTGCCGGAGACGTAGGAATCGACGAGCTCGTCCACCTTCTCTATGCATTCCTTGGTGAAGGAATCTATGAGCAGCTTGGCCTCGTCGGGGATGTCCTCGTCGTCGATGCCCGTGCTGAAGCCGTGGTTCATGATCCCCCCGAGGGCGAGCCTGGTCACCTGGTCGATGAACGTGGCGACCCTGTCGGAACCGTAGTCCCTGGCTATGCGGTCGAGTATCTGGCCCTTGCTGTTGCCGATGCCCCTGACGTCTATGGTGCCCTGGATCAGTTCGCCGTCGCGTATCTTCACGTAGGCGTCCCACTCGCAGCCTTCCTTCTTGCAGACGTCGCAGTTCTGGCATATGGCCGCCTTGAACGTGGCCCTGAAGTCGTCCGGGAGCACGATGGAGAACAGCTGCCTGCCGGTCCAGTACTCCTCGCCGGATTCGTCGATGAGCGGCGCGGGGATCTCCACGCCGTCCAGCTTGGACAGGATCCCCATGGCCTCGGCCCTGTTGAACCTGGGGTTCTCGTGGGTGAGGTAATAGGCGCCGGTGATGTGGTCGTGTATTGCGCCGATGATCGGGCCGCCGTACCTGGGGGACAGGACGTTCTCCTGCACCTGCATCAGTATCCTGGCCTCCGCCCTGGCCTCCTCGCTCTGTATCACGTGGAGGTTCATCTCGTCGCCGTCGAAGTCGGCGTTGTACGGCGGGCAGACGCACAGGTTGAGCCTGAACGTGCGCCCCTCCATGACGCGGACCCTGTGGGCCATGATGGACATCCTGTGCAGCGAGGGTTGCCTGTTGAACAGCACTATGTCGCCGTCCACCAGCTGCCTCTCCACGGTGTAGTCGAGTTCCAGGCCCTCGGCCACGTCCTCGGCGTTGCGCTCGTTGACCCTGATCCTCCTGCCGTCGGACCTTATCACGTAGTTGACGCCGGGCACGTACTTGCCCTGCCCGTCCACGGGCTCGGTGCCGCGGGCGACCATTTCCCTGAGTACCTCCATGTTGGACTCGTTGACGTTGACCGGCACGGTCAGCTCCCTGGCGACCTCGACGGGCACGCCGACCTCGTTTATTGAAATCAGCGGGTCCGGGGAAATGACGGTCCTGGCGGAGAAGTTGACGCGCTTGCCGGAGAGGTTGGACCTGAAGCGGCCCTCCTTCCCCTTCAGCCTCTGGGTCAGCGTCTTCAGCGGCCTGCCGGACCTGTGCCTCGCCGGCGGTATGCCGGAGGTTTGGTTGTCGAAGTAGGTGGTGACGTGGTACTGCAGGAGCTCCCACAGGTCCTCCACGATCAGCTGCGGGGCGCCGTTGTCCCTGTTCTCCCTGAGCCTCTGGTTGATCCTCAGGACGTCCACCAGCTTGTGGGTGAGGTCGTCCTCGGACCTGTCGCCGGAATCCAGGGTGATGGACGGCCTGACGGTGACCGGGGGCACCGCCAGGGCGGTGAGCACCATCCACTCGGGCCTGCAGGTGCCCGGGTCCATGCCCAGGGTCCTGAGGTCCTCGTCGGGGATGCGCTCCAGCCTCTCCCTGACCTCCTTGGGGGTCAGTTTGTGGTTGTCCGCGGTCTCCCTGAAGGTGGTCGGCTTGTCCAGCTTGATCTTGACCTGCTCTGTACCGCAGTGGGGGCAGAGGGCCTTGCTGGAGGCGTCCTTCACCGTCTCCTTGGTCATGTCCTTGGCGTCGGCGGTGTCGCCGCCGAGCCTCTCCATGGTCTCCATGGCCTCCATGCGCTCGACTATCTGCTCCTCGGTGAGCAGGAGTCTGCCGCAGTGGTGGCACGTCGATTCCAGCAGGGACTTGATGTCCTTGATGAAGCCGACGTGGATGACGGGCATCGCGAGCTCGATGTGGCCGAAGTGGCCGGGGCACTCGTCGACCTTGCAGCCGCAGGTCTCGCACCTGATGCCCGGCTCGATGACGCCCATGTGCTTGTCCATCAGGCCGCCGACGATGGGGTAGCCCTCGTCGTTGTAGGTGTCCGCGGTTATCACCCTGATGGCCGACATCTTCCTGATTTCCTCGGGGGAGATGCAGGAGAACTTGATCGAACCGATCCTCTTGGAGATGCCTTGCATCGTCATTTCAAATCCTCCATCTGGAGCCTCATGGCGACGCCAAGCGACAGCAGCTCGTCCTTGAGGAGCTTGAACGCGTAGGACATCTGGACCATGTACACGTTGGTGTTGTTCTTGCAGACCGGGCAATAGACGGCGCCGCGCCTGTCCATGATGGCCACGTGGCCGCAGCGGGGGTTGCCGCAGACGTACTGGTTGATGCCGTCAGACTCGTCGAGGAGCCTGTCCTTTATGACCATGGCCACGCCGTGGCCGATCAGGCAGTCGCGCTCCATCTCGCCGAACCTGAGGCCCCCCTGCCTGGAGCGGCCCTCGGTGGGCTGCCTCGTCAGGATCTGGACGGGGCCGCGGGAACGGACGTGCATCTTGCCGCTGACCATGTGGTGCAGCTTCTCGTAGAAGATGACGCCGGTGAAGATGTCCATCTGGATCTTCCTGCCCGTGGTGCCGTCGTACATCACCTCCCTCCCGGTGTGCTTGAACCCGTTCTCGACGAGGCCCTTGCGTATCGACTCCTCCCTCTCGCCGGAGAAGGCGGTGCCGTCTATCGTGCGGCCCTCCATGGAGCCCAGCTTGCCGCCGATCATCTCGAGGATGTGGGCGACCGTCATGCGGGAGGGTATGCCGTGGGGGTTGATCACCAGGTCCGGGGTCACCCCGTCGGCGGTGAAGGGCATGTCGCACTGGTCGACCAGGCGCCCTATGACGCCCTTCTGGCCGTGCCTGGAGCAGAACTTGTCGCCGAGCTCCGGGTCCCTCGGGTCCCTAATCTTGACCTTGACCAGCCTGGAGCCGTTCTCGGACTCCGTGACCATGACGGAGTCGACGAAACCGTGCTCCCCGGGCCTGACGGTGACGGAGGTCTCCCTCCTCTTCTGCGGGGACAGGAAGTCCGTCTGCTCGTCGAGGAACCTGGGCGGGGAGGTCTTGCCTATGAGCACGTCGCTCCCCTTCACCTCCGCCTCCGGGTAGATGAGGCCGTCCTCGCCGAGGGACGCGTAGGCCAGGTCCATGCGTACGCCCATGACGTCCGGGTTGGGTATCTCGAAGTGGTCCTCCTGGCCGCCGGGGTACCTGCGCTCCTCGGAGCGGTAGGTCCTCATGAAGGTGGACCTGCCGAGGCCGCGCTGTATGGAGCTCTTGTTCATTATCAGCGCGTCCTCTATGTTGTAGCCGTGGTAGGACATGACAGCGACGCAGAAGTTCTGCCCCGCGGGCCTGTGGTTGTAGCCGACGAAGTCCATCGTCTGGGTCTGCACCATGGGCTTCTGCGGGTAGTGGAGCAGGTGGCCCCTGGTGTCCGGCCTCATCCTGTAGTTGGCCGAGGGTATCCCGAGGGACTGCTTCGCCATGCCCGAGCCCATGGACACGCGGGGCGAGGAGTTGTGCTCCGGGTAGGGGACCAGGCCGGCCGCCACGCCGAGGATGACCATGGGGTCGATCTCCATGTGGGTGTGCTCCTTGCCCAGGTTGGACGGGACGGTGAACTCGCCCTTGCAGTGGTCGCACCTCAGGACGGCGTCGCCGGCCTCGCCGACGTTCATCCAGTCCACGTCGATCGGGGAAATCTCCCTGCCGCAGGCCTTGCAGTTGTCGGGGACGGTGTAGGCGTCCACGGCCACCAGGGTGTCCTCCTCCTCCTCGGCGTCTATCCACTCGATGATGCCTTCCCTGAGGAGGAGGTCCCAGGTGACCTCCTTGTCCCTGATGCCTTCGACGTGCCTCCTGTTGAGGACGGTCCTCCCGTCGGAAACGACGAGGAGGGGGCGCCTAAGGCGGCCCTCGTCGCAATTGATGATGACCTCGTCCATCTCGGTGTCGTGGCGTATGTTGATCTCGTTGGACAGGAGACCCATGCGCCTCCTCTCCCTGATTTCCCTCACCAGGGCCACGGGGTCCTCGTGGGTGCCGACCAGGTCGCCGTTGACGTAGACCCTGGTGCCGTGCTTCTCCACGTCGGAGAGGTTCCTCTCGTTGAGCGTCCACTTGACGTCCACCTCCGGAATCCCCTCGGACACGTCGATTATGAGGGCGGCGTTCTTGACCAGGCCGCAGTTCTGGCCCTCCGGGGTCTCGGCGGGGCACAGCCTGCCCCACTGGGTGGGGTGCAGGTCGCGGGCCTCGAAGTGGGGCTGGCTCCTGGTCAGGGAGGAGGTGACCCTCCTAAGGTGGGACATGGACGACATGTTGGACGTCCTGTCCAGGAGCTGGGAAACGCCGGCGCGCCCGCCGACCCAGTTGCCGGTGGCGAGGGCGTGGAGCAGCTTGTTCGTGAGAAGGTCGGGGCGTATGGAGGAGGAGATCTTGAGGTTCTCCTTCCTCCTATTCCAGTTCCTCTCAAGCTGGTACTTCAGGTCCTTCATGAGGCCGTTGAAGCTGGTCCTGAACAGGTCCTCCATGAGGTCGCCGGAGAGCTTCAGCCTCTTGTTGGCGTAATGGTCCTTGTCGTCCTCCTTCCTGGCGTCTATGGACAGCTCGAAGACGTTCCTGGCTATGCGGCCGAGGAAAATCGCCTTCTTCATGCGGTCCTCCTTGGTGTCGCCAAGATGGGGCAGCAGGGAATGGTCGAGGATGCTCTCGACCTTCTTGGTCCTGTACTCCTTCGCCTGGCCGGCGGCGAAGTTCCTCTCGAGGAACGCGATCGCGTCCTCCGTGGTGTGGTAGCCGCTCGGCGGGTAGTTCTTGGAGTCGTTGGCGCTCTCGAGGTTGGCGTAGATGACGTTGGAGACCTCGTCGCTGGACACGATCAGGTCGTAAATCTCGGAATCGGACTCCATGCCCAGGGCCTTCATCATCGCCACCAGCGGTATGGAGCTGTTGGTGGCCGGGACGGTGACGGTTATCAGGCCGTCCTTCTTCTTCTCGACCATGGTCAGGGACCTGTAGCCGTCCCTGGTGGAGAACACCTTGGCGGCCTCGACCCTGTTGCCGTACCTCTCGTTGAACTCGACCATCACCCTGTTGGGGGCCAGGTCCTCGAGGGTGATGAGCACCCTCTCGGTGCCGCCTATGATGAAGTAGCCGCCGGGGTCGCGCGGGTCCTCCTTGAGCCCGATTAGCTCCCTCTCGTACTCCTCCTGGGAGAACTCGGGCCTCTCGAGCTTGTTGGCGATGACGTCCTTGTTGATGTTGCAGCCCTTGGACTTGACCATCATCGGTATGTCGCCGATGTGGATGGATTCGGGTTCCCTCTCCTCGCCGTCCTCGATTATGGTGAAGTCGAGGTACAGGGGGGCCATGTAGTTGAGGTTCCTGAGGCGGGCCTCCATGGGGGCGAGCTCGTGGCTGTAGCCGTTGGCCTCCATGACCGTGGGCTCCCCCACCCTTATCGTGGGCTTGGCCTGGGTCTGTATCCTGCCGTCGGCGTCCCTCTTCCTGCCCACCCTGATTTGGATGTCCCTGCCGTCGGTGCGCTCGGGGTCGAGCCTTATGTGGCCGCGCTCGGTGTCGTCGGCAGGCACCCTGAGCTCGTCGACGATCCTCTGCATCCTGCTGGACGGGTGGTCGTTGCTGGCCAGGAAGTCGTCGAAGGACGAGATGTGGTGGTTGACAATGCTGCGCTCGTCGAAATAGAGTCTGACTAGGTCCCTCATGGATTCAGCTCCCCACGACCAGGCGGTAGGCAACGAACTCCCCCGCGGTCCTGCTCTTGCGGATCACTTTGATGACTTCGCCGGCCTCGATCTGCCTGCCGTATGCGCTCTCGAGGACCTTTATGGCCATGTCGCTCCTCTTGATTTTTGGGAGCTGATCCTTGGTTACCCCCAGTTTTTCGAGGACTTCTTCGGTTTCCCCCTCGTCGAGGAGGTAATGCTCGGGCACGAGTTCGTGCTCGAGTACGTTGAATGCTGTGTCGTTTGCCAATTTCCTCACCCTGCTGCGAATGCGTCGGAGCGGACGGTCCCCCGCTCAAAAGGCCCCTCTGTTTTCCCGCCCGACGTCCCTCATACTTGATCCTTCCCCGATCGCTCATGAAGTCTACCAGCGGGCCTGAAGGGATTCGAACCCTTGACCACCTGATTAAAAGTCAGACGCTCCACCTAGCTGAGCTACAGGCCCTTGATAGCTTTAGCTTTGCAGACATGGGAACATCTCATCATATTAATAGATATCCCGGGTTTTCGCGTCGGATCCAAAAAAAACCGGCGGGGCATTCGTCTTAGGACGCGTTTGGTTTTATTGCGAAAAAAACATTGCGTTTTTTGCAATATTTTTTCGCGGGGTTTTGAAGATGCGGGGGAAGGCGTGACAAAACCGTCGGAAACGACGGGCTCGGCCCCGAATCACCAATTAAATAAACCTAGTGGGATGACCAGGATATGGAAAAAAGCCTCCAGCTGAAGGTCGCGCCCGCCAGGAAAAGGGCCGAGACGGGTCTCGGCCGCGCCAGGCTGGACAAGGCGACGATCGCCCGGTTGGGGCTGGAGTTCGGCGACGTGGTGGAGATCGTCGGAAAAAGGGTCGCCCCGGTGAAGGTCTTCCCAGGCTTCCAGGACGACGAGGGCCGCGGCCTCGTGAGGATAGACGGCCTCACGAGGACCAGCGCCGGGGTCGGCGTGGACGACAACGTCGTCGTGAGGGTGTGCGAGGCCGTCCCGGCGGAAAAGGTCTCCCTGGCGCCGAACATACCCCTGGGCAAGAGGATCGCGTTCCAGGAGGGCATAGAGGACGTCTTCAGGAACGGCCTGATGAACCGCCCGCTGCACAAGGGCAACGAGGTCGTCGTCCCCAACGTCGCGCTCATGGGCAACCTCGCCCCGTTCACCGTGGTGTCTACGGCGCCCCAGGGCACCGTCGTCATATCCCCGGGCACGGAGATCACCGTCAAGAGCGCCCCCGTCTCCAAGCAGGACGTGTTCGCCGGCGTCACGTACGACGACGTCGGCGGCCTGGACGAGGAGCTGAGGCGGGTCAGGGAGATGGTCGAGCTCCCGCTCAAGCACCCCGAGCTTTTCGACAGGCTGGGCATAACGCCCCCGAAGGGCGTCCTCCTGTACGGGCCGCCTGGGACGGGCAAAACGCTCATCGCCAGGGCGCTGGCCCGGGAGACTGGGGCGTCCTTCCACCCGATCCAGGGCCCGGAAATCATAGGCAGGTACTACGGCGAGAGCGAGGAGCGCCTCAGGGCGATATTCAAGGAGGCCGAGGACAACGCCCCCAGCATAATCTTCCTGGACGAGATCGACTCCATAACCCCGCCCAGGGATTCCTCGGGCGGGGAGGTTGAAAGGAGGGTCGTGGCCCAGCTGCTCACGCTGATGGACGGCCTGTCCGAAAGGGACGGGGTCATCGTGATGGGGGCCACCAACAGGGAGGACGCCATAGACCCCGCCCTGAGGAGGCCGGGCAGGTTCGACAGGGAGATCGAGATAGGGATCCCGGGCAGGGAGGGAAGGGCCGAAATCCTGGCGGTCCACACCCGGGGCATGCCGCTGGCCGAGGATGTCGACATAGACTCCGTCGTGTCGGTTACCCAGGGATTCGTCGGCGCCGACCTGGCCGCCCTGGCCAGGGAGGCGGCCATGAAATGCGTCAGCAGGCACATACACAGGCTGAACCTCGACAGAGCCATCCCGGAAGAGGTGTTGAGCGGCATGAAGATCAGCATGGCCGACTTCGACGCCGCCTTGGCGGAGGTGGAGCCGAGCGGCATGAGGGAGGTCCTCGTCGACGTGCCCAAGGTGCGATGGTCCGACGTCGGCGGGCTCGACGACATCAAGAAGGAGATCCGCGAGGTGTTCATACCCAAGGAGCACGAGAGGAGCTTCGAGAGACTGGGGATCACCCCGCCGAAGGGCATCCTCTTCTACGGGCCCCCGGGCACCGGCAAGACCCTGATCGCCAAGGCCGTCGCGAACGAGTCCGGCGCGAACTTCATCTCCGTCAGCGGCCCGGAGATCGCCAGCAAATGGCTCGGCGAGACCGAGAAGGCGATACGCCAGATCTTCAAGCGGGCCAAGCAGATGGCCCCCTGCATAATTTTCTTCGACGAGATCGACTCCATAGCCCCCGTGAGGGGCAGGGCGTCCGACGCCGGCGCCTGGGAAAGGGTGGTCAACCAGCTCCTCACGTCCATGGACGGGGTGGAGGGGCTGAAGAACGTCGCCGTCATGGCGGCGACGAACCGGCCGGACATCATCGACCCGGCGCTCCTCAGGCCGGGCAGGTTCGACAAGCTCATACACATAGGGCTGCCCGACCTCCAGAGCAGACTCAGCATCCTCGAGGTCCATTCCTCCAGGATGCCCCTTTTGAACGTGGACCTGCTGGACATTGCCGAGGCCACGAAGGGCTACGCCGGGGCCGACCTGGAGGCCCTGTGCCGCGAGGCGGGCATGTGCGCGTTCAGGGAGTCCCCCGAATCGGAATTCGTCACCGGCGAGCATTTCAAAAAGGCGCTGAAGTCCGTCAGGCCGTCGGTCAGCCCGGAGGCCGCCGAGTCGTACAGGTCGATAGGCGAGGAAATGAGGAAGAGAAAGCCCAGGGACGACTCGTCCCTCTACAGGTGACCCCATGGCCAGGAAGTACCTGTCCAGGGAACTCGTGGGCATGAGCGCCTACAGGGTCGGCGGGTATTACCTCGGCGTCATCGAGGGGACGGTGATCGACACGGAGACCGGCGAGATCAGGTTCCTCTTGATCAAGATGCAGAGCCCCGGCGACGCCGGGAAGGTGGATTCCCGGGGCAGGACCGCCTATCCCTTCGATTCCCTGCGGGTCGACGGCCGGGCGGTCACGGTCATCTGAGGGCCTTGGACATGTACGGGCCGTCCCTGGAGTACCCGCGGTCGGCGTAGTAGCCGCGGACGCCCACCCCGCTGGTCGCCCTGATTTTGACGGCGCCCGATTCCCTGGCGACGGCCTCCGCCCTTTCCAGGAGCCTGGTGCCGAGGCCCCGGTGCTGCACGTTGCCGTCGTCGCCGAAGCCCGCCATCCTCCCGAAGACCTTGAGTTCCCTCAGGGACGCCAGGTCCCCATCCGTCCTCAGCCTGGCGTATCCGAACAGGAGCCCGCCCGCCTCCGCCGAGATGAAATGCTCCGTGCCGCCGGACGCCTCGTACACCAGGTCGCCCAGCGGGACGTCCGCCGGGGCCTCGGCGGGGCCGGCCTCCCTGCACCTGATGCACCCGCACCTCGTCCCGCGGGAACGCATCTCGTCGGCCACGACCTCCCTGATGTTGCTCCTGGTGATGCCCGCGGCTATCTGCGGCGCGGGGATGTCCCTCTGCACCCTCTGCACCCTGACGTAAGGGGGAATCCTGGCCTTCATGTCCGAGAGCAGGGCGATCGCCGTCCCCAAATCGTAGGGTTCGTATTCCCCCGCCTGCCACATGTCGTGCAGGCCCGTGCCGGCTATCACCAACGCGGTGTACAGCTTGAGCATGTCCGGCCTGAACCTGGGGTCGTCGAACAGTTTGGAAAACGCCTCCAGGTCCTTCCGGGGGGAGGAGCCGGGCAGCCCGGGCATTATGTGGTAGCACACCTTCAGCCCCTTCCTCTTGCAGGCTTCCGTGCTCTGGACGACCTCCCCGACGCCGTGGCCCCTGTTGACCGAGGCCAGTATCCCGTCGTCCAGGATCTGCACCCCGAGCTCCACCCTCGTGACGCCCAGGGACAGGGCGTCGTCTATTTCCGCTTCCCCGAACACGTCGGGGCGCGTTTCGACCGTGAGGCCGACGCATCTGTTGGCGGAGGTCTCGTTCCAAAGGTGGGCGGTCGCCAGGTCCGGGGCGTCCCTCCCGTTCAACGCGTCGAAACACCTCCTGACGAACCATTCCCTGTACCCGGCGTCCCGGGAGGTGAACGTGCCGCCCATGATTATCAGGTCGACCTTGTCGGTCCCGTGACCGATCTGCTTCAGCTGGCGCAGCCTGTCGGTGACCTGCCTCCATGGGTCGAATCCGTTCCTCTCCGCCCTCCTCGCCGCCGGCTCCTTCCCGGTGTAGGACTGGGGCGAGCCCTGGTCCGCCCCGCCCGGGCAATAGACGCATTTGCCGTGGGGGCAGGGATGCGGGGACGTCATGACGGCGACGACGGCCACCCCGCTGAGGGTCCTGACGGGTTTCTTCAACAGCAGCGGCCCGACGCATTCCAGCTCGTCGGGGTCCGCGAACGCCAGGATGGCGGAATTCGGGGGAACGTCGGGCAACGAATGCTCGGCGCAAAGCGCCAGCTTCCGTTTCTGCACGTCCTCCCTGGTGGGAATCTCGCCGGAGACGATCCCGTCGATCAGCTCCCGGGCCAACGGGCGGAAGCGTTCATCCATAGAAATAGCCGTCGCCGCCGTCGGGCTTCGGCCTGGGGTGGCCGGCGCCCGGCCCCTCGAGTATGTCGATGTGGATAACCTGGGTCTCCGGGATCAGCCTCGTGGTGCCGGCGATGGTCTCGAACACCAGGGCGTTCATCTCGCCCACGAGGGTATAGCCGAGGAACGTGCCGCGGACCTTGATCCCGTCGGCCAGGCGCACGTAGCACCGACATCCCGGCCTCAGGTGCCTTACCTCAGACACCCTCCCTCAGCCTCCTGGCCATGACGGCCTGGATGTGGTTGACGGATTTCCTGTAGTTCTCCATGGCCATGCTTACGTTGGCCTCGGCGAAGCTCCACGCCTTGGAGAAATCGCCGAACCTGAACCTGAACCCTTTCCTGCTCTGGCCGTCGAAATCGACCTCCGCCGACTCCAGGAGGTCCATGTTCCTTAGTTTGTTGAGGTGCCTGTACACGGTGGGCTTGGAGGTGTCCATCAGCGCGGCCAATTCCTCCACGGCCCACGCCTTCGCCGGGTTGGACAGCAGGAACTCCACGAAAAGCCTGTAGGGGACGCTGTCCCTTATCCCGGTGGTGGAGGATTTCAGGTCCGTCCCCTTCGGGATGTATCCGATTTGGGTGAGGAAGGTCTCCAGGAGGACGTGGTGGTCTTCCGTGGTGACCAACGGGGTGTTGCTGGTAACCTGCATTTCAAACATGGTTCTGCCCCTCGCGTTTAATTGTTAACGTGAAATGTTAACAAATTATATTATGTCTTTTATTCTCTCGACGGCCTTGGTAATGCTGGTGGTGGGCATGACCGGCGAGACGGGAATGGTGAGGATCCTTTCCACGGTGGGGGCGACGATGGGGGCGCATACCACGGCGATCGCCCCGTCCCTTTCCGCGTGGACGGCGGCCACGATCGCGTCCTCCACGGTCGCCACGGGATATTCCTTGATGTCCACCACCCTGCCGTCGAGCGTGATGGATTTGTCCAGGGTCCGGAGGACCTGATGGGACGCGATCACCGCAACGAACTCCGAGCCCGTGTGCTCCAGAAGCCTCCTGACGGCCTTGGCGGTCTGCCTGACCGTCCTTAGGTTGGGCTCCCTGTTCTCCTCCAGGATCTTGTACATGGTGCTCTGGGAAAGCCCGGCCAGCCTGCAGAACTCGTTGACCGTCATCTCGAGCTCCTCCTCGATTATGTGGCGGAGGGCCTTCTGGAAGCCGCCCTCCTCCTTCAGCATCCCCGAGATCAGGTCATTGTAGGACATCCGCCCTCCCCTTGGCGTAATCCGCCGCCGCCATGCCGGCGACGCAGCCCTGGCCCACGGCCTTGGCGACCTGCCACGGTTTCCCGGTGACGTCGCCGCAGGCGAATACCCCCGGGGCAGCCATGCAGTCGCCGTCCACGGGTATGCTGTCGTCCATGTTCGGCATCACGTCCAGATCCATCGCTATGTCCGCGGCGGACTTGGCGCCCAACTCGATGAAGACCCCGTCCACGGCGATCTCCCTCCCGTCGGCCAGGGACAGCCCGGCGACCCTGTCGCCGCCATGGATCTCCTTCACCTTGGACGCGACCATCTCCGCGCCGGCGGCGAGGGCCTTCGCCTCCATCTCCTTGGAGGCCTCCACCCCGGGGCAGATCCAGTAGACCTTGGACGCGTAGGAAGTCATGAGCTCGGCGGAGGCGGCGGCCTCGGACTCGCACCCGACCACCGCCACCGTCCTCCCTTTGTAGAAGTTGCAGTCGCAGGAGGCGCAGTAGGAGACGCCCTTGCCGAAGAACTCCTTCTCGCCCGGCACCCCGAGCTTGACGCGGGAGTTACCCGTGGCGATGACCACGGACGCGCACAGGTACGTCCTGCCGGATTCGACGGTCAGGGCGAAGCCGCCCTCGGCGACGGAGGCGCCGATGACGTTCTCCCCGACGAACGCGGCCCCGAAGGATTCTGCCTGGGCGATGGCCGCCTCTATGAACGCGGATCCGTCCGTCTTCCCGGGCAGGCCCGCGTAGTTCTCCAGGTGCGCCGGGTATATCGCGCTCGATTTCCCCTTGCCGAACACCGTCGTGGTCGCTTTTTTCCTGGCCGAGTGTATGGCTGCCTGAAGACCGGCGGGGCCGCAACCGATTATGCCCACGTCGATCCTTTCCAAGGGATCACAGCCCCATCATGTGCTTCTTCAGCGACTCCGCCGACATGTCGGGCGCCAGGCCGACGACCGTGTCCGCCAGCTTCCCGTCCTTGAACATGAGTATCGTGGGTATGGCCTCGATGCGGAACCTCATCATGACCCCCCTGTTCTCGTCGGTGTTCAGCTTGCCGACGGCGATTCCCCCGGAATCCTTGGCCAGGGCGTCGATTATCGGGGCTATCCTCCTGCAGGGGCCGCACCAGGGGGCCCAGCAGTCGACGAGGGCGAGGGGTTCGGAGGCGACGAAGGCGTCGAAGTTTGCGTCGGTCACCGTCGCGGGCTCCCCCTTGGGGAAGCCGCCGGCCGGGGCCGCGGCGCCCTTCGCCGGGGCCTTCGGCTCCACCATGCCGTGGTTGGCCATGGCGGCGAGGAAATCCTCCTTGGACCTGAGGCCGACCATGGTCTGCACCAGGACGCCGTCCTTGAAGAGCACGATCGTGGGTATGGCGGACACGGAGAACCTGGCGGAGACGCCGGGGGATTCGTCCACGTTGAGCTTGGCCACCGCGACCTTGCCCTTCAGTTCCCTGGAGAGTTCCTCCATGATCGGGGCTATCCTCCTGCAGGGACCGCACCAGGGGGCCCAGAAGTCCACGATGGCGTTCCTGTTGCCGTCCACGAATTCGTCGAAGTTGGAATCGTTGATCTCGGTTACCATATTTGCCGCTCCTTGGAATCGACGCTCGATTGGCTATAACGGTTAAATAGGTTTCACAGTCGTCCGGAAACGGGTAAAGGCGGGCATATGCTGGAGGAAACCGACAACATAATCGGCATGGAAATCTACACCCCGGACGGCGTTTTCGTCGGTTGCGTCACGGACGTCGTGCTGAACGTCACGGACGGCAGGGCCGACGGCCTTTTCGTCGCGGAGCCCAGCCCCGTGGTGGCCGAGCCCGGCGTCACCCTGGGCATACCCTTCGAATGGGTGAGCGGCATCGGGGACGTCGTGATACTGGACAGGTTCCCGGGGCGGGTGCTCAGGGACGGAAGCGTCGGATGACCCTCTGCCTTCCGCACGGCTCCCCCAGCGTGACCCTGGTTATCGTGTCCAAATCGGCGCCGTAGGCCTCGGAGAGCTCGGCGTGCAGGGCCTCCACCCTGTCGGCGCCCCTGTGGGCGCCCTTCTCCCTGAGCCTGTGGGACGTGTGGGTGTGCGGGACGACCGTGTCGCCGCTGACCTTGTTGTCGGCGTGGGCGACGATTTTCTCCTCGATGGTCGACGGGATGTAATCCCCGGGCGGGAGGCCCATCTCCCCCACCTCGATGGCGTCCAGGCCGGCGCCGGTGTGCTTCCTCACTATCTCGGAAAGCTCCGTCGGGAGGCCCATTTCCCTGGTCATCTCGTAACCCACGTAGGCGTGCATGATCGTGTGGTCGACCGCCCTGCCTATGTCGTGCAGCATCGCCCCCGCCACCACCAGGTCCCCGTCGCACTCTATGCGTTCGGCGATGACCCTGGCCAGGGCGGCGACGGTGCAACAGTGCAGGATGACCCTCCTGCTGCATCTGCGCGCCTTGAGCATGGCGATGCATTCCGCCTCGTCCGGGTACTTAGCTTTCAACGGTCTTGCCCCTCTCATTTGGAATCACTTTCATCCGCCCGCCCCTGTCGGCGTAAAGCGCCGCGCCTCCGGTGTAGCGGTCGAGGAATATCGCCAGGGCGGCTATCTCCGAGTGCGGCTGGTTGCCCACAGACACGTTGAAGTCGGCCGCCCGGTACACCTCGGGGGGCACCTTCTCCGCCCCGACCATTATCAGCAGGTCGCCGCCCCGGGGTATCTTCCCCAGGGCGTCGTCCACCCGTTGGCCGTACATGGTGAGATGGACGGTCGCGCAGCCGGTGCGCCTAATCGCCTCCCTCCAGCCGACGCCCGTCTCTATCTCGAAATCGCCGCCGAACCTGTCCACGACGCTTCGGACGCTCTCCTCCAACACGGCGTCGGCCGCGTCGACGAAAATCCCGTCGGCGCCGAGCGCCCTGGCGACGAGGGCGACGTGGGTCGTGACCCTCTTGTCCCGCTGGGGCCTGTGCCCCATCCTCATTACCCGGAAACCCATCTGCGCTCAGACCTCTCGGCGCATCTCGATCCTGTGGCCTCGGTAGTCCATCTTCACGGACCTCCGGACCAATCCCTTCAACATGGTGGACGTGAGGCCCAGCGCCTCGGCCACGTCGCCGGAGAACCTGCCGGACTTGCCGACCTCGGCAAGGATTTTGGCTTCCACTTCGACGAACTCCTCCTCGGGCATCATCGCCGCCGCCAGGACGTCGCTTATCTCATAAACGGGCCATTGGGCGTTGATGTGGAATGAGGAGTAGAATGAGTGGTACGCCTTGACGGGGAACCCCCCGCCGACGGAAATCCATCGGGATTCCACCAACTTCATTTTTTCGAAGAAGAGTATCGCCTCCTTCCCTTCGGGACCGAATTTTTCCTCGATCTCCTCGGCCGTCCTCCATTCCAAGGTCACTTCCTTCAGCACCTCCCTTTTTACGGGCGTGTCCACCGCCCGGAGCATAGGGACGAGCTCTGATGGCTCGTTTATGACCTTGATTTGACTCATAACCGCCCCATTGTTTAAGCCCTATATAAACGATTGACATAAAACGCATATCGCGGGCGTTCTATAGACCATATAGGAATAATTTGTCGGTTTCTTATGCCGAATGACCCTGCCCCGCCGCGCATGTGGTTGGTTTAATACTTTTTGATGGCCCGCCGACATAACGCGGCCCGTCGCTGAGTAAAGGTTTATTAACGCAACCGACCATCGGGACGGCGATGGCAAAGAAGGCCAAGAAAGAAAAGCCCATGGAGATGAGGTACCAGTGTCTCGGGTGCTACAAAACGCACAAGGAGGAGCAGCGCGCCCTGGATTGCTGCGGCTCCTTCATCCAGGCCTGGACCATCAACTACAACAAATGGGGCCGCCAGAAGTGGTACGGCCGCTGAACTGGTGCCAATTATATAGGCCCGCGCCAATCCACTTCGGATGACTGGGGACGGGCGCATGGCTTCCAAGCTCGTCGACGAGCTGGAGTTGCTGGGCCGGCATATATTGATGTTGAGGGCGACCAAGGAGAACGAGCCCATAGGCATAGTCCGGCTTTCCGAGATTTTGGGCATACCGACGCACCGCGTGAGGTATTCCCTGCGCCTCCTCGAACGGGACGGTTTGATAATCCCCACCCAGGAAGGGGCCAGGGTCACCGAGGATTACGAACGGTACATGGCGGAGCTTTCCGACCTTCTGGAATCGCTGATCCCGCGCATCGAGGGGCTTTTGGCGGAAACGACCCAGGCCTCCGGGGGCCGTGGGCGAGCTGACGTAAACGTTTAATATTCCGTCAGGTTTGCTGGGACGAGGCCGCCGTAGCTCAGTCGGTAGAGCGCGTGACTGTTAATCATGAGGTCCACGGTTCAAGTCCGTGCGGCGGCGCCATTCCCCCTACGATAATTATTTATGCGGAATCCCGCTAACCCGACCAAAGGGCTCGTAGCTTAGTCTGGTGGAGCGTCTGGCTCATAACCAGATGGTCGCCGGTTCAAATCCGGTCGGGCCCACTAAAATCCTTACCCAGGCTCAGCGCTTCCGCATCCTTGCAACGGTTTCCGGCAGCGTTTCCAACAGGAAATCCACGTCGGCGTCGGTGGTGAATTTCGAAAGCGAGACCCTCAACGCCCCCATCGCCCTGCGCACGTCGCCGGATATGGCCATCACCACGTGGGACGGGTCGGAAGACCCAGCGGAACAGGCCGCGGCGGCGGACGCGGCTATCCCCTCGTTGCTCAGCGCAATCACGAGGTCCTTGCCGGAAACCCCCTCGAAACTGAAGTTCACGATGTTGCATATCCCGTCCGCCGGGCCGTTCATCGTCGAGCCCGGTATCTCCCGGATGCCCTCGATTATTCTTTTCCGCATTTTTCCGATCTTGGGGACGACGCGTCCCATCGCGGCGTGGCCCGTCGCGGCGGCCGCCCCCAGGCCCACGATGCCGGGGACGTTCTCCGTGGACGATCTCAGCCCGTTTTCCTGCCCGCCGCCGAACATCGTCGGCGCCATGGGCGTCCCGGACCTGACGAACAGCGCGCCGACGCCTTTTGGGCCGTGTATCTTGTGGGCGGACAGGGAGAGCAGGTCGAACCCCTGATCGTCTTTGCCGAGGGCCGCCTTGGTGTAGGCCTGGACGGCGTCGGTGTGGAAAAGGGCACCGTGGGAGTGGGCGACCTCGGCCAACCCCCTGATGTCCATGACCGTGCCGATTTCGTTGTTGGCCGTCATTATCGACACGAGGCCGACGTCGGGGCCCATGGCGGCCTCCAGGTCCCCGGCGGAAACCCTGCCCTCGCCGTCGACGCCCAGGACCGTGGTCTCGAATCCCCTCCTGCGCAGTTCCGCGAAGGACTCCAGCACGGCGGAGTGCTCCACGGCGCAGGTGACCGCCCTCCTTTTCCCGGACGCGACCATGGCCCCGATCACGGCGAGGTTGTCCGATTCGGTGCCGCCGGATGTGAACACGATTTCCGAGGGCAGGCACCCGAGGGTGTCGGCGACCTCCTTCCGCGCCGTCCTGACGCCGGCCGCCGCCGCGTCGCCCAGGTAGTGCATGCTGCCGGGGTTCCCGTACTCCGCGGCGAGGTATGGCATCATCCGCTCGAGGACCGCCGGATCCAACGCCGTCGTGGCGCCATTGTCGAAATATGCCCTGCGCATGCTCCCGCGAGCGCCTAGGCGGTATATCGTTTTACCCACGGACCCGCCGTTTTTTTGCGTGTGGGTCTATTGCGCGACGAATGGCAAACATAAATATAGGGTTGCCCTTGTCTTAGGGCATATAATATCGGGAGCGCGCCCGCGCCCCCGCACCCAAACGAGGTTGCCACAATGTCGAAAGTCGAAACGAAATCGTTGAAAAGGTTCAAACTCCCAAGCATCCAGAGGGAGCTCACCCAGTGCATGCAGTGCGGTTACTGCATCGAGGTTTGCGAGGCGTATGCCAGGACCCCGTGGGAATCCGTGACGCCCAGGGGCAAGATTTACTACCTCAAGCAGATGGACACCAGGGGCGCCGGGCTCCTCGACTGGTTCCTCGGCAGGGGGACCGAGCTTTCGCCCACCTTCGCCGACGCCATGTACAAATGCACCGGCTGCGGCAACTGCGAGACCGTCTGCCACGCCAACATCCACCTCGTCTCCCTGTGGGAGAACATAAGGGCATGGCTCGTGAGCAACGAGATGGGGCCGAAACCCGCCCACGTCAGAATCGCCCAGAGGATCCGAAAGGACGGCAACCCCTACGGAGAGGTCGGCAACAGGGACAACTGGTGGCCCAAGGAGGTTGAGAACGCCCCAGTCCCCGACGCGGTCATGTACGCCGGGTGCACCGGCGCCTACAGGATGCAGGGCCTGCCCGCCGCCGGCGTCAAGGTCCTGGACAGGGCCGGCGTCAAGGTCGGGCACCTGGGCGACGACGAGGTTTGCTGCACCAGCCCCGCCATAAGGACCGGCGTCACCAGCCTGACCCTCGACAACTCCAAAAGGATTGTCGACAAGGCCAACGGCATCGGCGCCAAGGACATGGTCATGACCTGCGCCGGCTGCTACAAGACCGTCTCCCACGACTTCGGCGGGCACTTCTCCAAGCCCGGGCAGAACGTCTACCACTTCTCCCAGTACGCCGAGGACCTGATAGACAAGCGCAAACTCAAAATAGTGCGCAACTTCGACAAGAAGGTCACCTACCACGACCCCTGCCACCTGGGCAGGCACGCCGGCGTCTACGAGCCGGCGAGGAACATACTGAAGAAGATTAAGGGCGTCGACTTCGTCGAGATGGAGAGGAACCGGGAGAATTCCCGCTGCTGCGGCGCCGGCGGCGGCTACAAGTCCGCCTTCAACGACTTCGCCATCGCCGTGGCCGAGGAAAGGATCGCGGACGCGGAGGAGGTCGGCGCGGAGGTCATCGTCACCACCTGCCCCTTCTGCGTGCTCAACCTCAGGGCCGGCGCGAAGAGCGCCGGTTCGAAGGTCAAGGTCATGGACCTGTCCGAGCTCCTGCTCGAGGTCACCGAACCCCTGCCCCCGGAACCTAAACCCGAGGCCAAGCCGGAGGTCAAGCCCGAACCCGTCGCCAAACCCAAGCCTGCGGAGAAGCCCGTCGCGGAACCGAAGCCGGAGGTCAAGCCCGAACCCGTCGCCAAACCCAAGCCTGCGGAGAAGCCCGTCGCGGAACCGAAGCCGGAGGTCAAGCCCGAACCCGTCGCCAAACCGGAACCGGTGGAAGAACCCGGGACCGACTGGTCCGTTCCCGATGTGGGCGACGACTTCACGCTCATCGACTTCGAGGACACCCCGGAGGACCTCTTCAGGAGGGCCGCCTGGAACAAGGGCCTCAGGTGCAGGAGGCAGTACGGCGATCACAAGATCCCGATTGCCTTCGTCAAGCCGAAGGTGGCCGTGTACGTCTCCAGCGACGGCGCCCGCCTGCCAATCCACGACACCGTCGAGAAGGACGGCTGGAAGGTGTTCGTCTACTCCGAGTACGACATCACCGACGGCGAGCTGCAGGCCGATGAGGTCAGGACCGCAGTCAGGGAAAGCCTCAAGGAACAGAGGCGGGCCAAAAGGAAGAAGAAATAAGCGGGCCTGAGGCCGGGCCCCGGCCCGGCCGGTCCCGTTCCCGATGGCTTTCTCACTGCTTTCCCCGGGAATCCTCGGGCACCTTGGCAAAATCGGGATAACGGAACCCACCGAACCTCAGAGGGACGTCATACCCCGGGTACTCCGGGGGGAGAGCGTCCTGCTAATCGCCCCGACGGGCATCGGCAAGACCGAGGCCGCCGTGCTGCCCATCGTCGAGTCCATCCTCCGCACCAAGGGGAAGAAGGGTTTCAGGTGCCTTTACATAACGCCGCTGAGGGCGTTGAACCGGGACATGCTCCGCCGCATCGAGAACCTGGGCGATGCGGTGGGCGTCACCGTCGGCGTCCGCCACGGGGACACGACGCAGGCCGAGCGCTCCGCCCAGTCGAGGGACCCGCCCGACATACTGATCACCACCCCGGAAACGGTCCAGGTGCTTTTCACCGGCAAGCGGCTGAGGGAACATCTCAAAAACGTGGAATGGGTCGTCGTCGACGAGATCCACGAGCTTGCCGGGGAGGAGAGGGGTTCCCAGCTCAGCGTCGCCCTCGAACGGCTGGCCAGGCTGGCGGGGGATTTCCAACGGATCGGGCTTTCCGCCACCGTGCCCGACCCCGCCCCCGTGGCGGGGTTCCTGTCCGGCGTCGGGAGGGAGGTGACCGTGTGCAAACACGACACCCACCGGGAGTTCGACATACGCGTGGAGAAGCCCGAGCCGGTCGACGACAAGGCGCTGATGGACCGCATGCAATGCGATTCCGACATGCTTTCCGTAATGAAAAGGGCGAAGGAGCTCATGGAAGGCGGGGGCTCCACCCTGTTCTTCGTCAACACCAGGGAGACCGCCGAATGGATTGCGGCGAGGTACCGCCTGTGGGACGAGGGGTTCCCTATTGAAGTGCACCACGGCTCCCTGTCCAAGGAGAACCGCGTCGATGTGGAGGAACGTTTCAAATCGGGGGAGCTCAAGGCCCTCGTCTGCACCTCCTCCCTGGAGCTGGGTATAGACGTGGGCTCCACCGACCTGGTGATTCAGTTCAATTCGCCGAGGCAGGTCGCCCGTATGATACAGAGGGCGGGCAGGGCGGGGCACCGGGTCGGGGAGACCATCCGGGCCGTTATCATCGCGGCGGCCCCGGACGAACTCGCCGAATCCCTCGTCATCGCCAGGAAATGCGACGACAAGGAACTCGAATCCGGCAACTGGAGGGACAACCCGATGACCGTCGTCGCCAACCAGTTGGTGGCGATGACCATGGCCGGCAGGGTCACCAGGGATGAGGCCCTGGCGGTCTTCAGGAGGGCGTACCCGTTCAGGGACCTGGGGATGGCCGAGATGGCCGGCGTGCTTGAGCAGCTGAAATCCATCAAGATGGTGTTCGAGGACGAGGACGGCTTCCGGCGTTCCCGCAAGGGCATGAGGTATTTCTACGACAACATCTCCATGATCCCGGACGAGCGCTCGTACCTCATAAGGGACATCGGCACCCGAGGGATAGTCGGATCCCTGGACGAGAGTTTCGTCGCCAGCTTCGCCGAGCCGTATGCGATGTTCATCGCCAAGGGGAGGACCTGGCGGATCATAGAGATGAGGGAGGACGAGATCCTGGTGGAGGAGGTCAGGGAGATCGGTTCCGTGCCGTCGTGGACCGGCTCGGACATACCCGTCCCCTTCGAGGTCGCCATGGAGGTGGGCAGACTGCGCAGGACGATGGACTTCTCGCCATACCCGGGCGACGGGGCGTCCAAGGGGGCGGTGGCCGAATACGTCGCAAAGCACGCCGAGAGGAGCCCGGTCCCCAGCGACGAACTGGTCACCATGGAAATCGGCGACAGGCTCGTTATCGTCAACGCCTGTTTCGGGACCAAGGTCAACGAGACCCTCAGCAAAATCTACGCCGCGCTGCTCACCGCCCGCCTGGGGGAGAGCGTCGCGGTCACCACCGACCCGTACAGGATGATTTTCCAGATGCCCAGGGACGTGGGCAAGAACGTCCTGCTGGACACGATGAGGTCCATCGTCCCGGGGTCCGTGGAGAGCCTGGCCCGCCTCACCATAGTGAATTCCGCGTTCTTGAGATGGAGGTTCGTCTACGTGGCGAAGAAGTTCGGCATAATCGAAAAGGGGGCGGACCACAGGTTCATGAATTTCACCAGGCTCTTCGAGATCCACCAGGGGACGCCGGCCTATGAGGAGGCTCTGAACAAAACGCTGCACGAGGACCTGGACATCGCCAACTCCGAAAGGGTCGTGGGGATGCTCTGGGCCGGGGAAATCGGCTTCGAGACCTGCCAGGTCTCCCACATAGGCATGGAGGGCATCACCAGATCCAAGGAGCTCATGCAGCCCCCCAGGGCGGACCACGCCATCCTGATGGCCCTCAAAAACCGGCTGGAGGACGAGGTGCTGTACGCCACCTGCGTGAACTGCTCCGGCCAGTGGAGGGTCAGGGTGGGGAACGCCCCAAAGAGGTTCAGATGCGAGAACTGCGGCGGGCATATGGTCGCGTTGCTGAAACACTACGAAAGGGACGCGGCGAAACTCCTGAGGAAAAAGGGGTTGGACGCGGAGGAGGAGAAGGCCGTCAAAAAAATATACAGGACGGCAAACCTGGTGCTCGAGAACGGCGACCGGGCGGCGCTCGTGCTGGCGGGCAGGGGGATAGGGCCGGAGGCGGCTTCCCGGATACTGCGGACGCTCCACGTCGACGAGGACGGTTTCCTCAGGAGCATCCTGGAGGCCGAGGTCCTCTTCGCCAAATACAAGAGGTTCTGGGATTAGACGATCCTATTCGTGACGGAACCGACGCCCGGGATGCGGGCGGTGACCGTGTCGCCCCGTCTGATCTCGCCGATGCCCTCGGGCGTGCCCGTCGCCATGACGTCCCCGGCCTCGATCGTCATGAACCTGGAAACGTAGGATATCAGTTCCGGCAGCGAAAAAATCATGTTGGACGTGTTGCCCCGCTGCCTCAGCTCGCCGTTCACCTCCAGGAAAAGGTCCAGCGAGGCGGGGTCGGTGTCCCCCAGGGGCACCGGCTCGGACATCGGGCCGAAACCGTCCATCCCCTTGGCAAGGCACCATGGGTTGCCCGCCTTCCTGTCGGCGGTCTGCATGTCCCTGGCCGTGATGTCGTTGAAAACGGCCAGGTGGGAAACGTGGGACATCGCCTCCCCTTCCGGGATGTCCTTGCCCGTCCTGCCGAACACGAGCGCCAGCTCGGCCTCGTACTGCACGTTGGTCACCCCTTCCGGGATCCTCACCTCGTCCCCGTCGCCGCAGAGGCAGGAGGACGGCTTCAGGAACACTATGGGTTCCGTCGGAAGGACCGCGTCCGTCTCCGCCACGTGGGGTTTGTAGTTCCATCCGATGCAAATCACTTTCCCGGGTCTCATGCCAAATCACCCTTAACGCTGAACCTCGGCCCGCCGCCCCCTTCGGGCTCGGGGACCTCGGGCTCCCTGTCCGCATGGAAGCCCTTGGCTATAATGTACATCTCCGACGAGGTCGGCCGCGAGGCATCTGGGGATGTGACGTGCACCCTCCCGAACCTCTTCTCCGTCCTGCCCCTCAGCCCGTCCGCCATGTCCCCCATGAAGAATTTCATCACCAGGGTCCCCCCTTTCCGGAGGACGTGGTCGCACACCGCCAGGGCGTGGTCGCACAGATGGATGGAGCGGGCATGGTCCGTGGCGTAGTTGCCACCCATGTTGGGCGCCATGTCCGACAGGACCACGTCGACCTTGCCGTCGAAGATCCCCAGGAGCCTTGCCATGGTTTCCGGGTCGGTTATGTCCCCGACTATCGTGTCCACCCCCTCCATGGGCTTTATCGGCCTGAGGTCCACGCCCACGACCTTTCCCCCGGTGAGGTCGGCGGCCACCTGCAGCCACCCGCCCGGGAAGGCGCCGAGGTCGACGACGGAGTCCCCCTCCCTGAAAACGCCGAACCTCTCGTCGATCTGCAGCAGCTTGAAGGATGCCCTGGAACGGTAGTTGTGCTTCTTGGCCAACCTGTAGTAGCGTTCACGCCTCCTTTCCGACAGCCACCTATCGTGCATCGGCCTCGAATCGCGGACGGGACTTAACATATTTCCCCCGGGCCTGCAAATTGATTATAAATCAAACGGCCGATTGGTGGCCGTGACCCGGAAGACAGAGGGGTGGACCTATTCCAAAGCGGGCGTCAACATCGACGACAAATCCAGCGCCATAGATTCCCTTGTTGGGGAACTCCGTTACAGAAGGAAGGGCAGGGGCACCATGGTGCCGTCGAAGGGGCTCTTCGCCAGCCTGATCGATTTCGGCGACGTGTACCTGACCCTGGCCACCGACGGCGTGGGCACGAAGCTCCTGGTCGCGGAGGAATTGGGAATCTGGGACACGGTCGGCATCGATTGCATAGCGATGAACGTCAACGACACCATATGCGTCGGCGCGGAGCCCATGTCCTTCGTCGACTACGTCGCGATAGGCAAGCCGGCCGGCGAGATCACCAAGGCCATCGGCGTCGGCCTCGAAAAGGGGGCGGAGATGTCCAACATGGAAATCGTCGGCGGCGAGATCGCGGTGCTCCCGGAGATGGTGAACGGCGTCGACATCTCGGGCACCTGCCTCGGCTTCGTCGAGAAGGACAGGGTCGTCACCGGGAAGGAATGCGCGGAAGGCGACCTTATCGTGGCCCTCGAGGCAACGGGGATCCACTCCAACGGGCTCACGCTGGCGAGGAAGGTGTTCGAGGACGCCGGCTACTCCATGAAGGACGGGTGCCGGGGACTGAAGAAGACCGTGGGCATGGAACTGCTCACCCCCACCGCCATCTACGTCAAGGAAGTCCTCGGCATACTGGCCGAACACGAGGTACACGGCCTCGTGAACATCACCGGGGGCGGCCTCAGGAACTTCCTGCGCCTGAACCCGGCCCACAGGTACACCATATCCGAACCCGTGAAGCCGAACCCCGTGTTCGGCGTGATCGCCGAGCTGGGCAACGTCTCCGTCAAAGAGATGTACCAGACGTTCAACATGGGCATGGGCTTCGCCATCGTGGCGCCCGAGGATTCCGCCGAGGAAATCGGAAAAATGCCCGGCGCGAAGGTCGTGGGCAGGGTGGAGAGGGGCAAGGGCTCGTACTTCGAGCCGGAGAAACTCCTGTACGAGAATTACTGACGTTCGGACAGCAGCGCCGCGACCGCCCCAAGGGCGGTGCACGTCTCCAGCGAATAGCCGCCGCCGGTCACGTCCATGTTGAGCCTGGGTATCGAGGCCGGGGCCTTCGGCATGCCGTGGGGCCCCAGGCCGAACAGGACGAGCACGCTCCTGCCGGAGGACACCATGGCGACGACCTCGTTCACGGCGATGTCCTTCGACGGGTCCGGTTTGCTCGTCGCCAGGATGGGCTCGCCCAACTGAGGGGGGAATCCCTTCGACGGGTACGGGAAATTGAGGAACCTGCCCTCCCTGGCGAGTTCCACGAAATAGGCGCCGCCCTCGCCGATGGACGTGGTCCCGGCGACCCACTCCGCCAACTCCACGGGCTGCGCCGCGCCGTCGGGGAACGGGAACCCGAACAAGGCAAGGTTCATGCCGAACGCCTTCGCCAGCCCCCCGGCGCGGGCGAGGGCCCTCCGATGGGCTTCCCTGAACTTCCCCGGATCGTAGGAATTGTACAGACCCAGCGTGACCCTGCCCCTGCCCAAGGTCATCTCTCCAGCGCCCTCTGAACCGCGCTCGGCCTGCCCATTATGGCCTGTTTGTCCCCGTCGAAGAAGATTTCCATCCCGGGGTTCTCCCCCTGGAATTTCTCAACGAGCATCAGTATCTCGGAAAGGGTCAGTTCCATGGGGCCAACGTCGAGGAATATCCGGTCCATCGGTAGCGCCAGTCAATGATTGCGGGCGTATATATGGGTCTTGCCCGGATGCCCGCTGGGTAAGGAAAAGGGGAATGGTGCCGCGAGCCGGACTTGAACCAGCGACTTCAAGATCTTCAGTCTCGCACTCTCCCAACTGAGTTACCGCGGCGTAGCACTCCCAATGCGGGGACCCGTTATAAAACTTACCTGGCCCTCGGACGCGGCCGAGGGCCGCGGGGACGCTCATTCCCGGGGCATCTTCCCGACGGCGCGGGGGGGCGCGGGCTCCTTTTCCGGGCCGCGGGCGTTGGAATCGTCCATGACCAGGAAAAGGCCCTCCTCCGCCTCCGCCTCCAACTTGGATAGCCTGTGGGAATTCAGCGCGTCGAGGAACGCGGCGCCCGCGAACAGGGCGGCGCCCGCCCAGGCGAGGGGGGCGTACGACGGCCCCAATAGGCCCAGGAGGGCCACGGCCACGAACGCGATCGTGGCCGCGACCAGTACGGGCAGGAAGACCCAGGGCCTCGGCGGTTTGGCCTCACTCCCGGTTTTCTTCCCCGCCTTCGGCGGCCCCGGCCTCCCCTTCCGGCCCATCGTCGAGTTCCTCCTTCGCCACGGGCTGCAGGGCTATGACCTTGTCCCCGTTGCGCATGTCCATTATGCGCACGCCGGCGGCGTTGCGCCCGGTGACCCGTATGTCGGCCACGTTTATACGCAGGACCTTGCCCTGGGCGCTCGTGACCACGAGCTCGTCGTCCCCGCTCACCTTCCTAACGGAAACGACCGTGCCGTTGCGGTCCGTGGTCTTGATGGTTATGACCCCCTTGGCGCCGCGGCGGGTCTTCCTGTAGTCGTCCACGCCGGAGATCTTGCCGTAGCCGTTCTCGGTGACGGTCAGGAGCATGTCGCCGGGCCTGACGACGGCCATGGAGACGACCTCGTCGCCCTCGGACAGGGTGACGCCCTTGACTCCGCGGGTATCGCGGCCCATCGGGCGCACGTCCCTCTCGTCGAACCTGACGGCCTGGCCCATCTTGGTCGCGATGATGATCTCCTCGTCGCCCTCGGAGACGTGGGTCTCGACGAGTTCGTCGCCTTCCTCCAGGTTTATGGCCTTGATGCCCCTGCGGCGCACGTTGCCGTAGGCGCTCAGGACCGTCTTCTTGATGAGGCCGTTCCTGGTGCAGAACACGATGCCCCTGTCGTCCGGGAAATCGGGGACGCACAGGGTCGACACGACCTTCTCCCCCTCCTCCAGGTCCGGGATCATGTTGATCACCGGTTTCCCGCGGGAGTGCCTGCTGCCCTCCGGCACCCGGTATCCCTTTAGCCAGTGCAGCCTGCCATGGTTCGTCAGGAACAGGATGTAATCGTGGGTGGACGTGACGAACATGCCCACGACGGCGTCCTCCTCCTTGGTCTGCATGCCTATCAGCCCCACCCCGCCGCGGCCCTGCTGCCTGTAGGTCCTCAGCGGGATGCGCTTGATGTAGTTGTCCTTGGTGACGGTTATCACCACGTCCTCCCTGGGGATGAGGTCCTCCTCGTCCACGTCCAGGGGGTTGGGGTCGATGGCCGTGCGCCTCTCGTCGCCGTACGCGGCCTTCATCTCGGCAAGCTCGCCCTTGATGATGTCGACGACGCGGCTCTCCCTGGCCAGGATGTCCCTCAGGTCGTCCATCAGGAGCCCGAGCTGCCTGTGCTCCTCCCTGAGCGTGTCTATCTCAAGGCCGGTCAGCCTCTGCAGCCTCATGTCCAGAATCGCCTTGGCCTGGTCCGCGTCTATAGAAAGCAAGGTCTGCAGCCCCTCGGAGGCCTCCTCGCCGTCCTTGGACGCCCTGATCAGCGCGATTGTCTCGTCCAGCCTGCCGAACGCGGCCATCAGGCCCTCGAGGATGTGGTGCCTCTTGGCCGCCGCGTCCAGGTCGAACCGCGTCCTCCTGACGACCACGTCCTTCCTGTGCAGGATGTACTGGTCGATGAGGTCCCGCAGGGTAAGCTCCCGGGGCTTGTTGTCCACCAGGGCGAGGTTGATGATACCGTAGGTGATTTCCATGCTGGTCCGCTTGAACAGGTTCTCCAGCACCACGGACTCGATGGCGTCCTTGTGCAGCTCTATGACGATGCGCATGCCGTCCCTGTCGGACTCGTCGCGGAGATCGGTTATCCCCTCGATGTTCTTCTCCTTGACGTTGCTCACGATCTGCTCTATGAGCCTGGTCTTGTTGACCTGGTACGGTATCTCGTCCACGATTATCATGGACCTGCCGTCGGGCCTCTCCTCGAAGTGGGTGTTGGCCCTGACCTTTATGCGGCCCCTGCCCGTGAGGTAGGCCTCGCGTATCCCGCTCAGGCCGTAGATCGTGCCGCCCGTCGGGAAGTCGGGGCCCTGGATGAAATCCATGATCTCGTCCGGCTCGCAGCCCGGGTTGTCGAGGACGAAGGATATGGCGTCGGCGACCTCGCCGAGGTTGTGGGGCGGCATCTTCGTCGCCATGCCCACGGCTATGCCGTCGGAACCGTTGACGAGCATGTTGGGGAATTTGGACGGCAGGACCGACGGCTCTTTGAGGGAGCCGTCGAAGTTGTCGACGAAGTCGACGGTGTCCTTGTCTATGTCCGCCAGGAGATCGGAGGACATGCGGGCCAGCCTCGCCTCGGTGTAACGCATGGCCGCCGCGGAGTCGCCGTCGACGGAACCGAAGTTGCCCTGGCCGTCCACCAGCGGGTACCTGAGCGAGAACGGCTGCGCCATCCTCACCATGGCATCGTAGGCGGCGGTGTCGCCGTGGGGGTGGTATTTGCCGAGGACCTCGCCGACCACGGTGGCCGATTTCCTGAAGGGCCTGTTCCACTGCATGCCCGTGTCGTGCATGGCGTACAGGATCTTCCTGTGGACGGGCTTCAGGCCGTCCCTGACGTCCGGCAGGGCCCTGCCGACTATGACGCTCATGGCGTAGTCGATGTAGGACCCGGACATCTCGTCCTCGATGCTCTGCCTCACTATCCTGGGTACTATAGCGCTGCCTTCCATGGTATCACACGTCCAGGTTCACGACCTCGTGGGCGTGCTCGAAGATGAATTCCCTCCTGGGCTCGACCTCCTCGCCCATGAGCGTGGAGAACAGCTGGTCGGCTATGACGGCGTCCTCCACCTCCACCCTCTTCATTATCCTCTTCTCCGGGTCCATGGTGGTGTCCCACAGCTGCTGCGGGTTCATCTCGCCGAGACCCTTGTACCTGCTGACGGCGGCGCCCTTCCCCAGCTCCTCCAGGGCGGCGTCCCTCTCCCGGTCGTCGTAGGCATAGATCTCCCTCTTGCCCCTGGCGACCCTGTAGAGCGGGGGCATCGCCAGGTAGACGTAGCCCTCGTCGATGAGGGGCCTCATCTGCCTGTAGAACAGCGTGAGCAGCAGCGTGGCGATGTGGGCGCCGTCCACGTCCGCGTCCGTCATGATGATTATGTTGTGGTAGCGCACCTTCTCTATGTCGAACTCGGAGCCTATGCCGCCGCCTATGGCCGTGGCGAGGTTCTTGATCTCCTCGTTGTCGAGGAGCTTGTCCTGCCTAACCTTCTCCACGTTCAGGATCTTGCCCCGCAGCGGCAGTATGGCCTGGAACATCCTGTCCCTGCCCTGCTTGGCGCTGCCGCCGGCGGAGTCGCCCTCCACGATGTACAGCTCGGAAACGGCGGGGTCCCTGGAGGTGCAATCAGCCAGCTTCCCGGGCAGGGAGTTGGATTCGAAGACGCTCTTGCGCCTGGCCGTCTCCCTGGCCTTCCTCGCCGCGTCCCTGGCCACGAAGGACGCGACGCACTTCCTCACGATGTCCTCGGCCACCCTGGGGTTCTCCAGGAAATACTCGGCGAGTTTCTCGTTCATCAGGGACTGCACCGCGGACTGGGCGGCGCTCGTGCCCAGTTTGGATTTGGTCTGGCCCTCGAACTGCGGCTCCTTGACCTTGAGGCTGAGCACGGAGGTGAGCCCCTCGCGCACGTCGTTGCCCTCGAAGGTTATGCCCTTGGCCAGGTTGCGCTCCCTGGCGTAGTCGTTGAGCGTCTTGGTCAGCGCGGCCCTGAACCCGGCCACGTGGGTGCCGCCCTCCACGGTGTTGATCGTGTTGACGAAGGAGATGGAGTTCTCGTTGTACCCGTCCGTCCACTGGAGGGCGACGTCCACCTCGATGTCCTCGCTGCCCATCCCCGTTATGTGGATGGGCGGGGAGTGCAGCGGCTTCTTGGTCTTGTTCAGGAACTCCACGAATTCGGAGACGCCGCCGGTGGAATGGAACCTCTCCTCCTTGCCCGTGCGCTCGTCCCTGAGGACTATGGTCACGTTGGTGTTGAGGAACGCCTGGTTCCTGAACCTGTTCTGCAGCACGTAGTAATCGAATTCCACCGTCTCGAATATGTCGGGGTCCGGCAGGAACGCGATGCGGGTGCCGGTCTTGTCCGACTTCCCGATTACCTCCACGTCGCCGTCCGGTATGCCGGTTTTGTAGGTCTGCCTGTAGACGTTGCCGTCCCTGTGCACCACCGCCTCTAAACGCTCGGAAAGGGCGTTGACCACGGAGACGCCGACCCCGTGCAGGCCGCCGGAGACCTTGTAGCTGTTCTGGTCGAACTTACCGCCGGCGTGCAGTTCCGTAAGGGCCAATTCAAGGGACGATTTGCCCTCGGCCTGGTTCATGCCCGCGGGGATGCCCCTCCCGTCGTCCTCGACGACGCAGGACCCGTCCCTGCCTATCGTGACCGTGATCAGGTCGGCGAACCCCGCCATCGCCTCGTCGACGCTGTTGTCGACGACCTCGAAGACGAGGTGGTGGAGACCGCGCTCGTCCGTGCTCCCGATGTACATGCCGGGGCGCTTCCTTACCGCCTCCAGCCCGTCGAGCACGACTATGCTGTCCGCTCCGTATTCCTTTATGCTCTCGTTCCCATCCATGTTATCCAAATCCCGGCCGCGTGGCCGTCGGTAACACTGACATGGTTTCCCCCTTATTATATGTAACGCACGCGCACGCGCGCAACGCATGCGTGAGACGGCCGAACGATGCCCGTGGGGCGGAAAAGGTATTATGCGGAAACGTCCGATGGGCGACGCATGACCACGATAATGGAGGATGCCCGCAAAGGCGTCACCCCGTTGATCAAAGCCGCCGCCGAAAAGGAGGGCGTCGATCCGGAGTTCCTCCGCAGGGGCGTCGCCGCCGGCAGGATCGTGATTCCCCACAACCCGGTCCACGGACCGACGCCCGCCGCCATCGGCGAGGGCCTGCCAATCAAGGTGAACGTGAACATCGGCACCTCCAGGGACATGCCCGAGATGGAAAACGAGCTCGCCAAACTGGAAATCGCGCTCAAGTACGGCGCCGACGCGGTCATGGACCTCAGCACCGGCGGCGACATCGACGCCATAAGGCGGGAGATTCTCGCCAGGTGCCCCGTCATGGTCGGCACCGTCCCAATCTACCAGACGGGTCTCGTCGCCGCCAGGAGGGACGCCGTCGTGGACATGACCGAGGACGACATCTTCAACGGCATAGAGAGACACGCCAGGGACGGCGTCGATTTCATGACCGTCCACTGCGGCATAACCCGGGAGACGGTCGGGTGGCTCGAATCGTCGGACAGGGTCATGGACGTGGTGTCCCGCGGCGGGTCCTTCCTCACCGCGTGGATACTGCACAACGACGAGGAAAACCCCCTCTACGCCAACTTCGACTACCTCCTCGACCTCGCCAGGGAGCACGAGTTCACCCTCTCCCTGGGCGACGGCTTCAGGCCCGGCTGCCTCGACGACGCCACCGACCCGGCCCAGGTGTCGGAACTTATGACCCTCGGCCGCCTCGTACGGCGCTGCAGGGACGCGGGCGTGCAGGCGATGGTGGAGGGCCCCGGGCACGTGCCGATGGCCGACGTGGCGATGAACGTCGGGCTTCAGAAGGCAATGTGCCAGGATGCCCCTTTTTACGTCCTCGGGCCGTTGGTTACGGACATCGCCCCCGGCTACGACCATCTGGTTGGGGCGATAGGCGGCGCCATAGCCGCCGGCGCCGGGGCGGACTTCCTGTGCTACCTCACGCCCGCGGAACACCTTTCCCTGCCGGACCTCGACGACGTCAAGGAGGGTTTGATTGCCTCCAAGATCGCGGCCCACGTCGGCAACCGCACCAGGGGGTTCGGGGCCGAGAGGGACACCGCCATGTCCAAGGCCCGGAAAGCCCTGGACTGGGAGGGCATGTTCGAAAACTGCATAGACCCAGACAAGGCCAGGAAATATAGGGCCAGGGGCTGCACGAAGCCGGACAAGGGCTGCTCCATGTGCGGCGACGTGTGCGCCATAAAAATCGTCGACAGGCACCTTCGCGAAAAATAACGCGGCGGTTGTAGCCGCCCGACGGCCCGAAATCCGTATAATCCTCGACCCCATGGCACATGTTGGGATTGGAAATGGCGACCGTCACCGCGTACATGAACTTCTGTCAAAAGACCCACAGGGCGACGGTCACGATGAGGGACGATGGGGATTTCGACGTCGTCATCGAGACGGACTGCGAATTCGTGGAGGAATACGCCAAGGCGCTCACCAAAATCACCATGGAAGACCTGGTGGACAACCGCACCAGTTCGATTACCGACCCGGAGAAACTGAAACTGATCATGGGGCCTTGCCTGGCACCCAACGCCGTCTACAACGCCGGCTGGCTGGAGGCGGGGATGTTCTCGAAGAGCCTTGCCCGCAAGGTCAAACAGAACGTCGTGAGTTTTGAAAACCTTTGAAAGAACGGCGGGGGTTCGGCGGAGCCGGCGCTGTTCCGAGGTTGTGGAAATGAGAGCCGCTGGAGGGATTTGAACCCCCGACCAACTGATTACGAATCAGTCGCTCTACCCCTGAGCCACAGCGGCGGCCCTTGGTCGTAAGGGGCATGGGGTTTAAAATCTTGCGGCGAGGCAATTCTGAAATAGACGGCCCGGAATCCTGGGGCATGGAAATCGCGATGGACGTCTCCCTCGACCCCACGCTGGGATGCGGGCAGGCCCACAGGTGGCGTAAGACCGCCGATGGGTGGCAGGGCGTCCTCGACAACTCGGTGGTAACATTGACCCAGACCCCCGGGGGGTTCCGTTGCGAAGGCGCCGTCTCCAAAAGAAAAATCCTGGAATACTTCAGGCACGGAGACGACCTGGCGGCCATTTATGAAAACATTTCCGCGTCCGACGGGTACCTCGCATCGGTCGCCGAAGCGTGCCCTGGGCTGCGGCTGCTCAGGCAGGACCCGTGGGAATGCACCGCCACCTACATCCTGGCGGTCAACGCAAACGTGAAAAGGATCATATCGATGGTGGAATCGGTCTGCGACGAATTCGGCAGGGACCTCGGCGCCCTCAGGGCGTTCCCCACGCCCGGGGAGATCCTGGACGGCGCCGACAGGATCGCCGTGTGCAAACTCGGGTACCGCGAGAAGAGGTTCGTCGATTTCGCCGGGGCGGTTGAGGACGGCGACGTCGATTTGGGCGCGATCGGCGAAATGGATTATGCCGGGTGCCGCGAGGCCCTGAAAGAAATCCACGGGATCGGCGACAAGGTTGCCGACTGCATCTCCCTGTTCGCCTTCGGCCACATGGAGTCCTTCCCGGTGGACGCCCGCATAAAGGCCATCCTCAGGGACGTCTACGGCGTCGAGGGAACCTATGCCGAGCTCGCCGACTTCGGCAGACGGAGCTTCGGCGACTACCCGGGGTACGCCCAGGAGCTGCTCTATCACGCCAAGGCGGTATCCTTGGTGCAGGCGCAGTCCGGGGGGTCCCGCCCGGTCTCCACCCTGTAAATCTCCGCCAGGACGCCCAGCCTCTTGGACGCCATGCAGATGCCGCACATCTCGCTGGCGAAATCCGAGGCACCCATGGCCATCCTCCTCGCCGAGGCCCTTAGGCATTCCATGAACTCGCCGTACTTAAGACTGGATTCCATGGCCTTGTTCCCTCCCCTCTTCTTCCTGAGGTATTGGGAAACGGCTGCGTCGGTCACGCCGAAAAGCCTTGCGACCTCCGCTTGGGTCATGGAATGGGTCTCCACAAGCTCTTTCGCAATCTCCTTCCTGATGGACGGCAGGAGTTGCCTGACCACAACCTCGCAGGGAATCCTCACGGACCATGCAATCGACCGAGGCGGATATAATACGTTTTATTTCGCGCCCGGGTTGATGCGGAGGTAGAATTCGGACACGTCCCAATCCTCGTCCTCCTTCTCCCTGGGGCCGAGTATCGAATGGCCGAGGGCCACCACGGCGTCGTTCAGAGCCCTTTCCGCCCTTGCGCTTCCCTCGAAGTTCTCGACCTTGGCCCCGGAAACCGTGAGTTTGCCGTCGAAGGAGCCGATTATGGACGGCCCGGACATGATGACGTTCCTGCTGCCGCCGGTCTCCCTCCTGATGCCCTCCCTCAGGTAGACGTGCAGGTTGTCCTGACTGTTCAGGATCGTTATTCCCGAGATGGGTTCCTGCCTGCCCGCCTCCTCCTCGGCCAACATCCAGCGGAGGACGGGACTGCCCTCCTCGAAGAACCCCTTGACCAGGAAACCCTCGGCCTCGAGATCGGCGAGGACCGCCCGGACCGGGCCCATGCGGGAATCCACAAACCGGCCGAGATCCTCCGCGGAAAAAACGCCGAACTGCTCGAAATGCCTCCTGATTGCTTCGCGCAACGCCTCGTCGGGCGAAAGACCCAGGCTCCCGTTGATGACGTATTCCCCACTGGGCAGCTGCGCGATGGCGGAACGTTTGAAAAGGGCGTTCAGGGCATCCACTGTGGCCTCCTCGGACAGGGGGGACGCGTCCACGATTTCCTTTCTCCTGACGGGCTGCCTGTCCGCCACCACCTTCGTCACCGTCCCCTCATCGGCGCTCGGACGCTCCCATTTCACGTCCCTGCAGAGCGCGGCGTACTCCCTCGTGGCGTACCCGACGTAGCCGGGAAGCAGGGAAGCCCTCAGGCAATCCTCGGCCTCCGCCTCCGCCTTTATCGGCGCCTGCCTTTGTATGCGGGTCATCATCTCCGCGTCGTTCCTGACGTAACCCCTGTCCCGTATCGCCTCGGAAAAGGTGCGATACCTGTAGCCCTGCGCCGCCCGCTGCCTCCTCATCGCCATCGCCACCAGCTGATGGGGCGCGAAAGTATGCGGGACGAAGTTTCCCTTGGCGTAGAACCCGTTGACGAAATGGTAGCCACTGCCCTTCAGCTCCGCGGCGACGGCGTCGTCCAGCTCCGCGGCGTCCACGGACAGGATTTCCCTGATGCGGACGACGTCGGTCCCCTTCATCCTGAAGAAGGACATCATGTCGTCCACGGCGGCCAGCACCTCGGGGAGCACCTCCGAGGAATCCATGTCCATGCCGCGTATCTCCACGCATCCCGACATTTCCCATATTTCCAACGCGCCGACGACGGAACCGCCCCTGGCCAAGGGATAGATCCACCTGTCGCCGTACCTCGCCGCGATCTCCGCCCATTTGGACGCTATATCCGGGTCGTGCAGGGAAAGGACCCTGACCGTCTCCACGTGGGGCCTGGATTCCTCCAAATGCCGGATTTCGTCCCCCATCACCAGCATCGCGGCCTGGCCCGCCCCGACGTATATCCTCTCGGCCCCGGCCTCGGCGGCGAGGGCCTCCGCCAGGTCCAACGGTATCCCCAAAAGGTAACGCAGGGCGATCGGCGGCATCGGCCCGTGGGCCCTGACCATCCTGGCCACGAGCCCGGGCAACGGGTCCCCGCCCGTCTCCGGCCTGTCGTACGCCTCGTACACGTTTTCGGAACCCCAGTCCTCGTTCTCGTCGAACGCCCTGACGATGCGCAGGGCCCTGTCCAGCCTGGAAAGGGATTCCCTCAGCTCGTCCCGGTCCATGCCCGTGGCGGCGGCAATCTGCCTGGCGGTCGCGCGCCGCATGCCCCTGATGACGTCCAACAGACCCCCGTCCTGAGGCAGTATGGGTTCGACGCAGAGCTTGGCGTACCTCGCCGCGTCCTCGGCCAAGGCGTACCGCACCCTGCCGCGCACGAACCTGCCCAACACGAGCTCTCCGCTTTCCCTCATGGCCTTCCACTCGTTCAGGTCGAAGTCCCTGACACGGTTGTACACGTCGAGGACGCTGCCGGCGGTGGAAAAAACCTCGAAATATTCCCTGATGGAACCGAACTCCCTGAACTTCGAACCCCTGTACGAATCCACCGTCTCGAAATCGTAGACGTTGTCGGCCCCGGACCTGAGCCTCATGCGGTCCATGGCGTTCATGTATTGGTCAGACTCCGACACCAGGAACCTGCCCTTGGCCACGCCGCCAGCGGCCGTCATGGCCTCCAGGGAGAGTCGCGTCTCGTCCTCGGTCAGCGACAGCGCGTACGCGACCTCGTGCACGGTGGCGGGGGCGTAGCATCCCAGGTACGTGGACACCACCCTGTCTATGGACTCCCCCCTGTCCGGCAGGTCCCCGGCGAACCTGGCGAAGACCCAGGCGTTGTTTTCGTAACCCACTCTGTTGACCTCGTGCATAGATTCGAGTTTCCTGAGGGACCTGAACGCCTCGTCCTCAGTGACGCCGGCCGCCTTGGCGATGGCCTTCATCGTGCCTTCCCCGACGGCGGCGAGCACCTTCCGGTCGGCATCGGTGACTTCCCTCTCCTTGCGGGCGGCCGCGGCGTAGTACGGCGCCTCGTCCGCCGGGACGGCGTGGGGGTCGCCCAGGAACACGGTGCATATCTCCCCCTCGGCGAAGAGTTCGGACAGCCACCCGTCGACGGTCTTCTTGTCCGCGTCGCAGTACGGGTAGACGTTCCTGCCCCGCTCCCTGAACACCTGCAGCGGCCCCGTCCTGCGCAGCAGCGGCACCACGTCCTCCTTGGAAACCGCCCTGCCGATCTTCTCCCTGAAATACGGGACGACGGCGTCCTCGTCGAACTCGAACTCCCTTATCTCGTCGCCCATCGCCCTGGAAAGCACCTTGCGGTGGAGTTCCCGGAGCAGGGCGGACCTGTCCTCCATGAGGACGATGTCGGAGAACCCGGACAGTATGGCGGAGTGGGCGAAGGGGGAGGGGGTGCCGTCGTACGGGACTATCCTGACCGCCATGCCGCCGTTCTCTATGGCGGAGAGGACCCCGGAGGCGTTCCGTATGTCCATGTCGTCCTCCAGGATCTCCCTGTAGGTCTCCTCGATGATGGGCATGTTCTCCATATCGCCCATGGCCTCCAGCAGGAACGAGGAGCGGGTCTGCTGCCTGGCGACGGAAACGGACCTGCCCTTGTAGTTCCTCAGTATCATGAAGCTGCGGGAGGCGGTGTGCCTGAAACGCTGCTTGAAGATTTCCGAATGGCGTACCGCCTTCCTGAGGATCGTCTCCAGGTCCGCCTCCCTGAGCATGCCGGGGACCTTGGCCGGGTCGATCTTCCTCGGGGTCCCGATCATGAAGTTGTCGTCGGAAACGGTGACGGAAACGTTCGCCCCGACGGCGTTGGTGATCCTGTAGGCGTACGCCCTGGAAAGGGCGTCGTTGACCCTCCTGCCAAAGGGAAAGTGGAAGACGAGCCTCTGGTTCCCGGACGGGTCTATGTACTCCTCTATAGACAGTTCCTCGTCGTCCGGGATGAAACCGGTGACGGCCTTCTGCTCCCTGAAATAGGACAGTATGGTCCTGGCAGACCCTCGGTCTATGCCGAAATCCTCGGACAGGAACCCCATGATCTCGTCGTCCTCCCCCTCCAGCAGGCCGGCCATCTCGCGCCGGAACCTGGCCACGTCCATGGACAGGTCGAAGCTCCTCGGTAGCATCTCGCCGACCCACGACGGGACGGTGGGCTTCCTGCCGGACGCCTCCTTGACGTACGCGGTCATGCCCTTCGAGCGGACGAACTCCAGCGACCTGCCGCCGAGGACGAAGATGTCGCCCGGGGCCAGCCTCTCCACGAACTTCTCCGAAAGCTCCCCGGCCATGGAGCCCTGGGCGGTGATGACCCTGTAGTTGGCCTCCTCGGGGATCGTGCCCAGGTTCATGAAGTAAATCATCCTGGAGCCACGCTTCCGCCCGAAGGTGTTCTCGTCCTCGTCGTACCAAATCTTGGAATAGACGCCCTCGAACTCGTCCTTGCTGCCGAGATACCTGAGGACGTTGACGAACTTCTCCCGGGGAAGGTTCCTGTAGCAGTAGGCGGACCTGACGACCCCGAAGGCGTCGTCCACGTCCCAGCGCTCGCCGAGGCTCATGCCCACCAGCGCCTGGGCCAGCACGTCCAGGCAGTTCTCCGGGATCGCCACGCGGTCGATGTCGCCCCTGTGGGCCGCCCTGCACATGACGGCGCACTCCACCAAATCGTCGGGGTCGAAGACCAGCAAACGGCCCTTGGCCGTCTGTCCGACGCCGTGGCCGCTTCGGCCGACCCTCTGCAGCCCCTTGGCCACCGACTTCGGGGAACCGATCTGGCACACCAGGTCGACGGAGCCTATGTCGATGCCCAACTCGAGGGACGTGGAGGAAACGACGCACTTCAGCTCGCCGGCCTTCAGCCTCTCCTCCACGTCGAGCCTGGTCTCCTTCCCCAGGGAGCTGTGGTGCACCTCGATGCTCTCCATGCCCCTTTCCTTCAGTTTGTAGACGACGCTCTCCGCCCCGGAGCGGGTGTTGGTGAACACCAGCGTGGTGACGTGTTCGTCCACCAGTTCCTTGAGCCTGTCGTACATCATCGAGTTGACGATGTCCGACGACAGCGCGGTCATGTCGTCCGTGGGGCAGATTACCTCCAGATCGAGGTCCTTCTTGGTGTCGGATTCCACGAAGACCACGTCACGCATCCTCCCGTCCTCGTAACCGACGAGGAACCCGGCGATGGCCTCCATCGGGGCAAGGGTCGCGGACAGCCCTATGCGGGCGAACGGCCTGCCGCAATGTTTCTGCAGCCTTTCCACGGCCAGCGAGAGGAAGGCCCCCCTTTTGGAATCGCATATGTCGTGTATCTCGTCGAGGATGAGCCACTCCACGCCGGAGAGCCTTTCCTTGAACTTCGGCGCCTCCAGCATGAGGGCGAGGGACTCCGGGGTCGTGATCAGGATGTGGGGCGGTTTCCTGAGCATCTTCTGCCTTTCGTACTGGGACGTGTCCCCGGACCTGACGCCGACCCTGATCCCCGGGGACGGCATCCCGAGTTCCCCGGCCAGGGCCTCCATCTCCGTCAACGGCTCGTTGAGGTTCCTGTTGACGTCGTTGGCCAGCGCCTTGAGCGGCGAGACGTATACGCAGTAGACCTTTTCCTCGAGGCCCCCCTCCGAGGAGTACTTGACGAGTTCGTTGATGATGCTGGTGAACGCCGTGAGGGTCTTTCCGGAACCGGTGGGCGAGGAAACGAGCACGTTTTCCCTCCCGTGGATCAGCGGGATCGCCTTGGACTGGGGCTCCGTCAGCGAACTGAACCTGCCGGAAAACCACCTGGAGACCAACGGCTCCATGAGGCCCATGACCTCGTCCATGCTGTATTCCCTGTCCGCCCTCCTCATTTCCCTATCGGCGGGGTCTAGCGCTATGCGCTTAATTAATTTTGGGTGGAGACCACGCAAAACGTGACGTCCCGCCCCCGGCCCGGGATAGAATAGTGTTAAATCCGTGTCGGGAGATTGCGCGGGCATGGGAAGGGCGTGGGCCTTGGCGGTTTTCGCCGTCGGCCTGTTGGCATTGTCCGCCGTCTTGGCGGGTTCCGATTCGTCGGACGCTGCGTCCCCGCTCCGCATCTCGGGATACGTGGAATTCGGCGGCGAGCCTTACGACGATTCCAAGGCGGACGTCATAATCGCCGAGGTCGTCGACATCTCCGAACCCCCGGAACCCCTGGGTTCCGCCGGGAAGATAAAATACAGGTACACCTACGAAGAAGGCAACAAAACGGAACACGTCGCCAAGGGAATCAACGGCGGCAGGTTCCAGTTCGAGATAGAGCGCGAGGTGAATCCCGACAACGCTTTCTTCTTCAGAATCAAGGCCGCGGAATACAAACTCAACAACCTGCCGACCGGCCAGATTTTCACAGACCCCAGGGAATACACGTTGGGGACGGGCGGCGACATATGGTACAAATTCGACATGAAGAAGGTGTTGGAGGCGGGCAACACCGAGACCGTGGACGGGAAGGAGTTCCACCTGCTGTCGGGGACGTCGTCCATGGGGGCGTTCTCCATGGCCATCGCCGACGAATACAGGCTGTCCGGGTCCGTATCCTCCGGGGATTTCAAGATAATAGGCGCCAAGGTCGAGCTCGTCCGGGTGAGGGACGGGGTCCCGATCACCATCGCGGAGGACTACACGGACAAGTTCGGCAAATACACGCTGTACTTCAAACCCGGGCTGTATCATCTGAAGGTCTCCGCCGATGGATACAAACCCCAGGAGATCGAGATGGATCTATGGCGCGAAAGCGACGCCACGAAGGACATCGAAAACATGGAAGCTGACAAGGGTACCGACATACCCAGGACCCTGATGTACATCGCGGCGGCAACCGGCGTGCTGTTGATCGTCGCTTCCATAATCTACAGGGTTTACCTGAAGAAGAACCCCGAGAGGTCCATCCTTTACGACGACCAGGGATGACTCATTTGAGTCCCCTTTCCACGTCCGCGTACAGGCTGTTGCCGTGGGCGTCCATGGCCACGATCAACGGCCCGAACCTGGATACCCTGAAGCGCCATACGGCCTCCGCCATGCCCAGGTCCGCCCAGTCCACGCCTATGACGTGATTCACGCTCTCGGCCAAGGTGACCGCGGCGCCGCCGGTGGCCGCGAGGTAGACGCAGCCGACGGATTCCATCGTCTTCCCGACGTCGGCGGACATGCCGCCCTTGCCTATCACCGCCCTGAGGCCCAGCGCCTCGATCACGGGAGCCTGCACCGCGTCCATCCTCGAGCTGGTGGTGGGCCCGGCGGCCATCACGAGCCAGTTGCCGTCGCTGCCGGCGACGATGGGCCCGCAATGGAAAACCGCCGCGCCGTAAAAATGGTCTGGAAGGCGCTCGCCCAGGGCAACCCTCTCCAGGATCCTGGCGTGGGCCCTGTCCCTGGCGGTGATTATCTCGCCGGAAAGGTAGACGGTCTCGCCGACCCGCAAGGAACGGGCATCCGCCTCGGACAGGGGCAGTTCCAGCATCCTCAGAACGATCCCCCCTGCCCGTAGGTGGCCACGCCGTCCCCGTCGATCGTGGCGGATGCCCGCCGCGTCGCCCAGCAGCCGAGGCTGACGGCCACGGGCAGGCTCGCGGTGTGGCAGTGGGCCTTCTTGATCCTGACGCCGAGGACCGTCGTATCGCCTCCGAGGCCCATCGGCCCCAGGCCGGAGGAGTTCAGCCTGACGAACAGGGATTCCTCCATCCCCGCCAACTCCCCGTCCGGGTTGTCCGCGTCCAGCGGGACCGCCAGCGCCTCCTTCGACATGCGGACGCAATCGTCCGCCGTGCCGCCGATGCCCACGCCGACGACGGTCGGCGGGCAGGGGTTCCCCCTGGCGGAGACGACAGCCCCGTACACGAAGTCCTCCACGGCCTTGCGCCCGCCGGAGGGGTTCAGCATCGCCAGCCTGGTCATGTTCTCGGACCCGGCGCCCTTCACCAGCAAATCGATCCTGAGGTCGCCGTCCGAAGGCTCGTAGTGTATCGACGGGAAGCCGACGCCCACGTTGTCCCCGGTGTTTTCCCTGGTCAGGGGGTCGACGGCGTTCGGCCTCAGGGGGATGGAAGACGTCGCGATGGCGACGCCCTTCCTAATCGATTCGGCTATGGTGTGGTCGAACCTGCCGGACACGAAGAACACGGGCGTCCCGGTGTCCTGGCACATCGGCCTTCCCATGAACTCGGCCTTCTTCACGTTGTCCATTATGCACCCGAGCTGGGTGGTCGCCACCGGGTTCCTTTCCCATCCCGCGGCGGCCTCGAGGGCCCAGCCCACGTCCATCGGCAGCTTGGTGTTGGCCAGCCTCAGGAGGTTGGCGACGACCTGTTCAATCGGTTCCGGGACGGCTATCCTCATAAGGGCCGCATGGCGCACGCCAATGAAAAACGCAACGGTGCGCGGGTCAGGGGACCACGTAAAGGTGGTCCTCCCATTCGACGACGGATACCGCGTCGCCGGCCTCGTATCCCTCCGGGACGGCCACGTCCACGGTGGCGTAGGTCCTTGGGTGGAGCACCTGCATCTCGCCCTCGGACCTGGTGACGACCGTGGCCTCCTCGTAGGTCCCGTGTGCGAATTCTATCCTGAGGTTCTGCAGGTCGGATTTCCTGACCGGCTCCTCCCTGAAGTCCGTCAGGCTGAGGATCCTGCCGCCGGATTTCGTGACCGCCGAGATTTTGTACGGCACGCCGTCCCTTACGGCGACGTCGCCCACGGCGTAGCCCGGGAGGCGGACCAGGAAGGTCACCCTGTACATGTCCGCGCCGTCGTCGTGCACCCCGACGAGGGAGGAGGATTCCTTGGTCTCCGCGCCGTATTCCTCCGAAAGGATCCTGGCGACGGATTTGCCGAGGGAGTTCGACGACAGCTTGAAGTCCAGGCCGCCGGCCACCTCCTCCTGCTTGCTGACGAAGAGCTGCCTGTTGTTCCTGGACTGGCCCTCCACGTACGCGTTGACCCGGGCGGCGACCTCGTCCATCGTCGCCCTGTCCATGTCCCGGCCGGAGGACCTGACCTGAACCGTGGAGACGTAGAAATTCCCGAGCTTCCTGGAGCAGCGCTTGCACACCGTGTGCTTGACCCTCACGTTGGTGGAGGTTTCCGCGGCAACGGCGGAGCCGTCGATGTCCAGGTCGGCCTGGATGGCCGTCTCGTAGGACCTTTCGTCCCGTTGCGTCGATTTTATGCCCACGGAAACCAGGGTGGCCTCCGGGATTATCTCCAGCGCCGCCAGGGCGGCCTCGTCGCAGGCCTCCGCGCGGCGCATCCTGACCCAGTCGTTGCCCAGCAGGTATTCGCCGCACCCGGTGCACGTCTGCAGGTCGACGTGGTGCGGGAGCCGGATCAGTTCCCTGCCCTTCAGGAAGCAGCCGAGGCACAGGCCGCCGTAGGACGCGTTGCCCTCCTTCCCGCACTCTACACAGAACACTTCGCCCTCACGGCCTGGGCGTGTATCACGCCCTGTATCGTTATGGTCCTCTCCGGGTCCACGTACCCCTCGGCCACGGCCAGGGCCACGGCCCTCTCCCCCGTGAGGTTCATTATCGTAGCGGACCTCATCCTCTCCACGAGCATCTCGGCGGTGGCCTCCTCCCCGAAATAGAAGTGCCTGCCGACCGTTATCCGGGCGCCGCCCTCGGAGAATGTCCTGCCCAGCAGCTCCACGTCGCAGGCCGCCAGAAGCATCTCCGGGCCCGCCCTGTGCATCTTGATCGCGAAGGTCATACCATCCTCCACCTGCCCTCGCTCGTCTTGTAGATCTCGCCGATGTTGCTGAGCCTCTCGACCTCCTTGTCCACGAGGTCCGGCCCTATGCCGTCCTCGGCGCAGATGGACTTCAGCTCCTCGATGTTCACGCCGCCCTCGGAATTGTACGCGACGATGTAGGAGCGTATCGCCTTGACGTTGCTCCTGTCCTTGCTGGTGAACTCGGAGGCGACCCTGTCGATGTCGTAGGTCCCGTCGGCGGTGCCGGCGATCTTCTCCAGGTAGTACCTGACCAGGCCCACCGCCCGGTTGGCGTCCTGGGCCTCGACCCTGTTGCTGAGCCTCGCCCTGGCGGACGCCTCGGACAGCCTGACGTACGCCTCCAGCTGCCTGGCGGTTATGGGGACGGAGGCGTTGCTGCCGTCCCCCATGCCCCTGATGGACAGGTAGTCGTTCTCGATGATCTGCTTGGCCTCCTCGGTCATCACCGGGATAATCCTCTTGGAGTAGGCGACGTACTTCCTGAGGAAATCCTCGTCGTACACCGGCTTGATGCTGTCGGTCCTCTCCATGATCTCCTTGGCCGTAACCTCGTCGATGTCGCCGGGCTTCGCCATCCTGACCTGTCCCCGGGTGTGGGCGGCCAGGATGTGCTCGGTGATGTTCCTGTCCCTGGTCCTGTCCGGCTTGTCCGTCAGCACGAAGATCATGTCGAAACGGGACATGAGGGCCGGCGGCAGGTCGATCTGGGCGGCAATCTTCTCGTTCTCGTCGAACCTGCCGTACTTCGGGTTGGCCGCCGCCAGCATGGAGCACCTGCATTGGAGCGTCGCCGTGATCCCGGCCTTGGCCACGGATATCCTCTGGGACTCCATCGCCTCGTGCAGGGACGATCTGTCCTGGGGGCTCATCTTGTCCAGCTCGTCGATGCAGGCGAGGCCCATGTCCGCCAGGACCAGCGCGCCGGCCTCGAGGGTCCACCTGCCGTCCCCGAAGTCGTCCTTGACCGCGGCGGCGGTGTTGTGCACTATGAACCCGTTGCCCACGAAGGAGTGGCTCTGGTCCACCGTCAGGTCGTAGACGTACTCCGGCAGGCCTTCGTCGAGGAATTCCACGGAAACGACGTTCGCCGGCCTCATGTGGGGGTCCCCCATCATGGCGCAGTCGCCGACGGCCATGTCCTTTGCCTCGACCCACCCGTAGGCGCAATCGCTGTAGGCCATCATCTTGGTCTCCGGCGTGAGCGTCAGGGAGCGCCCGTCCTCGACGGTCACGCGCACCAGCCTCTCCGGCGTCTTGATCCTCCAGACGTGGGTGACGGGGGAGAGCCTCATTGAGCCCAGGGGTCCCAGCGACAGCGCCCTGTGGCCCTCGGACCCCCTTCTCCAGATGCCGGGCCGGTACTCCTCGAACCCGTCGGCGTGGGACTCCACGAATTTCCCGATGGGCACCGTCCCCTTCTCCAAAACCACGGCGGTGTCCGGGTGGACGCAGAGGCCGGCGGCGGAGGCGGACTTGCCGGAAGCGTATATGCCCCTGGGGGCGAGGCCGCTCATGTACCTGAGCAGCTGGGACTTCGCCACGCCGGGGTCGCCTATCAGCAGAATATGTATGTCGCCCCTGATGGTCGTGCCGTCGTCCATCTCCTTGTGGGACCCGCCGAAGAGCTGGAGGGCGACGGCCTCCTTCTCCCGCTCCAGGCCGAAAATGGTCGGGGAGATCGATTTGACGATGTTGTCCATGAGGGCGGGGTCCCTGGACGTCTCTATGATTTTCCTCTCGTCCTCGGGCGTTATCTCTATCTCGTCGTATTCGTGCCTGTCGGACTCCACGGACATCACGTCCATGTGGATCTCGAAGACGGTGGTCTTGTCCCTCTCGGTCTTCTGGGCCGATTTGATTATCCCGTTCATGGTCACCCTGTTGCCCGGGGCGACGTGGCCGGAGATGTCGTCCTCTATGAAGCCGGTGATCCTCTCGGGCTGGGCGCCGCCCCTGAGCCCCTCGGGGTTCTCCTGCACCTCGACCTTCTGCGTGTCTATGTATTCCGACGCCTCGAGGTCCGGTATGAAGCGGAGGGCGCGTTTGTTGCATCCCTCGTTGGCGCACATCGACGGTTCCGTCATGTACATGCCCTCCTGCACCACGGTGGTCTCCAGGCCGCAGTTGGAGCACCGGAAGACCGCCTTGGTCAGGCGCGGCTTTGGCAGGGTCGCCTTCCTCACCAGGCCGGACACGGACACGAGTTTGCCGAGGTGCTTCGCCCTGAGGTCCCTGACCTCGACGTGCACGTCCTTCGGCAGCTCCCTAAGCCTGAGGTTGATTACGTCCGTCGGGTCCCAGGTGGAGGGCATGAGGCCCATCAGGGCCTTTTTGCCCATCCGCATCCCCAGGTCCGGGTTCTCCAGAATGTAGAGCGCCAGGTCCGGGTTGAACGCGTCCAGGTCGGCGTACCTTACCTCGATGCTCTTCTTGTCCGGGTACCTGGATTGCACCTCCCTCATCTGGAGGCGGTAGTCGTCCTTGGCTAAGACCGCCTCCCAGCCCGCCGCTATCTCGTTGTCCTGGAATTTCATCGCCATTCGATCACCCCGGCCATGCGATAGCGGACAGGTCCGCGGAGCGGCATTCGTCGTCGACCCACCACACCCAACCGCCGCGCTCCATGGATACCTCCCCCTTCACCAGGCCCGCCTTCCTGAATTTGGCCATGGTCTTGGCCATGTCGTCGGGGCACCTGTAGCCGAACATCACGTCCAGCCTCTCCTCCACCTCCGCGGTGGTCAGGGTCTCGTCGCCGAAGACGCCCCACACGAACCTCACTATGTCCGCCATCATGACCCGTCCCCATTGCGCTCCTCGGCTAAAAGATGTATCGCCCCGCCCCCACCCGCGCCGTCGCCACTGCTTTATACCCCCGCCCCGCAATACGGGAAACACATGTCAAGAAGGGATTACGATAGGCCGATCCTGCTCTCGATCATCGCGATACTGTCGATATTGGGCGGGTTGCTCGTGGCCGCAAGCGGTTTGATCATGATTACCGGCGGGACCGCCGTCGCCCTCGGCGGCGAGGACGCCGAGGCCCTGGGCCTCAGCGCGGCGGCGGTCGGCGCCGTGGCCCTCGTCCTGGGGCTGCTGATCATCGTCGTCGGCGTCGGGCTTTTCTCCGGGAAGACCTGGGCATGGTGGCTCACCGTCATAGTCTACGGCCTCAGCGCGGCCATGGGCCTGGTCAACCTGGCGTTGGGCAACGTTTCCGCCGCCCTGGGCCTCCTGATCGCCCTGATCGTCCTGTTCTACATGACCAGGAAGAACACCAAGGGCTGGTTCGGCGTCTAAACTCATTCGAGGGAATCCAGGTATTTTTTCTGGATTCCCGCCACCTCCCCACTGTCCCTTGCCCCGGCGTAGGCCTCGAGAAGGGCCCCGTTCAGCCTGAGGAATTCCGGGCCCCAGTTGAAGCGGCCGACGAACTCGGACGCCTGGTCCCCCTCGCCCAGAATCGTCAGGGCGGCCAGGACCGCCTCGGCGCTGTTCAGCTCGAAGGGCCGGCCCCAATTCACGGGGTTGGCCGCCAGCAGGTACGGCAGGGCCCTTTCCCTGCCGCCGCGGAAACGCGGGAAGGAGTCTATGTTCGACCAGGTGACGTCCACCACGACGAGGCCCCTGGCCGCGTGGCGGGCGTCCTCCCTGGAGAAGGCCTTCTCGGCGAAGGGGGAGAGGACGACGGCGCCGGGGGGCGCGTGGGACGGCCTGGAGATGGGTTTCGCAAGGCCGAACTTGGCCATCCGCTTCGCGGTGCATTTTTTCGGGTCGCACTGGCAGCCGTCGTAGACGAAGACCGGAATCATCTGACCACGAGTTCGCCCAGTTTGCCGGGGTCGGCGAACGCCTCGTCGACCCAGGCGGCGACCCTCCCTATCAGATCCTTGTAGGACTGGTACTGGGCGGCGGCGTCCTCCGCGTCGGCGAAGCCGTCCTTCCTGCCGAAGTCCTTCAGGATGTGGGGGGCATCCCAGGGGACGGCGTCCTTGACGCGGTCGTGGGTCGCCTTCTCCAGGAACACGATGTAGTCCACCTCCGCGGGCACGCTCTCGGAGGCGAAATCCTTGGAGATGTTGCGGCGTATGTCGAGGCCCTCCCGGTACATCACGGACAGGAGGTCGCAGTCGATGCAGTCGTGGTTGGGGCCGGCGCTGTACGCTTCGTACAGATCGCCGTACCTCTCCAGAAGGAAGTATTCCGCTATCTGAGACTGCAGGTCGTTCGTCTCGTCGACGAACAGCACCCTGGTTTTGCCGCCGGCCGCCTTCCCTTTGGACATGCCACCCGGTAGACGGTGCCACGGTTTAACCCCTGCGGTCCCCGGGGACGCCGGGGACCGCGGGGCTGGTCATCCCAGCTCTTCGGAGCAGTAGGGGCAGAACTTCGGCGTCTTCTTCAGCCCGGCGAGGCTCTCTCCGCAGTAGGGGCAGGCGCTGAACGCCTTCCCGCCCCCCGCGGCGGCCGGGGCCGGCGCGCGCGCCGGCTGGGCGGCGGCCTGGGTCTGGGGCGACGGCTGCCCGCAGTTCCCGCAGAACCTGTACGGGAAGTCGTTGGGATTGCCGCAGTGGGGGCAGAGCACCTTGGGCGCCTGCTGTTGCTGCATGGCCTGTTGCTGCTGCATCTGCTGGAACATCTGCGGGAACAGGAGCATGCCCGTGCCGATGGCCGCGCCGCCCTCGGATTCGCCGACGGCATCCGCCATGCGTTCCATGACGCCGTACCTCTTGAACGCCTCGCCGTCCTTGGAGGTGAACTGCAGGTACTCGAATATCTTCTGCTGGTCCTCGTCCGTCGTCCTGAGCTCGGATATCTTCAGCGAAAGCAGCTCTATGCCCCTCTGCTCGAAGTACGGCTCTATGAGCACCTTGCTCGAGGTGGACGCCGCCTCGAGGTTCGCGTAGACCTCCATGAAGTACTGCTTGGTGAGCTGTTGGGTGATCTGCTCGTTGATGAAGCTCCTCATGAAGGCGTTGACGTCCGCGGTGCTGCAGCTCGCCATGCCGCCGAGGACCTGGGTGAAGAACACCGCCGGATCCTTGATGCGGAACTGGAAATCCCCGTTGGACATGAGGACGATCGGCACGTCGTAGCCCGGGGCCGCCTTGATCATCCCGCGGATGCCCCACTTGCCGTTGAATATCTTCAGCGAGACGTAGATGATCTGCACCTTGAACGGCGTCTCCTTGTACCCGAGTGCGATGTTGTGCAGCTTCGTCAGCCACGGCACGTTGGCCGACGTTATTATGTGCCTCCCCGGCTCCAGCGCCCCGGCCAGCTGGCCGTCCCTGATGAAGAGGGCCACCGCGTGTTCCGGGACCGTCACCGAGGTGATGGTCCTGAGGTCGTCCCTCTCGTGCCTGTACACTATGTCGTCCGGCCCCTGGGTCGCCCAGTTCACCACGTTGGTTTTCTTGGTCGTCATTCAAATCACTCCTTGTCCTCCGCGAACCCCCTCATGACCGCGTCCCTCTGGTTGTACTGCTCGGTCATGAAGTCCACGGTCCCCTCCAGTTTCCTCAGGTCGGCCTTTATGGCGTATTCGCCGGCGTCCACGCTGGCCAGGAGGGCCGCGGTCTCCTCCCTGAGTTCCTTCACGCCGTCGATCAGGGCGGCGTCCCACCGGATGAGCATCTCCAGTTCCGCCTCCATGATCTTCACGGAGGCGTGCCAGCCGCTGTAGCCGTTGACGGCTTTTTTGACCGAGGTGTGGTATCTGTCCACCTTCGCCCTGATCCTGTCGACGTCCCTCATCAGCCCCGGGTCGTCGATCACGGCCCGGTGTATGGTCCCCAGGTCGATCTTCGTCCCCTCCAGGGCCCTGGCGACTTCCTGCCTGACCGCCCGGTCCTCGTCCCTGCGGAGGTTCTTCTGCTTGTATCCCCTGTATATGGGGATGTAGAGCGCGATGCGTTCGATGAGGGACTGGTTGTCCTTCATCCTTTGCCCAACGGTCTTGTCTATGCCCATTGTGTTCACTTCCTGTTCTTGATTGTCAGTATGGCGGCGAGGACGGCTATCGCCAGTATCGCCACGAGCAGCGTGACCGCCGCCCCGGCGTCCGAAAACGTCGCGATGTAGCCCACGGCGCCCGCTATCAGCATCACGGCGCCGAGGGCGAACCTGTAGTTGCTCTGCGAGGGGCCGTAATCCCCCGGGGAGTCGGTCTGGACCAGGGACGTCGCCGCCAGCACGACGCCCATGACCGCCAGCACCACCCACACCGCTATGAGCGCCCCCTTGTCCGTGACGATGTAGGCCGTGAGCCCCAGGGCCAGGGCGATCAGGGTCGCCACGGCGGTTATCGCGTCCAACGTCCTTTGCGCCATTGTCTCCTTACCAGTCATTTCATCGATCCTCCTTCATACGATAACCAGTTCCCTCACGTCGGCCCTCATCACCCTTTGGGGCAAGAGGGAGCCGAACCCCCCCACGACCAGGGACGTGCCGGATACCCTGCACGGCACGTAGATCAGCTGTTTCACGAAGGGCTTCGTGAGCTTCAGCTTGCTGTGGGTGGATTCCCGCTGCGTCAGATAATTCTCCGTCAGCTGCTCCGCCTCCTTCTTGGTGCTCAGGGGTATTATGATGCGCCGGCCGCCCGGGCTGTTGGGCCTCGCCGACTCGGACAGCAGCCCTATCCCCTCGCCGGCGCTTATGCTTTTCTCGGTACCCTTCAGGCTCCCGAGGAGGTCCTTTTTCACCTTGGGCGAGAATATGTCCGTGAGCCCGGAAGAGGGGTCGGCGAGGCATATCCTGTCGACGGTGAAATCCGCGGGGACGAGGATGTCCTCGCGCACCTCGACGCTTTTCTTGGACCACAGCGCCCCCGTGGTGAAACTGTACCTGAGGTCGATGTCCCAGAACGGGTAGAGCACGTCGCCGTCCCCCGGCGCCACGGGAATGGTGCCCTCGCCCGACCTTGCCTTGATCGCCTCGATGGCCAGGTCGAAAATCTCGGCGTTGCGCCCCTTGCTCCGAAGGATGTTCCAGCCGCTGACGTTCGGGTATTCGATCTTGGTTATCCCGCTGAGCGCGGAAAACGCCTTCAGGGCGTCCATGCCCGTCGCCTGGGCGCTCCTCGCGACCTCGGCGGCGATGCCCACCTGGGAGAGTTCCTTTTCCACCCCCTGGAGCATCACGGCGACGGCCGGCGTGGAAAAGATGCCGGACTTCACGTCCCGGAGGGCGGCCACCCCCCTGTCGAAATGGGACACGCTCCCGGCCGGGTCCCCGTTGAGGACCTTCTCGCAGCCCTTGCAGGCGTCCGCCAGGGCACCGAGGCGTTTGGACACCTGCTCGTACCCGCTCGCCTTTGCCAACGCCTCCGACGCCTGGCTGAAGTTGTTGCCCATCATGACGTAGCGCCCCGGCTTGTCCTCGCGCATGAGGTTGACGTTGTTTATTATCAGGGCGTACGCCCTGGCGAGGTTGCCGGCGGCGGCCATCTCCGCCCGGTCCGTCGTGTCGACGGCCAGGGGCGAGAGGCTCTTTATCTTGGCGTCGAGCTCGAAGGCCGCCGCCGGGGTGTGCGCCGGTTTCGCCGTGCCGTCGACGGAGAAGGGCAGGACGAACAGGGGGTTCGACATGAGCGCGTTGGCCGCGAAACGGTATTCCGCCATCTCGGCCGTGACGCGGGGTTTGACGTTGGTGACGAAAATGTTGTGCCTGGCGATGGAATCAACGTTTTCCACCTGCGTCATGGAGAAGCCGCCGGGCATGGCGCTGCTCACCCAGGACCTTACCTGCGCCATGACCTGGTCGAGGTACGCCTTCGCGTCTATGCGCTGCTGCGTCGTGCCGCAGCTGCGGCAGGTCACGTAGGGCGTGTCGGCCTCCACGTCGCCCCGATCGAGGGGCGCGCCGCAGTATTTGCACCTGAGCACCTCCATGCCGTCCAGAGAATCACCCCTTGACGAACATTATCTGGGTCTGCAGGGACGATATCTCCGCCTGCAGCCTCGCCTCCATCGCCCTCATCTGATCGATGGCCGATTCGTAGTATTTGCGGGCGATCGCCTCCGCCAACCAGTTTATGGTGGAGTTGCAGGCCCTGCAGGCGTAGATTTCCGACCCCTCGGATTTCGATTTCAGGGGTTCGCCGTCGTCGGATTTGGCAAGCATCGGGGACACGTCGCTCGGCAGGGTGAAGAAATGTATCCCGGCGCCGGAGGCGGTCCTGCCGCAGAACCAGCACTTGCAGGATTTCGAGTAGTTGTTGATGAGCTCCAGGTTCCTGTCCCCGGACTCGCCCAGCTGCTTCCTGTACCCGTAGGCGATCTGTTGGTACTCGGCGGCCTTCCTGGGGTTGTCCCAAACGGTGCCGGACGCCATCGATTCGTACGCGGCGGCGAGGAGCAGCATGCCGATCCTCGTGCCCGTCTGGGTGGTGTCGTTGCCGTAGATTTCGTGAAGCTTCAGGTTCTCGTCGCCCATCCGCGCCTGGTACCTCTGGGCCAGGTCCACCAACCGTTTCCCCTTTTCGAGTTGGGCGACGTGGTCGTCCTCGGCGGCCGCGATTATCTCGAATTTTTCGATTTCCAGCTCGCATTGGGCAATCATCATGTCCCTGTCCAGGGGCGTCAGGCCGAACTCGAATTCCTTGGCGCCGCAGCGCCTGAGGGCGTCCAGCAACGCCCGGTAACGGGACGGATTCCCAAGGTTGCCTTCCATGTCTATTAGGGCGACCAGCACCGCTGAAAGGTCGTCCGGACCCCCGTCCTTCTCTATGGACTTGACGAGCCTGTCCCTGGCCTTGGACATGTTGCCCTGTTTGATTAGGTCGATGCCCTCGGTGAAAAGGCTGTCGGCCCCTTTGAAAAACGAGAACGCCATTGTAATCGCCGGTTAATCCGCCACGCCATAGAAAAAACAATCGACGGGCGGTTCCCGCCCCCCATGGGCCGGCAACGGTTTTTAACGCCCCGGCCGATTTGGCGTCGCCACGATGACGACAATCTTCCGAGCTGACTCTGATGAGAGACGGGCGAGCTGAGTGGCCCATTCGCACCCTAATGAATGCTAAATACGGTCACCCCGATTACCGTGGCATGAAACCCGTGCTCCAGATAGCCCTGGACCTCATGCAGTTGAGCAGGAGCGTGCCCATCGCCCGGGAGGCGGTCGCCGGCGGCGCGTCCTGGGTGGAAGTCGGGACCCCGTTGCTGAAAAGCGAGGGCGCCGAATCGATAAGGACCCTGCGAAGGGAATTCCCCGGCCTCAAAATAGTGGCGGACACGAAGACCATGGACGTCGGCGCCTTCGAGGTGGAGATCGCGGCCAAGGCCGGGGCCGACGTGGTCACCGTCCTGGGCCTCGCGGACGACTCCACGATTTCCGAGGCGGTCATGGCCGCCAGGAAATACGGCGCGGAGATAATGGTCGACCTGATCAACGTCCCGGACAGGGTGGGAAGGTCGAAGGAGGCCGTCGCCCTGGGGGCGTCCTACGTCTGCCTGCACATGGGCATCGACCAGCAGATGAAGGGCGAGGGGCCGCCGCTGGACCTGCTCGCCAAGGTCGTCGAGGAGGCCGGCGTGCCCGTAGCCGTTGCCGGCGGGATCACGGCGGAAAACGCCGGGGATTACGTCGAGGCCGGCGCCTCGATAATCATCGTGGGCGGCGGCATCATCAAGGCCGCCGACATAGAGGGCGCCGCCAGGAACGTCCTTGCCGCCATGTCCGGGGCGGTTCCCGAAAAAGGGTCGCCTTCCAAAAAATACGGCGAGGGCGAGCTTTTCGAGGCCTTCTCCAAGGTTTCCACATGCAACATTTCCGACGCCTTCCACAAGCAGGGCGTGATGATCGGCCTCGTGCCCCACATCGAATCCGGGACCAGGATGGTCGGCCGGGCGCTCACCGTGCAGACGGCCAACGGCGATTGGGCCAAACCCGTCGAGGCCACGGACAGGGCGAAGGAGGGGGACGTGATCGTCATCGACGCCGGCGGAGCCCCCGTGGCCGTCTGGGGGGAATTGGCGTCCCACTCCGCCATGGTCAAGGGATGCCGCGGGGTGGTCATCGACGGCGCCATCAGGGACATAGACGACATCAAAAAAGCGGGATTCCCCGCGTTCTCGAGGAGCGTCGCCCCCAACGCCGGGGAACCGAAGGGCTACGGCGGGATCGGCATCGAGGTCGTCGTCGGGGGCCAGAGGGTCAGGACCGGGGACTGGGTCGTCGGCGACGAGAACGGCGTCGTGGTCGTGCCGCAGGAGGTCGCCGTGGAGGTGGCCAACCGATCCCTCGCGGTGCACGAGAACGAGAACCGCACCAGGGAGGAGATTCTGCGGGGCTCCACGCTGTCAGAAGTCAACGAGATCTGCAAATGGGAACCCGTCAAGTGATCACAGAACGCCGGCCATCTTCCTGAGCCTGGCGATTCTGTCTTCCATAGGGGGGTGGGTGCTGAACATGGTCTTCAGCAGGCCCTCTTTCCTGGGCGGGGGGGAGATCCACATGTGGGCGGTGTTGACCGGCGCGTCCCTCTCAAGCATGGACAGGTCGTAGTCGCCGACCCTTGCCGGGGGCCTGCTGATCGTCTCCAGGGCGCTGGCGAGGGCCAGCGGCCTGCCGGTGTACTTGGCGGCGGACTCGTCGGCCAGGTATTCCCTTTTCCTGGAGATGCCCAACTGGATGAGCACGGCGGCTATGGGGAACGTGATGTACGCCAGCAGGGCGACCACCAGAAGCCACGGGTTCCTGTCGTCGCCCCTGAACAGCGAGGCGAGGAAGGTGAAGCGGGCCGCGACGGTGATCACTGCGGAAATCCCGGCGGCGACGGTCATGACGAGGATGTCCCTGTTCTTGATATGGGCCGCCTCGTGGGCTATGACGCCCTCGAGCTCCTCGTCGTTGAGGGTGTTGAGCAGGCCGCGGGTCGCGACGATGACGGCGTTCTTCGGGTTCCTGCCCGCCGCGAACGCGTTGGGCATCGGGCTCTCGGTGACGCCGACGTCGGGCATCGGGATCCCGGCCATCTGGGACACGGACCTTACCGTGCGGTACAGCCTGGGTTCCTCGGTCTCGGTGACGAGCCTCGCCCCGTTGGCGCGGAGGGCCATCCCCTTGGACGAGAAATACATGATGACGCACACGAAGAACGACAGCACGGCCATCACAATCAAACCCGTGTAGATGTCCAGGTTCAGCAACGCGAAGACGATCGTCCCCAAAAGCATGAGCAGCAGGGACAGGAAAATGAACATCGCGGCCGTCCTGAGTCTCCAAAACATCCTATCGCCTACCCGCGGTAACGGTTCCACGATTTAAAGTTGCGTTTCCGGGGAGGTCTTGAACGCGATGGACATTCCCACGTAAAAATCGCCGACGCCGTCCAGGCCGAACACGTCCCGCATACCGTGTATGCCGTCGTAACCGGTGCATCCGTTCAGGACGAGCCTGATCCCGCCGTACTTTTCCATGACCTCCCTGGCCATGGCGGCGGTCTTCTCCCGACGCGTCTTTTGGGCGTGTATCCCCCCTATTACGGCATGGGGCGCCTTTCCCGCCTTGGACTCGGCGGCCGCCAGGACCGCGGGCAGGCCGTCGTGGCAGCAGGCCACCAAGACGACGGGACCCTTGGCCGTGGACAACAGAAGGAACCTCTCCCCTGATTCGCCGGAAGGGGAAAGAGCCAGGCGGTCGGTTATGCGGGCCCATCCGTCGGTTTCGACGAGTTCCGCCTTGGCGGCCTGCTTCCCGGGTATTGCCTGGCCGATGAGCGCGGTCTTCGTCTCCGCGAGACCGGGCGGGGCATACACGGCAATGGGCTCCTCCCTCTCGGACAGGAGCACCGACAGCCCGCCGACATTCCTCCTGTGGTTGTGGGAAACGACGACGCAGTCCAGGGAATCCAGGGGGATTTTCAGGCGCCCAAGGTTATGCATGAGGTATCTGCCCCTTAGGCCGGTATCGAAAAGGACCCTTTTGCCGTCGACGTCCACGAGGAGGGAGAACCCCTTCGCACCAATCAACGCCGTGTCGGGCAGCGAGCCCTCGTCGTAAACGCAGGTGACCCTTGCTTCCATCGGCCGTGCATGAACGGTTGCGTTCAAAATGTTATCCACGGCCGTAGAGCCGGGACGGGATGTCGCCGCATATCCTCCAGATGGTTTCCTCGGAGGCCGCGCCGGAGGCGTGGAGCGCCTTGATCCTCTTCGGCACGGTGTTTATCGCCATGACGGCGTGCGGGTTGTCTGGGTCGTCGACGTAATCGGTCTCCACCATGAACCTGTCCCCGACGGCGAGGGCCTCGGCGAGGCACTTCCTCGAGGCGGGCATGGACGGCATTATGCCGCGGTTGGCCGTCTCGTCCACCACCGGGGCGGAAAAATGCTTCACCACCATCCCCGGCGGCAGCCGGGCCCTGTCCGCAAGCTCCCTGAGGGATCCGAAGGTGCCTTCGTCCGACTCGCAATGCACTATGACGGGGCAGTCGCATTCCCTCGCCAATTCCATGCCCCGCAGGAGTATGCGGTCGGAGGCCTCCATTATCGCCCGGTCGACGGGAAAATGCGGCCTGCCGACCTCGCCTATGGCCGCCGCCCTGCCCTCCCGGACCAGGCCGGCGGCGATTTCCATTCCGCCCAACATGATTTCCTCGGCCTTGGCCAGGCCGTGCCTTTCGGCAAGACCCAGCAGAAGCACGGGATACGGGCCCACGGCCAGGTTGATTGTGAGGCCGGTCCGTTCCCTGCCTTCCCTTGCCATCGATTCGGCTATCGCGAAGGAGTCGAGGAAGTCCCCCGCCCGGCTTATGCGGACCCACGGGTACGGGAGGGTGACCAGGGTCAGCCCCGTGCCCCCCGCCGCCTTGAACGCCAGAAGGGCGTCTATCCCCCTGCCCCGGGGGGACAGATGGACATGGTTGTCGTAGACGGGAAACCCCATGCCGTTCCATGAACGGCAACATAATTATACGTTCCCAGCCACAATCCGTTGCGTGGACAGGAATTCCAGGTTCCTCCTGAAATCCTTCAGGAAATACTACCTCGCCAACGCGCCGCCGATGCCTCCCAGGTACGGCAGGAGGGAGTTCGGTTTCATGTTTTTCGACAGGGACTACGTCCAGAGGCACATGGGATTCCAGACCCCGGCGGACCTGAGGCGCTTCATGGTCGGGCAGGTCCCGTCCCACAGCTATTACTCCACGGCCTATTACCGCAGGCCGGGCGCCCCCACCATGGACGAGAAGGAATGGATGGGCGCCGACCTCATATTCGACCTGGACGCCGACCATCTCGAGGGGGCGGACGAGATGACGTACGCCGGGATGCTGGAGGAGGTCAAAAAGGAGATGATCAGGCTGATCGACACGTTCCTCCTTGACGACCTGGGCTTCCCCGAGGAGGGCATCCAGATCGTGTTCTCCGGCGGCAGGGGCTACCACGCCCACGTAAGTCTGCAGAGCGTGCTCGGGCTGGGCGCCCAGGAGAGAAGGGAAATAGTCGACTACGTGACGTCAACCGGCCTGGACGTCGACAGGCTGTTCCCCGCCGTCGGCACGGCGAACAAGGTTTCCGACACCTCGGACGGCAGGCGCGCCTCCGTCCGCTTCAACCGGGAAATCCCGCCGAAGAATTCCGAGGGTTGGAAAAAAAGGGCTAGGGAGGGGTTCGAGGTGCTGGTCGAGGACGTGTGCACGCTGCCGCCGCAGGAGCTCCGTTCCAAATACCCGACCCTCGGCAAGAAAAACGCCAGTACTGTCGCCAACCTGTCGAACGACCTGCGCAAACACCGCAAATTCATCATGGAAAACGACAGGATGAACCCAATGGACACCTTCCGGCAGGAGCTGCTCGTGGAAACGATGAAGGAGGACGTGGTCCCGCGGCTGGCGGGGGAGGTCGACGAGCCGGTCACCGCCGACATAAAGAGGCTGATCAGGCTGCCGGGATCCGTCCACGGGAGGACCGGGCTCAGGGTGGTGCCGCTGACCAGGGCCGAACTGACCGGTTTCGACCCGTTCCTCATGGCCGTCCCCGAGGAATATTCCGACGAACCCGTCCAAATCACCATGCGCCGACCCTACGAGGTGACGCTGAAAGGCGAGCGTTTCAAATTGAACGGCACCGTGGAGGTCCCGGAATACGCCGCCGTCTTCCTCGTCGGGCGCAGGGAAGCGGAAATCGGGGACGGCTCCCCCGACCCGGGCCCGTTCTAAAGGCCTATGCAGCAGCATCGCCGGTCCACGACGACGCGCATCCCCCTGGATTCCGCCAACGCGACGGTCTCCGGGGAGGGGTTCGCCATCCTGGTCACGCCCTCATCCAGAAGCCTTGCCTCCAGGCCGCGCATCCTCCGGTCCCTCATGCAACCCAAGGTGACGGAGAGGCCGAGCCCTTTTAGGAACCTGACGGCACCCACGACCGCGCCCTCGTCGGGGTAATCGAATTCCCCGGAACCGGGAACGAGGGTGAGCAGGACCGCGTCCCGGAACCCCATCCCGGCGACCAAAGAGGCCGACCGGGTGAAATCAGCGTCGCCGAGCCCCAGCGTCAGGTGGGGCACGGCCACGCCCCCCGCCTCGGAAATTGTGCGCAGGAGGTCGGCGTATTCGTCGGGTTCCCTGTCGAGGTTCAGTACGTTGGATATCACTTCTGGGTCTTGGTGCACGTCCACGGAGAACCTGTGCACCCCCGCCGCGACCAGCGCCGCGACGGTCGCCGCGTCGGAAAACCCGGCGTGGACGTTCACCCACCCCTTCCTGGAGGCCTCGGCTATCTCGTCGACCCTGTCGCCCAGGGGCACCGCCCCGTCCCGGTCGCAGCCGCCGCTGATCAAAACGCCTTCCTTCCCGACCAGGCCGGGGATGCTTCCCGCGCCGTCGGCGGGCAACATGCCGGCGAGGTGCCTGCCCCGGCAATGGGCGCACATCTGCAGGCACGAGACCCCCGTCACGGAAACGGACGGGAAGTCCCTGCCTGGGTAGCAAGCCACGAATTCCGCCCCGCCTTCTTCCATCAGATGCCCCCACCAAAACCTTTATTGTATTGATATGGTTCAACGTTCGGTAATCATATGAAAGCTTTCAGGATAAAAGGCTCTCACAGCGACCCCAGGGCGGGCAAGCAGCCGTTCACCATCGAGATCGCGGCGGAAGACGCCGACCTCGCCAGGGAATACGCCTTGTCCGACCTGGGCAGCAGGCACAGGCTCAAGAGGTGGGAGATCGCCATAGACGGCGTCTCCGAAATCCCCAACGAGGAAATCACCGACCACGTCGTCCGCTACAAAGTGACCGGTGAGTGAGATGGACGACAACGAGCTCCGCCAAGCCATGGCCGCGCTGGAGTCCTACAAAGCCCAGCTCGACGCCCTGGCGCAGCAGTCCCAGATGCTGCAGATGTCTTTGGAGGAGACGTTGCGTTCCAAGGAAACGATTAAGGCCTTGATCGAGGCCGAGCCCGGCGACGAGGTCCTGGTTCCCGCCGGGGGCGCCGCCTTCGTCACCGTCACCGTCTCCGAGAAAAAGAAGGCGATCGTGGGCATCGGTTCCGGGTATTCCGTCGAGAAGGATTTCGACGACGCCGTCTCCTTCGTCGACGCCAACGTCGAGGATATCAAAACCGCGGCTAAATCCGTGGCCGAAACGGCCGGCCGCATCGAGGAAACGGCCACCAAGCTATCCCTGGCCGTGAATCAGGAACTCCAGAAAAGGCAGGGGTGACCCCCTTGTTCGGGACCCTCAAAAATAAACTCAAGAACCTTTTCAAGAGGACCCCGAAGGAATTGGAGAAGGAGCCGGAAACCGAGGCTCCCGAAGCCGCGGCGCCCGAGGCGGCCGCACCCGAAGCGGCTGAACGCGCCCCAGAAGCCAAGCTCTCCAGGAAAGAACGCGCCAAGCTCGCCAAACAGGAAAAGAAGGAGAAGGCGGAACGCGCCGCCAAGGAGGCCCCGATGGTCGGGGCGGGCGGCAAGAAAATCAAGGAGGACACCCTGGACGACCTGCTCTGGGACCTTGAGATCGCCCTCATGGAGGCGGACGTGGCAAGACCCGTCGTCGAGGACATCCGCAACGGCGTGCGCGAGAACCTCCTGGGCCAGAGGCACAGCAGGCAGTACACCGTCGACCAGGTCATAGAGATATCGATCAAAAACGCCGTCCACGACGTCCTGAAGGTCAACGAATTCGATTTCGACGCCTGGTTCGAGAAACAGGAAAGGCCCGTTTCCATAATGTTCGTCGGGATCAACGGCACCGGGAAAACCACGGCCATCGCCAAAATAGCCAACCGCCTGCAGAAAAACGGCCACACCGTGGTCCTCGCCGCGGGGGACACCTTCCGCGCCGGTGCCATCGAGCAGCTGACGATCCACGCCGACCGGCTCGGGTGCAGGATAGTCAAGCATACCCAGAACTCTGACCCCGCCGCCGTGGCCTTCGACGCCGTGGAACATGCCAAGGCGAAAAAACGGGACGCCGTCCTGATAGACACGGCCGGCAGGATGCAGACCAACAGCAACCTGATCGACGAGATGAAGAAAATCGTGAGGGTCGTCAAACCCACCCTCAAAATCTTCGTCGGCGACTCCCTGGCCGGCAACGACGCCGTGGAACAGGCCCGGGTCTTCGACGACGCCGTCGGCGTCGACGCCGTCATACTCACCAAAATCGACGCGGATTCGAAGGGCGGCGCGGCACTTTCCATAGCCCATACCATCGGCAAGCCCATCGCCTTCGTTTCGAACGGGCAAGGTTACGAGGACATCGTAAAGTTCAACGCGGACTGGATGATGGACCGCCTCTTCAACTGAGGCAGAGTTTGTGGAACAGCGAGGCGAAGACCTTCGCGTCCCTTACGGCTATGTCCATGGGCAGGCACTCGTTGGGCTGATGCAGGGTGCCGCCGCCGGATTGCCAGACGTACGCGTCCATGCCCGCCAGCCTGAAGAAGTTGGCGCAGGTGCCGCCGCCGATGCCGACCGCCTTCGGCCTCTCGCCGATAACGTCCTCGACCGCTGACTCCAACGCCCTGTAGTGGTCCGTGTCGACGGAGGACGGTTTGCCGGAGACCGTCCTCTGCTCCACGGCCACCTCGGCATCCGCGCCGGTGGCCGCAACCCATTCCTTGATGAAGCCCAAAACCTGCCGGGCATCGTAGCACGGCAGGATCCTGCAGTCCATCCAGAACGTGAACGTCCCGGGTATGGTGTTGACGTTGCCCACTGTCTCCAGCGCCCTGGTCGGCTCGAAGGTGGACGCGGGGGGCACGAACATGTCGTCGGTGCCGGGGTACCTTTCCTTCAACGCCCTGTGGAGGCCGTCCACGATCGGCGCCCCCGCGGCGAAGGCGTTGAGCCCCCTGTGGGGCGTCGACCCGTGGGTCTGTTTCCCCCTGACGGTGATTTTCACCCACAGCAGGTGTTTCTCGGCCACCTCGACCAGGGTGCCGTCGGTCGTCCCCCAGTCCGGGACTATTATCAGATCGTCCTCCGAGAAATGGCCGCGCTCTATCAACCACTGGATCCCCATGGCGCTGGTGGTCTCCTCGTCCGCCACCAGGGCGAGGCCCAACGACATCCCGTTGAGTTCCTCGGACAGGAACTGTTTGGCGGCGAAAAACGACGACACGATCGCCTGGCCGTTGTCCTCGGCCCCCAACCCATAGACGGTGCCGTCCCGGTACGTGGGCTCGAAGGGCGGCGTCCTCCATTCGGAAAGGTCGCCGGGGGTGACCGTGTCCGTGTGCGAGACGATCCAGACGGTGCCGGGTTTCCGCCCGGTCTTCCTTGCCAATATGTTTGGCCTGAGGACCCCGTCGTGGGCCTTGTCCAACACGTCGAAGCGCCTGACGTCGTCGAAGCCGTCCAGAAACCCCATGAGGTGGTCCGCCCTCGCCATCTCCCCGTCGCCCCCGTTGGCGGGGCCGATCGCGGGGATGCGGAGTATGCCCATGAGGAACGACGCCATGGCGTCCTTCGATTCCTCCAGTCGGCGGTGGACGTTCGGCAGATCCATGGCCGACCCACGGCTCCACGCGTTGATAACCGTTGCGTCAGGCCCTGCGGACGACCATCGTGACGGCGTTGCCGCCGCCGAGGCAGAGGGTGGCCAGGCCGCGGTCCTTCCTTCTGTCGATCAGGGCGTGCACCAGCGTGGTCAGCACCCTGGCGCCGGAGGCGCCTATCGGGTGGCCGAGGGCGACGGCCCCGCCGTTGACGTTGAAGATTTCCGGGGGCACGTTAAGGCCCTTCCTGACCGCGAGGGAAGCGGTTGCGAAGGCCTCGTTGTGCTCGAAGAGGTCGATGTCGTCGATGGTCAGCCCGGATTTCTCGAAGACGTGCTCCGTGGCCGGTATCGGCGATTCCATTATCAGTTCGGGCTTGACGCCCCTCTCCCCATAAGCCTCGATGTGGGCCAGTGGCTTGAGGCCGTGTTCCTTGGCGAAGGCCGCGGAGGTCACGACCAGGGCGGCGGCGCCGTCGCTGAGCTGGGAGGAGTTGCCGGCGGTGATGATGCCGTCCTTCTTGAAGATTGCCCTGAGTTTGGCCAGGGCCTCCAGGGATGTGTCCTCCCTGATCCCCTCGTCCGTATCGACGACGGTGTCGCCCTTCCTGCCCTTTATGGTTACCGGGACCGTCTCCTTGGTGAACTTGCCGTCCCTGGTGGCCTTGGCCGCTTTCTGGTGGCTCTCGAAGGAGAACTGGTCGGCCTCCTCCCTGGTGATGCCGAACCTCTCGGCGACGATTTCGCCGGTGTTGCCCATGTGCATGTCGTTGAATATGTCCCAGAGGCCGTCGTGGACCATGGAGTCCTTCGCGGTCTGGTCGTTCATGTAGTAACCGAACCTGGCGCCGGACAGGAGGTACGGGGCGTTGGACATGCTCTCCATGCCGCCGACGACCATGCATTCCCTGTCCCCGGCCTTTATGGCGTTGGCCGCCAGCATCGCGGCCTTGAGCCCGGAGCCGCAGACGGCGTTTATCGTAAGCGAGCCGATTTCATAGGGCAGCCCGCCGTGGACTGCCGCCTGCCTGGCCGGGTTCTGGCCCAGGCCGGCGGATATGACGTTGCCCATGACGCATTCCTCGACGTCCTGGGCGGACACGCCCGCCCTGGAGACGGCTTCCCTGACGACGAGGGCACCGAGTTCGGTGGCGGTCATCGGGGTGAGGGCCTTTCCGTATTTTCCTATCGGGGTTCTGACAGCGCTTACGATTACAGGTTCCTTCATTGGTATCCCTTCGGTGATTGCCTAACGGGCGTTTATATATAACATTGTCGTTCATCGATTTCGACGTTTGACGAACATAAGGGGTTGTTCCTCCCCCATGCGTTTCAACGGTTTGGAAAGATGTCTCCTTGCCGTCTCCGGCGGTTCGTACCAGCCCATGACTATCTTCCTGGGCTCGACGCCGAAAACCGCCTCGTCGGATTTGGTGCCGCACCCCTTGCACCTGTAACCCGCGCCGGCGCCGGCGGAACGCATGGTCCTGCCGCACCCGGGGCAAACGGGGTTGGACGCCTTCCTCCTGTCCTCCGCGAGATAAAGCACCCTGAGTTTTTCCACGTTCAGCGTCCCGGGTTCCTCCCGGTATTCGCCCATGACCTCGATGAGGTCCCCGGGGATCAGGGCGTCGAAAACGTCGCGGAATCCCTTCGCCGGTTCGTAGATGCCGCAGACGACCGTGCCGTAGACGGTGTCCAGGTCGATGAAGGCGTGCCCCCCCTCGATCCTGCGGGCGGCCGAGGAGACCCTGCCGTGTATACGGTAGGACGCGTTCGGCCTGAGCATCAGGGAATCGCGCAGGATGTGGTCGTCGGTGCCCTGGTTCGTCAGGAAAACCGCCCACCTGTCGACCGGCTCCGTCTCCAGGGCCGCCGCGGCCTTGGGCAGGTCGCCCTCCGAATCCCCCCGGATGCCGAAGAGCACCGGGCACGGCGTCGACGGGAATATCGCCGCCTTCCCTTCCGTTGGGGACCAGTTGTTGAAGGTGCTCGGGAACCGGGCATCCATCCTTTCCACGGATTCCGGGGAGAAGGAACGCTCGGTGCCCCATTTCCCCCGTTCCCTGTACGCCAACAGCTCGTACGTGGAATCGCCGGGTTCCCATGCGGCGGCGCACACGCAGCCGACGAGGCCGCGTCCACCGTTCCAGGAACGGCTCAGGGCGCCGACGCGGCGGATTTCCCCGTCCGTTTCCTCTTTCGAGACGATCGTGGTACATCCCATATGGTAGAAACGCGGGGAGGGCCTCTCGTCTCCCACCAACAGGCCGGCCTGGGAGCCCTTCGACATGCACCTCTCGACGACGGCGGCCGCCCTCTCGAGTATTTCCCGGGAAGCGGGCATCGATCCCCGGGGATAGGAAAAAATGGGATCGCCGCCGATTTCCCCGATTTTCTTTTTCCTTCCCTCGCCGGCGCCCAACCGCATCACCAGGGCGCCGTTCCCCCGGGTCTTCCAGGGGACGGCCGGGTTCAGCCTGACGAGGCGGGGGTTGCCGATAAGGTCGATATCGGACAGCTTCGAAAGGATTTCCGTCGCCAGGAAAGTCGTGCAGCCCCCTTGGAGCGAATCCGTGTCGTCAACGGCGACGTACATGCCCCTCAGAGCCGATGGGGGTATAAGAACTGTTAGAGACGATGTCGCCGACGAAGAAAATGCCGCCGTCCGACGAGGACCTGCCGGTCGCCTCCAGATACGCGCCGTCGATTACGTACGTTTTAGAAAAGCACCGGGTTTCCGAACCGTCCGCCCCGACGAGGGTGAAGACGTAACCGTTGTCGGTCCGGGCGCAGCCGGACACCGTGCCCTTGACTGTTTCCTTTCCCGATTGCCCACCGTCCGGCAGGATCGCGAAAACCAACAACAGCGCCAGCGCACCCGCGACGAGGATTCGTTTCCTGTCCAATTCCATGGATCGGCGTCGTTCCGAACGGATAAAGACGGTTTGGTTACGGTTAGATTACCGAACCCCCCCACCCCTCCATTTCCACTGCGGAACGCTCAGACGCTGCCGATGAGGTAGAGAAATCCTATCACCGCCACTATCCCCAAGATGCAGGCGGCCACTACCAGATACCCTGTTCCCTTTCTGATTTCAATCAGCTCCTTTAAACGGATATGCCGTTCCGTTATTAAAACGGTGCATTTGACAAGAGAAGGCCGCGTTTACAGACGCGGGGTTTTTGTGATAGGAATCGAACCAAAAACGTGATTTTTTCTGTTTGCCGTTTTTTCAATTTGACAAACCCCGACGAAAAATCAAAGTTTCGGGGATCGCCTTATGTTGACGAAAACGCCGAAGTGAACGGTTTTATAGAAGGGACGCCTTCATAGGAAACCCGGAAACACAGAAAAATTTCCGGTGGGGTACGAGAGCGTGGGAGAATCCATTTTTCAGCAATACATGCGGAAAAGAAACAACATAGTGAAAAACAGGAAAATACTCCAAAACACCCACATTCCGGAACAGCTGCCGCACAGAAAAGAACAGATCGATAAGATAGCCTCGGTCATATCCATAGCTCTCAGCGGCGAAAAACCATCGAACATCATGGTGTATGGCAAAACCGGTACGGGAAAGACGGCAACTCTGCATTACATCGGAAAGGAATTGAAGAAAGCGGATCCCAAGGAAATGAACTGCAGTTTCATCTACGTGAACTGCGAGGTCGTCGACACGCCCTATGGTGTTCTGTATAACATAGGGAACCAGGTTACGGTGGACCCCGGACAAAAAATCCCGTTCACCGGATGGAGCTTCGAAAAGGTATATTCCGTCCTAGTGGATATGATAGACAACGAAGACAAGGTCTATGTCGTGGTGTTGGACGAAATCGATCGTATGGTTTTCAAAAAAGGGGACGACATATTCTATTATCTGACCAAAATCAACGAGAATCTAAAAAAATCGAAGGTTTCTTTGGTCGGGATATCCAACGACATGAAATTCCTTGAACTTCTCGAACCGAAGGCGAGAAGTAGGCTCGGCGGGGAAAGTCTAGTTTTTCCGCCATATTCGAAACTGGAATTGGAAGACATTCTTCAGGAAAGGGCGGACATAGCGTTCGATCCCAACAGTATCGATAAATCCGTCATCCCGTACTGCGCCGCCATCGCCGCGAGGGTCGACGGCGACGCCCGCATCGCGTTGGATCTTCTGAGGACGGCCGCGGACATCGCCGAAAGGAACGGTGATTCGGTAATCACCGACGCTCACGTCAAATCGGCGAAAAACAGCATTGAATTCGATGTTGTTTCGGAGGCCATCAAGACGTTGTCCTCCCAATCGAAGGTCGTTTTGATGAGCATCATGCTTATTTCCGAGAAAGAACTCAAGATGACGACCGGCGACGTCTACACCAAATATTCCGAAATATCCGATTATTGCGGTTTGAGCAGATTGACCCAAAGGAGGGTCACCGATCTTATCTCCGAATTGGATATGATGGGGATTATCAACGCGAGCGTCAAATCCTTCGGTTGCGCCGGCAGGACGAAGGAAATCGAGCTGAGCGTCCCCAAGGAGATGTGTTCCCTTTTGAAAAACGATCCATTGTTCAAGAACCTCGACAGATCGGTCCGCACCGGTCAGACCAAACTCATCTGATTTTCCGTTCCGCAGTGGAAATGGAGGGGTGGGGGGGGGTCACCTTTTCCCACGGCGTTTGGGGGATATCCTCGCCGTGGTCGCCCTCTGCGGGGCCTTCGGTTCCTCTTCCTTTGGGCCGACAAGCATGTCGTGCAGCGATTGGTAGACCACGGCGGCCGCGAATATCGCCGAGAACAGGGTAATGAAAAAAAACGCCAGGGAAGGCAAACTGTTTCCCGGGATTTTGTCGACGTTCTTTTTGTTGACGTACATCTTGACGCAACCCAGCCACGGGATTTCCAGCACGGGCACCGACCGGATATCCTCCGTCGCGATCAGTTCCGGGGAAATCCCGACGCTCTGGTCGAAATTCTTGTTGGTTTTGGCGTTGTCGCCCTTGGTCAGAAAGCCGCGCTCGCCCAACGAGTCCGAAAGAAGGATGGAGATCTCTTGGTGCCCATACCCGACGTCACGCAGAACCAGGGTCCCGTGGAGGGAATCGTAGTCGCCCGGGTTGTCCCAGAGCCCGTCCGCCCCTTTCGGGTAGTTTTTCAGGGCGTCCGCCGTCCACGTCCCGTCGCCGTTGTTGTCCAACCAAAGCATCGCCCGGTGGATGACCGGCGTTTGGCCGGGCCTTTTGTAGATTATGACGTCGCCGTAGTCGCCGAACGCGGAATAGCCGGACTGACGGCCCTCGACGTAACTTTTTATGCTGACCTTCGAAGGGTCCCGGACGAGCACCATGTCCCCGGTGTCCAGGACGCCGATCGCGCTCTCGTCCTGGGAATGCTGCATACTCTCGGACTGTATGACGGAAAAGGGCGGGTCGACCGAGGAATAGGCGGCCACGCCGGCGTACATGCCGACGGCGACGCCCAGGGCGACGGCCAAGGCGATGAGGAGTTTCGTCCTTTCGTCCACGCCCACGTATCGCCGCGGGGATATTAATCCCAACGTCAGGAATAAATGCGGGGTCCGCCATCATCGGCCCATGGCGCGCCCGGACAACGACAAGTATTTCATGGACATGGCCGAGCTCGTGTCGAAAAGGTCCACCTGCGTGCGAAGGCAGGTGGGCGCCGTGATCGTCAAGGACAAGCGGGTGCTCACAACCGGGTACAACGGGTCGCCCAGGGGCACCATGCACTGCGAGGAAAAAGGATGCATCAGGGAGCAGATGAACATCCCCTCCGGCACCCGCCATGAATTGTGCAGGGGCGTGCACGCGGAGCAGAACGCCGTGATACAGGCCGCCTACTTCGGCGTCTCGATAAAGGACGGCACCATCTACACCACCACCTACCCGTGTTCCATGTGCGCCAAGATAATCATCAACGCCGGGATCGTCGAGGTGGTGTACAGGGACGGTTACGTCGACGACCTCTCGAAAATGCTCTTTAAAGAGACGGACATGCTGGTCCGCGAGTATCCGCCGAAAAACGGCAACGGAAAAGCGGGTGAAGTTTAAGTATGTCCATCCAATACACATTGCCAAACGCTTCGGGGAGAGTAACTTGAGCCGAACTGAAATTTTGATCAGGATAAAGGAAGCGGAGAAGGCCGCCGACGGGAAAATCGAGAGGGCCGAATCCGACAGGAGGGCCGCCGTCGCCGACGCCCGCCGGGAATCCGTGAAGAGGATCCAGGACGCTTCCGCCAACGCGCGCGCCAAAGCCGATTCCGCCATTGCCAAGGAGCAGGAGGCCCTGGGCATGAAGCGCCAGGAGGAAATCAAGAAGGGCGAGGCCGAGGCCGCCGCCCTCGAGAAGGCCTCCGGCAAGAACGTCGACAAGGCCAAGAAATTCCTCATCGACGAGTTTGTGAGGACCTTAAATGCTGCTTCCTGAATCGATGAGCAGGGTGGTCATCGTCGGGTCCAAGACCCAGATGGACGAGGCCATCGACGCCGTCTATTCCATCGGTTCCGTGCACCTGGTCGACCACATCGGGGGTTCCGACGAGGGTTTCGACATCGGCGCGCCCCTGGAACACTCCTCCAAGGCGTCCGAGAGGCTCCTGAAGGTCCGGGCGGCCGGTAAGGAATTGGGCGTGAACGTCGCAAAGATGGCCTACAACCCGGAACCCAAGCCCGCCAAGAAAGTCAGGGCCAAAATCAAGGGCTCCGAGGTGGAGGCCCTCGAGAAGAAGGTGTTCGGCATCATCGACGAAAGGAACGCCGTCCAGCAGAGGGCGGCCGCCCTCGCCGCCGACCTGGACGTCCTTCGGAGGCTGTCGTCGTTCGACGTGCCCCTCGAGCACTATTCCGGATACAGATCGTTGACCGTGTTCGTGGGCACCGTCAGGGAAGACCCCACCAAGGCGCTCGGGGCCGTCGGGATCACCGACGTCCTTTTCGATATGCCGAAGAAGGCCGCCCGCGGCACCGTCCTGGCGTTCGTCCCCAACGAGGGGGCGGAGGCCGCGTCCGCGACGCTCGCCAAGCATGGCTACACGGAGATGGCCTACCCGGAACTGACCGGCACCCCCGCGGAGGCGGTGCCTGGGCTGTCCGACGACCTGGCCAAGGCGGAGGCGAGGATCGAGGAGCTCAACCTCGAGCTTGCGAAGCTTTCCGAGGAATACGCCACCACGATAGCGGCCTTCGACGAGGAACTGTCCATAATGGTCGAGAAGGGCGAGACGCCCCTGAGGATCGCGGTCAGCGACTATTCCTTCGTGATGGACGGCTGGATCCCGACCGCGGAGGTCGATGCGGTGTCCGCCGCCCTGGACGCAAGGTTCGACGGCACAGTCCACATGGAGGTGCAGGAGGAGAGGGGACGCAAGCTCGAGGAGTCCGAGAAGGCGGAAAAACGCTTCAGGGACCCCCCGACGAAGGCCGACAACGGGGCGCTCGGCAAACACTTCGAGTACCCCACGAGCCTGGTTTCCACGCCCAAATACCAGGAAATCGACCCCTCCACGATCATAGGGATTTTCCTCCCGTTTTTCTTCGGCCTCATGGTCGGGGACCTGGGATACGCGATACCCTTCATCATACTCGGCGCCTACGGCCTGAAGGTCGCCAAGTCGCAGGAATTCCAGGCCATCGCCTCCGTCCTGTTCTTCGGGGGCATATGGGCGGCGATATTCGGGTTCTTCTTCTTCGCCGAGATGCTCGGGATGCACTTCGTCGGCGCGGCCACCGAGACGTCGACGACCTGGGAGGCGTTGCTGGGCGTGACGCTTCCCGAGTGGTTCACCGGCATGTTCCCCAGCCTGGACGGCGGGGGGCACGTGGGCATCAGCAAACTGCACGACGCGGTGTTCATGCTGAAACTGTCCGTCTACATAGGCATAGTGCACCTGGCCGTCTCCTATTTCCTCGGGTTCGTCAATATCCTGAGGCAGCACGGGTTCGCCCACGCCATGCACGAGAAGGGCGGCTGGCTCTTCTCCCTGTTCGGCATTTCCTTCCTGTGCTACGGGCTGTCGCTGGCCCTGTTCGGCCCGGAGATAGTCCTCACGGACATGGCCATACGGACGATCGCCATAGGCGCCGTGCTCATAGCCATAGGCGTCGCCGTGTGCTGGAAGGTGGAGAAGTCACACGCAATCATGGGATTGCTGAGCGTCATGGGGAACATCCTTTCCTACACCCGTCTTGCGGCCATCGGCATGTCCAAGGCGGGCATGGCGCTCGCGTTTAACTACATGTCCATTCTCATGCTTGGACCCAACGGAATCGTCGGAGCCGTCGCGGGCTTCGCCGTGTTCGTCGTCGGCCACATGATGATTTGGGTCTTGGCGATCATATCCGCCGGCCTGCACGGCCTAAGGCTGCAGTACGTGGAGATGATGGCCAAGTTCTTCGCCGGGGACGGCGTCAAGTACGATCCCCTGGCAATCAAACGCGTTCATACGGAAGTTCTTGAAACGGAGGTATAAGAAATGGCAGCAGAAATTGGAACTGGAATGGTAGCGATAGCCGCGGGACTGGCGATAGGCCTCACTGGCCTGGCCTCCGGTCTCGCAGAGAGGGACGTCGGTGCGGCGGCCGTTGGCGCCATCACCGAGGACGCGACCCTGTTCGGTAAGACAATGGTCCTGATGGTTCTCCCCGAGACCATCGTCATCTTCGGTCTCGTCGTCGCCATCCTCATGATATTCGTGATGTGATCGGTGAACGGGGGGCTGTTCCATGGCGTTGGAAAACGTAGAGGCCGAGATAGGCCGCGCGGCGGAGGAGAAGGTCAAGGCCATAATGGCCGAGGCCAACGCGGAGATCCAGAGGATCGACGCCGAAGCCGACGCGGAAATCGCGGCAATCAGGGAAAAGGAGAGCAAGAGGGAGGCCGACACCATCGGCCGCCTGAGGCGCCAGGAGGCGTCTAGCGCGGAACTCGAGAGCAAGAAGGTGATTCTTGCCAAGAAGAACGAGATCCTCGCCAAGACCTTCGAGGCGACGCTTGCGGATCTCGTGGCCGCCCCCAAAGCCGACAAGCTCGAACAGTACAAGATGATGGTCGCTGCCGCGACCAAGGCCATAGGCAAACCCAAGGCCTACATGTCCGACAAGGACGGCTTCACCGCCGCCCAGCTGGGCGTGTCCAAGGTCGAGAAGGACGCCGGCATCGCCGGCGGCCTCATACTCGAGTCCGAGGACGGCGCCCTGAGGGTCGACATGCAATACGAAACGATACTCCGCCAGGTCTGGGACAGGGAGCTAAAGGGGCTTTCCGACATCCTGCTAGGGTGAGATGGCATGTTCGGGCGATTCGGCAAGAAAAAGGGCAATTACGCGTACACCGTGGCGAGGGTAAAGGCGAAGAAATCGCACCTCTTCAAGGACGACGCGTATTCCAAGATGCTCCTGATGAGCCTTCCGGAGATTTCCCGCTTCATCAGCGAATCGGGCTATTCCGAGGAAATCACCGAGCTCACCGGCAAGTTCGAGGGCATAGACCTCATAGAGCATGCCACGTACAGGAACATGGCCGGGTACTTCAAGGGAATCCTTGACGTATCCACCGGCGAGCTGCACGACATGCTCGCCGCCGTGTTGCAGAGATGGGACGTCTGGAACCTCAAGGTCATACTCAGGGGCAAATCCTTCGGCATCGACCCGGACTCCGTCAGGGAGGACCTGGTCCCCGCCGGCGAGCTGGCCCTGCAGGAGCTTGAGAAAATGATTGCCCTGGAGACCGTCGGGGAGGTCATCGACGCTTATTGCAAGCTGACCGAGACGGTCATCCCGCCCGAGATCATGGATGCGTACAAGACCGACGGGGTCCTGACGGACATCGAGGATTTCCTGGACAAGGAGTACTACCGCAGGCTCCTCGAGAGCATCGACCCCTCCTCCAAGCCGACGAGGCTGCTCCAGGACTACATCCGGAACGAAATCGACGTGGTGAACCTGGAAACCCTCCTGAAACTCAAGGTGGAGGGGGTCGTCGGGGAGCAGGCGATGCGTTTCGTCATCCCGAACGGCAAGGAAATCGACAGGAAGACGGCGGAGAGGATCGCGGCCGCGGCCACGGTGGAGGAGGCGATGGGCGCCATGTCCAAGCTCAGCTTCTACGGCGACATCAAGGACGCCCTCGCGGACACCGGCTCCCTGACGGAGCTGGTATCCGTGCTGAAGAAAGTCCACATAAGCCAGGCGAGGACTTTCTCGCACCTGCACCCGCTGTCGATCATCCCCATAATCGATTTCATGATACACAAGGAAATCGAGGTCAACAACATAAGGACCGTGGCGAGGGGACTCGCCAGCGGGCTTGACAGGGACGTGATCAAGGACCTGTTGGTGGTGGTCTGATGGACATAGCGGTGATAGGCAGCGAGGAATTCGTGCTGGGTTTCAGGCTGGCCGGGCTGAGGCGGGTGTACGTCGCCGACGCGGCCAACTACAGGGAGAGGATCCTTGAGGCGATGGCCGAGCCGTCCATAGGCATACTGGCCGTGGACGGCAAGGACCTGGAGAACCTGCCGCACAACATCAGGCAGAGGGTGATGGATTCGATCCAGCCCGTCGTCGTGCCCGTCGGAAGCGACGAGAGCGACCTTCGCGAGAAGGTCAAGAGAGCCATTGGCGTAGATTTATACAAAACAGAGGAATGAGCAGATGAGCAAGGAAGGCGTGATTTACAGGGTTTCCGGACCGGTCGTCATCGCCACCGGCATTTCCGCCCGTATGTACGACGTCGTGCACGTGGGCGAGGAACAGCTGATGGGCGAGGTCATCAAGATCGTCGGGGACTATTCTACCATCCAGGTTTACGAGGACACATCCGGCGTAAGGCCTGGCGAGCCGGTCACCAACACGGGGAACCCCCTGGTTGTCGAACTCGGCCCGGGTCTCCTGCAGTCCGTCTACGACGGTATCCAGAGACCCCTCCCCGTCCTCCGCGAGAGGCAGGGGGACTTCATCGAGCGCGGCGTCTCCGTCCCGGGTTTGGACAGGGAGAAGAAATGGGACTTCAAACCCACCGTCAAGGTGGGCGACACGGTGTCCGAGGGCCAGACGATAGGCGAGGTCATGGAGGACACCATGCTCCACAAGATCATGGTGCCGATCGGCGTCGAGGGCAAGGTGGAGAAAATCGACAAGGGGTCCTTCACCGTGGAGGAGACCGTGGCCGTCATCGGCGGCCGCAACGTGACCATGATGCAGAAGTGGCCCGTGCGTGAGCCCAGGCCGGTCAGGGAGAAGTACCTTCCGGACATCCCCCTCATCACCGGGCAGAGGGTGCTGGACACCATGTTCCCCCTCGCCAAGGGCGGCGCTGCGGCCATTCCCGGCGGCTTCGGCACCGGGAAGACGGTCACCCAGCAGCAGCTGGCCAAGTGGTCCGACGCGGAAATCGTCGTCTACATAGGCTGTGGCGAGCGCGGCAACGAGATGACCGAGGTCCTTACCGAGTTCCCGGCGCTGGAGGACCCCAAGTCCGGCGACCCGCTCATGAACAGGACCGTCCTGATAGCGAACACTTCGAACATGCCCGTGGCTGCCAGGGAGGCCTCCGTTTACACGGGCATGACCATAGCGGAATACTACAGGGACATGGGTTACAACGTCTCGCTGATGGCCGACTCCACCTCCAGGTGGGCCGAGGCCATGAGGGAAATCTCCTCAAGGCTCGAGGAGATGCCCGGCGAGGAGGGTTACCCCGCGTACCTCGCGGGAAGGCTGTCCGAGTTCTACGAGCGCGCCTGCCGCGCCGAGACCCTCGGCGGCGATGAGGGTTCCATCTCCGTCATCGGGGCCGTCTCGCCCCCGGGCGGCGACATCTCGGAACCCGTTTCGCAGAACACCCTGCGCATAGTGCGCGTGTTCTGGGCGCTGGACACCAAGCTGAGGGAGAGGAGGCACTTCCCCGCCATCAACTGGCTCACCTCCTACTCGCTTTACGACAAGCAGCTCAGGGACTGGTACGCCGCCAACGTGGCCGAGGACTTCCCCGAGCTCAGGGAATGGGCCATGATCATCCTCCAGAGGGAGTCCGAGCTCCAGGAAATCGTGCAGCTGGTCGGTTCCGACGCGCTGCCCGACGAGCAGAAGATCACCCTGGAGATATCCAGGATGATCAGGGAGATCTTCCTGCAGCAGAACGCGTACCACCCCGTCGACACCTACTCGCCGATGGAGAGGCAGTACGCCATGCTGAAGCTCATCAGGAAATACGCCGACCTGGCCTACAAGGCCGTCGAGGCCGGCGCGCCCGTCGACAGGATCGCCGGCGTGCCCGCGAGGCAGAGGTTCGTCAGGGCGAAGCTTGAGGAAAACATCGACGAGGAGCTGGAGGCGGTCTCCAGGGACCTCGACGCCGAGTTCAAGGAACTGGGGGTGTGAAGATGACAAACGTATCCAAAGAGTACAAGACCGTGACCGAGATAGCCGGGCCCCTGATCTTCGTGGAGAAGACGGAGCCCGTGGCGTACCAGGAGATGGTCAGCGTCAGGCTTTCCGACGGCAGCATGAGGAGGGGCCAGGTCCTGGACTCCTCCGAGAAGATGGTCGTCGTCCAAATCTTCGAGGGCACCTCCGGCATCGACCTGGACGCTTCCGTGCGCTTCCTCGGGGACACCATGAAGATGCCCGTGTCCAAGGACATGCTCGGCAGGATCCTCACCGGCGCGGGCGACCCCCTCGACGGCGGCCCGCCGATCACGCCCGAGAAGAGGCTCGACATAGTCGGCGCCGCGATCAACCCGTGGGCCAGGGATAACCCCGAGGACTTCATCCAGACCGGCATATCCACGATAGACGGGATGAACACCCTGGTCAGGGGGCAGAAGCTCCCCATCTTCTCCGGGTCCGGCCTGCCCCACAACGAGCTTGCGCTGCAGATCGCCAGGCAGGCCAAGGTCAGGGGCGAGGACGAGGAGTTCGCCGTGGTGTTCGTCGCCATGGGGATCACCAACGAGGAGAAGCAGACCTTCATGCAGGAGTTCGAGAGGACCGGCGCCCTGAAGAACGCCGTGGTCTTCCTGAACCTCGCGGACGACCCCGCCATCGAGCGTATCGTCACGCCCCGTCTGGGTCTCACGACCGCGGAGTACATGGCCTTCGAGTTGGGCATGCAGGTGCTCGTCATAATGACGGACATCACCAACTACTGCGAGGCCCTCCGCCAGGTCGGCGCCGCCAGGGAAGAGGTTCCCGGGAGGCGCGGCTACCCCGGCTACATGTACACGGACCTCGCGCAGCTGTACGAGCGCGCCGGCAAAATCAAGGGCAAGAAGGGCTCCATCACCCAGATCCCCATCCTGTCCATGCCCGGCGACGACATAACCCACCCGATCCCTGACCTCTCCGGCTACATCACCGAGGGGCAGATCGTCATGTCCAGGGAACTCCACCGCGCGGGCATATACCCGCCCGTCAACGTGTCCTCCTCCCTCAGCAGGCTGATGGGCGGCGGCACCGGCGAGGGAAAGACCCGCGAGGACCACAGGGGCGTCTCCGACCAGATGTACGCCGCGTACGCCGAGGGCAAGGACCTCCGCGGCCTGGTGGCCATCGTCGGCAAGGAATCCCTCTCCGACAAGGACAGGAAGCTCCTGGACTTCGCCGACATCTTCGAGGACAGGATAGTCCGCCAGGGCTTCGACGAGGACCGTTCCATAGAGGACACCCTCGCCATAGCCTGGGAAATCCTGGGCACCCTGGACGCGGACCAGATCACGAGGATCGACCGCAAGCACATCGAGAAATACTCTGGTCGTGTGTGAAAATGTCCGTCCACGAGGTCACCCCCACCCGCTCTGTCCTCCTCGACCTCAAGAGGAGGATAAAGCTGTCCAAGAGCGGCTACAAAATCATGAAAATGAAGAGGGACGGCCTTATAATCGAGTTCTTCGAGATAATGGAGAAGGCCAAGAAGATGCGCGAGTCCGTCACCTCGGACTACGAGCTCGCCATGGAGAAGATCACCGTGGCGATGGCCGTCGAGGGGGAGATAGCCGTGAAGAGCGCGGCCTACGCCCTCAAGACCGAACCCACCGTGGTCGTGGGCAGCAAGAGCATCATGGGCATGATGGTGCCCAAGGTGGAGGCGGACCTGAGCAGGAGCTCCATCCTCACCAAGGGGTACGGCGTGATATCCACGTCGGCGTACATCGAGGAGGCGTCCAAAGCCTTCGAGAAGCTGCTGGAGACCCTCGTCAGGGCGGCCGAGATAGAGACGACCATGAAGAGGCTTCTGGACGAGATCGAGAAGACCAAGAGGAGGGTCAACGCCCTCGAGTTCAAGGTCATCCCCGAACTCGAGGAGGCCGAGGCCTTCGTCGAGTTCCGCCTCGAGGAGATGGAGAGGGAGAACACCATCCGCCTGAAGCACCTGAAGAGGAAGGGCGAGGCGGCCGCGGAATGAGCCTCGAGGACCGGTTCCTCCGCCTGAAGGAAGATCCCGAAAGGGCGGCCCGCCTTTTCAGGATCTTCTGGGTGGTCGCCTACTCGATGCTCATCCTGGGCGGTGCGCTCATAGTCTGGGTCCTTTTCAGCCAGAAAACCCTTTGAACGGGGGGTGGACCCCCCTTCCCATTTTTCAGCGGTCAGGCGAAGTTTTCCATCGTCACCCGGCCGGTGCCGAGGTGGACCACCGGCATGATGGCCGGCGACGGGTTGAAGTTGTGCCTCTTCTGGTAGTCGGTCTGGTCCTGCCACGTGGAGGCGTTTATCATGCGTATGCCGCGGTGGACCATCTGCCCGGCGCCGTGGACGTGGCCCGTGACGAAGATGTCCGGCACCTCCTCGATGACCAGGTAATCCTTCTTCTCCGGGGCCAGGGCGGTCCTCTGGCCGTAGGAAGGGGCCATGTGCCTCCCGGAGACCATCTCCCTCATCACGGCCAGGGGGTCCTCGTAGGTCAGCTGCTGGACGCCGGCGATCCAGTCGTCGATGCTCCTGCCGTGGTACGACAGGACCTTCCTGCCCTCCACGTCAAGGTACACGGGGTTGGCCGTCATGATCACGTTGGAGTCGAACGCCTCCGTGAAAACCTTGCCCAGGGCCGGCTGCGGCTCGGCGGGGCGCACGGCGTCGTGGTTCCCCGGCTGCACGGCTATGAGGATGTGGTCGGGCACGTCCTTCAGGTATTCCGCCAGCCGGGCGTACTGCCCGTATATGTCCGGGATGCTCAGCTCCTCCTCTTGCCCCGGGAAGATGCCGATGCCGTCGACCACGTCCCCCGGGAGCACCAGGTAGTTGATCTCCCGTTCCACGGAGTTCCGTTTGAGCCAGTCCATCATCCTCTTCCATTCCTTCTCCAGGAACGTGGTGCTGCCGACGTGCACGTCCGACAGGAAGGCGATGCTGGCCGTGGAGTCGCTGGGTTCCCAGCGGTTGGTCTCCGGCACGTCCGGCTTGATCAGTTCCTTGACGATGATCATGTCCCTTTTGCTGCCCTGGCCGCTGGGGGTGCCAATCACGCCGACGACGGAATCGTTGACGATCACGTCCCGGATGTGGGGGGAGTCGTTCAGTATAAGGGCCTTGCAATGGCCGCCCTTGTCGTCCTCCAGGGACATTATCCTGTGGCCGTTTTTCGTGTCCCTGACGTCGCCGACCATGCCGACTATCCTAATCTCCCTGTCCATCCTGAGGGCGTTCTCTATCGGCATGTCGCCGCCGCCGAAGGCCCTTTTGTTGACGATAATCTTGCGCAGCCGTGCGTACCTGTCCTGGAAATAGGCCGCGAAGTCAGTTATCTTCCCTTCGCAGGTCGACTCGCCGGTGACGTCGGTGCCCTTTATCACGGTCATGTCGGACCGCGTTTTATTCCTCGGGGCAATGGTTTTTGGGGAGACGAACGCGGGTGCGTCGCCGGAAAGGCAGCCCATCACGTCCTCTTCGGTGACGAACATGGGATTGTTGGCCAGGTTGGAGAGCACGTTGTTGATGAACGCCGGCGGGTCCGAATTGGACAGGACGATCTCCAGGGCCTCGGGGGAAAGGAACATCCCCCTCCTGGCCGCCGCGCTCAGAACCCGCTCCCTCATGCCCGCGTCTATGCTGGGTGCGGTAAAATAGTTTACCGTCCGACGGACGCCCTCGCCAACCGTTATAAGAAAAGAGGCGGATTCCAACCCATGGCAAAGGTCAGGATTTCCTGCAGGGTCAACCCGACGGAGTCGCCGGAAAAGGTCTCCAGGGCGGTGACCAACGTCTTCCCGGACAGCGTCCCGGAGGTATCCGACGGCATGTTGACCGCGACCGCCCCCGGTCTAGACGCGTTCTCCCGCAGGATAAGGGAACTCAGGATCCTCGACGCTACCCGTTCCGTCATGTACGGCGGGAGGGGCGACGGCAAGACCGTTTTCCACATCAACAAACAGGTGGCGTATATGGGCAAAATATCTTTCTGCGAGGCCGATGCCGTGCTCGGCCCGATTAGGGTCGAGGTGGTCGACGACGACATACTGGGTCTTATCGACGCGGTGGCGCCGAGGACCGTGGACGGGGAGGAGGTGACGGCATGATCGGCGTTTCCTCGACGGCGTTCTGCAGGCGGCCGTTCGCCGAGGTCATGGAGGAGATTTCCAAGGCGTTCACCCATTGGGAGGTGTTCTCCGAGGGGGAGCATTCCCTCGGCCTGATCTACGAGTACCTGAAGGATTCGATGCGGTCCTACGACATGACGTACTCCATCCACTCTCCGATAAGCGACATCAACATCGCGTCCCTGAACGAGCGGATCCGCGAGGCATCCGTCATGGAGCTGATACTGACGATGGACATCGCCCAGTATCTGGGCGTGCGCACAGTCACCATCCACCCGGGCATAACGCCCCTGGCCATGATCGGGCCCAACGAGAAGGCCGTGGCCGCCGCCAGGAAGTCCCTGCGCACCCTGGACAGGGTCGGGGCCGACTACGGGATCGACGTCGCCCTGGAGAACATGCCCAATTTCCCCTTCATGCTGGGGAAGACCGTCGAGGAACTTTCCGAACTGCTGGACGGGACCGACCTCGGCGTGTGTTTCGACATAGGCCACGCCAACACCGTCGGCGACCCTGCGGAAATGGTAAAGCCCTTTTTGGACCGCCTGGTGAACGTCCACATCCACGACAACCGCGGCGAGACCGACGAGCACCTGACGATAGGCGACGGCAACGTCGATTTCAAGAAGGTCGTCGGCGTGCTGTCCGGATATAGAGGCAAGTGGGTCATCGAATCCAAGTCCATGGAGTCCGCCCTGGAATCAAAGCCCAGGCTCGAGTCGTTCTTCTGACCTTTCCCCGAAGGCCCTTTGCAGGGCTATGAGGGCAATCCTCGACGTGAAGATCAACCCCACGAATATCAGGGGCAGCGTCGTCAACGGCACTACGCTGCTGTCGAGACCCAGCACGGATTCCAGGGACATGAAGTCGATGAAGAAATGGAGCATTATCGCGGCATACAGGCCGTGCCTGTGGAACAGCCACCCCGCCGCCAGCCCGAAGATGAACGTCGGCAGGATCTTCCAAAGGCCCCAACCGCCGTAGTGGGCGTAGCCGAAGATCGCGGAAGAGATCACCAGGAACAGCAGGACGTAGTTGTTGTACTCGAACCCCCCGACCACGAATCTGCCCAGGTTCTCCCTTTCGCCCGACGCGACGGCGATGACGAGCAGGGGAAGGCCCATGAAACAGACCCTGCACAGGATTTCCTCCCATACCGAGGCCTCGATCAGCACAAAACCGAGTTTCCAGCCGGCAAGCTCGCTCAGGCTCTCCGGGGCGCTTGGCGCGTTCCCGAGAGCCATCATCACCGCGACTATCAGGTAGTTCAGGAAAAGGACGACGGCGGCGAGCCCGGCGACGTCGGTGAGCGGCGACCGGGCGAGGGTGGTCCACCTGGGTTTGCCGTCGGTGATTTCGAAGCCGTCCAGCATCTTGCCCAGGATTATCGAGAAGGAAATCACGACGCAGGAAAGGAGGAACAGGTAATAGGCCAGCGAACCCACGCCGGAAAGACGGAAAACGACCCTTACGCCCGGGGTGAGGATAAAAATGCCCACGGGGGTGTTGAACACGTTGGGCGCAGTCTCGAAGGACATCAGCAGCGCGGTACCCACCTCGGCCACCAGAACGACCAGCACGAGCAGCGTGCACAAAAGACCCAGTATGGAGAAGAATCTCCGGGTGTGCGGTTTCGTATGGAAATTGTCATTCATCCGCGCCACCTCTTAAAATCGACAGCACCCCGGGGAGCCGTTCGGTTTCGATTATCGCGAGCACTTTCCCCTTCCCCTCGGCCAACGCGATGATATTTTCGGCAATAACCCTTTCCCTTTCCCTGCTGACGGCGGCGTTCCCGCGGACCCTGTTGACGAAGGCGTCCCACTCCATGACGAAAGATTCCGCGTCGGGTTGGTCGAATCTCCTTTTCATGGCCTTTTTGGCAAGGGAATTCCCCCTGAGGACGTCGAACAGGGATACGGTCTCGCTGTACATCTCGGAGAACTCGGCGTCGTCCATGTCCAGGGGCGCTATGCTGATTCCAAGGGTGTCGCAGGCGTCCACGGCGGCCACGAAGGCGGGGGTAGGCAGGTCGATGGCGCCGTACCTCGAAAGGTGGTGGGCGTAGACCGCCTCCAGGTCGCTGATGTCGTAATCGTTCTCTATCCGGTCGCGGTGGCGCAGGGCGAGTATGTCCTCGCCGCCGAGCGAAATCCCCACGGCGTCGTGCCCGGGCACGGCCTCCCTGACCCTGTCGCCCTCGGAAACCAAACCGACGACGACGGGGAGGAACGCAACGGAACACCCCCCCAACGGGAGACGGATCAATCGGGGCAACTCCTTGAGTACACCAGGTCCGTCAGGTCCTTCTTGTCGTCGATCCTGCCCAATTCCACCTTGGTGATCACGGCGGTTGAGCGGGCGGTCTCCACGGCGCGTTCCCTGTCGACGATTATCACGGACCTCTTTCCCGAGAGACGGGATATGCTGGACGCGATCTCGGCCTTCTGCATGATTCTGCCCTCGTCGTCGCCGAGGCCCGTTAGTATGATGATCTGGCCGTCCCGGGAGAGCGCCTCGAAGGGGCTCCTGGTGACGGGGGTGACGGAATAGCCGATGTCCAGCAACTTGTCGAGAGTCGCCTGCCCGGTCCTGTCCTCGCCGCTCAGTTCGTAGCGCCTGCCCTCCCGTTCCGGTACGTAGCGGAACGGGTCAACGGGCTCTATTATTGGGAGGCCCAGATACTCCTCCAGGCGGAGGGCCGCGTCTATCATGGCCCCCATGCCCGCCTCGTACATCTGTATGGATCTCCTGGAGACGCCGGCCACCTCGGCCAGGGTGCCCAGACTCACGCCGCCCTTCTCCCTTATCTCCCTGAGCAGGTCGCCGTCCAGGCGGACGTACAGGCCGCCCGGGGCGGCGAAAATGAACGGCGGGGACTCCTCCAGCAGGTGTTCCGCGAGCGTCTCGTTCGACGTGATCGGGACGTTGAACCTGGAGTAGACTATGCCCGGCTCCAACGGCCCCGAGCTGGACTTGACGCCGACCAGCAGGGGGCTGGCGCCCAGGGCCTCCGCCAGGATCTTCATCTCCTCGGCGTTCTCCCGGGTGAAGGCGTCCACGTTGTTGAGCACCTTCACTATGAGCAGGGCGTCGCCCCTCCTGGCGACTATGTCGAAGCATATCCGGCGCAGGTTCAGCGCCTGGGACACGTCGTACCCCGCCCTGGCCAGTATAGACCTCGTGACGTCGATCAGGTTCACCCGGCTCATTTCGGTGGGTGAGAGCATCTTGTAGGTATTAAAAGGGTGGATGGCGCGGGGGTCCTTCCCCCGCGGCCATCACTTTATGTCTATGCGCTTACGCTCCGGGCCGGGATCCGCCGCCTTCACCCTGATTTCCAGGATGCCGTTGTTGTACTCCGCCTCGGCGGAATCCGCCTCGGCGTCGCACGGCAGGGCCACGGTCTTCGAGAACTTCTTCCCCTCCGTGTCGACGGAGACGGAGATGAAGTTCTTCCCGCCCTCGAGGACGATGTCCTCCTTCTCCACCCCGGGCAACTCGACGACGACGCTTATGTCGTCGCCGACCCTCGTCACGTCGGTCAGGGGCTCCCTGGCCACCCCAAGGGTCCTGGGGGAATACTCCCCCACGGCGTTGCCGAACTCCCTGACGTGGGGCACGCCGTCCGGCCCCTGGTACATGGTGTACCCGTACGTCTTCACGTTCCCCGCCGGCGTGAAGCCGGAGAAGAAGCTGTCGAATCTCCTGTTGAAGTTCCTGAAGAACTCCTCCCAAACGTCCTTATCCATGGTATCCTCCCTCCTTGTAGTCTTTCAGTCTGTCCCTCGCGTCGGGGCCCACCTTGTCCATGGCCGCCATGAAGTCGTCCATGGTCACGCGGCTCTCGGCGATCTCCTCCTCGCTGGGCATCCCGCCATCGGCAACGAGCCTCCTGACGGAGGCCATGACGGCCTCGTTGCAGATCGCCGCTATGTCGGCGCCCGTGTTGCCGTCGGTCTTCCTGGCGAGCTCCTTCAGGTCCACGTCGTCCGCCAGGGGCTTCCCGCGGGTGTGTATCCCGAAGATCTTCTCCCTGGATTCCTCGTCCGGCGGGCCGATGTGCACGCTCCTGTCGAACCTGCCCGGCCTGAGCAGGGCCGGGTCCATGATGTCGGGCCTGTTGGTGGCCGCTATGACGACGACGTCGTTCAGGGCCTCCAGGCCGTCCATTTCCGTGAGCAGCTGGGATATCACCCTCTCGGTCACCCCGGAATCGCCGCAGGAGGTCCCCCTCTGCGGGGCGATCGAATCTATCTCGTCCATGAAGATTATGCAGGGCGCCGCCTGCCTGGCCTTCCTGAACGCCTCCCTGACGGCCTTCTCGGACTCGCCCACCCACTTGCTCAGGAACTCGGGGCCCTTCACCGAGATGAAGTTGGCCTCGGATTCCGTCGCCACGGCCTTGGCGAGCAGCGTCTTGCCCGTGCCGGGCGGGCCGTAGAGCAGTATGCCCCTGGGTGGCTTGGCGTCCATGTGCTCGAACACCTTGCCGTACTTGAGCGGCCACTCGACGGCCTCCCTGAGTTCCTGCTTCGCCTCCTCCAGCGCGCCGATGTCCTCCCACCTCACGTTGGGCTTCTCGATCAGCACCTCCCTCATGGTGGAGGGCTGCATCTCCCTCAGGGCGTTCCTGAAGTCGTCCCCGGTGACGTGGATCTTGTTGAGCATGTCCGACGGGATCTCCTCCACGTCCAGGTCCAGCTCCGGGAGTATCCTGCGCAGGGCCGCCATCGCCGCTTCCTTGGCGAGGGCGGACAGGTCCGCCCCGGCGTAGCCGTGGGTCATGTCCGCCAGCCTCTCCAGGTCCACGTCGTCCTCGAGGGGCATGCCCCTGGTGTGGATCTGCAGGATTTCCAGGCGGCCGTCCCTGTCCGGTATTTTGATCTCAATCTCGCGGTCGAACCTGCCGGGCCTCCTGAGCGCCTCGTCTATGGAGTTGGGCCTGTTCGTCGCCCCTATGACGACGACCTTCCCGCGGGACTTGAGGCCGTCCATCAGCGCGAGCAGCTGCGCGACTATGCGCCTCTCCGTCTCCCCGGTGACCTCGTCCCTTTTGGGTGCGATGGAGTCTATCTCGTCTATGAAGATGATGCTGGGCGCGTTCTTCTCCGCCTCCTCGAAGATCTCCCTGAGTTTGCCCTCGGACTCGCCGTAGTATTTGCTCATGATCTCCGGGCCGCCTATAACGGTGAAGTTGCTGCTCGTCTCCCCGGCGACGGCCTTGGCCAGCATGGTCTTGCCGGTGCCGGGCGGGCCGTGGAGCAGGACGCCCTTGGGCGCCTCCACCCCGAGCCTCTTGAACAGCTCCGGGTGCCTGAGCGGCAGCTCCACCATCTCGCGGATCCTCTTGATTTCGTCGCCGAGGCCCCCTATGTCGTCGTAGGACACAGACGGCACCTCGCCGGCCGAGCCGGCGGGCTTCTCGTTGATCTTCACGGAGGTGGAAGAGGTCATCATGACCGCATCCGCCGACGGGGTATGGGACGTCACGACCAGGTCGATCTTGTTTCCCATCACGTTCAGGGTGATGGTGTCGCCCCTGGTGAAGACCCTGCCCTCCATCACCTGCCTCAGATACTCCTCCCCGCCCTGGAGCCTCAGCTGCTCCGTGGGGGCGAACGTTATCTTGCTGGCGTCCCTAGAGGTCACCTTCTTGATGTCCACGCGGTCGTCAATGCCGACCCCGGCGTTGCGCCTGGTGTTCCCGTCTATCCTTATGATGCCAAGGTTCGCGTCCTCCTCGCCGCCCCTGAGGATCTTGACCGCCGTCTTCCTGCTTCCCTCTATCTGGACGATGTCCCCGACCCTGAGGCCGAGCACGTCCATTATGGCCGGGTCGATCCTGGAGACGCCCCTGCCGGCCTCCCCGGGCTTCAACTCCGCCACCCTCAATGGTTTGTTCTTCGTCATTTCTATCACTCCTTTCCGTTTCTTATCTTCCCAACGACCCATTCAACCGCCTCGACAGGCATCCCGAGGTCCGCCGAGGCCTCCCGGGCCGTGCCGTCCGGGTGGTTGAGCACGTAATGGGCGATGCAGCGCCACTCGTACCCCCAGTCCGCCAATCTGTCCATGGCGGCGGAGATCAGGGCGTCCTTCCTGTTCACCAGTGCCCGCCTTTCCCTGTCGAGTTCCCTTATTTTCCCGTTTATCTCCGTTATGATGTCCAGGCACTCCGACGGCCCGGGTCTTTCGCTTTCCGCCTGTTCGGGGCGGTCCGTGTCCTCGGGCAGGGAGAGCGTGGCCGAGAACAGCCCCGACCGCAGGTCCACGGTCAGGCTGAACCCGTCCTTCACGTCGTACACCGTCCTCATGGGGCCGATGTCGCTGCTCTCCTTGTAGCTGAACACGAAACCGTTCTCCTCCAGTTTGTTCAGGTTCTTGATCACCGCCTGCTGGCTGACCCCCAGTTCCCTGGACAGCTGCAGCGGGTAGCTTGGTTCCCTGGCCAAGGCCTTCAGTATGTTCCGCCTGGTCGGGTTCTCCACCACCGCGAGCAACGTGTCCAAGTCATACATTCCTATCACCGAGTTGTCAACCAATGGTTCACAACCAGTAATTAGTATGAACTTCTATATAAATGTTTGCAATTATGCCGAACAATGCGGCCTTAAAGCAAGATTACGGAAGGGAAAGGATCTCTTCTACGGCTTTCCTGATAGCTTGGGCGGAGTCGTGCTCGAAGGTCCAGCCCATGGCCTTGGCCTTGGAGATGTCGTACTCGAACGTGGGGACGTCGCCGGGCCAGCCGACGCTGCCGCCGGTGTGTTCGTACCTCACGTCCTTGAGGCCCATGGCCCCCACGACGATGTCCGCTATGGAATCGACGTCGATGCGGGTCTCCGTGGAGACGTTGTAGACGTTGTGCCCCGTCGGGGCCATGCCCACGAACCCCATTATCCCGCGGACCAGGTCGGAGACGTGCAGGTACTGCTTCGATTGCTTGCCGTCGCCGAGAATCTCCAGGACCTTCGGGTTTTTGCGCAGCTTGGCGACGAAATCGTGGACGACGCCGTGCGTCATCCCCGGTCCCACGACGTTTGGGAACCGGAATATCAGGGCGTTGATGCCGTCCATGTGCACGTGCGCGGAAATCAAGGCCTCGGAAGCCAGTTTGCAGGCGCCGTAGTAGGAGACCGGCCGCAGGCCGCCCTCGTCCTCCCTCAGTCTGACGCCGGGCCTGTGGCCGTATACGGCGGCGGTGGAGGAGAAGAACAGGTTCCTGGTGCCGGAAGCCCTCATGTACTCAAGGACGGACTGGGTCGTGCCCAGCGTGCACCTGTAATTGGTGCCGGGGCCGTCGCCGGCGGATCTGTTGTCGGCGTGGGCGGCGAGGTGGAACACCCAATCGACGGATTCTTTTATCCCGACGCCGCCCTTGGAAATGTCCCTTTGGACGTACGTCAGCCTCGGTGAATCCAAAGGGAGCTTGGTCACGTTTTCCCGGGGCACGCTGTCGACGGCCGTCACGTCCCAGCCCTCGGACAGCAGGGCGTCCACTAGATGGCCGCCGATGAAACCCGCTCCCCCGGTGACTATAGCCCTCATCCTATCCCTGCGGGGAATTATACGGTAAGGATAAAACTTTGACGCAATGCGGGTCACGGTGGCCCGATATTCCCAATGATGAACAAAACTATACATCAATGAACATAAAGTTAAAATAAGCACGCCCGGTAACCCATGACATGAACCCACCGAAGGACGCGAGGATAGACATGCCGGCGGAATCGATACCGAGGAAGTGGTACAATTTCGCGGCGGACCTCCCCGAGCCGCTGGAACCGATGCTGAACCCCAAGACCAGGGAACCCATCCGTAAAGAGGACATGGAGGCCCTGTTCTGCAAGGAGATCATCAAACAGGAATTCTCATTGGAAAGGCATGTCGACATCCCGGCAGAGGTGCGGGACAACTACGTCACCCTCTGCAGGCCGACGCCCCTCCAGAGGGCGTACCATCTCGAAAGGGAGTTGGGGACGCCGGCCAAGATATTCTTCAAGAGGGAGGACATCGGCCCCCTGGGCAGCCACAAAGGCAATTCCGCCTTGGCCCAGGCCTACTACAACGCCAAGGCCGGCATGGAGGCCCTCACCACGGAGACGGGCGCCGGGCAATGGGGATCCGCCCTCGCCCTGGCGTGCAAAATATTCGGCCTAGGGTGCACCGTGTTCATGGTCAGGAACAGCTACGAGGCCAAACCGTACAGGAAGACCGTCATGGGCATCTACGGCGCCGACGTACATTCCTCGCCGTCCAAGGCGACGGAATACGGCAAGAGGGTCCTGGCGGAAAACCCGGACACCAACGGCTCCTTGGGCATCGCCATATCGGAGGCGTGCGAGCTGGCTGCCGGGAACCCCAAGGTGAAGTACGCCCTTGGGAGCGTCCTGAACCACGTGATGCTGCACCAGACCGTGATCGGCCTGGAGACTATAGAGCAGATGAAGGCCGCCGACATAGTCCCGGACAAGGCGATAGCCTGCGTCGGCGGCGGGTCGAACTTCGCCGGCTTCTGCTTCCCGATGATGAGGGAATACGGCAGGGACTGCCAATTCATCGCCGCCGAGTCGTCGGCGACGCCGTCCCTGACCAAGGGCGAGAGAAGATACGACTACGGCGACACCGGCTGCATGACGCCCATGATGATGATGTACACCATGGGCCACGAGTTCATGCCAAGCGGCATACACGCCGGTGGGCTGAGGTACCACGGCATGTCCCCGCTGGTGTCGGAGGCGTACAGGCACGGCATGTGCTCAGCCGTCGCCTACGACCAGACGGAGACCTTCGAGGCGGGCATGATGTTCGCCAACGCCGAGGGCATAATCCCCGCGCCGGAGTCCTGCCACGCCATCAAGGCCGCTATAGACTGCGCCCTCGCGGCGAAGAGGGAGTCGAGGGAGGAGACCATAGTCTTCAACCTGTCCGGCCACGGCCTCATCGACCTTTACGGGTACCAGCAGTACATGGACGGCAAACTCTGAAACCTGATATATTGGGACCTCGATGGTCGCCCGTGTCGGGACGCCTATCGGGAGACAGCGTCGTCGTGGACGACCAGAGGGAGGCCAGCCAGGTCTACAACAGGGGCAACTTCGGCTACCCCGTTTCCGGCGGCGGCATCGAGCTCGACCTGATCGAGGCCGCGTTCCTGCTGGAGACGGGGCGCCTCGAGGTTACCCGCGGCGGGTCCCCGGTCGGTTTGGGCGATCTTTCGGCCCACGCATCCCTGCAAATCGAGGATTTCGACACCAAATACCTGGTTTACAGGGATCTGCGGCAACGCGGCTTCGTGGTCAAGCCGTCCTCCGGCGATTTCCACATGAAGGTCTACCCGCGCGGCGGGCAGGTGAGCGACTCCGAACCGGTGTACGGCGTGATAGCCGTTTCCGAGAGGGCCGTTGCGGAAATCGGGTCGCTCTTCCCGCCGAGGCGGAGGGGGGACAGGAAAACCCTGTACGCGGTGGCGGACGAGGAGGGGGACATCACGTACTACGTGTCCCTGGAGAGGGATCCCAAGGGGAACTGCCGCATAGTGCCAGACACAAATACCGAGGGGGTGTTCCTGGGCGACAGGGCATTCGTCTTCGATGCGGCCGCGGCCGCGGAATACGTTTCCGCTGGGTTCTACGGCAAGGACCTGGGGGGCATCCTGCAGCTGTCGGCCATGGAGGCGCACCACCTGTGCGGAAACGGCTTGCTGGCACTGTGCTCCGCGGACGGCAAGCCGCTGTCCTTGGGGGACATCGAGGCCGTGGAGTTGACGACCCAGGGGGATTTCCCGTTGAGGATGCGCGTGTACTCCGACCTGAGGGCAAGGGGCCTGATCCCCAAAACGGGGTTCAAGTACGGCACCCATTTCAGGGCCTACGAGGGCCATCCGGACACCTGCCACGCCAAATACCTGGTGCATTGCATCGGGGACGGCGCCACCGTGGCATGGCCCGAATTGTCGAGGACGGTCCGCCTTTCCGGCGGGGTCAAGAAGGAAATCCTGATGGCCGTCGTGGGCGACGGGATAAGGTATCTGGAACTGAGGTGGTTCAGACCTTGAGGGAAAGGAAAACAAAGGCCCAGCTTCTGAAATACGCCCACGACGAGACCAAGGTCCCGACGGGATTGGAACGGCACTATCTCAACGTGGTGAACGTGTTGGAACCCAGTGGCGTGGAAATCGAGACAATCGAGTTCGGTATCCCGGGGGCACGTGGGCTCAAAAACCTGTTGAAGGAGGGTTTTTTCGGGCCGTTGGTACGCACGCTCCAAGGCAGGGGCAAGGTGGACGTATACCATGCCACGTACGAGATGCTTGGCGTGTTCTTCCCGTTCGTCAGGGCCAAGAGGATCGTTTCCATACACCACATGGTAAACAAAGACGAGGGGAACGGTAGGCTGTGGCACACCCTTTGGAGGATATCTTCCGCCATCTCGATGCGTTTTGCGGACCACGTTTTGGCTATTTCGTCCAAAACCAGGGACGACGTCGTAAGGAGATACGGCATCCCTTCGGAAAAGGTCACGGTCGTGACGTTTCCGCAGGACCCGGCCTTCAGGGTCCTGGGATTGGAAAAGGGCAAGGTCCTCGGTTCGATGGGGACGCTCAATGCCAGGAAAAACCACCAAGCCGCCATCAGGGTGTTCAGCGAGGTCCTGAAAACGCCGGGCAACGGGGACTGCGTCCTCAGGATTGTCGGGAAGGGTCTGCTGCTTGACGAACTCAAGGAGCTCGTCTCTTCCCTGGGGGTCTCGGACAGGGTGTCCTTCGAATCCGACCTGCCGCTGGAAGGGCTGGTGGAATTCTACAACACCTGCGCCGCCGTCCTCAACACCTCCTCCAAGGAGGGGCTCGGCCTAGCCACTCTGGAGGCCCAGGCGTGCGGCACCCCGGTCGTTTTCTTTAGGGATGCGGACATCCCCCCGGAGGTAACGGAAGCCGCGGTGCCGTGCGCCGACGAGGCGGAAATGGTGGCTGAGGTCGTCAAAATCCTGAACGACCCAGACCACGCCCGCCGTCTAATCGAGCGCGGTCTGGAATTCACGTCCGCGGACAACGGATTCAGGGAAAAACTGCTTCGGCTTTACGAACCGTCCTGACTCCCGCCGTTTCCCGCCCGTGTCCTTGAGCCCAGGAGGTATGCCGAAAGGAGCTTTTCGCCGAACCCCTCTCTGAATCCTTCGGCGTAGGCAAGGGATTTCCTGACTTGTTCCGCGTACAGGTTCTCGTCGGTAACGAGTTCATGCAGCTTTTCCGCCATGTCCGCGACCGACCCGCACGGAATCGAGGCGCCGAAGGCGACGGCGGGCAGCCTGGAGGTGGAAAGGTGCAGGGTCGGCGTGCCGCAGGATTGGGCTTCGAGGATGGTCATGCCGAAACCCTCGTGGAGGGACGTAACCAGAAACGCCATCGAGGTTTCGAGCAGTTGGACCATCTCGTCGTCGTCCAATCCGGAAACGAAAGAGACTTTGTCGGAAATCCCCAAATCTTTTACGAGGTTGGAAAGGGCCGTTTTTTCCGAGCCCTCGCCGCAGATGACCATGGTGTAGTCGGACACGCCCCCCAAAGACAGGAATTCGTTGAAGGCCAATATTGAATCGGAAATGTTTTTTCTGGGCACGAGTTCACCGACGCAACAGACCCTGCGGGTTTTTTTGGCGCCCGTCGGGCGGAAGGCCGCCCCCGTCCTGTGGGGGATCACGGTAATTTTGTCCGGGTCGACTTTGAAAGCGGCGAGAACGTCGGCGGCGGTTTCGTCGGAAACCGTGATTATGGAATCGGCGTGCCTGATCGCCAGGGTGGAAAGGAGTTTCCATATGGAATAGTACAACGGGCCCCTCTCCCCTGGCGTGATCACGTGATGGACGGTGACGACGCGGATGCTTTCCGACCACGGGAATGCGAAACCGGCCATCTCGTCCGCGGCATGGACGACGCGGTTCCTCCCCTTCCGCCTCAGCACGAGTTCGACGAACGGTTTTATCATCCCGTCCGCGACGAATCTTGACAAACCCTTCGTGGCGTCCATCCTAAGACTCACCGGGGTCGCGGTCAGGCCCAAACCCTCCAGGGTGGATTCCAACTCGTCCCCGTATCTAACCAGACTCGTTTTTTTACCGTCGTCGGGTCTTCGCAGGAGTGTGACGCCGTCGATGGGCAGCGCGGCCCGAATCTTTTGCCAACCCGCGTCGTCGCCGTTCATCTGTCCCCACCGAATTCGTCGCTGAGCGACCCATATAGGCTTTTGGCGTTCAGGGCATTTTTGAAGAAGCGCACGTCCTCCTTACCGAATTCGCCCAGTAGTGCCAGGGTGGCAAAGTACGCCCCGAGGCACAGGAACCCGCCGACCACCAGGAGGATGAAATCGCCGGCGTCGAAATGCCGCGTGAGCAGCGTGAGGGCGGCGACCGCCACGAGAAAAGCCGCGACGTGCCTCCAAAGGCGCGGGTACGGGGGGGAGTGGGTAATGCCTTTGACCGCGAAGGAAACCAACACCGCCTGGACGGTGTATCCCGCGCTCATGGCGACGGCGGCGCCCACGCCTCCCAGGCCTGCCAACGCAACCCCGAACAGTTCGTCGGGCACGAGTATGAAAAAGAGACAGAGCGTGAAAAGCATCGACACGATGGTCGTTTTTGAATACACGGCGCCCTTGTTGGTGGAATAGAGTACCTGCGCCCCAAGGCCCACGTAGGCGTAGAAGCACACGACGCCCGCCATCCCCGCCAGCATTTTCCCGGAGGGCTCGAACGTCGCGCCGAAAAGCACGGAACAGATTTGGGGGCCCACGGCCAGGAACATGGCGATGATGGGGAGAAGAAGCATAAAAAGATATTTCTCCGTCCTCCAGAGGAGGTTTCTGACGGGCGCCCGGTCCTCGTCGAAATCGTACCTGGCCAGGTGCGGGAGCATCACGGCGTTGAGCGAATTGCTTAGCATCGAGAAGCCCCAGACTATCCCAGAGATGGCGGCGTAGTACGCAACTTCCATGGTTCCGTGGAACGCCCCGACGATCACCTTGTCGAAACTGTTGACGAAAGAGACCAGGGCGATGGAAACGGCGAGTGGCGCGGCGAACCTGAGGTACATCCTGATATACGCCGGCCTGACCAGGCGTACCTTGATCATTTTCAGAAGGAGGATGGAGACCGCGAGAGACACGATTCCCCCCACGGTGTACGCAAGGGAAAGCTGTATGGCGGACGCGCCGGCGAGGGCGAAACATATCAGCAGGACGGTCCTGACCGTATATTCGGACAGGGTTATTATCGACACCTTGCCGTTTTCCAACCTGCCGGTGAACGTTTGCATTATGGCGTTCTGGACGCTCAACACCACGAAATAGAGGAGGAACACGACGATTATCGTGGAGGTTTCGGCGTCCATGCCGCCGGATTTCGATCCTACCAGAAGGGATGCGACGGTGAGGGCGGACATCACGCCCACGAGGCAAAGCTTCAGGAGGAGATGGGTCGAGAAACAGGCGTTCTGGTCGTTTCCCTCCGACAGGTACTTTATGTGGGCGGAACCGACGCCGAGGTCGTTGACGGCGGCGAAGGCCGAAACGATCCCCCAGCCCCACATCATCACGCCGTACTGCTCGCCGACGTAGCGCGTCATGAACAACAGCGACACGAAGGTCAGTATCGCTGAGAGGACGTTGGCGCCGGCGTTGAGGACGTATTTGTGGACTAGCGTCGGATCACGCCCATGGGGGTCGGCCGGGGCTTTCGCCCCGGCGTCGGGAACGGATCAAAGCTGGATGTCGATGCCCAACTTGTCGGTGAGCTCCTTATATCTGTTTCTGATGGTCACCTCGGTGACGCCCGCCACGTCCGCGACCTCCCTCTGGGTCCTGCGCTCGTTGCACAGGATCGAGGAGATGTATATCGCCGCGGCGGCGACGCCCGTCGGGCCGCGCCCGGAGGTCAGCTCCTTATCGGAGGCGTCCTTGAGGATGTCGGCGGCCTTGGACTGGACCTCGCCACTGAGTTTGAGCTCGGAGCAGAACCTCTGGACGTAGTCCTGGGGCTTCGTGGGCAGGAGCTTCAGCTTGAGCTCGCGGGTCATGAACCTGTAGGTGCGGCCGATTTCCTTCCTGCCGACGCGGCTGGAGGCGGCGACCTCGTCCAGGGTCCTCGGTACGCCGCACTGCCTGCAGGCGGCGTAAAGGGAGGCGGCGACGACGTCCTCTATGGATCTTCCCCTGATTAGGTTCTTGTTGACCGCCTTCCTGTATATCATGGCGGCGGCCTCCCTAACGTTTCTCGGGAGCCCCATGGAAGAGGCCATCCTGTCGAGTTCCGACAGGGCGAAGGCGAGGTTCCTCTCCGTCGCATTGGAGACGCGGATCCTCCTCTGCCATTTCCTGAGCCTGTAGAGCTGGGCCCTGTTGCGGGTGGGGATGCTCTTACCGTAGCTGTCCTTGTTTTTCCACGAAATCTCCGTCGAAAGGCCCTTGTCGTGGATGGTCAATGTCATCGGGGCGCCGGTACGCGCCCTCTTCTCGCCCTGCTCCACGTCGAATGCCCTCCATTCGGGCCCCTGGTCGATGAAATGGTCATCCAGCACGAGGCCGCAGTCCTCGCAAAGCAGTTCCCCTCTCTCGTAGTCCCTGACCAGGTGGCTGCTGCCGCATTCGGTGCAGACCTCGACCTCCTCAATCTCGTGTTTTTCTTTTGATGCCATGTTTGCCCTCCTTGGCGTAGTAGAGTTTCCCGTCTCCCGGAGACGTTTTCCCGCTCAGCTTGACGCTGACGTAGGGGGAGTCGACGGGCCCGAAAACCCTCCTCACGGAACCGATTTTCTTCTTTTTGGAATCGTACACGGCATCCCCGATCTCCGGGGCGACGGAACCGATAGCAAGGACGGTGCCATCCCCGGGCGCAAGTGTGACGTTTCCCAAAAAATCCATAAAAACCCTACTTTTGGACCGTGGTCCTCTGGGAAAGCCAAAACATACCCTATATTAAAATGTTAGGGTTTTTTTTAAATGGTTTACCGCCAAACCCTTAAGGGGCTCGCGCCCCCTGGGGTTCAGCTTTTCATGACGGCCACGAGGAATATGCCGACCGCGATGAGCGCACCGACGAGTGCCGCAATCAGGTTGATGGCGGCGTCGTAGACGACGTCCCACCCGTTGACCGACGCGAAAGGCTCTATGCCGCTCCACCCAATCAGATATGCCCAGAGGAAACCCACGACCAATCCGACGAGGAGGAGAACGATGCCGACCGTCCTGCTTTTCCCGCTGCCAAAGTAGGCGGTGAAGACACCGGCCAGTAGGATGACGAGCGCGAAAACGAAGACCATCACTGTCAATACTGACATCCAATCCATTTTCCGTTTCTCCTTTTTTTGCTCCAGTCGGGTGCATCCCAACCGAAAACCTGCAATGGGATTAACAACAACCGTTATATAACTTTACTTTAAGGCAAACCCGGGGCGCGACCGCCGGCCCCGGCCCCGGGCTCGGTGGGTTTATATCGGATATGGCAGGTTCTACGAGCAATGGCAAAGGTCACCGTCGTCATGGGCAGCAAGAGCGATATGCCAGTCGCCGAAAAGGCAATCGGTCTGTTGAAGGAGTTCGGGATAGCGTCCGACGTCTTCGTCGCGTCGGCCCACAGGACCCCCGCCAGGGTCGAGAGCCTGGTAAAGGGATCCGACGCGGACGTTTTCATCGCCATCGCCGGCCTTTCCGCCGCTCTCCCGGGTGTCGTGGCGTCGTTCACGCTGAAACCCGTAATAGGCGTCCCGGTTTCCGGGAAGATCAGCATGGACGCCGTCCTGTCCGTGGTGCAGATGCCCCCGGGGATACCCGTCGCCGCCGTGGGTCTCGACAGGGGGGACAACGCCGCGATACTCGCGGCGCAGATTCTCGCAGTGAAAGACCCAGACATTACGAAAAAACTCAGGGCACACAGGGAAGGGATGGAATCCAGGGTGTTGGAGGATTCCAAGGGGATTGAGTGAGATGTTCGATCCCGTATCGTTCTCAGACGGGAAGATCGCCGAGATGAGGGAAACCGTCGGCGACGCCAAAGCGATAATCGCATGCTCCGGCGGCGTGGACAGCATGGTATCCGCCGCCATCGCCAGCAGGGCCCTCGGAGACAACCTGCTCGCCGTGTACGTCGACACCGGCTTGATGAGGAAGGGGGAGACGGACGAGGTCCGCGGCATGATGGGGGATGCCGGCCTGAACCACAGAATAATCGACGCGTCGGCGGAATTCTTCAAGGCCCTGTCCGGGGTCGAGGACCCGGAGGCGAAGAGGAAGATCATCGGCGAGCTGTTCATCAGGGTCTTCGAGAGGGAGGCCAAGGGGTTCGGCGCAGGGTTCCTGGTGCAGGGGACCATCGCCCCGGATGTGATCGAGTCGGGCAGCGTCAAGTCCCATCACAACGTGGGCGGGCTGCCGGAGAAGATGGGGCTCAAGCTGTGCGAACCGCTCATAGACCTGTACAAGGAGGAAGTCAGGGCCGTCGGCAGGCACCTCGGCGTGAAATCCTCCGAGAGGCAGCCGTTCCCCGGGCCCGCCCTGGCGGTCAGGTGCCTGGGGGAGGTCACGCCGGAGAAGATTGCCATAGTCAGGGAGGCGTGCCACATAGTGGAGGAGGAGATCTCGAAGGCCGCCACCGATGGCAGGATGGCGTTGCCGTGGCAATACTTCGCGGTGCTTCTGCCGACCAGGTCCGTGGGCGTGGTCAAGGGATCCCGCGCCTACGGCATGACCGTGGTAGTGAGGGCCGTGGAATCGACGGACGCGATGACCGCCAGGCACTCCAGGATACCGCTGGACGTGCTGGACGCGATTTCCCGCAGGATAACGGGTTCGGTGCCCGACGTGACGAGGGTCGTCTACGACGTCACCGACAAGCCCCCGGGCACCATAGAATGGGAATGACCCCCGCGGGGACGAACGGGCTCAGTTGAGGGATTTGAGGACGATTTCCAATTCGGAAAGGATCTGCATAATTGTGCTCCAGGAGTCCATGGGCATGTTGACGTCGTTGGAGACGTCGGCGAGTATGCTGATGGCGCCGGAGACGCGCAGGTCCGTGTCCTTAGAGGCGTCGAGGAGGTAGGCGCTGGCGTCCTGGATGCTCCTCTTGATGTTCCGGGGGATGCCGGGGTCGTTGCCGAGGCGGCCTTCCATCTCGCTGACGATTTTCTTGATTTTTGTCTCTACGTTCTTCGACAAGGGAACACCTCTCAGAAAGTGTCGAACTCCTCTTGGAGGTCGATGACGAACTGGTCCAGGAGGTCCTCGAAGTTATCGGCGCTGTATTCCCTCACGCCGCCGAGGGCACTCTGGATCCTCGCCACGAAAAGGGTGTTGTCCTTGACAATTTCCACGTTGCACAAAAGTTCTTCCATCAAATCGCCCTCCCGGGGACAGTCTGTTCCAAATAAGGACCCTGTATTTAATGACTGTTGCACCCCTCCGCGGGGCCCGGGAGGCGACGCGCCTCATTCGTAGTCGGGTTCCCTCTTGCCGAGGACAAACCTGTCCACAACTTTGCCGACCGCCCTTTTGATCATCTCCGAGATGTAGATTTCCCGGGTGTCGGCCGTATCCCCGGTAACCATCGGGATCAGATCGTGCAGATGGGATACAGGGACGGGGGAAACGGGCGAGTCGTACCCAGTGAATCCGGAGCAGGTCTTGACTAATTCCTCTCTGTAGCGCAAATGCCTGGTGGGGTTGCCGGGGGGAGAATCCAGGTCATACGCCCCCGCGAGCAGTTCCTCGGACGACATGTGGTTGACGAAATCGAGCATGCCATCGAACCTGCCGGGATAGGTCTCCGTGTCGGCGTCCAGCAGAAGCGTCGGCGTGCCCATGGCCAGGGAGGGGTACGCTACGTGCAGCCTTCTGGAAATCACGCATTTCGCGGAATTGTACATGGACAGCAGGATCTTGGCAAACCTCAACCGGTCCCTCATCCCGTACCTCCGCCTGAAGGGCCCGTCGAGGAAGTGGGACAGCGTGTATATCGGGGCGTCGGTGTTCTTCCTCAGGGCCTCCACGGTCTTCTCGTCGACGTCGACGGCCAGAACGTGGTTCTTCCGTTTGATGCCGGGGTTGGGCTGCAGGGTCAGCGTCAGGCATCCCGAGAAATAGGCGGGTACGCCGTTGTCCTCCAGCCATTCCAGGGTAGTGAGGTCCCTGCACCCCACGGGGCCATGCTCGACGAGATAGTCCTTGGACGTCTTCAGGAACGCATCCCTTCTGCTCGGGGTCACGTGGATGGACGTGAGCAGCGGGTCGATCTGCCCCGACGGGGGAAAGTGTTTGGCGGAATCTATGTAGAAGGCGTTCAGTATGGCCTTGGACCTTGGCCCTTGGAACCTGTGTATCTTCTCTCTGTCGATCACGAAATCCACTTTGGGCAGGAACCTCATTGAGGCGACGCTCTGTATGTCGTCGCCGATGTTGTTCGTGTCGTAGCCGTACACGGCATACTTCCACTCACCTTCCTCGCATTGCATTGTCGCAATGAATCGGGGTCCGGCACGGATAACCTTTTCCCAGCAAAACCGCTCCGATAACAACATCATCGCGGCGGATGGCACGATTGTCCAAGGAAACCTTTAAAATGGTAATGCTGACTAGGGGACCTAATTACATCTTATTGCCCTAGTGGCAACGAGATGTCAGCGCGGACGCGCGGAACGAAGGGAAGATAGACATGGACGCAGGCAAGTTCTCCGGACTCCAGGAATCGGTGGAAAACAGGTTCCGCAACATCGGCAAGGGCAAGTACGGCCGCATCCTGAAGATGGCCAGGACGCCCACCCCCGACGAATACAAGAAAACCATCGCGATAACCGGGATAGGCATCATTCTCCTGGGGGCGCTCGGCTTCGCCATCATGTGGCTGATGAACTACCTGCCCGGCTATTTCTGAGGTATCGAGATGCCCGTAACGATCACAAGCGAGAACGTGCCCATGGACGTGCATGCGGGGGCCGCGGTGAAATGGCCCCTCCAAATCGAGTGCGAGGGGGACAAGGCCACCGTCGCCTTCGAGATCGCCATGGGCCCCAACCCGGACGAGGCCCCCGAGTGGTTCGTGTCCTTCTCGGACGCCCACGGGGAACTCTGGGACAACTACAGGAGCAGGACCGAGGTCAAGGTGGACGTTCCCGGCAAGGAGGCCAAGGAGCTTTTCCTCGAGATCATCTGCCCCGGCGGCGCGAGGTACGGCGACACCGTCACGGTCAAGGTCGTCGCGACGTCCGACGGCGCGAGCGATTCCATGACGTTCAACGCCCGCGCGACCCAGTCCATAATGATCCTCAAGACCCAGATAGGCCAGGAGAGGAGCGTCATAGACAGCCTTCTGTCCAAGTCCGACGAGGGCGAGAAGGACATCTACGCCATGCTGAGCCCCAACAACCTCCGCGGCTACGTGTTCGTCGAGGGCATGAACACGGAGCGCATGAGGGAGAAGACGAGGGACATCAGGAAGGCCAGGTCCTTCATCGACGGCGAGACCTCCATAGAGGAGATATCGCCGTACCTGACCCCGCTATCCACGGTTGAGGGCATAGTGGAGGGCGACCTCGTCGAGCTGATCGACGGCCCCTTCAAGGGCGAGAAGGCCAGGGTCCAAAGCATCGAGCAGAGCAAAGAGGAGATCACCGTGGAACTCATCGAGGCGATGGTCCCAATCCCGGTCACGGTCAAAGGCGACAGCGTGAGAGTTATCGAAAAGGAGTTGTGAGAATGGCTAGTGTAGTTGAGGCATTGGTCGACGGGGGCAAGGCCTCCGCCGGTCCGCCCCTGGGCCCCGCCCTGGGCCCCGCGGGAGTGAACATAGGGCAGGTCATAGCGGCCATCAATGAGAAGACCAAGGCGTTTTCCGGCATGAAGGTGCCCGTCAAGGTGATAATCGCCGACGACAAATCCTTCGACATCAAGGTGGGCACCCCGCCGATGTCCGCGCTCATAAAGAGCGAGCTGGGTCTGCAGAAGGGCTCCGACAACGCCCTCACCACCAAGGTTGCCGACATGACCGTTGACCAGGCGAAGAGGCTTGCCGAGATGAAAAAGGACGACCTCCTGGGCGTCGACGTCAAGGCGAGGGTCCTCGAGGTCGCCGGCGCCTGCGTCACAATGGGCGTCCACATCGACGGCAAGGCGGCCAAGGCGTTCCAGAAGGACGTCAAGGCCGGGATGTACGACGACCAGCTGGTCTGAAAACCCTTACGCGCGCCGGGGCTTTCCCGGCGCGCCCCGACCCTTCCCACGGATCAGGCTTCCAACAGCCAATCAACGATGTTTTTGTGCGTGATGCCGTTGCGGCTGAAATTGAACCCGTGGACAGCACAATTCGGGGAGGTCGTTTCCTACCGCCGGGGGAGGAGATGCGATTTTTCGCACCACGACACGCTATTCTACGAGTAAGTTCAGTTTCCATTACAATGGAAACCGTTGAAAAATATCGATTAGTTTCCATTCCGATGGAAACTATTTGGGAATCTGGTTTGATTTCCATTCCGATGGAGGTTGTTGAAAAACACTGCTCATCGTCTTGAGGATGAGAATCGGCTCAGGATTGGGTCGTTGCGTTTCCATGCGTTTCCTTTAAATAAGACCGCCTTATTAGCGTGTCTTACTTGTAGGAGGGCCGTAAGGCCCGCACGCACTACGAGGAGGAATTGAATTGGCAGAACCGTCAACCGTAGCAACTGTGCAGAAGGCGCTGGAAAGCGCCAAGAAGCGCAATTTTGTCGAGACGGTTGAGTTGGCCATCAATCTCAAGGACATAGACTTGACCATTCCCAAGAACCGTATCCAGGATGATATAATCCTGCCCCACGGCCGCGGGAGGAAGGTCCGCGTCTGCGTGATTGGTGGTGGCGAACTCGCACACAAGGCCAAGGAGGTTGCCGACGTGGTGATCACCCCGGAGGAGCTCCAGGTGATCGCGGACGACAAGAAACAGGCCAAGAAACTGGCCGGGGACGTTGACTACTTCATCGCCGAGGCGCCGCTCATGGCGGTCGTCGGCAAGAGGTTGGGCATCGTCCTCGGGCCCCGCGGCAAGATGCCCAAACCCATCGCGCCCGGCGCGGACCCGGCCCCCATGATCGAGGGCCTCCGCAACACTGTTTCCGTCAGGACCAGGGACAAGAAGACATTCCACGTACCCGTGGGGACCGTCGACATGGAGGCGAGCAAGATCGCCGAGAACGTCGACACCGTGCTGAAGCGCGTCGAATCCAAGCTCGAGAAGGGCAAGATGAACATCGCGTCCACGTACGTCAAGACCACCATGGGTCCGGCAGAGAGGTTGTTCTGAGGAGGTTCATGGATGGCACACGTCGCAACTTGGAAGAAGGAACTGGTGAAGGATATGGTCCAGTCCATGGTCGACAGCCCCCTCGTGGCGGTCGTCGACATGCACGGGATCCAGGGTCCGCAGCTGCAGTCCATGAGGGCGACCCTCAGGGGCCACGCGACCGTCAGGATGGCCAAGAACAACCTGATGCTCCTGGCCCTCGACGAGGCCTCGAAGTCCAAACCTGGAATCGAGGGACTCAAGGAGGAGATCCACGGGCAGTGCGCTATAGTGACCTCGGACCTCAACCCGTTCAGGCTGTTCAAGCAGCTGGACGCGACCATGACCCCCGCCGCCGCCAAGGCGGGCGAAATCGCGCCCCACGACATCGTGGTCCCCAAGGGGCCCACGCCGTTCGGGCCGGGCCCAATCATCGGTGAGCTTCAGAAGATCGGCCTTCCCGCCGCCATCGAGGGCGGGAAGATAGTTATCAGGAAGGACACGACCCTCGTCAAGGAGGGCGAGCCCTTCCCGGCGAACATCGCGAAGATGCTCCCCAAGCTGGAGATCCTGCCGATGATCGTCGGGCTTGGGTTCAGGTCCGCCTTCGAGGACGGGACCATATATGGCCCCGAGGTCCTGGACATCCCTGAGAACTATTACCACGATATGTTCGCCACGGCAGGCTACAACGCCCTCGCCCTGGGCGTCGCGATCGCGTTCCCCACAGTGGAAACCGTACCGCGCCTCATAGCGAAGGCATACGGCGAGGCCCTCGGCCTCGCGGTGTCCGCCGCGATACCGACCAAAGACAGCATAGAACTGCTCCTCTCCAAGGCGGAGAGCCAGATGGTGGCCCTGTCGGCCGCCGCGGGCTACACGTCCGACGCCATAGCGGCCAAGGCCGCGTCCAAGGCGGCGGCCGCGCCCGCGCCGGCGGCGGCTCCCGAGGCGAAGGCCGAGGAGAAGGAGGAGGACGAGAAAGACGACCAACCCAGCGAGGAGGAGACAGCCTCCTTCCTTGGGTCATTGTTTGGATAAGGAGAAGGATAGAATGGAGTACATCTACAGTGCAATGGTCCTTCACTCCGCCGGCAAGGAGATCACCGATGACGCGATCATCGCGATCCTCAAGGCCGCGGGCGTGGAGGCTGACGCAGCCAAAGTCAAGGCACTGACCGCATCCCTCGAGGGCGTCAACATCGAGGAAGCCATAGCCAGCGCTTCCATGATGTCCGCCGCCCCCGCCGCCCCCGTGGCGGCCGCAGCCGACGCCTCTGCCCCCGCCGCCGCAGCCGCGGTGGAGGAGGAAGAGGAAGAGGTCAGCGAAGAGGAGGCCGCGGCCGGCCTCAGCGCCCTTTTCGGATGATCTTTCCGGAAACGCTGTCTGCCAAACCCCTTATTGCCAATATTTTTTCGGCCCGGTCATACAATACTTAAATATCCCTACGGACGATTGTCCGACGGACGGGACGGAAACATGTCATCACCATCCAGCGGCAGGGTTTCGATAAGGTTGTCCAAAGAGACGTTGGCCGTTTTGCAGAGCCTCGTCGAGGACGGGGAGTTCGAGAACCTTTCCGACGTCCTGAGGAAGGCGGTGGACGAATTCATAGAGGCGCGCTTCACCCCCGAGAACATACTCAAGATAACCGTCGACCTGCCCAAGGGGAACGTCAACGACCTGCAGCACCTGATCGACGAGGGGGACTCGGTCTCCCTGGACGACGCCATACGCAACGCCGTTCGCGAGTACACCAGGAACCGCATCAAAAAACAGGAAGATCAGTGATCCTTCCCGCGTATCAGCTTGGACGCGTCCTTGAATACGCCCATTATCGTGTTGTATTCCCACTTCGTCGGCACCGACCGGCCCATCATCCGCCTGAACATCAGCGACGTGATCTCCCGGCGGTGCTCCGGGTAGTCGATCTCCGCGAGGAGCTCGTCGAAGAACCCAAACATCCTCTCTTTCTCGGACTGGTCGGCGGGGGCGGGCCTCTTCAGCCCCTTCCCGTGCAACTCGTACATGACGATGGCGGCGGCGTGGGAGATGTTCAGCGTGGGGTGGCTCCGCTCCGCGGGTATGTGGACCAGGACGTCGCACCTCTCCAGCTCCTCCTGGTACAGGCCGTAGTCCTCCCTGCCGAAGGCCACGGCCACCTTTTCCCCGTACCCGTCCATTTTGTCCGCGAAGCCTTCCGCCGATATTGGGACCCGGGCGTAATTCTTGTCGCCCATGGTGATCTTGCCGCTGGACCCGGCGATGAAGAAGCAATCCTCGACGGCTTCCTCGAAAGTGTCCACGATCACGGCGGATTCCAGGATGTGGGACCCGTGCTTCGCCCTGCGCCAGGCGTCGTCGCCGATCTCGCAGGGGTTTACCAGGTAGAGCTCGGAAAAGCCGAAGTTGGTCATGGAACGGGCGACGGCGCCCACGTTCCCCTCGAATTTGGGTTCCACCAACACTATCCTGGCGTCGAGCACGCCCCTCCAAGCGGGGAATCAGTAATTAAGGTTGCGTAATGGTCGACATCCTGCCGGCAGTCATTAAACGCTTCAACTGAATTCCGCCAATCCTTAAAGTAAAACACCGCCGAATCTTAAAGTAAAACACCGCCAAACACTAAAGTATGCGGAAGCCAGAAACGTTATGGAAACAATTTTTAACATGGTTTTGAAAATGACGAAAGGGCAGGCGATTGGGTGTGCCGTTTCGAAATCCCTTGATGCAATTCGGCGCATGTTTCGCCCGACAAGCCGATATCCCTAAAACGTGGCAAGCCATTGGCCCGGGCGTGACCGTCCCGAAGAACCACCCGCGGTACGAATCGCTGATGAGGCGCGAGAGGCTGGCCGAGATGGTCGGGCGCGGCCTCGTGACCCCGACCGGGCTGGTTTCCCAGGGGAGGGGCGAGGCCTTCGACTACATGATGGGCGAGAGGACGCTCCCCGCGTCCCTGGAGGCGGAAAGGGCCGCCGCCGCGCACCTGCTTCTTGCGGAGAACCCTGTGGTCTGCGTAAATGGCAACGCCGCCGCCCTGGACGCGCCCAACCTGATTGAGTTGGCGAAGCTGACGGGTTCGAAGATTGAGGTGAACATATTCCACAGGACGGAGGAGAGGATGTCCCTGCTCATCGATTACCTGGAGTCGCTCGGCGCAGAGAACGTCCTGGGGCGCGAGCCGGACGCCAGGATACCTGGTCTGGGATCGGACAGGGCGCTATGCACCCGCGAAGGCATCTTTTCTTCGGACGCGATCCTGGTGCCGATAGAGGATGGGGACAGGGCGGAGGCCCTGGTTGCCATGGGCAAGACCGTGATATCGATAGACCTGAACCCGCTGTCCAGGACGTCGAGGGTGGCCACGGTCCCGATATCCGACGAGATTTCGAGGGCGACGGCCAACATGATCGGGTTTGCCAGGGAGATGCGCGGCGACGAAGGCGCGGCTAGGTCCGCGATAGAATCTTATTCGGCCGAACGTTCGCGTCAATCCGTGGTCGGGGAGATAATAGGGTTTCTTTCGAGGTATGTTTGATGGACAGGGAAGGGATGCTGGAGAAGGGCAGGCTGAGGCTTGAGTGGGCGGCGGCGAACATGCCGGTGCTCAAAGCGATAAGGGCCAGGTTCGAGAGGGAAAAGCCGTTCGAGGGATTGAAGGTGGGGATGGCCCTACACACGGAGGCCAAGACGGGGGTCCTGGCGCTGACGATCGCCGCCGGGGGCGCGCGGGTGAGGCTGGCGAGCTGCAACCCGCTTTCCACGGACGACTCCGTCGCCCTCGCCCTCAGGGAGATCCACGGCATGGAGGTCTTCGCCAAGAAGGGGGAGACCCAGGAGGAGTACTACGGGAACCTGAACAGCGTCCTGGACATGGGCCCCGACTACGTCGTCGACGACGGCGCCGACCTCATAGCGATGCTGCACACCTCGAGGAGGGACGCGCTGAAGAACGTCAAGGGCGCCAACGAGGAAACTACCACCGGGGTGATACGCCTTAGGTCCATGGCCTCCGCCGGGAAGCTGGAGTTCCCGGTCATCGCCGTGAACGACGCCAAGATGAAGTTCCTGTTCGACAACCGCTACGGCACCGGCCAGTCCACCTTCGACGGGTGGATGAACGCCACAAACCTGATGGTGTCGGGCAAGAGCGTGGTCGTCGCGGGCTACGGCTGGTGCGGCAAGGGCGTGGCCATGAGGGCCGCGGGCCTCGGGGCGAACGTCACGGTCACCGAGGTGGACCCGATAAAGGCGATAGAGGCCAGGATGGACGGCTTTTCCGTGGCCAGGATGGTCGACGCCGTCCGCACGGCGGACGCCGTGATAACCGTCACCGGTTGCAAGGGCGTCATCGGCCCCGCCGAACTGAAGGCGATGAAGGACGGCTGCATCCTGTCCAACGCGGGACACTTCGACAACGAGATCGACAAGGAGGCCCTCGCGGCCATGTCCCGGAAGGTCGAGAGGGTGAGGGATTTCGTCGACAGGTACACCTTCGAGGACGGCAGGGAAATCCACTTGATAGCCGACGGCAGGTTGGTGAACCTCGCGGCCGGGCAGGGGCATCCCGCCGAGATCATGGACATGAGCTTCTCGGTCCAGGCGTTGGCGTTGGAACACATGGTCAGGAACCATTCCAAGATGGCCAAGGGCGTGCACGGGGTGCCGCCGGAAATCGACGAGGCCATCGCCAGGACCAAGCTGGCGTCGATGGGCATCGAGATCGACGCCCTCTCCGACGAGCAGAGGGAATACATCGAGGGATGGGAGGAAGGCACCTGAGCAAACCCTTCCTTTCCGTTTACGGTCACGTCTCCATAGACCAGATAATGGCCGTCGACAAATTCCCGGATTTGAACACCACCGTCGACGCCCTGTCGAAGACAACGCTGCTGGGCGGCACCGGGGCCAACATAGCGACGGTCGCGGCCACCCTGGGGGTGCCCACGGCCATCTGCGCGCTGGTCGGCTCCGATTTCCCCGCGGAGTTCGAGCGGGAAATGGAGGCATCAGGCTTGATGATGGACGAGTTCGTGCGCGTGGGGGGTTACGACGCGTCCTCCGCGATAGTGGTGAACGACGGGAAATTCGACCAGGTCGTCTATTTCTTCCAGGGGCCCCAGGGGTTCGCCACCGAGATAGGCATAGAGCTGATAGGCATGGCCAGGAAATCCGAGCACGTGCATTTTTGCACCGGCGAGCCGCGCTACTACATCGGCATCATGGAAAAGCTCCAAGGGGGCCCGAGCATAGGTTTTGACCCCGCCCAGGAAATCCACAGGATTTGGGACAGGGACACCTTCTCCGAGGCGCTGGGTCTTTCCGACGTCTTTTTCTGCAACACCGTCGAGATGGCCACCGCCGAGCGCTACCTCGGGCACCCGATGCCCGTCCCGGGCAAGACGACGGTCTGCACCCTCGGCGCCCGCGGTTCCGTCGCCTGGCACAACGGCGAGAGACACGAGATCCCGGTAATCGAGGGCAACGGCGTCGTCGACGCCACCGGCGCAGGCGACGCATTCCGCGCCGGGTACTACGCCGGGCTGTACAGGGGGTACGGGTTCCGCGATTCCCTGATAATAGCGTCCACCGTCTCGTCGTTCATAGTGGAGAAGGTGGGCGCGCTTTCCAACGTGCCCGACTGGGATTCGGTGATGGAAAGGGCCGACGGGCTCCTGGGAAGGGAGTGAATGGCCCTGGTCGCCTTGACGGGGACCCCCGGCACGGGCAAGACGTCCGTCGCCGGGGAACTGAGGCTCAGGGGCCACGAGGTTTTGGATCTGAACGGGTACGCGGCCGAGAACGACCTGCTCGGGGAGAGAGACGAGGCGAGGGACACGTCCGACGTGGACGTCGATGCGCTGAGGGATTCCCTGGCGGGCCTGGGCAAAGGCCGAAACGTGGTGGCGGAAGGCCATCTGGCACATTTCCTTGACTGCGACAAGATCGTCGTCTTGAGATGCCATCCGGACGCACTCGCCGCAAGGCTGCGGGCCCGGGGGTACGCCGAGGGGAAGGTTTCCGAGAACGTGGCGGCGGAAATCCTCGACGTCATTTTCTGCGAATCCCTGGAATCCGGCGCCCCCGTCTACGAGATAGACACGACGTCGTCGGGGCCCGCTTCCGTCGCGGAAACCGTGGAAGGGATTATGACCGGAAAGGGGAATTACGCCCCCGGTAAGGGGACCGACTGGTCGGGGGAGATGGAAAAATGGTTCTAGACGGGCAAAGGGACAAGGCGGAGGGTTTCCTCGAGCCGGTGGCCAGGCGCATGATCGACGTCAACCCCAACCACGTCTCGTGGGCCGCGTTGATCGTGGCCTTCGTTTCCGGCGCCCTGCTCTACCTGAGTTTCGACAACCACTGGCTGCTCATAGCGGCCTCCGTCGCCGTTCTGGTCTCCGGCTATTTCGACGCCCTCGACGGCAAGATCGCCAAGATGGCAGGCAAGGCCTCCCGCAGGGGCGATTACCTTGACCACGTCTTCGACAGGTTCGCCGACGTGTTCATGATAGGCGGCGTGGCGGTGAGCGCCTGGTGCGACCCGTACCTCGGCATGCTCGCCCTCGTCGGCGTGCTCCTGACGTCGTACATGGGGACCCAGGCCCAGGCCGTCGGCGCCCCGAGGCTTTACGCCGGCCTGCTCGGGAGGGCTGACAGGATAGTCCTGATGACCCTGTTCCCGATACTCCAGTTCGTGGCGCTGCAGGCCGGGCAGGGGTCGTTCGTCCTGAACGGGCTCGAGTTCACCGTCATGGAAATCATGATGGGCTGGTTCGCCCTCGTCGGCAACCTGACCGCCGTGCAGAGGGTCATCGTGACCTGGCGGGCCATGTCCCGCGAGGATCCCTAATCCCGCCTGCCCGTGCCGGATTTAATCCTGTAGTAGATCAACGGGTGGTTCACCTTCTCCCGGGCGCACAGGTCGTCCTCGTTGACGCAGATTCCGTTGGTTTTCATCGTTTTGCACTCGGGGGCGGTGTAGCCCTCCCGGCCGTAAAGCTCGCCGGTGATGTGCTTTATCTGGTAGATGGACTTCGATTCGTCGAAGTCCGGCGACTGGGAGAACAGCGTCAGGATCTGCTCGCTCCCCATCCCTATGTTGTTCAGGAACGAAACGAGGGCGAACCTGCCCGCGTGGGGCAGGTTTGTGCCGCTCTGGGCGCCCCCGAGCAACGCCCTGATGCAGGGCGGCAGGTGGTCGGGGTTGAGGTCGCCGGTGAACTCGGTGGCGAAGCGGCTTTTCCTGTCCGCCAGGATGTAGGATATGGCGTCGACGTCGCCCCGCACCGCGTTGGCGATGGCGTTCGGCACGTCCAGCGGCAATTCGGATTCGATCCTGTCCTGCAGGGCGTTCTGCAGCAACCTGACGAACTTGCCTTTGGGCAGCGTGACGAAGCCCTTGCCGACGTCGTGGTTGACCAGTTTCCATTCCGACCCCTTGATCCTAGAGGCCAGCCGGAGGTAGTCGGCGAAGTGCATCTTGAACTCGCCGTCGACTATCTGGGTCTTCGCCCCGACCGTCCGGGCTATGGCGTCTATCCTCTTCGGGTCCTCCTCCTCGAGGTAGTCGGCCGCCCTGGAGGCCTCGGCCAGGGCGTACCTTTTCGTCAGGTAGCGGTCGTTGACGCAAGAGACGAGTATCCTGGCGTACGGGTACGACATTATTTCGGTGAACCTGTCGCTCTTGCCCAGGAGGGAAGGCGTGCCGATCTCCGCCGACTCGAGGGCCTCCATGACCCTGGACAGGCCGCGCCTCCTGACGTCCTCCATGTAGGGGCTGGAGACGACGTCCTCCGCCGACACCGAACTTATCTCCGGTATCTCGGAGACGCTGTCGACGAAAGGGTATCTGGCGGCGAATAGCAGGTCCACGCCCGAAGATGGGTCAGGGGATATATTAAGGGTCGAAGGACAGGGCGTCGCCGAGGGGGCCGAACCCCTCCAGGCCGCCGAGGGCGGAGAGCAGTTCGCCCATGTCCCGGAACGGCCTTCCCGCGGCGATGGCGGCGGTCCTTTTCTTGCCGACGCCCGGGAGCGACTCGAGGGCGGCCAAAGGCGCGCTGTTGACGCGGAACGGGCATTCGATCCCGGTGACGGACCTGTAGCCCCAGCCTATGATTGCGACGTCCGTGAATCTCTCCGTTTCCACCGGGTACGGCACGCCCACCAGTATCGGGTAGGAGCCGATTTGCCTGCCGAAGGTGTTGCCCCCGTCCCGCAATTCCATGTAGACGTCCCTTAGGACGGTGCCAACGGGGAGCATCCGCTCGAGCATTGGACGGTCGATTTCCTCGCGGACCGCCGTCTTGAACCTGCGGAATTTCCCGGCGTCCACCTTTTTCCGGAACTCCCGCCTGGACGGGATGACCTGCCTGATGTTTATGCGTCGGAGCATCAACCCCTCGTCGAGCACGGAGCGCAGGAATGCTAGGTTCATGGAATAGGTCGCCGACGTCTCGCCGTCGAGGCCGGCGATGAGGTTGATTCCCGGCAGGAGGGTGGGCATGCCGTTCGCCCCCCTTGCGGAGCCCGCCGCGTTTATGGCGCGGACGGCCTCCATTACCTTCGCCGGGGTGCTGTTCAGGTTGTTCGCGTCTATGACGGCCGGGTCAGCACTTTCCATGCCGAGTGCCAGCACGTTACCCGGGGTGCAGCGTTCCACCAGGACTTCGAGGATTTCGCGGGATTCGGCGGGATGGTCGGCGATCACGGAGGGGTTCGCGTTGTCCACGTGGAGGACGTCGAAACCCAGTTCGCCAAGGCCGGAAAAGAGATCGGAGACCGCGCCGGGATTGGGTTTCGGCGGGTCGGCCCGGGAATTCGAGCCGTAGGACATTATGCACGTCTGCCCGCCGACCCGGACGTGCCTCACGCCCAACTCCCTCAGCCTGGCCGCCTCCCCGACGATGTCGGACGGTTTCCTGTGCAGGGGTTTGCCCTTGAGGGGCTCGATGCAGTAGGAGCAGCCGCCACCCGCGTGCCTGTGGCAGCCCCTGTACGTCTCGATCTCGGCGATGAGCGGCACGGGGAAATCCCCGTGCCCGAGGACGGATTCGGCACCCAAAAGCATCCATCGGTTCCATTCGCCCAACGTCCTGTACCTGTCCACCGGGTCTTTGTCAGAGGCGAAGTCGTAAACCATGGCGGCGACGTCTTTGGCGGCGACGAGGTCGAACCTTTTGGACAGGCCCCCCGCCGCCGAGCCCCCGCCGAGGATCTTCACGCCGCCCATGCGGGGCAGGAGCCTGAGGGCCTCGTTGCCCGACATGGGCATCGACCTCAGGTATTTCCCCGGGACGGTGTTTCCGGAAATAAGGACGGTGGCGTCGCACCTCGGCAGGGGTTTCCCCGCGCGAAGCATGTCCACGGTGACGTACGTCGGTTCCCATCCCGCGTCGACGGCCGCCCCGTACGCCGCCCTGGAAACCGGCGAGATGTAAGGGGGGACCCCGAGGGCGGCGGGGTCGTCGACGTACCCGTCGACTATCGCTATCGTACGTTCTCGGGGCATCGTTTTCCCGTGAATCAGTTACTATAAATAATATAGGCTCCGTTGAACGGCCGTACCGACAGCGCTCCACGGGACCGTGGGAAGGGATTGAAACGCGGACGGGGTATTAGACATGAAAAACAAGAAAGACAAGGAGTTGACGGTGGAGGAGAGGCTGGCGCTGGCCAAGAAGCCCGGCGAGGACGCCATGGTCCTCCACAAGTACTACGGCGGCAAGGTGGAGGTCGTCCCGAAGGCGGCCGTGAGGTCCTTCGACGACTTCGCCATCTGGTATTCCCCCGGCGTCGCGGAGCCGTGCAAGGCAATCGCGAAGGACCCGGACATGGTCTACGAGATGACGTGGAAATGGAACACCGTCGCCGTCGTTTCCGACGGGACCAGGGTCCTCGGCCTGGGCGACATCGGCCCCGAGGCCGCCATGCCCGTCATGGAGGGGAAGGCCATGCTGTTCAAGTACCTGGGCGGCGTGGACTGCGTCCCGATATGCCTGGACACCAAGGACCCCGACAAGATCATCGAGACGGTCAGGCTCATCGCGCCGTCCTTCGGCGGGATAAACCTCGAGGACATCTCCAACCCCAAGTGCTTCGACATCCTTGACGAGCTGAGGAAGGACTGCAAGATACCGGTCTGGCACGACGACCAGCAGGGCACCGCCACCGTCGAGGTGGCCGGGGCCATCAACGCGCTGAAGTACGTCGGCAAGAAACTGGACGAGGCGAGCATCTGCATCATCGGCGCCGGCGCGGCGTCCATAGCGATCGCCAGGCTGCTCCTGGCCACCGGGTTCAAGCCCCAGAACCTCTGCATGTGCGACTCCACGGGCATCCTCAACCTGGAAAGGGAGGAGCTCATGGACACCTTCAGGCAGAAATGGGAGATCTGCACCAAGACCAACGGCGCCGGCAAGACCGGCGGCATGAAGGAGGCGATGGAGGGCGCCGACATAGTGATAGCGGCGTCCAAACCCGGGCCGGGCACCATACCCGCCGAGTACGTCAAGTCCATGGCCGACGACCCCGTCGTCTTCGCCACCGCCAACCCGGTCCCGGAAATCTGGCCCTGGGAGGCCAAGGAGGCCGGCGCGAAAATCGTCGCGACCGGCAGGTCCGACTTCCCCAACCAGGTCAACAACTCCATGGGCTTCCCCGCGATTTTCCGCGGGGTGCTCGACGTGAGGGCGACCACGATCACCGACGAGATGTGCATAGCCGCCGCCAAGGAGCTGGCCAAATGTGCCGAGGAGAAAGGCCTTGCCGAGGACTACATCATACCCACGATGAGCGAGTGGGAGGTGTTCCCCAGGGTCGCCGTCGCCGTCGCGCAGAAGGCCCAGAAGCAGGGCGTCGCCCGCCTGAAGAAACTGACGCGCCAGGAACTCTTCGACAAGGCGGAGTTCATGATAAGGCGCTCCAGGAATTTGACGGCGGACATGATGTCCAACGGTTACATAGACGACGCGGAAAAAGCCTTCAAATGAGGAAAGGGGCGGGCGGGGAAACCCGCCCGCCATATTTTTTCCGAATTTTCAAAAAAGTTTCAAAGATTGGTCGTGGCCGTGTTCTCCACGTTCTCCACGCCGTTTATGCCGGCGAGGGCGGCCTCCAGCTTGCTGCCGATGGACTCGTCCTCGTCGTTAATGATGAAGCCGGCGACGATCTTCCTGAGGCCGAACGCGACGGCCTCGATCCTCGTCTCCATGATCCTCACGCCCTCGGGGATGATGGAGGGAAGCTCGGCGACGATGCCCTCGAGGTCCACGTCGACGGAGCCCGGCATTATGTCGTAGATGGCCGCTATCTCACCCATCGTATCGCCTCAGGGCCCCACGAAGCCACACTTCTTGCATTCGTACTTCACGCCCTGGTCGCGGCACTGGGCGCACCTGCCGATGCCCTCGCCGCCGCACTCGGGGCACTTGAAATAAGTGTTACCCTCGCCGTGGAGCCCGATGCCACAGGATGAGCATTTCTTTTCAGCCATAAGCCCTCGATACCCTATGATATATTTAAATGACAATGCCGTGGCGGATACGCGTCCCATGGATAAGGGTTTAATCGCACGGGGGGTTTAACACCCATGGACATCAACGCGGAATGCGCCCACTGCCTTTTGGAAAGGGTGCTGTTCCAGGCGCGGCTGGCGGGCAACGGCAGGGAATTCGAGTCCGTCGCCGCGGCCATAGGCGCCCTGCGCGACGGGTTCAGGAAAGGCAGGGTGTCCGCCGCGGTATCCACGGAAGTGCACAAAGCCGCCTACGCCGCCATGGGGGTCAGGGACCCGTACAGGGACCTGAAGGTCAGGTCGGACGCCGTGGCCGGGGAATTCGTTTCGGAGGCCGAAAGGGCCATCGCCGAGTCCGACGACCCGTTTTACGAGGCGGCGCTGATGGCGGTGATCGGCAACGTGATGGACTTCGGCTCCGGCATCGCCATCGACCGCCCGGAGGAGTTCCGCGGTGAGTTCGAGGCGCTCAGGTCCCAGGGCATCGGTTCCGACGACACGGGCCTTTTCAAGGAAGCCGTTTCCGGGGCCGGGCGGGTGCTGTATTTCTTCGACAACTGCGGCGAGTCCGTGTTCGACCGCCTGTTGATAGACCAAATCAGGTCGATGGGCCCCAAGGTCGTCGGCGTGGTGCGCGGCGAGCCGATACTCAACGACGTCACGGTGGAGGACGCGAAGCGCATCGGCCTGCTTGACAGTCTGGACGGCCTGGTGACCACGGGCCAGTTCGCCATAGGCGCCGACATCGCGGCGGCCGGGGACGACCTCAGGGAGGAACTGTCCAAGGCCGACCTGGTCGTGGCGAAGGGCATGGCAAACTACGAATCGTTCACCGGGCAGGACCTGGGCGTGCCGACGGTGTATTTATTGAGGAGCAAATGCGCTCCCGTCGCGGAGTCGCTGGGCGTGCCTATGGCGGTCAACGTCGTCAGGTACGCCGCAAGGAGCAACGAGTGAGGGCGGGATGAGATGGGAAAAGTAAGGCAAGCTGTGATAATGGTCGGCGGCCAGGGCACCAGGCTCAGGCCTCTGACGGAGACGAGGCCGAAGCCGATACTGCCGGTCCTGGACAGGCCGTGCCTCTCGTATCTGATCGAGTCGTTCGCCCGCGGCGGCATAGAGGAGGTCATCCTGGCGTGCGGCTACAGGTCCGACCAGATGGTCGAGGCCATAGGCGACGGCTCCGACCTCGGCATCGACATTGAATATTCGTACGAGGACGAGCCCATGGGCACCGGCGGCGCCATCAAGCTGTTGGAGGGCAGGCTTGACGACACGTTCGTCGCGGCCAACGGCGACGTGTTCGCCGACATCGATCTGTCGGAGCAGGTGGCGGAGCACTTCCGCAGCGGGGCCGCCGTAACCATATCGCTGACGCCGGTGGGGAACCCCACGGAGTTCGGCACCGCCAGGATAGGGGACGACGGGAGGATAACCGAGTTCAAGGAGAAACCGAAGCCGGAGGAGGTCTTTTCCAACCTGATCAACGCCGGGGTCTACGTCGTGGAAAGGAGGGTGATGGCCCTCGTGCCCGAGGGAAAGCCCTACGATTTCTCCAAGGACCTGTTTCCCCTGCTCATGGGACGCGGGGAGAGGCTCCAGGGGCACACGCTGAAGGGGGCCTGGAGGGACGTTGGCAGACCCTCGGACCTTATAGGGGCTAACCTTGTCGCGGCCACCAAAGCCGGGTCCTTCCCGGGCGTCATCGACGGCGCGGAAACGGAGGCCCCGGTATACGTCGGGAAAGGATCCAGGGTCGTCGGCGGTTCCCTATCTGGGTCTGTCGTGATGGCATCCTGCGGGGTAAGCGGTTCAAATATCAGGGGCTCCATAGTGTTCCCGGGTTGCGACGTGGAGGGTTCCGACATAATCGACAGCGTTCTGGGCGAGGGCTGCGTCGTGCCGCCGGGCTGCGTAATTAAAGGCTGCGTGCTCGGGGACGGGACCATGCTCGAAAGGGGCACGATCCTCGACGGGGTGAGGGTGCCGTGACCGGGTGGGCGTACAGGGCGAGGGCCCCGCTCAGGATTGGGCTGGCCGGCGGCGGCACCGACGTCGACCCGTACGCCTCGGAGAAGGGTGGCTTGGTGCTCAACGCCACCATCGACAAATACGCCTATTGCACCGTCGCCCCCAGGGACGGGAACAGCATGTCCGTCGTCTCGCTGGACTACGGCAATTACGTTGCGCCGCTGGACGGCGGGCCGCTGCCCTACGACGGTAACATGGACCTGATAAAGGCGGTGACCAACCACTTCAACATCACCGAGGGCTTCGACATGTTCATCCACTCTGACGCGCCGCCCGGCTCCGGCCTGGGCGGGTCGTCCACGGTCATCGTGTCGATAATCACCGCGATAGCGGCCTGGAAGGGCATCGACCTCGGCAAATACGAGAAGAGCCACCTGGCCTACGTTCTCGAGAGGGAGAAGATCGGCCTGAAGGGCGGGAAGCAGGACCAGTACGCCGCCGCCTTCGGCGGCTTCAACCTGATGGAGTTCACCGCCGACGGCACGAGGGTCAGGCCCCTGGGGCTCGACCCGGACGTCGTGAACGAGCTGCAGTACTGCTCCCTGCTGTGCTACACCGGCGACACCAGGGAGTCCGCCGGCATCATAGAGTCCCAGGTGAAGGGTTTCAAGGAAGGCTCCAACGAGGAGGCGCTTGACGAGACCAAGAGGATAGCCGGTGAAATGGCCGCCGCCCTCGAGGGCGGATCCATCCGGGAGGTCGGGGAGATTCTGGACGAGGGATGGGCCCAGAAGAAGAGGTTTTCGCCAAAGGTCACCAACCGGGCCATCGACAGGATATACGACGCCGCCAAGGCCGCCGGGGCCATCGGCGGCAAGGTGTCCGGCGCCGGCGGCGGGGGATTCATGTATTTCATCTGCGAGTACGACAAGAGGCACATGGTGGGCAAGGAACTTATCAAGCGTGGGGCGAGGACCACGAACTTCATGTTCGAGGCCAACGGCGCCGTGTCCTGGAGGGCGAGGGATGATTGAGACGGTATCCGCGGAACTCGGCGAGAGCGCCCGGGTCATCTCCTCGATCGACCCGAAACAGGTGCTCGACATAGCCGACGCCCTCATAGGCGTCGTCAAGGCGGGCGGCCAGGTAATCTTCATGGGGAACGGCGGCTCGTCGGCGGACGCCCAGCACCTATCCGCCGAATTCTCGGGCAGGTATCTGTTGGAGCGCCCCGCCATGGCGGGCATGAACCTGTCCAACGTGGCCGCCATAACGGCAATAGGAAACGACTACTCCTACGACACGGTCTTCGTCCGCCAGGTGGAGGCCTACTGCAGGAAGGGTGACGCCGTCGTGGGCATCTCCACCTCCGGGAACTCGAGGAACGTGATCCTGGCGATGGAGAAGGCCAAGGAAATCGGCGCCGTGACCATATCGTTCTCCGGCCCCCGGGGCAGGATGAGGGAAATCGCCGATTACGCGCTCGAGATCCCGTCCACCCGGACGCCCAGGATCCAAGAGGGATGCCTGGCGGCGGGCCACGCCATCTGCGGGCTCGTGGAGAGGGGCGTCTACGGGAAGAAGGCGGTCTTCATAGACAGGGACGACACGATAGCGCCCGACGTTCCCTACTGTCCCAGTCCGGACAGGTTCGAGTTTTTCCCCGGGGTCCCCGGGGAGATAGCGAAACTCAACGCCGCCGGGTACCTGGTCGTCGTGGTCACCAACCAATCCGGGCTGGCCCGCGGCAAGTTCTCCGAATCGGACCTCGACGCCGTCCATGCCAAGATGCGCGCCCTGGTCGAGGCGGGCGGCGGCAGGATCGACGGGGTGTACCATTGCCCCCACCACCCGGACGACGGGTGCGGGTGCAGGAAGCCGGAGATAGGCATGGGGTACGACGCCGTCTACGAACTGGGCATCGACCCAAGGAAATCCTTCATGGTCGGGAACTCCGATTCGGACGTCGAATTCGGGAAAAGGCTCGGGTGCCGGGAATCCATCAAGGTCGAGGGCCCCGGGGGATTCGCCGAGGCGGTTTCCCGGATTCTCGGATCATAATTTCTTCGTGGTGCCGACCTGGTCCCAGACGTTCAGGTCGCCCATGCCCCTGCGGACGTGGTTCACCGCCCTGGCCCTGGAGACCATCTCCAGCACGACGGTGAACGCCATGCGGAAGGGGTGCACGCCGAGGGACTTCATGGTCCTCAGGAGGGCGTTGTAGAGGAGGCGCGGGTTCCAGGTCGGGATGCTGTAGCCGTGGATTTTCCTCATGTACACCTCCCCGACGTTCACCCTGGTGCGTTGCTTGAGGAAGTCGCTCACCGTCTCCGGTCCCCTGTTGCGCACCACGGCGTCCTCGGCGTAGGCGCCGACGTAGCCCCTTTCCTCGAGCCTCATCCTGAGTATGTCCTCGTCGGACTGGGAATCCAGGGGGAGGCGGGTGCCGATGTCCTTGAAAGCCACCAACTCTCCTATCTTGGGGTAGACCAGGGCAACCTCGTGGTGCATGGCCCACAGCATCTGCGTGGCGAAGCCGACGGGAGTGTTTGGGTCATTGGTTGGGATGGGCCGCCCGCCCACGATGCCGACGGGTGGGATTGAGTCGGTTAGCAGTTTGGAGACGAGGTTTTCGAGGGTGTCCCCGTCGTTCAGGACGTTGTCCGCGTTCAGCAGGACGACGATGTCCGTGGACTTGCTGTCGAGCAGAAGGTTTATCGCCGAGTTCTTCCCCCGGCGTTCCTCCTCCACGATCAGCCTGAGGTTGGGATATTTCCCGGTGAGCCCGCGCACGATGTCGTCCGTGGCGTCGGTGCTGCCGCTGGAAACCACGATGACCTCCTCGATGCGGAAGGATTTCTGCTCCTGCGCGAAGGCCGAGTCGATGGAATTTTCGATGTTGCGCTCCTCGTTGTAGGCGCATATCCCAATTGTGACGGGTTCCACGTCCCGCAATGGCCGCCCGTTTATTAATTTATGATGGGAACGCCCGTTCAGGCCTTGAGGAACGGTTTGGCCAGTTTCGCGACGAACCGGCCCCACCCGTCGCACTGGTTCAGTATCGACAGGACGACCCTCCCGCTGATTTTGGATTCGCCGCCGGCCCGCTCGCCGAACTCGAAAACGCTTTCCGAGACCTTTGCGTCGGCGGGGCCGTGCTTCATCAAATCGAAGAGAATTTTGAACCCCTTCCTCTCGAAGGCGTGCCCATGCTCCTCCACAACTTTGGAATAGACGGCGGTCTTCCCGCCGAACAGGCCGCTCATTATATCGCGGGAAACGGGTTTGCCGTTCAGCCTCAGGGTGAGCGCGGCGAGGAATTGGGCGCCCCAGGAGCCCACCCACCTGCCGAAGGAGGAGAGGGACGTCCTGTCCTTCCTGACCCCGACGCACAGGTCCGCGCCCTTCCCGAGCTCGGAATGGATGCCCGCCAAGGCTTCCGGGGGATGCTGGAAGTCGGAGTCCATGTTGATGAAGTACTTGGTTTCCACCTTGGAGATCCCGTCCATGACGCTGGCGGAAAGGCCCTTGTCGGAAGGGTCCCTGACCACAAGACCCAGAAGCGGGTCGTCCGCCATCATGCCGCGGACGATTTCGTCCGTCCCGTCCTCGGAGCGGTCGTCCATGACGAGGATGCCGCACCGTGGATAAAGCGCTCTCAGCGAGGACACCATTTTCCCGATGTTGTCCGCCTCGTTGTAGGTGGGCAATATGACGGTGCAATCCTCCATTTCCATCCCGTTTCGCAACGAGCGAAGGACTATATCATACATGCGCAATAATATGGGGCAGGGTTGGCCTCAATGCACGTTATTTCCCTCGTCGTGAAGAACGAGTTCGGCGTCATGCAGCGCGTGATGGGCGAATTCACCCGGAACAAGATCAACGTGGAGACCATCGTCGTCGGCAAGTGCGAGACCCCGGGCAGGGCGAGGATCGTCCTGTCCGTCATGGGGAAGGATTCCGCGGAGACTGCCATAGGTCGCCTGGAAAGGCTCCAGGACGTCTACAGCGCCCACCTGGTGGAGGAGGGCGGCCAGTCCGCCTACGCGCTGCTGTACACGTCCAGCGGCAACGTCGGCGTGGTCGGCGGGTCGGACCAGGTCGAGGAGATAATCGAGAGGACCAAGCCCGAGAAATACGTCAAGGCGCTCAACGCGCTGTGAAGGTGGCCCAAATGAAGAAGACAGAGAAGATTTGGTTGGACGGCAAGCTCGTGAAGTGGGACGACGCCAAGGTACATGTTTTGGCCCACGGGCTGAATTACGGCACGGGCGTGTTCGAAGGCATTAGGGTGTACGAGACCGGCAAGGGCCTGTCCATATTCAGGCTGAAGGACCACGTCAGGAGACTGATCAACGGCTGCAAGGTCATGGCGATTCCCTTGGAGTTCGGCGGCAGGAAGTACGGCTACGACGAAATCTTCGAGGCGATAAAGGAGGTGGCCAGGGTCAACAAGGGCGTCGACTACGTCAAGCCCTGCGTGTTCCTGCGCGGCGAGAACGTCGGCCTGAACCCCGTCAACGTCCCGGCGAGCATGGCCATCACGGGCGTGCACATGGGCGCCTACCTCGGGGAGGTCGGCGCCGGCGCCTCGCTCATCACGTCGTCGTGGCACAGGCCGGACAACCTATGCAGCCCCGCCGGGGCGAAGGTCAACGGCGCCTACGTCACCTCCTGCCTCGCCAAGAGGGAAGCCGTCGAGCAGGGCGCCGACGAGGCCGTGATGCTCAACTCCAACGGCTACGTGGCCGAGTGCACCGGCGAGAACATATTCTTTTACAGGAACGGCAAAATCCTCACGCCGAAACCGTCCAACAGCATCCTGGAGGGCATCACCCGCAACTCCGTCATGGAGGTTGCCAGGGATATGGGTTACGAGGTCGTCGAGACGGACGTCAGCAGGGTGGAGATGCTCACCTCCGACGAGGTGTGGATGACCGGCACCGCCGCCGAGGTCGTCTCGGTCACCTCCATAGACAGGAGGCCCGTCGGCAACGGGAAGCCCGGCCCGGTCACCACGGCGCTGCACGACAGGTTCGCCGACATCGTCAGGGGCAAGAACCCCAAGTACGAAGCCTGGCTCGATTATGTCTGAGGAGGGGGCGGTCGGGAACCGCCACTCGGTGGGCGCCGCGTTGGACAGGGTCAGGGGAATCTTGCTGCACCCGTTCACCGTGGTGATGGTCATGGCGCTGGCCGTCAGGCTGGTGATCATGCCGGTCCTGACGTACAACTACGACGTTTCCTATTGGGCGCTGATAATAAGGAACATCCAGGCTGGGAACGGCCTCTACGAGGTCAGTGGCTATTACTACACGCCGGTGTGGGGCTATTTCCTCGGGGCTGTGGGAAAGGTCTGCGGCGTCCTGGGCGTCGACACGTCCGTGGTCAGGTTTGACGATCTCCTTGTTGTGGAGGACACTTGGTGGCCCTATTACGTCGCCAACCTCACGGGCACGGCCTTCAACGTCATGGTGAAGACCCCGTTGGTCGTATGCGACTTCCTGGTCGGGTACCTCGTGTACTGGCTCGTCAAGGACAGGACGGGGGACGCAAGCAAGGCGCTGGCCGGGATGGCCCTGTGGCTGTTCTGCCCCATAGTCGTGTACATGTCCGCGGGCCAGGGGATGTTCGACACGATTTCCGTGTTGTTCACGCTTCTGACCGTAATCCTCGCTTACAGGGGCAATTACCTTCTTGCCGGCGCGGCTTTCTCCGTCGCCGTTCTGACGAAGTTTTTCCCAATCTACATCGCGTTCGCCCTCATTGCCTACGTGATTAGGAAGCACAGGGGGGACCGCGCCGGGATGGCCAGATTCCTCGGGCTGGCGGCGCTGGGGTTTATCGGGATGACCCTGTTGATCTACGCCCCGGTAATCGCCCAGAGCACCGTGTCGGAATCCTTCCTGTTCTTTACGGACAGGTTAGGGAGGGCAATGTATTCGGGGACCGGGGAGCAGGCGGTGCCAATCATGACCCTCCTGACGTCCATGGTGTTCCTGGTCCAGCCGATCATCATAGGCTTCGTCGTCTATGCGGCGTACCGCCTCTACGACTCGGACAACCCGGACGTGGACGGGGGTTTCCTGAAGGTCTGCATGTTCAGCCTGGCGCTGGCCTTCGCGTGGCCGTCCTCCCCGCAATACCTGCTGGTGCTGTTGCCCTTATTGGCGTACCACGTCGCCGTCGTCGACGGCGGATACCTGAGGCCGTTCCTGATGATCGGGTTCGGCGCGGCCTTCGCGGGGTTCTTCATGTGCAATTTCACGATGCTGCTGTCCTTCTCGAAGCAGACCGGGCTCATAGGGACGGAGACGGTATTGTCCATAATCGGTTGGATGGACGCCACGCTCGCGTTCGGCCTGCCGAGGATGCTGTTCCTCGTGGTCGCGGCGGGGGCGTTGCAGATGGCGGGGATATGGCTGCTGCTTGTCAAGGGTTTCCTGGAACACAGGAGGGGGGGAACGTATGCCGCGGACGCTGCGTGACCCCGTCTTGATATTGACGCTGACGGTCGCCGTCATGGTTGTAGGCCAGGCCGCGTCGTACTGCCCCGGCGTCTTCGATTGGGAGGCCTCCGCTGGTATGGAGGGGGACGAACTGTCCTATTCGGTCTGGTCCAATTACGCCACAAGGTATTCCGTGGCCGCCTTCGCCGGGTCCGAGGCGCCGAAGACGGCGTACGCGTTCTACGACGGGAAGTGCGGCGGGGACAGGGTTTCCTGGCCGGGCATCGATTCCGAGCTGCGGAACATGACCCACGAGCTGGAGAACCGGGGCTGCGATCTGAAGAGGGTCGACACCGCCGGCCTGATGGGCCTGATAGGGGACCCAGCCAACGAAAAAGCGGTTCTTTTGGCGATTGCGGGCGTGCTGCCCCGGGAGGCCTACGACGGCACGCCCGAGTCGCCCCTTCTCAAGTGGGTTGGATTGGGCGGCAGGCTGTACTGGTCCGGCGGGCCGATCGGCAAATATTCGGCGGATTCCGACGGCACAAGCGTCGTCCAAGGGTATTCGGAAGCGATCTTCGGCGTGGCCGACGCGGTTTACGAGGGCAATGGAAAATCCCACGGGCCGGTGGCGGATGTGGGCGAGGCGCTGTCGCTGACGTCCAACAACATGAAGTACGGCCTGTCCGAGGACCTGCCCGGCGCCCTGTCATTCGGGAGGAGCGCGGATGGCTATGGCACCGCCGTCTCGGTGCCCATCGGGCTCGGTTCGATAACCGCGCTGTCCATGGGCGGCGGCGGGTTGGCGCGCGTGGACATGGTCCAGGCGTTGGCGGCCGGGGTGACCCCGGACACGGCACTGCTCGGCGTTTCCCACGGCAACGTGGGCAAAGGCGCCGTTTCCGACGTGCTCACCATTTCCGCCCACGGGGGCACGACCACCGTCTATGCTTACCTGGGCGGCCAACTGTCGACCCGGGGGAAGTGTTTTTCATTCCCGTGAGGAATCACGTTGAAAGGAACCGAGGTTAACGAGGGGAAACGATGAGGATTGCGATGGTCACCGACAGCTATTTCCCGACGAGGGACGGGGTCGTCACCGTCGTGTCCCTTCTGGAGAAGGGGCTCAGGGAGATGGGGCACGAGGTGACCGTCGTCGCCCCGGACCCCGGGGAGGCGCACAGGTTGGAGGGGGTCCGCTATTTCCCGGCGAAGGAATTCAGGCAGTACCCGGGGTACTACGTGCCGGTTTTCCCGTCGAACAAGGTCCAGGTGCTCGAGGAGATAGCCCCGGACGTGATACACATCCACGGCATAGCCGTTATGGCGGTCAAGGCCCTGATCGCGGCCAGGGCGCTCGGCATACCGACGGTGGCCACGTTCCACACCATGGTGGATAGGGCCATGGACTTCTACTCGCCGATCAGATTCTCCCCGGAAACCAGGGACAGGCTCGTCTGGACGTACGTCAGGAATTACCTGAAAAGGCCGTACGCCGTGGTCTTCCCGTCGGAGAGCGCCGCCGAGGCGGTGCTGTCCAAGGGCGTGAGGCCGAAGCGGTACGAGGTGATACCGATGGGCGTGGACACCTCCAGGTTCAATCCCGACGTTCCCGGCAGGGAGGAAATCAGGGAAAGGTACGGCCTCGCCGGGAAGAGGGTGCTCGTCAACGTCAGCAGGGTGGCGTTCGAGAAGAAAATCGACCTGCTGATCGACGCCCTGAAACTGATGCCGGAGGATTGCGCGCTGATGGTGGTCGGCAAGGGCCCCGCCCTCGAGGATCTGAAGGCCCGGGCGAGGGAATCCGGCGTCGGGGACAGGATAGTCTTCACCGGTTTTGTGCAGGATGCGGAGTTGTTGGCGCACATCGCTGCCGGCGACGTCGCCGTGTCGGCGTCGGAGTTCGAGACCCAGGGCCTGGCGATACTGGAATCCATGGCCTGCGGCCTCCCCGCGGCCTGCGCCATGGCGGAGGGGTACAGGGACTTCGTCGTGGAGGGCGTGAACGGCCATTTCTTCGGGTCTACGCCGGAATCCTGCGCCGAGGCGGTGGCCAAATGCCTCCTGGACAGGGAAAACCTCTCCAGGGGCGCCGTCGACACCGCGAGGGCCCATTCGTACACAGGGGCGGTCGAGAGGACGGCGGCGCTGTACGCCGACGCCGTCAAGGGGGTGAGGTGATGCAGGCCATAGGCGACTGGCTCCTGTCTGTCTTCGGCCCCCACGGGTGGTGGGGCATCGTACTCTTCGTGTTCCTGATATTCCTTATAGACGCGATATTCTTCCCCACGCTGCCCGAGGTCTTCTTCATAATCGGCTTCATGTACGACAGGACCCTGGAGTTCGGCCTGGCGCTGCTGGCGGCGGTGGTCGTGGCCGAGATCGTGGGGGTGACCGCCCTGTACCTGTTTGCGGAGAACGTCCGCATACCGAACAGGATCAAGGGGGCTGTGGAGAAATATTGCAATTTCCTGATCGTGAGCGACGAGCGCATGCTGTTGGTCAACAGGTTCGCGCCGATGCTGCCCTTCGCCGGGGTGTTCATAAGCGTGATGCCCGATTGGAGGCTCCCGAGGGCGCTGTTCTACGTCGTAGTGGGATGCGTGCTGAAATACGGCCTGCTGATGCTGACGGGGCTGTATTTCTTCACGGCGTTCCCGGCGGACGAGGCCCAGAAGTACACGTTGCTGGCGGTGATCGCCGTGCTCGCGGCGAGCGGCGCCGTCGCCTATCTCAAGAAAAAGGAGGTCGATGAGGCTGAGAATTGTTGACGTCAACCCGTATTTTTACCCGTTTTTGGGCGGAATAGAGCACAGGATGCACGATACGAGCAAGCTGCTGGCGGAGCGCGGCCATGAGGTAACCGTGCTCACCGGGCGGCTAGAGGGCACGGCGGAGGAGGAAAAGACACAGGACGGCTACAGGATAGTCCGGCTGCCGTCTAGGCAGTTATCCCTGTACAACCCGCCGTTCATCTCGTCCAAGGGCGTGCTGGAGGCCCTGGAGTCGCTGGACGCGGACGTCGTCAATTTCAACTACAGGTGGGCGCCGTCCTACAGCAGGGATCTGGCCAGGTACGACGGCCCGAAGGTCTTCACGTACCACAACTTGTGGGGCGAGGGCATAGGCCTGCAGGCGGTCCTGTCCGGGATGAACGACCGCAGGTTCGGCAGGAAGTACCTGCCCGGGTTCGACCACGTCATCGCGGTGAGCGATTTCGTCAGGGACGACCTGATAGCCAGGGGATACGACCCGGACTGGGTCACCACGATACCCAACTGCCTCAGGGGGTTTCCCGAGGTCGGGGCGGAAGAGGGCGACTTCATACTGTCCCTGGGCAGGCTCGTCAGGACCAAGGGCCTCGATTACCTCATAGACGCGATGGTCGACGTCGACGCCAAGCTGATAATATGCGGCAAGGGCCCGGATGGGGACAGGCTGGCCAGGCGCATAAGGAAGCGGGGCGTGGGGGACAGGGTGGAGATGCGCGGCTGGGTTTCCGAGGAGGAGAAAAACCGGCTGATGTCCACCTGCAAATTCTTCGTCATGCCGTCGATATTCGAGTCGCTGGGTCTAGCCGCCGTGGAGCTGATGTCCTACGGCCGGCCGGTGGTGTGCAGCAACGTCAGCGGCCTCCCGCACACGGTGGGGGAGGGCGGGATCGCTGTCGACCCGAAGGACCCTGAGGCGCTGTCCGGGGCCATGAACGCGCTGCTGTCCGATGCCGGCCTGAGGAGGGAATTGGGCGCCAAGGCCAGGGCCCAGGCGGAGAGGTACGACTGGGGGCTGCACATAGGCAGGCTCGAGGAGATCCTGGAAAACGCGGCCACGGGCCGACAGTTTTAAACGATGGGGCCATGTGGGGGGTTCAGTGAGCGGGAAAGCCTATGGTAACCCGGTGCCGTTCGTGGCGCCCTTCTTGGTGTTCACCGCCGCGGGGCTGGCCGCCCTTGCCGAGGATTGGAACTGGGCCGCCGTTTCCCTGATCTCCGGTTTCGCGGCCATGGTCCCCCCGATGACGGGCATGGACACGCCGTCCCGCGCCTACCCGGTGTTCCTGTTCCCCTACGTCGCCTACGCCGTCTTGATGGCCGTCGACTACGTTGCCGCGGTGCCGTACGCTTACGAAACCGGTCTCGCCCTGTTCGGGTGCGCCGGATTCTCCCTGGCGTTCTACGCCATGTCCCTGATGCGCCACGGAGGGTACGCCATCACGGGCAGGTGGGCCATCCTGATGTCCGTGGCCGCCGGGTGGGCCGTTACGTCCTTCGCCGTGTTCGGCGTCTTCGCGTACATGGACTTCATGGGGGAGCCCATCTACAACTGGCACTACGAGGGCACCGGCCTGGACAACGACCCGGTCAACTGGACGCTGATGATGCCGATGGTCTTCGGGATGCCCGCCGTCATCGTGTATTCCGTCGTGGTGAGGACCTACCTTGCGAGGGGTGGCGGCGGTGCGTAGGGTCGATCTGGTCGACATCATCTCGGTGGCGACGTTCCTGGTGCTCATAGCCATGTCCGTCATAGCCTACGTTGAGGACGTCCGCCTCAACTATCAGGTGAACACAGGGCTGTTCTCCGCCTTTTTCTGCCTGCTGCCGATGCTCCTCAAGAGGGCGAGGCTCATCACGTTCCCGCTGCCGCTGGTGCTGATGATCGAGGCGTCGATCTTCCTGCACGGCTACGGGGTGTTGCTCCTGAAGTACGACTACATCATGGCCTGGGACACCGTCACCCACACCATCTCGTCGGTGACGATAGCGATATGCATCTTCGTCGTGCTGCTGATAGTGAACGAGGTGAACGAGGATGTCGAGATGACGCCCGGCTTCCTCGCCGTCGCGACCGTCGTGATCATGATGGCCTTCGGCGCGGTCTGGGAGGTGTTCGAGCTGTTCGCGGACAGCATGTGGGGCCTGAACATGCAGTACAGCCCCTGGGACACCGTCAGGGACCTGGCCAGCGACCTCGCGGGCTCCGTAGCGGTCGCCGTCCCGGCGTATTTCTACGTGAAGAAGCACGGGTACGACGGCATAGTGGAAAGGCTCCGGCTCTCGCCCAAACTCGCCCGCCTAGTGGCCTTCGCTTCCGGCTGATCCCTTTGGCTTAACGTTATATATCGAGACGGGATAGCAGGGGTTCGCTCAAAGGAGCCGATGAATAGTGAAGGCCCGCAAGGGCCCGAATGAGGTGTGGATATGTCTGTTTTCGTGAAATTTGAGACCCCCAAGGAACTTTCGGACAAAGCTTACAACCTGGCGGAGGCCGCCAGGGACAGCGGGAAGGTCAAGAAGGGGACCAACGAGGTGACCAAGGCCGTGGAGAGGGGCGACGCGTCCATCGTCATAATGGCGACCGACGTGGACCCCCCGGAGATCCTGGCCCACATGCCCGCGCTGTGCGACGAGAGGAAGGTCCCCTTCGTCTACGTGCCCAGCAGGGTGGAGCTCGGCAACGCCATCGGCATCGAGAAGCCCACGGCTTCCGTCGCCATCGTCGACCTAGGCAAGGGCAAGGCGCTCAGGGACGAGATCGCGGCCGCGGTGAAAGAGCTCAGGAACTGAGGGGTGATTCCGAATGTCTGACATGGACAGCATCCCCTCGGAGGTTGTCGAGATAATAGGCCGCACCGGCATGACCGGGGAGGCCACCCAGGTCAAGGTCCGCGTACTGGACGGCCGGGACAAGGGCAGGATAATTACCAGGAACATAATGGGCCCCGTCAGGATGGGCGACATCCTGATGCTCAGGGAGACCTCCAGGGAAGCCCGCAAGATGGGCACGAGGTGATTGCATGGCTGAGGCGAAGATATGCTCCTTCTGCGGCGCCGAGATAGAGCGCGGCACGGGGAGGATGCACGTCAGGAGGGACGGCAACGTCCTGAACTTCTGCACCAAGAAATGCTTCAAGAACATGGTGGAGCTCAAGAGGGTCCCGAGGACCACGGAATGGACCGCCAAGTACGCCGAGGAGAAGTCGGCCCGCCTGAGGGCGGTGGAGAAGAAGGAGTGATCCCCGTGGAAAGGACCTACCTGATGCTCAAGCCGGACGCGGTCCAGCGCGGCCTCTGCGGCGAGATCATTTCCAGATTCGAGAGGAAGGGGCTGAAGCTCATAGCGATGAAGTTCATGCTCATCCCCAAGGCGACCGCCGAGAGGCACTACGGGGAGCACAAGGGCAAGAAGTTCTACGACTCCCTCATCTCCTACATCACCTCCGGGCCCGTCCTGGCGATGGTGTGGGAGGGCAAGAACGCCGTCTCCGTGTGCAGGGCGATGATGGGGAAGACCGACCCCCAGGACTCCGCCCCGGGCACCATCCGCGGCGACTACGGGATGGACCTGGGCGTCAACGTGATCCACGGCTCGGACTCCCCCGAGTCCGCCGAGAGGGAAATAGGAATATTCTTCAAACCGGAGGAGCTCGTCCAGTACGAGAGGTCCGTCGAAAGGTGGATCTACGAGTAAACCGGCTCTCCCGGAAGGGGGTTGTGTATGGCTATCAGGCAACCCGTCGTCAGCGTCCTGGGTCATGTCGACCACGGCAAGACCAGGCTGTTGGACGCGATCAGGGGCACGTCGGTGCGGTCCCGGGAGGCCGGGTCGATCACCCAGCACATCGGTGCCACCGAGGTGCCCATAGACCACATCCACAGGGTCTGCTCCAAGCTGATAGGCAAGAAGAGGTTCGCCGTCCCCGGGCTGCTGTTCATAGACACCCCGGGGCACCACTCGTTCATGACCCTGCGGGCCAGGGGCGGCTCCCTGGCCGACATAGCCGTCCTGGTGATAGACGTGAGGGAGGGGCTGAAGCCCCAGACCATCGAGTCCATCAGGATACTGAGGCAGCACAGGACGCCCTTCGTCGTCGCCCTCAACAAGATCGACGCAATCCCGGGCTGGAAATCGATGCCCGGCACGCCCTTCGTAATCTCCGAGAGAAGCCAGGGCGAACGGGCGCTGGAAACGTTCAACGAGAGGATGTATAAAATCATCGGCGACCTTTCCACCGAAGGCATCAACGCCGACAGGTACGACCGAATTGAGGATTTCACGAAGACGGTCGCCCTGGTGCCGCTGAGCGCCAAGGAGGAGGAGGGCGTGCAGGACCTGCTCCTCGTCCTGATAGGCTTGGCGCAGAGGTTCCTCGAGGGCCGGCTGGCCCAGAAGGACGACGTGGCCCGCGGCACAGTCCTCGAGATCAAGGAGGAGAAGGGCCTCGGGCACACCCTCGACACGATTCTTTACACGGGGACGCTCAGGAAGGGGGACGCCGTCGCCATCGGCACCGAAAGCGGCGAGCCGCTGATCACCAGGGTCAAGGCGATACTGAAGCCCAAGCCCCTGGACGAGATCAGGGACCCGAGGGACAGGTTCGACTTCGTCGACGAACTGCATGCCGCCGCCGGCGTCAAGATAGCCTGCCAATCGGTGGAGGGCGTCATGTCCGGCGCCCCGATGGTCGCCGTAGTCGGTTCCGAGGACGAGGCGATAAGGGAGCTTACCGAGGAGACGGCCATCAACGTCGAGACGGAGGAAAAGGGAGTCTGCATAAAGGCGGACGCCATAGGCTCCCTGGAAGCGTTGGCCTACGAGGCCAAGGCCGCCGGCATACCCGTCAGGAAGTACGGTATAGGGAACATCACCCGCAGGGACGTCGTGGACGCGGCTGCCCACGGGGACCTACTCAACCGCACGATACTGGGGTTCAACGTCGCCCTTTCCAAGGATGCCGAGACGGCCATGGAGGGGCTGGAGGTGAACGTGTTCACCAACCCCGTGGTCTACAGGCTGATGGAGGAATACGTGGAATGGTCCGAGGAGGCCAAGCGCAAGAGCGACACCGACCTGCGTTCCTCGTACCCGTTCCCGGGGAAGGTGATGATAATGCCGAACTGCGTGTTCAGGGTCAGCAAGCCCGCCATCGTGGGCGTCAGGGTCCTCGCGGGCAGGATTAGGCCCAACCAGCGCCTGCTTTCGACGGACGGCAGGGTCATCGGCAAAATCAGGAGCATACGTTCCGGCGAGGACGCCGTCAGGGAGTCCGTGCAGGGGGACGAGGTGGCGATTGCCATCGACGACGTCACCATCGGCAGGCAGGCGAAGGAGGGGGACGTCCTCCTGGTGGATTTGCACGAGGGGTTCGTCAAATCCGTCGCGCCCGCCGCCGACCTGAACGAGGACGAGACGATGGCCATGCAGGAGGTCGTCGCGATCAAGAGAAGGGAAGAGCCCTTCTGGGGGATGTGAGGCCGTGCCGATGGACCACGAGATAATCAAGGACCCGACGGACATGAAGACGGAAGTCTACAACTTCGTCGACGACATGGAGGAGTACCTGAGGAAGAGGTTCAAGGTTCAGGGGGAGTTCAGGAACATCGTCTTCTGCGGCATGGGCGGCTCGTCAATAGGCGGGGAGATCATAGCGGATTGCGCCTTCAACGAATCCAGGATCCCGATGGTCATCCTCAATTTCCCGGAGGTTCCGGCTTGGGTGGGCAAGAGGACCCTGGCCTTCATAATCAGCTATTCCGGCAACACCAAGGAAACCATCGAGATGTACGAGACGGTTAAGGCAAAGGGGGCCCAGTGCATCACCCTTTCCGTCGGCGGCACAATCAGGGACATGGCCAAGGAATACGGAGACACGCACATCAAATTGAAACCAGGTGCCCAGCCCCGCAGTGCCCTCGGGCAGATGCTCGGGTCGATAGCGAACGTCGTCGAGACCATCGGCGGCCCGAAGATGAAGTCGGAGATGAAATCCCATCTGGGAAGCATGAAGAAGCTCAGGGACAACCTTTCAGACACCACAAACCCCAAGAACCTCTCATACATGATTTCCAAGAAAATCGGCGACAGGGCACCGATAATCTATTCGACGCCCCAGCTCGCCGCCTCCGCAGTGAGGTGGAAGACCCAGATCAACGAGAACTCCAAGATGATCGCATTCAACAGCATCGTGCCGGAGGTCAACCACAACGAGATAGAGGCATGGGTGGACGAGGAGCGCAGGTCGTACTGCGTCCCCGTGATCCTGTACGAGCAGAGGATGAGCAAGGAAATGAAGGAGTCCGTGGACACGTCCATTTCCGTGATGAGATCCAAGGGCGTCAGGCCAATCATCGTCAACATCAAGGGCAGGAGCGTCATGGAGCGGACGCTGAGGTCCGTCATGATCGGCGACTACGTGTCCCTGTATCTGGCGTACACCACCGGCGTCGACCCCGCGGAAATCAAATCCATCGTCACGTTCAAGCAGCGGCTCGCCCAACTCTTCTCCCGCGGCCGCCAGAAAAAGAAGTGATAGGCGCCTACACAAGGTTTATAAGCCATCCCTTAATAGGCGTGTGCACAGGTGTTCAAATGGCAGAATTCAAAACCATAGTGAATGACGTCAGGACGGGTAAATCCTACAACGTCCTCGTGACGGGCCACCATGCGAACTCTCTGATCGGTAAGAACGTCGGAGAGGTCGTGGACGGTATATTCGTCGGCCTCCCCGGGTACAAACTCAAAATCACCGGCGGCAGCGACGGCAACGGCACCCCCATGAAGGTGGGCGTGCCCGGCAACAGGAGGAGGAAAGTCCTCCTCTCGGACAGCAAGGGCTTCCGCGAGAAGTCCCCCGGGCAGAGGAAGAGGGTCGCCGTCCGCGGCACCGCCATCTCCTCGGAAATCGTCCAGGTGAACATGGCCGTCGCAGAATACGGGCCCAGGTCCATCGAGGAGACCCTGGCGCCCCCGGCCGAAGAGGGATCTGACGGCCAATGAAACCCCGTAGGCAACCCGAGTTCAACATCGGGATGATCGGCCATGTCGACCACGGGAAGACCACCCTGACCAGGGCTCTCAGCGGTGAGTGGACCGACAGGCACTCCGAGGAGATCAAGCGCGGCATATCCATCCGCCTTGGCTACGCCGACGTCAACTTCTACAGATGCGGCGGCTGCGGCGGCTACGGCACAAAGGAAGTGTGCGAGGCGTGCGGCGGCGAGGCCGAGTACGTCCGTTCCGTCTCGTTCGTCGACGCCCCGGGCCACGAGACCCTGATGGCCACCATGCTTTCCGGCGCCGCGCTGATGGACGGCGCCATTCTCCTGGTGGCGGCGAACGAGAAGTGTCCCCAGCCCCAGACCAAGGAACACCTGATGGCGCTCTCGATCATCGGCATTGAGAGGATAGTCATAGTCCAGAACAAGATCGACATCGTCACCCGCGAGGAGGCGACTGTCAACTACAGGGAAATCAAGAAATTCGTCAAGGGCACCATAGCCGAGGACGCCCCCGTGATACCCATATCGGCCAACAGCGGCGTGAACATGGACAAGCTCGTGGCCGCGATAGAGGAGCACATCATCGCCAAGGTGGCCAGGGACAGGGACTCCAAGCCCCTGATGCACGTGGCCAGGTCCTTCGACATCAATTCGCCGGGCGTGAAGCCCGAGGGGCTCCGCGGCGGCGTGATAGGCGGTTCCCTGATCAGGGGCACGCTGCGCGTCGGCGACGACATCGAGATCGCCCCGGGCATCAAGATGGACGTGGGCGGGAAACCTGAATGGGTCACGGTGCCCACCAAGGTCACGTCCCTGTTCGCCGGCGGCCACGCGGTGGATGAGGTGGGGCCGGGCGGCCTCATCTCCATAGGGACGAGCCTCGACCCCTCGCTCACGAAATCGGACGGCCTGACCGGTAGGATGGTCGGAGTGCCTGGCCATATGCCCGAGGTGGCCCACAGCTTCTCGATGGGCATCCACCTCCTCGACAGGGTGGTGGGCGCCACGTCCGACCTCAAGGTGGACGACATCAAGACCGGCGAGCCGCTCATGCTGAGCATAGGCACCGCCACCACCGTGGGCGTCGTGACCAGCGGCAAACCGGATTCCGTGGAGGTCAACCTCAAGATCCCCGTCTGCGTCCTGGAGGGGCAGAGGGTCGCCATATCCCGCAGGATTTCCAGCAAGTGGAGGCTCATCGGCTACGGCATAGTCGAGCAGTGACATGCCCACCGTGATTCTGGATACGAACGCCCTCCTGATGCCCTTCGAAATCAGGCTGAACATAGACCTGGCCATCAGGGAGCTGGTGGGCGAGGCCCGCATAGTCGTCCCGGGGCCGATGATCGGCGAACTGAAGAAACTGGACCACAGGTACGCGAAGGCCGCCCTCAAGCTGGCGAGGACCTACGACATAGTGCAGACCGAGGCGGACGGGGACGGGGCGGTCGTCGAGCTCGCCTTGGAAACTGGCGGCTATGTCCTGACCAACGACAAGGAGCTCAGGCGCGTGCTCAGGGAGAACCGCGTGCCGCTCATCTACCTCAGGTCGGGCACCCACCTTGTGGTCGAGGACGTCAGATAAGGGGTTCGGGGCTGCTTTCCAGCACCGTGTCGGGTTCCCTGCCCAGTTCGTCGAGCTTCGCCTTCATGAGCTCGGCGCCCCGTTGGGACGCGGCGTAGACCGGGACCTTCGTGCCGGCCTGCAGGACGGCCCTCTCCTTGGCCAGTTCCCTGATGGGTTTGGAGGCGCAGGACGTGATGACGTCGCAGACGTCGTACAGCACGCCCGCCTCTTCTTCCGTCACCCCCGTGGTATGGACGGCGAATATGACGACGTTGTCGCCGAAACAGTCCCTGATCGCCCGGGCGTCCCCGGCGGAGGCGACGGTGACGCCGACGCGCTTGTTCCCCATGGCGAAGGCCTTGTGCACGCCGCCGAACTGGTTTATCTCGGCCGTCTCCGGCGAAAGGACGTTCTCCGGACCGATCCCCTCTATGACGGAGGGCTCGGGGCACGTCTCCACGATGCCGGAGATCCTGCCGCCCATGCCCTGTATGATTTCCGGGTCCCTCAGGACGGCGGTGCCGCAACCGTCGGCGGCTATCACGACGGCGTCCAGCAAACCCCTCGAGACGGCGAGGCTCATTATCTCGGAGATGCCGAAATTCAGGAAGTAGCCGAGGCGGATCTCGCGGGAGTCGGTGCACATCCCGAAGTCGTCGACGCGGAACTGCATGTTCTTCCGGATGGATTCCTCGTTGAGCTCCTCGATGCCCCTGTGCTTGTGGAACAGTGGGCAGTATTTCACGATTGGTTCGCTTATCTCGACGACCTTGCCGTCCTCGATGACCACCCTGGACATCCCGAGGGCCTCCATGACGTGGCGGCCGCCTTTGCGACTCTCCTTCCCGGGCATCCGCATCACTCCTCTATGACGACGCTCTTCACGACGACGTCCTCGACGGGGCGGTCCTTCCTGTCCGTCTCCATCCTGCCGATGGCGTCCACCACGGCCATGCTCGCGTCGTCGGCCACCTCCCCGAAGACGGGGTGGGAATAGGGTGCCTTGGGGTTGTCCCAGTCCAGGTAGTTGTTGTTCACCAGGTTTATGAAGAATTGGCTGCCGCCGCTGTTCGGCTGGCCGGTGTTGGCCATGGAGACGGTGCCGCGGTTGTTCGGGTGGCCGTGGACCAACTCGTCCTCGATCGTATAGCCGGGGCCGCCGCGCCCGGTGCCCTCCGGGCAGCCGCCCTGTATCATGAAACCGTCTATGACCCTGTGGAAGACGGTGCCGTTGTAGAAACCTTCCCTGGCCAGCTTGATGAAGTTGCCGGCCGTGACGGGCATGTCGTCGTACAGGTCGATCTTGATGTTCCCCGCCGTCGTTTTTAGAGTGACGCTTGCCATGGGGCGCAATCGCAGCGGCGTAATTAACGGTTGCCGTCCGACGCGGCGACTCAGGCGTACATGCTGCCGCAGGATTCCTGGCCGTTGGACTCCAGCTCCTTCAGGAGCCCTTCGTACTCGTGGGCGTACCTGATGGAATTCGACCTTCCGAACAGGACGGAGAACACCGCCACGACCAGCAGGGCAACGACGACGGCAAACGCCGCGGTTTCCATCTCGGAGAACGCGGCGATGATCGCCAGCAACGCGGCGGAAACGGTCGTCTGGAACAGCGCTGGCCTGAGGGCCCCGAGCCTCTCGAGCTCGTCGGAGATCATCGACGAATACGCCATGGTGCTCTTGACGCTCTCCCATTCCGCCATCAGTTCCGCGGGAAGGACGCCCATGCCCTCTATGGAGCGGATCACCTTGTAGCGCTTCAGGTTCCTGGAGGACCTGTACACGGTCATGAATATGCCCGGCACGGAGAACACCGTCGTTATGACGGCGGCTATTAGCAACGCCAGGAAAACGTCGTCGAGGGTAAGCACGCCCGGGTCATGGTCGCGGGTACTAATTATTTTCTGGTACTTTCGCCCGGGGGCACATTTATATAAAAAAAAGCGTTCAAGGCATAAAGGGGCCTGTAGCTCAGCTAGGTGGAGCGCCTGACTCTTAATCAGGTGGCCAAGGGTTCGAATCCCTTCAGGCCCGCCACCACTCAAAACAGGCGCGCGTTTCCGTTTTCGCCGACGAGCGCGTCCTTGTTCACGGCGTAGGACACCCTTTTCCCCTTTTTGTATACGGCGCGCACGAGACCCAGCTCCTGCAGGCGCCGCACGTCCAACCGGGCTGTCTGATACGCAATCTTATACCGGTTTTTCAATTCCGGGATGGAGAACGGGACGCCGCCCTTCACGTAGTCCCGGAGTATGGTCGCCTGCCTGTGGTTGAGGTCGGGATGGGCCTCGATGAATCTGTACGAGCTTTTCTGCTCGCGCAGTTTTCTTTTTATATAGGCGTTCAAGTCGACCAAGGCCTTCTGCACGCTTTCGAGGTTGTATTTTATGAAATACGTCAAATCGTTTTCATCGTTTTCCGAGTAGATGTAGGAATAGGTGTATTTTTTTCTGCGCGCTTTGATGGCTTTGGACACGGCAGCGTACTCCATTATCCAGTAACCGTTCTTTATGGAGTGCCAATAAAACAGGGAGCGGGCCAACCGCCCGTTCCCGTCGACGAACGGGTGGATGTAGCCGATCATGAAATGGATCACGATCCCCTTTAGGATGGGGTGTATGAACTCCCCTTCGTTCCGGTTTGCGAACTCGCAGAGACCCTCCACCAACGCGGGTATTTCGTCGTAGGGCGGGGGGACGTGGTATACGTTGTCCTCGTCCAAAGGATCGCCGACGACCACGTCGTCGCTTTCCCTGTACCGCCCCTCCCATTCCCGGTCGGGGTCAAGGGTGCCGTCCGTTATCATTTTGTGCATGGAACGGATGAGGTCCGGGGTCAGTTTCTCGTTTGAAACGGTCTTTATGTGCTCCATTGTGCGGTAGTTGTTGAGTATCATCGCCTCGTCCCGGGTTTTCGGTTTTCTGCCCTCGCGCAACATCTTTTTCGCGTCCAACCGCGTCACGGCGGCGCCCTCGAGCTGGCTCGAGGAAATGGCTTCCTCCATCAATGAGCTTATGACGTAGCGGTTGGCTTCCTTTTGGCCGATGGGTTCGCCTTCCACGGTCGTGTATCCCGCGGCGTGGGTGTCGATGAAGTGAAGGGATTCCATAAACTGGGGCATCACGGAATACAGGTACTTTTCCTTTCCAATCGTGACAGCCCTGTAATCCTGGGCCCTGAGTATCTTCATCAGGGCCCATATCTTACGGCGGTGTTCCTCGTCGTCGGTCTTGAATTTCAATTCGTCCCAATGCAGGTATCTCTTGTTGAAATCCCTGGCGAGCTCAACGTCTTCCCTGGAATACGGCCCTTTGTGCGACTTGGATTCGAATATCTCCTGGAATGTGGGGGCCCGCTCCACCTTTCTCATGTGCCAGCATTGGTTTGCGGTATATTAGAATTACTGAAATGACTTTCAAAAGTTTTTCTTGACATTGCGATTTCCAACGGCATTTTCCCTTGGGATTTTGAAGCGGATTACTGAAATGACTTTCAAAAGTTTTTCTTGACGCTTCATTTCAGACTCATTCAAAATAAATTTCCACGAGTCTTTTCAGGTATCCGTCCCCGAAATCGGGGTCGCGGCCAAGATCGGAGACGACATTTTCCCTAAACGCGGCGTTTGTGACCAGCAGGTGCATGTTCCTTGCGAACCCCTCCTCGTCCGAGGATTTGACGAAGCCGCCCGAGACTTCCGCGGGGATCTTCGCGTCGGCGAAGGAAACGACGGGGGTGCCGCAGGTCTGGGCCTCCAACGGCGTCAGGCCGAGGCCCTCGTGCATCGACGGGTTGGCGTACACGGCCATGGTGTTGTAGAACCTTTCCAATTCGTCCCGGGACAGATCGGAAACGAATTCCACCCTGTCCGCGATGCCCAGTTCCTTGGCCAACCCCTCAAGCTGCGGCCGCAGTGGGCCGTTGCCGCATATCACGAACCTATAGCCCTCGGTGCCCGGGAGTTTGGTGAAGTGCCAGAACGCCCTTATCGCGCCGGCTACGTTTTTGCGTTCTATGAGGGAGGAGACGCATCCGATTACCCTGTCGCGTTCAAGACCCAGGTTATTGAAATCGTAAGGCGGTGCGTGGGTCAAGACCTTTATCTTTTCGGGCGGGACGCCGTAATCGGTAATCAATTCGTCCCTGGTCTGTTCGGACACCGCGACGATCGTATGCGCCTGCCTCACGGCGATTTTCGAGATGATGCGCCAGACCAGCATGTAGAATGGTGATTTCCCTTCCATCCCCTTCGAGATGTGGTGGAAGGTCACCACCTTCCTTCCTTTCATCAACGGGAAGTAGAGGCAGCAGAATTCGTCCGTGGCGTGTATGGCGTCGTACCCGGCGCCCAGGGATTTGAGGAAAGGCCTGACGAAACCGTCCGTGACGAGCCTCCAGACGCCGTACCGGACGCTTGGGTTGACGACGATCCGGTCGCAACCGACGCCGTGCCGCGCGAGACCCTCCTCAAGCATGTCGGAATACGCGCCGACGCCGGAGGTCTCCTCCTCCCTCTCCGGCGGCCTCCTTAGGATAGCGACCCTTCGCATGTTCCCGAGGGCAATCTACCGCAAGGGTTAAACCGATTTCGTAGGCAAGGGATATTAATCCCCCTGTCCTATTCAACTTGGATGGGATGGTGTCCATGGTAAGGATGGACGTGGTTGGCGAATGCCCCAAAGTGACCGTGGTCGTGCCGGTTTACAACTCTGCGGACAACATCGGGAACCTGGTCTCGTTCCTCGGTGAACAGGCGTTCAGGGACTTCGAGACGGTTTTCGTGGTCGACTCCAGATCGGACGACGGCACCTTGGGCGCGGTCGAGAGGCACGCCCCCGCCCTCGGGCGCTGGAGCGTCATAATCCAGGAAACCCAAGGCGGGCTGGGCGAGGCAAGGAACATGGGCCTGGACGCCGCCGCGGGGGAATACGTGTGGTTCCTCGATTCCGACGACAGGCCCTACCCCGAATTCCTGGAGGCGCTGGTTTCCCTCGCGGACGAGCACGGCGCCGACGTCGCCCAATGCAACTTCGTCAGGTCGAGCGACCTGGGCCTCGAGATGCCCAAGGGGAGATACGCGGTCAAGGTGATGGATTCCGCGGAGGCGTTGCACAACAGGGCGTCGGAGATCACGCCGATAACGTCGTGGTCCTTCGTGTTCAGGAGGGACTTCCTCGTCGACAACGGCATTTACTTCGCCACCGGGCGGTTCTGCGAGGACATCGACCACACCTATAGGGCGCTGGACGCCTGCAACAAACTCTGCTATTATGACAAACCGCTGTACCTGTACCACCAGAACGAGGGCTCGATGTGTTTCCTGAATCAGAACAGCCGCGGTTGGGGGGAAGTCGCCGCGTACACGGAATTGGACGGGTACTTCTCATCGAGGAACCCGGAATTCCACGAGTTCTTCGGGCAGAGGTCCGCGCTGATGAGGATAAGGTCCGCGACGCACATGGACAGGGAGAATTTCCTGGAGTACATGCGGAGCGACGAGCGGAAGAGGATGTCCGACAGGCACCTCCGGGACCCGGTCAGCCCGGAGGGCGTGGCGGCGGCCCTGATGCCCACCCTTTACCATATCGCCGTGAACCTGTTCCTGAAATTCTTCTACTACAAAGATGCCAGGCTGTTCGATACCAAGGCGGGGAAAAGGCGCGGCCTTCAACCGATTAGGCGCCGCAGGTAATCGTAGTATTCGTTGTCTTTTTTGTCCCTGAGGTATTTTCTCAATCCGTCTTTGGAGACGAATCCCCTTTCCAGGGCAATCTCCTCCGGGCAGGACACCATTTTCCCGGTCCGCGCCTGGATGTCCCTGACGGCGACGGAGGATTCCAGGAGGGAATCGAAGGTGCCCGCGTCCATCCACACGAAATCCTCGCCCAGCCTGACAACGTCCAGGTCGCCCGTTTCCAGGTAGGCCCTGTTCAGGTCGGTAATCTCCAACTCGCCGCGGGCCGAGGGCTTGAGGGTCTTGGCAATCTCGCAGACCCTGCCGTCGTAGGCGTAAAGGCCGATGACGGCGTGGTTCGATTTCGGATGCTTGGGCTTTTCCTCAAGGGATATGGCTTTCCCGGAATCGTCGAACTCCACGACGCCAAACCTCTCTGGATCCTTGACCGGGTAGCCGAAAACCGTGGCGCCGCCGCGTGAGGAAAACGCGCCGGAGAGTATCTCGCCAAGGTTTTCCGAATGGAATATGTTGTCCCCGAGGATGAGGACGACGTCGTCGCCCGCTATGAATTCCTCGCCGATAATGAACGCGTCAGCGATTCCCTTTGGGACGTACTGTATCTCGTACGTTATCCTTATGCCGAGATGGGAACCGTCGCCCAGGACTTTTTTGAAGTTCCCGTGGTCGCCCTCGTTGGTTATCACCAGGACGTCCCTAATGCCCGCCGTGAGGAGGGCGGACAACGGATAGTATATCATCGGCTTGTCGTAGACGGGAAGGAGGATTTTGGAGATTGGGGCGGAGGCCGGGTGCAACCTGGTGCCGGATCCCCCCGCTAGGATGATGCCTTTCATTCTGCGCACCTGCGTTCGGATGGCGTTATACGTTTATTCATTTTCCCGATGGCCGTTTACCAGCAATAGGTTTAATCCCCGTGCCGATAGGGGGACGGTCGGGATGGAGCTTTTCAAGATTTCCCTCGGGGAATGGGCGCCGGAAGGCGGCGAGGCCCTTTACGTCAGGCCGGAGGGCGACGTAAGCGTCGACGGGGGCGCGTTGACGCTGGGGAAAGGCGCAAGGGTTTCCCTCGACACATACTTCAACTCCTTCTCAAGCGGGAAATACGACAGGTACACCGTCGTCGAGGAGGTCACCTATTCCGCGACCGTTTCCGGGAATCTCGCGGTAAGGCTCCACGAGGTCAGGGGGGGTTCGGAGAGGACGGTCGGCGAGAAGAGGATCGTTTCCGACGAACCCACGGAAGTATCGTTCGGATTCGAAATCGCGGGGCTCGCCGACGGCGCCCCCGCAAGGCATTACGTCTCGTTCGAGGCATTGGACGCCTCAATAGTCCATGACGCGGGGGGATTCCATTGCGACGCGATTCCTGGGGACGTCAGCATGGCCGCCGTCATATGCACGTTCAACAGGGAACCCCACGTGAAGGAGACTCTGTCGAGGATACGGGGAATGTTGGAAGACCCGGGCTACGGGCTCGACGGCGAGATCCAGGTGATCGTCGTGGACAACGGCCGTTCTTTGTCCGATTCCTGGGAGGGGCATCCGGACATGGCGCTGTTGCCCAACAGGAACCTCGGCGGAAGCGGGGGGTTCGCCAGGGGGATGCTGGAGGCTATCGGGCGGGGCAGGACGCACACGCTCCTCATGGACGACGACGAGACCGTCGACCCCAACGTCCTGTACAAAACCCTGAACCTGCTAAGGGTGCTGAAGGACGAATACCGCGACGCACAGATCCTGGGTGGGATGCTCCTCAACGACGATCCCGCCGTCCAATACGAGGCCGGGTCGAGGAATCTGAGGAGGCTGAAGGGGGATTTGGATTTCAGGGGCGGGTCCTCGCTTGCCGAGAACGAGTCGGAGGAGCCCATAGACTACGGGGCGTGGTGGTATCTGTGTTTCCCGACAAGTTTGGCTGAGGACAATCTGCCGATGCCGTTCTTCATCAGGGTGGACGACGTGGAGTTCGGGTTGCGTAACCCGGGTCTGCGCATCGTCATGAACGGGATCGGGGTTTGGCACGACAGGTTCGAGGGAAGGGCGAACAAGGCCGTGGAACACTATTACACGGAGAGGAACACCCTTTACCTGTGGTCCATGCACGGTGTAAGACCCCATCCGTTTGCCGTCAGATATTGGTATAAAACCATCTATCTGGCACTCTCCTCGAACTACGATTCGTTGCGTATTTTCAGACAAGCCGTCGAAGACTATCTCGACGGGATCGGATTTTTGGAAACCGTCGACGGCGAGGCAAATCACGGGAAAATTTCGGAAATGGCGCAATCGCCGAGGGAGTCAACGCTCTTAGGAAACGGTCTGGGTCATATGCTAGGGAACCTGTTTAGCAAGAGGTTCTTCGGGAACGTCCTGGAATCGCTCAGGTTGTTCATCCGCTACCTGAGGGAGTCCGGCGGGGCCCGTTTCTCAATTCGGCACGGTTGGGGGGGTCTCGTGACCCCCAGATCCTGGGAAAAAAGGTTTTTCGACGACGCTCGCGACCAAGATACGTAATAAATAAGCATAATGCTTTAAGTGACAACGATGCCGAAAAGGATTCTGGTGACCGGCGGCGCCGGGTATATCGGGTCCCATACCGTGAAGCGTCTCCTGGAGAGGGGATACGCCGTCACGGTGTTGGACAACATGGAGAACGGGAACCCGCTGCCGTTCGACGTGGATTTCGTAGAGGCCGACATCGGCGACACGCCCAAGGTGCGGGAAATCCTGGAAGGGCGCGAGATAGACGCCGTGGTGCATTTCGCCGCCTCCGCCCAGGTCGCGGAGTCCGTGAGGGATCCCCGGAAATACTACAGGAACAACGTCCTGGCCGGGATGGGGCTCTTGGACGGCCTGATGGACGCGGGCGTGGACAAAATCGTGTTCTCTTCCTCATGTGCCACGTACGGCGTCCCGGATGCCATACCCATCGACGAGGGGGAGACCCAGGTACCAATCAACCCATACGGCTGGACCAAATTGTTTTTCGAGCGGATACTCAGGGACTACGACGCCGCATACGGACTGAGATCGGTGTCGTTGAGGTACTTCAACGCCGCCGGTGCCGACGAAGACGGCGAAATCGGCGAGATGCACGACCCGGAGACCCACGTCATACCCATCCTGTTGGAGGTGGCCCTGGGCAAGAGGCCGGGGTTCTCGGTGTTCGGCACGGATTACGACACGCGGGACGGTTCCTGCATCAGGGATTACGTCCACGTCACCGACCTCGCGGACGCGCACATCGCCGCCTTGGAATACCTGTTCAAGGGCGGGAGGACGGACGCGTTCAACCTCGGCACGGGCGACGGGATTTCCGTCCTGGAACTCGTCGACGCCGTGGAAAGGATAACCGGGAAAAAACTGAAGGTCGCGATGGAGGCCAGAAGGCCGGGGGACCCGGCGGTCTTGGTCGCGGACAACAGAAAGGCCAGGGAAATCCTCGGCTGGGTCCCTGAAAAATCGTCCCTGGACAACATCGTAGAAACCGCATGGAAATGGCATTCTAGGAAGGTTTGAAATGAGATACGATTACCTCGTGGTCGGCGCGGGACTGTTCGGCGCCACGTTCGCGCAACGGATGAAGGAGAAAGGAAAGAGGTGCCTGGTCATCGACAGGCGGGACCACGTCGGGGGCAACGCGTACACCAGGGAGGTGGAGGGGATCAACGTCCACGTTTACGGGGCGCACATATTCCACACCTCGGACGACGGGGTCTGGGAATACGTAAACAGATTCGCCAGGTTCAACCATTACGTCAACTCGCCCATAGCCCGCATAGGGGACGAGACGTACAACATGCCCTTCAACATGAACACCTTCAGCAAGATGTGGGGCGTGGCCACGCCGGAGGAGGCGAAGGCGAAGATAAGGAGCCAGATACCGAAATTGGACGGGGAACCCAGGAATTTGGAGGAACAGGCGCTCTCCCTCGTGGGCAGGGACGTCTACGAGAAACTGGTGAAGGGATACACCGAGAAGCAGTGGGGGCGGCCGTGCGACGAGCTTCCGGCATTCATAATCAGGCGGTTGCCGCTTAGATTCATATATGACAACAATTATTTCAACGACCCGCACCAGGGGATACCCATCGGGGGATACACAAAGATGGTGGAAAGGATGCTCGAGGGCATCGACGTGAAGCTGAACTGCGATTTCTTCAAGGAGCACAGGGACTTCAAGGAAGTCGCCGACAAACTGCTATACACGGGCATGATCGACGAATACTTCGACTATCGCCTGGGTCATCTGGAATACCGGTCCCTGAGGTTCGAATCGGAAACGTTGGACGAGGAGAACCACCAGGGCGTCGCCGTCGTCAACTACACGGGCACGGAGGTCCCTTACACCAGGGTCATCGAACACAAGCATTTTGAGTTCGGGAAGCAATCGAGGACCGTGGTCACCAAGGAATACCCCCAGGCATGGGAGCCAGGTCTGGAAGCCTATTATCCCATGAACGACGAGAGGAACAACGCCCTGTATGAGAAATACCGGGAACTCGCCGAAAAGGAGGAAGACGTCATTTTCGGCGGGAGGCTGGGTCTTTACAAATATTTCGACATGGATAAGACCATTTCTGCAGCAATTGCACTGTGCCAAAACATATAAGGTAAAATTACTGTTCGACTCATTGGGATTAGGAACATTCATGAGGAGATGGGGCGGAACGTATGAAGGTCGTTGCGTTTATACCGATTAAATTGAATAGTCAGAGGTTGCCCAACAAAAACATATTGCCCGTGGGAGACAAGCCATTGTGTCGACATATTATGGACACTTTGCTTGCATGTAAGAACATTGACGAGTTGTTTGTTTATTGTAGCGACGTTTCTATAAAAAAATACATGCCAAGTAGAGGAATCACATTTCTAAAAAGAGATTCTAGATTAGATGGAAATAAGGTAAAAGGTATGGAGATTTATTCAGAATTTGTCAAGGAAATTGATGCAGACATATATGTTTTGGTACATACGACATCTCCGTTCGTTACTCAACAATCAATTGATTCCGCTATAGATTTGGTGAAATCTGGAAAATATGATTCCGCGTTTTCTGTTCAGGAATTGAAAACATTTGTATGGTATAAAGGGCACCCGCTGAATTATAATTTGACGGACATTCCTCGTACCCAGGATATAGAACCTGTGTTTGTTGAAACAAGCGGTTTTTATATTTTCACGAAGGAAGTGATAAGGGATAGGCGTCGCATAGGGGATAATCCATACCCATGTGTTGTGACGAGTATGGAGGCGATAGACATTGACGATGAAGATGATTATGTTTTAGCGTGTCTTCATTCAAAGATGGATGTATGACAATGCAAACAGACTATTTTTACAATGAAATACAGTTTCCTTTACCTGGGAATCCTGGTAGCAGAGATTTGTATTTTAAAACTGAACAAGGTTTAATTGATATCGATTTTGAGAAAAAAACAGTGTGTTTAGGTGAGAATTCAATTTTGGACTGTGGTACATATTTTAATAGCATAAATGTAGCTCAGTTAAAGGATTATACTAAAATAACTTCTGTGGAAATACAGCTTGAGGTTTCTGGTAATCTTAGAATAGAAATTCATAGAGTTACTAAAAATAAAAACAAAATCAACGATACGGTTTCTTCCATACTTGATTTAAATGAGAAAGAAAAAACAATTGTGAGCTTCAGGGTGCCTGTTGATGGGAATTACCTGATTTATTATAAAATCAGATCCTTTTGTGAGGGCGGTTGTTTTTTCGGGGGAACGCTCAGATATAACACAGGTGTACCAGTAATTCCTGCTAGGTTGGCGGTCGTTATCTGTACGTTCAAAAGGGAAGACCATGTTTATGGTAATATCAAAAATATATGTGCCCGCCTAAGTGAGTTGAATTTATGCGATGGGGTGGAAATATACATCTCTGATAACGGTAACAGCCTCGAAGTCAAAAGGATAGATTACGATAATGTCCACGTGTATCCCAATAAAAATGCTGGTGGCTCAGGCGGGTTTACAAGAGGATTTATTGAGTTAGTCAGGTCTGGTAGGAATCATACGCACGTGCTCGTAATGGATGACGATATTTTGATCGATCCCGAGGTTTTAGTAAAAACTTATAATTTCATATCCTGCATAAAAGACGAGATTTCCAACTATTTTGTAGGCGGGTCATTTCTGGATATTGATAAGCCCTGTGTCCAGGTTGAGGCCGGAGGCAGAATCAGGGAGGGAGACCCAATTGCTCAAAACACGAATAAAAGGTTAAATGAATTATCAAGTTTGTTACACAGTCCAGTTCCGGATTATGATTATTTTGGATGGTGGTATTGTTGCTTTCCAAGAAAATTTTTGGATAATGGATACACATTGCCAATTTTTATAAAAAGGGATGATATTGAATTCTGTTACCGAAACAAATCAAAAACCATATTGTTTAATGGAATTGGTGTTTGGCACGAACATTATTTGAAAAAATTCTCTTTTGAGAATACATATTATCAGGCGCGTAATAACTTAATATTAAATGCTATTCATTTTCCAGATAGGCAGTTGCCAGAAATCATCGATGAAGTTCGCCGCGTTGTCAGCGGGTATATAAAATCCCGCAGGTATTGCCTTGCAGAAATGTATCTGCTGGGTGTCGAAGATTTTTTGAAAGGATATAGGTGGCTTATGGAAACGGATGTTACCGACCTTCATCAGACACTAAGGGGCAAAACAATCAAACAAATTCCTTTCGATAATGAGATCATCGACAGGCGGGACGGCGCCGATTGTCGGGATTGCAAAAATAATGCAACGAGACTGACGTTAAAAAATCGTTTAACAATGAATGGACATCTGTTTTCTTTTTCAAAGAAGGTAGGCGTAGTCCCTATTAATATCCAAGATGAGGCATTGTTCATGGATTTCAATGAAGTGTTTTTCTACAATGCTTCGACAGGTCTTGCATACAGTGAAAAGAAGAGCTTTTCAAGATTTGTGCGCCTCACCTTTTGGTGTAGAAACGTTTGTAGAAAACTTGCTAAGCAGTACCATGAAGTTCTTTATTCGTATAATGTCAATTTAACAAAAATGGTCAACGAAGCGTTTTGGAAAAAATATTTGGGGATATGAGATGAAATTAAAATCCGCATTATACATCTGTAGCACATATCACCATGTTTTTGTGACATTATCAAAATGTCTAATCGAAAAACAAGACGTAGACGTAATTCTTTGCGATGATATTCCTAAATACGCTGAGTTGCAACATTCTCTGTATAAATCAAAGATTTTCCGCCACGTTTATCTTTTTAACAATTCTAGATGTCCCGGATACAATCCCGAGGGGCTTTTTAAAAGGTGCTTTGGGCGTCATGCACACCATAGAAAAATTATAGAACGTGAATTGAAAATCGATTTCACAAGATATGATCGAATTTATATTTTTCACGATGGAACGAAATTGGGTAGGTACTTGATGGATACCCGTACTAAATATCATCTGATAGAAGACGGGCTTGATTTCTATAAGGTGATAGACACCACGCCATCTTCTTTTATGTTAGAAAAATTCTCTGGTTTTAGGTTTTTTCTGAAGAAATTCCTAAACATAGGGTATATTTTTTGCGGTCAAAACAGATTTTGCCAATCTATTGAGGTAAACGATTCAAAGGATATCCAGATTCCAAGTAAGAAAATTCACACTCTTCCTAAAAAAATATTATATCAAACATTGCTGCCATCGCAGAAAAACATGATTTATAAGATTTTTGTTTCAAGCAGTGTAGAGTTTGACACATTTGAAAAGAAAATTCTAATTCTTACGATTCCTCTTTTTATAGATAAATATGTGAAAACTGAGGAAAATCAAAAAGAGATTTATTCAAAATTGATAGATGAGTACAAGGGAAATGGCAACCGCATATATTTAAAACCCCACCCGAGGGACAAAACAGATTATTCGAAAATGGAAGGTGTAGTGGTTTTGGATCGTTTTGTACCTACTGAAGCATACAACTTCCACCCCAACTTGTTTTTTGAAAAAGCCGTGGCCATTCATTCGTCTTCAATTGATGTAATAGAAAATGTTTGTAAAAAAGAAAAATTACCCATAGGGTATCTTAACAGGTACCGTAACTATCTTAATGATTGGGTTATCAACATAATAGACAGTGGTTCCAATGAGTAAGAAAAGAGAAATTACCCATGCATTCAATCAGGGCATTGCGCATTTGAAAAAAAATGGTTTAAAAAAGACCGTTGAAACAGTATACGATCTTCTTTTTAGAAAAAAAAATCCTCCAGTTAAACATGTACTCAGTGGCATCGATACAAGAAGTTACAAATTACCAGAATTGTTGTGTGCAGAAGATGAGCTTTCTAAAACAATTGAATTTTTCGTATGCGCCAATACCACCTATAACCCTTCAAAAGGGAATGTGGGCGGCCCTGGAACTGTCGTTGCGACAATAAGGGAAGTTATGGGCTCCAAATATCGCGGAGCTCGAATTAATTACATATTTGAAAATAAGCCCGCTCGTGCCAGGCATTTTTCTAAAATTTTGTTGGATGCTCCAATTTCTATGAGGTATTTCGTGGCATCTTATGCCATAGAAAATGGTTTAGTGGATTGGGAACGCTATGGTCCACATAATGATTTTTTCTTTATTTGTCACGACGTGGGGGTGGCATACGGAGCGTACCTGAGGGGATGCAAATATGTCTTGGTATATCATCAACAAGGGGCGTTGGTGTTTGAAAGGAAATCCAATGGAGACATTTTGACGTCCCAAGATATAGAGTTGGCAAATAAAATAGAGGACTTGGTTTTTTCAAATGCGGAAAAAGTGTATTTTCCAAGTCATGGCGCAGAATATTCATTTTTAGAGACCACTGAGATGGACGTGTCCAAAATCAATATTTCTGAAGAACCTCTTTACAACACTATACCGGAAAAACCCAAGATGGATATTAATGGGTTGATATCGGAAATCAACCTTCCACCTATTGACAGAAAGACTACTGACGTCTTCCTAAGCATTGGGGATTATAGCCAGAGCAAAGGTCTTGATCGGATACCTGCATTTATTGAAGAATACTGTCGTAAGTCAGGAAGGAAGGCGATTTGGATTGCCTTTGGTAAAAAGTTAAGTGCTGGGATTTATGAAAAATTGATTTCAGAAAGAGGTTCGTGGTCTTTCGAATCGTATTTGCATGGAGAAAGGATAAAACATGATACAATTCTAGCATTAATGGATTTTACCGATTATTATATTATGGCGCATAGGCACTCCATATTCGATCTTGCAACTTTGGAAGCGATGCGCGCATCCGCTGCTGTTATTCTATCCGACATCCCTGGCAACACGGATTTCAATAAGGAGGACAATATTATTCTCGTCGATTTTGACAACGTTTTACCCGCTGTAAAAAGACTATGCAAATATGATAAGAAAGAGCTAGGGCAAAAGAATGCATCTGTATTTAATAATTATTTTTCCAAGAAATGTTATTATGAACGCTATGCGAAGTTATTCGATGAGCAATTTGTGAAAAATGGAATAGACGTGGACCGTCATTCTTCAATCAATGAAAAATCGATTAATAGACTTGCGGGCGCGATTAAGAAAAAAACAATTCTTCTTTCTAATGTAGATTACAGATCCGAAACTGAAAAATATGATTTTTCTGCCGTTGTCACAAATTTAGGACACGTGCTTTTTTCAGACATTGTTTTTAACAGTGAATATAAACCCAATCTGCAGAAAAACCAGATAACCCGCGCAAACGAGGGCAATTATCGTAATGAAAACCTCGTGTTGTATGAGGTGGCGCCTGTAGATGTTAAAGATTACAAACAATTGGTGTTCGACAATCGTTATATAATACACCGTTCCGGGTTTATGATATTGGACGCATTACAGTTTCTTGTGTACGCTGGGGCCAAAGAAATCAAATTAAGAATATTTGGTGAATTGGTTGAAAATCCGAGATTTGAATTTTGCACAAATGAATTGATTCAAAGATTCAAGGAACAAAAATCCTCTGTGAAAATCACAATCCTCAAAGACCAACCCTGTTGATTTATTTTAATACATACAGTAAACAGTATTGGAGCGGGATGACGTAGGCAAGGGAGTATCAATTAAATTATTCAATAATTATATTGATGAAGTTTAATTCGTTTTTGGATTTTCAATATCATCTATGATGATATCGATACATTCTCTAACTGCACCGTGACCTCCGGCAGAATGTAAAACATGATTCACTCTTTCTTTTACTTTCGGGTGGGAGTCAGACGGAGCGAAGGAAGTCCCGACGTATTCAATAGCCGACAAGTCATTCAAATCATCTCCGACGTATGCTATTTGAATCGGTTTTAACCCGTATTTGGAAGACAAAGCAATTAAAACACTTTTTTTATCGGACACGGCTTGATGAACCTCGTCAATTTCTAATTCATTGGAACGAATCTCAACAATTTTTGACTCTCTGCCAGTGATAATCACTGTAATGATTCCATACTTTTTGCATATCTGTTTTATCCCGTATCCGTCTTTTACATCGAAAGATTTGAACAATTCCCCATCGGCGCCAATGTGTATTCTGCCATCGGTCAGTGTGCCATCAACGTCCATGACAAGCATCCTAATTGTCATTTCAATCCTCCATAAGTCCGCTTTTTACAACATCCATTAATCTAATAGTCCCCAGCAGTTTTTTATCATCGTCAACAACCGGGAAAAAGGAGAGCCCCTTCTCTTTGATTAGGTCTATTGAGTCATATACAAGGATGTTTGGGCTGATACATACGGGTTCTTTCGTCATCACATCGTCTATGGTAGAACTCATCGCATTTTCTGGGTTTCTGTTGAACAATCTTCTGAGATCGCCATCTGTGAAAACGCCTAGGAGAACGCCATTAGAATCGACTATGTTGGTGCCGCCAATGGGTTTTTTACACATTTCAAGAACAGCATCTTTCACGGTAGAGCCAGATAGTATCGACGGGTTTTCACTATTCTTTTTCATCATCCCTTCTACTTTCAATGTCATTCTCTTTCCTAATGTGCCTTTTGGATGGAAAACGCTGAATTCCTTTACTTCGAATCCTCTGTTTTTGGCAATGGAAACCGCAAGCGCATCACCGACCGCAAGGGTTGCGGTAGTGCTGCTTGTGGGAACAGAATCTAGGTACGCCTCTTCCATGGGCGGGAGTATAATAGACATCTTCGAATTTCTCGCCAGAGTTGAATTATTCCTTCCAGTTATGCATAACAACTCTGTACCAACTTTGTTTATCGTGGGTATTAAATTAAGAATCTCGTCGGTCTCCCCACTGTTGCTTATCGCAACTATAGTATCCTCTTTGGTAATCATCCCCAGATCCCCATGTAGCGCCTCAGCAGGATGCATGAAATATGATTTTATCCCCAGGCTTTGCATAGTTGCAGTAATCTTCTTTGCTATATGGCCGCTTTTTCCAATACCAGAAAAAATCACTCTGCCTTCACATTTGCAAAGAGAATCTGCGAATAAAGAAAAACTTTCGTCGAGACTGTCTTTCGTATCCATTAGGGCCTTTATCTCTAAATCAAAAACCCGTCGGCCGTCATCAAGGTATTTCATGAATTAAGACCTCTTACAACATTGTAGAGGGTAGAGAGCCTAGATAAAATACCTTCCACGTTTGAGAGTTTGACCATGTTGGGCCCATCTGACAAAGCGTTGTCTGGATTTGGGTGAACCTCCATGAATAGTGCATCGGCCCCGACGGATATCGCAGCTTTTGCCAGGGGTTCGACATAATCTCGGTTTCCGCCGGAGCTCGTTCCTCTTCCCCCTGGTTTCTGAACACTATGGGTAGCGTCAAACATCACGGGGAACCCAAATTTTTTCATTTCAATTATGCCGGTCATATCTACAACCAAATTATTGTATCCGAATGAAGACCCCCGTTCGCAAAGAATGATTTTATTTGCACCTGACGAAGTAAGTTTTTCGATTACGTTTTTCATATCCCAGGGGGACAGAAACTGTCCTTTTTTTACATTGATAATCTTGCCAGTTTTGGCAGCGGCTGTCAATAGATCTGTTTGGCGGCAAAGGAATGCGGGAATCTGAACGATGTCGGCAACTTCGGCAACATACTCTGCCTGCCACGGTTCATGTATGTCGGTGGCTATTTTTAAACCAAATTTTTTTTTCACTTCTTGAAGCATTTCTAACCCTATTTCCAAACCTGGGCCTCGGTATGAATTTAGTGATGTTCGATTAGCTTTGTCAAAAGACGCTTTGAAGTAATATTCAAGTTTCAGTGCATTCGTCACTTTTTTCATTTCCTTGGCAACAACATTCAAACAATCCTGTGATTCGATTACGCAAGGTCCAGCAACTAGAAACAATCCGTTTTTTGACATGGATTACACCCAGGGTTATTTTATTACCATTTGGTGATGGGCATAGCATATTAAGAGATGTGGTTAAAAAATGTATTAGCGAGAAATAGAGGAGATGTTGTAGATTTTAGCAATTTGTGCCATGATTACTTTTTGAATGATGTACTAAATTATATATCTGCATAGAATGCTGATTTTTGCTGTGGTTTAAAAAGGTCGTCAATCATGTCTTTCTGGAATATATTAAAAGGTAAATTTAATGAACTTTATGCATACAGGTATTTATACCAGTCTTTAGTGAAAAGAAGCTTGTATGGCAAATATAAAAATTCCGTGTTAGGATTTCTTTGGAATTTTATAACGCCTGCCGTATCGATATTACTATTTTTCGTTGTTTTTGAAAATTTCATGGGTCGGGAAATCCCAAATTATTGGGCGTATCTTTGCATAGGTATGTTTCCTTTTACGTTCATGAATACTAACTTGGCAGGCGGAGCATCGAGCATTACTTCAAACAGTTCGATGGTAAAAAAAATGCATTTCCCCCGTGAAATACTGCCGCTTTCTCAAGTAACTTACACCTTTGTCATCTTCTTGATAGCTTATGCAATTGTAATTGTTCTAATGATTCTCGTGGGAATGCCACTCAACCCACAGTCTTTGTTGGCTTTTCCTATAGTGGCAGCCACGATGTTTCTTTTCTCGTTAGGAACGATATTGTTAACTTCCGCAATATCGGTGTATTCCCGTGATTTTGAATACCTTGTAACAGCTTTGTCGCGCATTTTGTTTTGGATTACGCCAATTATTTACACAACCGACATATTGGCAGGGATTCTTTCTAGGATTATCTGGATTAATCCACTGACTTACTACGTAGAAGGTATGCACGACATTTTTTATTTAGGAATCATTCCTGATATGGGGATAATTTTGGCTTGTACGATTTTGGCAATTGTAATGTTTTTAGTCGGTGTAATCGTTTTTGCCAGACTTAAAGATGGATTCGCGGAGAGGATATGATGGTTGAAAACGCGATTGTTGTAAAAAACATAAGCAAATCTTTTACAACCAGGGCAATTGCAGGCGAAAGCGATAAATTGTTTAGAAAAAGCAAGAAATTTACTCAAAACGTACTCAATAATCTCAGTTTTAATATAAAAAAAGGAGAAGTTTTTGGAATAATTGGTAGAAACGGGTCGGGTAAAAGTACATTTTTAAAAATTATTTCTAAAATCATGAAGCCTGACTCCGGTACTGTGGATATTAATGGAAACCTTGCAAGTATACTTGAACTGGGAATGGGTTTTCATCAAGACCTTAGCGGTAGAGAGAACATCTATCTGAAAGGGTCAATGTATGGTTTTACCAAAGGGGAAATTGATGAGAGAATTGACAATATTATTAATTATGCAGAACTGGCAGATTACATAGATTTGCCCGTCAGAGTATATTCTTCTGGGATGTCTTCCCGGTTAGCATTCTCAATAATGATCAATGTGGATGCCGATATAGTTGTCCTTGATGAGGTGTTATCGACTGGGGATTTAGCTTTTGGCATGAAATCCAAAGCGCATTTTTCAAATATGAAAAGTGAAGGAAAAACGATAGTTCTGGTTACTCATTCTATGAGTACAATACGTGATATGTGCGATAGGGTGGCATGGATAGACCAGGGGAGAATCAGAGAAATCGGCCCACCAAACGTTGTTTGCGGACGTTTCGAAGCTGAACTTGCCAATTCGTTTGAAGTGGTTATGGAATTGGCTAAATCAGGTGTTCCCTCATCGCAAAATTTGCTAGGCCGCATGTATCGTGATGGCGATAAAGTGGACGCAGACAGGGATCTTGCAAAATATTGGTTTGAAGAAGCAGCGAATCGAGATTTTGACGAGGCAAAAATAAATCTTGCCGATATGCTTGTCGCAGACGGGTTGTCGGAGAACAAAGATCGCGTTTCAATGTTGTATGCAAGCGCGGCTCAAAAGGGCAATAAAGAAGCACGAACGAAATTATCTAGGATATTGACAGTCGATTACCCCGATATGGGCAGGGAGGTGATAGAGGATTTCAAAAAATTGTTACCGTCCAAAAATCCTCATATTTATTTTGATTATGCGGATCTTTTGTTAAAAAACCGATGGGGCGGAGAGGGTTTGGATGAGATTATCGATTCGTTGGAAAAATCCGCCAGTTGTGGGAACGTTTATGCGATGTTTCAATTGTCCATTCTTTACCGTGATGGGGGCGGAATCACTCCAAGCGAAACTAAACACATGGAATGGCTAACTAGGGCGGCGGAAGCGGGTCACACTTTCGCTCAACTTACTCTCGGTAATATGTATCGTGACGGAATCAGGCTGGATAGCGATGAATCTATAGCGTTTAAATGGTATGAAAAGGCGGCCAAAAATAACAATCTCGATGCAATTTTCCAACTTGCTACGATGTATAGGGACGGGAAGGGCGTGAAGGCAAACAAGGCCGAATCTGATAGATGGTTCAAACTTTATGCGGAACACGGTCTTTTTCGTCATATAAATATTCTTGCGGATTCTTTTTCACATGGGAAAAACGGTGTTTACAATCCCGTCGTCGGAGTGAAGTGGTATTCAGAAAACGCAAGGCGTAATCACGCAGAATCAAAATATCGGCTGGGTGTTGCAAAAATGGCAGGGAAGGGATGTGAAAGGAATCCCGCGGCCGCTCTGTCCCTTTTCAAATCTGCACTAAATCAGGGGCATATCGAATCGGCAGTTCGCATATTTGATATGTATCGGTCTAATTTAATTGAAAAAAATGATTTTTACGAAACAGTGCAAACATTGGATTCCTTTGTAAAGGATGGTAATGTATTAGCCGCGAACGCTCTTGGCAATCTATACGCTAATGGCGACACGAGAGATCCTGACGCAGAAAAAGCGGCTAAGTACCTAAGTATTGCGGGCACATCCATTTCCGGAGCTGCCCAGAAATTAGGTGTTATGTATCGTGACGGAATTATTTTGAATCAAGATATTGAAGAATCTATCAAATGGTTTGAAAGAGGTATAATGTTAAACAATGCGGGGTCTGCTATATCAATTGTAAATCTTTACGGTGCAGGGTACGCCGGTGAAGAAAATTTAAAAAACGCAATTGATGGCTTAGAAAAAATGTCTTTGACTGGAAATGTTTTTGCAATGAAAACTTTAGGAAATTTCTATTTGAATGGAGTCTCGTTAGAGGTGGACGCGAATAAGGCGAAACAATATTTGGAAATGGCGTCGGAGTTTGGTGATGTGCATTCAGCACATTTGTTGGGCGAGGCATATAGATATGGGGTTGCGGTTGAAAAGGATATCCAGATGGCCCTAAAATGGTATGAGTTATCGTCTCTACGAGGATACCACGCTTCAATTATGGCGATAATCGAGCTATATGGTGCGGGCATGTGTGATGATAATGTTTTTTCCAAAGCTCTGAAACGTCTCGAATCGATTGCAGAAGGTGGCAACATTGTTGCAATGCGCTCTCTCGGCATACTTTATTTTGAGGGAAAAATTGTTCCAAAAAATGTGGAAAAGGCCAAATTACTGTTTGAAAAAGGTGCTAAATTGGGTGATTATCCATCTAAAAACAAATTAAAGTCCCTTCAACAATGATTTTTTAGATCTTTGTTTTGACATTAATTGGAAATTCTATATTTTTGAAAATAAGTTGTTGTGGCTATTGTAGTGAGCAATCAAGGTTTGTATGGAGTATTTTTTTGGAATATTTGAATTTATTTGTAAGTTAGGGTTTTTGTACTGGATCTTCAATAATGTGCCGTTGGTTTTTTTATGCATGGGGATAACAGAATTGAAATCGACATATGGGGTAGCTGTGTTTCTAGGGATATTTTTTCTTTTTATTCTCCCGATTTTAAGATAAATAATTTTTTTCAGGAATGTTCTCCTGTGGTGGCGTTTAGTGATGGAAACTTGCCTGAGGTTACTGTGGGCGAGTTCATAGAAGCGTGTAACCGTACGCTTTCCTGGGCAAAGTGGTTTTCAGCCGATATAAATAAAACAGTTTTAGAAACATTATCAAATTCTGTTTCAGAATGGGTTGTTGTGGATCTTAGGTGTTTTACGTATGATATAACGAAGTTCGATTTTGGAAGCGGCATTACTGGATACACCACTGGCGAACACAAAGAAAAATTTGAAGTATTCAAACGAAAAGGACTCAATTTCGATTCAAAAAAAATTGACATTCGAGACGTCGATTTGAAAAAATACGTCAATGAATTTGCCATTTTTTTAAAAAAGAAATACGGAGAAAAAATAATCCTCATCGACATGAGGGAAGCTTTTGATATGATTGGTGAAGACGGTTCTTTTTTATTTAACAACCCAGATTTAGATGCAGTTTTTCTTGAAGAATCCACAGGTTTGGATTTTATTAAATTGACAGACTGTTATTATATTAAAACACCTTTCAACATAATTGCTGACTGTCATCATATTTGGGGTGGAACCCCTGCGCATTATATAAGCGAATATTATGATTATGCTTACAATGCAATTTTAGAGATTGTGCAAAATCACGGAAAAAAGAGCAGGTCCGACATTCAACTCAAACTTGACATGATGTTTATGGAAACTGTGGAAACTTTTTCCAACATTCGTAGAAGGAAAAGGCTTTCAGTAAACAACGCACTAAAAAGGGCGGAAACGCAACTATTTAGCGGGGAGGTGTCAGAGGCTATGGGAACGATAGGCTCTCTCGTTGAGGAGGGCGTTCCAGAAGCTTATGGCTATTTTGCGCGTATGTATCGTGATGGGCATGGAGTTGATGCGGACTTAGTAAAGGCAGCCGAATGGATGAGAAAGGCTGTCGATGGAAATGTTTGGTGGGCTGTTACTGAATTGCTCGATATACTCCGTAAAATTGGTACGCAGGATGCCTTGGATGAAATGTTGGCTGTGGCAAGAACTTATTCGAAGAAAGGTAATAGTAATGCTATGCTGAGGCTTGGTTGGGCGTACCGGGATGGCAAAGGTGTCGAACAGGACCTTGACAAGGCCGCGGAATGGATGAGGCAATCAGCATCATGCGGTCTTGGACGGGCAAAGAATGATTTATTCGATCTTCTTTGGAGAATTGATACCCCTGAGTCTCGTAAGGAGATGGTTTCCATAGCCAAAAATCACGCCTCCAATGGTGATGGAAGTGCTATGCTGCGGCTTGGTTGGGCGTACCGGGATGGCAAAGGTGTCGAACAGGACCTTGACAAGGCCGCGGAATGGATGAGAAAGGCCTCCGAAAAGATTCCCCACGCAAAGGAAGAACTGGAAAGACTATCAATTCAGTGATTTAGTCTATTATAGGAACCACTAGATTAGGTTTTTAGGGATGTTAACAACGTTGTGGTGACACTGAGGGATGTCTGGGGCATAGGTCGCAAGGGTTTTTGTAGACGCCCCGCGGCATCGTTAAACCTCTCGGCGTACCCTGCGATGTATTCCGCCTGGAATGCCTTTTCTCTACGTAAGCTAGGACGTCCCTGTGACACCCTCTTTAGGATGCGGTGGTCCTCTCGTTTCCCGTGGAACGGGTTGGGGAATCGTCCAGCATATCGTTGGGTCCCCAAAGGATTCCCTGCAACCTTTGATAAATTCGAACGGCGGATCGATGGCCTGGGTCAGGATTTGGTCAATCTACGTAAAATGTGTCTACAAGGTTTTCCCCTTCCTCGGTGAGCCTGTACCCATTCTTCTTCTTTTCGATGAACCCGCATTCACCCATTTCTCGATTAGTTGCGCTGACATTTCATCCTGTCGGTCCGCGTCATCCTGTAATTTTCCTTTTTGGTTTTTTGTAACTGTCAAGAAACTCATCAGTTGTTTGCCTCGTCATCGGAACCGATTCAGAGATCGTGTTTCTTCACAATGGGATCATCTCCTTCGGCGTGGGCATGCCCTTCTCCCCATATACCCACAGGGCGTGCACGGAATCCTTGCTGGGTCTTTCGAGGGAAAACCAGGGGTTGATCCTTCGGCCTCGGGCGGTTTTGGCCAGTTCAAATTTTCCTCAGTTATTCGCAGGCATTATTTGCTATTTATGTAATATTAGAGAAATTGAATACCAGGCAATTTGAATCACATTTGTGCGATGTACTTCTCGTAGTCTATCGCCGGGGCGCTTCCTATTTTTTGCAGTTCTGAGAGCAACTTGTAAAAAAACCATACGATGGCCGTGTCACCGGTTTTCAACCTGACTGTTTTTCCATCGTTGAAAAAAGCACCTTTAGAATCGCATCCAAACTGTATAGTCTCCATCGGGTTGCTATTTTCCGAACGCCCCTTTGGTAAATCGGCATCCATATTGGTGGGGCGGTTACCCAATATTCCCGCAAGGATTTCTTTGGGTTCCGTCTTGCCCACCCCCATCGCATGTCTGAATTCGGCGACTTCCCTGCGGAGGGCCCTGACGGACGCAGCCTTTTTCGCCGCATATTCGAGCTCGGCCTTGGTAATTTTTTGCTTGACTTCGAAAACGGCATACACGCTTTCGGCGGTGATGTGCTTGGACCCGCCGTCGTTTATAATTGGCGGGGAGAACACGCGATCGTAGATTACGACGTCGATTTGATCGCTGCTGTTCCCGTGCGAATCGAAAACGAACGCACTGGTCACGGAGTACCTTTCCGGCAAGTATTTGCTGAACCACTCAATCCACTTCCGGTTTGTGTGGTCGCCCTTCTCCGTGGGATGTTCGATGTGTTTGTTCGATTCTAGGTCCGATACCATTTTTTTGTGGCAGGCCTCGAATTTTCCACGCAATCGGCTGACATCACCAGATGGCCTGTTCCCATCCCCCGTTCAGTGACGCGGCCGCGGCCACCTTGACTTTCTGTTTTTCCCAGTCTGACATGGAGTTCGAGACCACATTGTTCGAATTTGCGGGGTCGACGAGTCGGGTAGTGTCGAACTCATTAGCAAGGAACCTGAGGGTTGTGCGCACCATGTCGGCGTAGTCATTGCCTTTGTTCGTTCTGAGAGCCTCGATGGTGGCGAGTTCCAGGGTAAACGATTTTATATCCACTTTATTGCGGAATTTCCACACCTTCATCAGTTTGATTATGGGGCGGACACTAGATTCTGAGATGTATTCTATGTGTTTTTTGATGTTGGTTTTGATGGACGTATCATCATTTGAGACATACAGGTTCGCATCGTCGGTGCCGTCCTCGAAACTCCTCGCGGGCACGATGTCAAGGCCCCTGCCGTCGGCAAGAGTCATGCCCCACGAGACACGTTGGCCAACTGGACGGTATCTGGCGAAACTTCTCTTGAGGAAATCACCGACGTCCAGGTACATCGAGTCCAACGTTCTGAATGCGCTGCGCTTAAACATCACGCAGAGATCCAAATCATATTTCAGGCTGATAGCAGTTTTTTTTGCGTAGGACCCAGAATAAAGGATTTTCTCGATATGCGAACCGTAACGATACATGAGGCTCTTTTCCACCTCTCTCCTTATGTTCATGAGACGCTCTACTTCCCCTTCGTCCAGTTTGTATTTGGACAGGATGCCCTTGAGATATTCGTGTGCGGTGACCATACGAATCTCATTACATTATCAAATATTAATGCTGAATGGGTACTCTGTTCGGTAAATGGCAGATGATCCCGCCAGGGCCGTTTTGAAGCAGTTTCCCCCGTTCCCCCACGCCGTTCCCGACGGATCAGCGCTCGTTTTTCCTTGTTTTTCAAATATTTAGTTTTTT
>JAAYNL010000002.1 GCA_012520845.1 Thermoplasmatales archaeon | reverse complement strand
GGACTGGGTCTTCTCGCACGGCTCGAAGGACGGGCCCAACAGGAACGTTTCCATGTCCAGGGGCATCGTGGAGAAGGTCGTCAGATCGGCCGTGGAATCCGCCGTCAAGGAGTCGTTGGCATCCTTCGGCAACAACATCGGTTCCGTACCGGAGCTCTCGGACATGGTCGGCGACGCCGTGACGAGGGCGACGAAGAACGTCATCGCGGCCTTCGCCGGCATGCTTGTCGAGGCGGCCGTGTTCGTGGAGTTCGAACTCACGGACCTGGCGGAGACCCAGCACTACGGAGTGAGGCTGTCGCTGGCGGTCGGTAAGTCCTTCGCCGAAGCGGGCCTGAGGTGGATCGCCACGCAGATCCTCGGCCTGATCGAATACATTGCCGACCCGTCGGGGATCGGCCCCGCGGGGAACCTGGCGGAAGAGGTTTACCTCAAGGTCAAGGTCTACGCCGGCGTGTCACCGCCCCGGTTCCTAAGGATGGACGGCGCCGGGCAACTGGAGGTGGGCGTGGAGGTCGGGGTGAACATCCCCGTCGTCTCCGGGATCCTCGGCAGGGACACCGGCGAGAAGAGGGTGCGCGTCGGCGTCGTCGCCGAGGACGTGCCGACCGCGGCCATGCCCCCGACGTTCAAGCTGGACCCCGACCTCAGATCCGACCTTTTTCTGCTGGAGGCGGAGTTCTCCTGGGAGTGATGGCGCAGTAATTAATAGAAAAAGACGATAGCCTCGGCATGGACTTATCCAGGAAAATCCCGACGGTCCTATCCGCGGAGGAGCTGAAGGACAAAGCGTTCCACAGGGCCTCCAAGATAACCGTCACGGGCACCAACGCCCTGGACGGGAAAAAGAAGACCGTCCTCGCCAAGGTCACCGCCGTCGGCGACATAATGGTGGACACCCTGGACAGGTACGTGAACACCTTCCCCCGGATGGAGAAGGAAGAGGACTTCTTCCCCGAGCTCGTGGACATCGTGGTCGGCCTCGACCAATACAAAAAATCCCTGGGGGCGATAAACTGGGCCTCCGGTAGGGTGGAGCGCCTGAAGAACGAGGCCCTCAGGAACATCCGCAGGTCCAAGGACCCCCGCGTCATCGAATCGGTGCGGTCCGGTTTCTACGGCCGGGTCTCGTCGATAATCGGCCAGGTGTCCGCCGACCTGGAATTCCTCGGCGGGGCCAGGGACAAATTCAGGATGCTGCCCAGCGTTTCCCCCGACGTCCCGACGTTGGTCGTCGCCGGGTTCCCCAACGTCGGGAAAAGCAGGATCGTGGCGGAGCTCAGCACCGCCGAGCCGGAAATCGCGCCCTACCCGTTCACCACCAAGGGCATCGTCATCGGCCACGTGAAGGACGGGTGGAAGGATTACCAGATAATCGACACCCCCGGCCTCCTGGACAGGCCGCTCGAGGACAGGAACGCCATCGAGAGGCAGGCCATCGTCGCCCTGAAATACCTGTCCGACGTCCTCCTGTTCGTGCTGGACCCGTCGGAGTCCTGCGGCTATCCCATGGAAAAACAGGAATCGCTGTTGGAATCCGTTAGGGAGGGTTTCGACGGCGTCCCGCTGATAGTGGCGGAGAGCAAGTCGGACCTGAGGAAGACCGGGTCCGGGAACATCTGCTTCTCCTCCGAGACGGGGGAGAACGTCGACGTCGTTCTGGCCGCGGTCCTGCATGAGCTCGGCAAAATCCCGTACGGGGAGGGGACGTCGTGACCGCCGGCACCAGCGAAACGATGGAGGAGTACTTCCGCGAGCTGGCCGAGAAGAACGGCGAGTGCTACGCCGTGGCCCGCAGGGCGAGGTCCAGGGGCAGGGATCCCGAGGTCAACGTCGAGATACCCCAGGCCGAGGACCTGGCGTCCAGGGTGGAAAAGCTCCTGGACGGGTACGGCGTCGAAGGCATAGCCGAGGTCATAAGGAAGCTCACGAAGGAACACAACAACAGGGAGGTCGTCTCCCTGCTCGTCGCCAGGGAGATGGCGAAGAAAAAGGACGACGAGAGCATCGAGAAGGCCATCGACAGGGCTGTCAGGGCAGGGTTGGCCGTGCTGACCGAGGGCATCCTCGTCGCGCCCCTCGAAGGCATAGCCGACACCAAGCTGAAGACCAATTCCGACGGGTCCACCTACGTGGACCTGCTGTTCGCCGGCCCCATCAGGGCGGCGGGCGGCACCGGCCAGGCCATGAGCGTCCTCATCGCGGACGTCGTCAGGAGGGAGTTGGGGATCGGGAAATACGTCCCGACCGAAGAGGAGATCGAGAGGTTCCACGAGGAGATCGACCTGTACAAACAGGCCCAGCACCTGCAATATCTCCCCACCAAGGAGGAGATCAGGCTGATCGTGGGCAATTGCCCCGTCTGCATAGACGGCGAGGGCACCGAAAGGATCGAGATCTCCGGATACAGGGACCTGCCCAGGATAGAGACGAACCGGGTCAGGGGCGGCGCCGTCCTGGTCCTGGCCGAGGGCCTGTGCCAGAAGGCGACAAAGATCCAGAGGCACGTGCGGGCCCTCGGGCTCGAAGGCTGGGACTTCATCGACGAATACGTCAGGATGAGGGGTTTCGGGGAAGGGGACGAAAGCGGGGAAAGGGTGCTTGCCCCTTCCTCGGGCTACCTCGCGGACATCGTGGCGGGCAGGCCGATATTCGGCCACCCGTCCAAGGTGGGCGGTTTCCGGCTGAGGTACGGTAGGGCGAGGACGTGCGGCCTTGCCGCCCTGGCGTTCAGCCCCGCCAGCATGTACCTGCTGGACGAATTCCCGGCGCTCGGGACCCAAGTCAAGACCGAAAGGCCGGGGAAGGCGTGCGTCGTCACGCCTTGCGACACCATAGAGGGGCCAATAGTGCTGCTGAGGAACGGCAGCGTCGTCCAATGCAACACGGTGGAGGAAGCGTTGGAGGCGAAGCCCAACGTGCGGGAAATCATCGACTGCGGCGAAATCCTCGTCCCCTTCGGGGAATTCTGCGAGAACAACCATTTCCTGGTCCCGTGCGGCTACCCGCTGGAATGGCATAAGCTGGAATTGGAGAGGAAGGGCGGGCTCCCGGACGACTGGGAAAACCCGACCTGGGAAAGGGCCCTGGAGATGTCCGCCGAGATGGGCGTGCCCCTGCACCCGGCCCACAACCTGTTCTGGAGCGACGTCCCTGTCGAAAGGCTGTCCTCCCTCAGGGATTACCTCCTCGCGAACGCGAAATACGACGGTACGCTCAGGATGCCCAAGGACCCCGCCCAGAAAAGGACCCTGGAGGACCTCGGGGCGATCCACGTGGTGAAGGACGGCGACATAATAATAGACAGGTACGCCAAACCCATCCTGGGGTGTCTGGGTCTTGCCCCCGGCACAGCGGGTGTCGTCGAGGCGCGCCCCTTCACGGGCGAGGATTCCCTTTCCGCCGTCGGCTCGGCCCTGGGGGCCGAGGTGAGGGCCAGGGCGATGACCCGCATCGGCGCCAGGATGGCCCGGCCGGAGAAGGCCAAGGAACGCAAGGGCCCGCCGGTGGTGCATGGGCTGTTCCCCGTGTCCAACGAACCGGGCTACAGGAAGGAAATCAACAAAGCCATTAGCGAATCGAACCTGAAGTCCAACCTGAGGGTGAGGGGGGAACCCCTCATAACCCTGGAGGTGGGGAGGAGGAGGTGCCCGGGTTGCGGCGCCGCCACCTTCAGGACCTGGTGCAGGGACTGCGGCGACCATACCCGGTTCGAGACCTCCGGGTCGGGATTTGACAGGACCACGATGGACGTCAACCTGTCCTCCGAATTGGCGGACGCCGTCTCCAACCTCGGCATGCCGGCACCCAACGAAATCAGGGTGTTGGACAACCTGCCCTCGAAGGACAGGACCCCGGAGCCTTTGGAAAAGGCCATTCTGAGGGCCGCCCACGGCCTCGCGGTTTACAGGGACGGCACCATCAGGTACGACATGACTGACATCCCCCTGACCCACTTCAGGCCGAGGGAAATCGGCCTGACCGTCGATAAGGCCAGGGAACTGGGTTACGTCAAGGACATCGACGGCGCCCCCTTGGAGAGCGCGGACCAGATGTGCGAGCTTAAGGTGCAGGATTTCGTCGCCAACGAAAACTGCGGCGACTACATGGTGACCGTGGCCGCTTTCATCGACGACCTGCTCGAGAAGTTCTACGGCCTGGACCGTTACTACAACGTCAAGACCAGGGAGGATCTGATAGGCCACCTCGGCATAGGCCTTGCGCCGCACACCTCCGGCGGGATCCTGTGCCGCATCATAGGCTACACGGCGACCAACGGCGGCTACGCCCACCCGTTCTTCCACGCCTCCAAGAGGAGGAACTGCGACGGGGACGAGGACAGCATAATCCTGCTGCTCGACGGTCTGATCAATTTTTCCCGCTCGTACCTGCCCGACAGGCGCGGCGGCCTGATGGACGCCCCCCTCGTCCTCACCACCAAACTGGACCCGGACGAAATCGACAAGGAGGCCCACAACATAGATTGCCTGCGGGCTTACCCCATCGAACTGTACGAGGCGGCCATGAACATGGGGGAGACCAAGCCCCTGGAGAAGCTCATGGACATGGTCGGGGGCAGGATCGGCACCCCCGCCCAGTACGAGGGGCTCGGCTTCACCCACGACACCGCCGAGATCTCCGAGGGCCCAAAGAGGTCCGCCTACTCCACGTTGGACACCATGCTGGACAAGATGAAGGCGCAGTTGGAACTGGGCAAGAAAATCCGGGCCGTCGACGAGCGGGACGTGGCCACCAGGGTCATCAACAAGCACTTCCTGCCGGACATGGCGGGGAACCTGCGCAGCTTCTCGGCCCAGGACGTGCGCTGCACCAAGTGCGAGACGAAGTACAGAAGGATCCCGCTGACCGGCTTCTGCAGGTGCGGCAACGGCCTCACCCTGACGGTGCACGAAGCCAGCGTGAAAAAGTACCTCGAGGTCTCCAAAGAAATAGCGGAGAAATACGGGCTTTCCGACTACCTGCGGGACCGCATCGACATCCTGGAAATGAGCATGGACTCGCTGTTCAACAGCGACAAGGTTCGGATGAGCAAGCTCACCGATTTCTTTTGAGAAAAAGCGGGCGGGGGGTTTCCCCGCCCGTCGGGGTTTTCAAAGCGCGTCCACGCTTTCGGAGAACGCCTTGGCGCCCTCGGAAATGACCTCGCACGCCTTGAGGATCATGGTCTCCGCCGACAGGGAGCCGTCGGTCTCGAAGGAGAACACGAAGGACGTCTCGTCGCCGACGACCTCGACGGACTCGCCGCCGTCTACCTCGACGCAGGAGTCGCAGAGCATGCAGTCGAGCGGTTTCTCGACCCCGAGGTCCCCGGAGGCGGACACGGTGAACACGCCCCTGGGGCAGGAGTCCGCGATTTCCTGGGCGCGTTTGCTGGACTTGACCGTTATCACGGGCATGTACTTGTAGCCGACGCCGCTGGCGGCCTGCCATTTGGCGTGGTTCTCCGCGGTCCCGAGGACGGCGTGGGCGTAAATCATGACGGACTGGCCGTCCCCCAGCTCCAGGATCGGGATGTCCGGGTCGCATATGGCCAAATTGGGGTCCCCGAGGGGGACCATGTCGCTGGACAGCACGGTGCACGGACCGCTCTTCACCAGACTGTAGATTATGGTGCAGTTGGGGCACCCCTCGCCACCGCAGACGCATTTGTCCTTGTATGTATAAAGGGAAAGGTCGGTGGGCACCGGGAGAAGACCCAGGCGGTGGGCGATTATCTCGTCGAACAACGGGGTCTTGCTCTCGTATTCCTTGCCTTCCTCGTCCCTCATGGACCCCAGGTGGAACTCCACGGTGTCTATGGCCATTTTGGGCACTTTGTTGACCAGCGCCCTCCTGAGGGCGTTGGCCATGGCGGGGGAAGTGTCGCGGATCACGAACCGCGCCTTCTTCTCGCCCATCTCTATGGTTTCGATTTCCATGGGAATACCTCAGACCCTGCGTCCCCTGCGGCCGCCCTTCTTCTTGGTGCCGTCGTGGGGTACGGGGGTCACGTCCTCTATGCGGCCTATCCTGAGGCCTGCCCTGGCGAGGGCCCTAATCGCCGCCTGGGCGCCGGGGCCGGGGGAGGTGGACTTGTTGCCGCCGGGGGCGCGCACCTTGACGTGTATGCCCACGAGCTCCCTCTCCTTGGCGATCTCGGCGACCCTTTCCGCCGCCCTCTGGGCGGCGTAGGGGGATGCTTCGTCCTTCGCCTGCTTGACAACCATCCCGCCGGTCGCCTTGGTTATGGTTTCGGCGCCGGTTATGTCGGTGAGGGTGATCATGATGTTGTTGTAGCTGGCGTAAATGTTGGCTATGCCCCATCTGTTGGCTGACATTTCACTCGTCCTCCATCGTTATGCCTGCGTCCTCGGCGTCCGCCTTGGCCTCCTCGATCTTCTTCTCGGCCCTCTTCAGGGCCTTCTCCGCCTTGACGGCGGCGACCTGGTCGGCCTGGGACGCGGAAACCCTCATGGGGTGCATGTCGTCGGTGAACGGGGAGGCGGGGCTGTATTGGATAGAGCCCTCCTCCTTGCGGGTGACGATGTACCCCGGGACGGTCACCTTGTGGCCGTTCATGAATATGTGGCCATGGACGATCATCTGCCTGGCCTGCCTGAGGGTGGAGGCCATGCCTTTTTCGTAGACTATGGTCTGGAGCCTGCGGCCGAGGATGTGCTCCTCGTTGAGGACGAGGATGTCGTTGAGGTCGGCGCCGTCGAGGGGCAGGAGCCCGATGCGGCCGCACTTGGCGATGAGCGCATCGGCCTCGATCCTGGCCTGGGCCTCGCCTCCCCTGAGGCGGGCCTGCAGTTCCCTGGACTGCCCCCTGAAGGCCCTGATGGCGGACTGCGCCTTCCAGACCTCGGTCTTGTTCTTCAGGCCGTAGCGGTTGACAAGCTCGACCTCGGCCTTGATCCTCTCGCCCTGCCAGGGGTGGGAGGGCGTGTCGTAGGACCTGCGCGCGAATTTCGGATCGCCCATACGAATTACCTCCTGGAGACGCCGAGGGTGAGGCCGCGGCGCCCGTTGGACCTGGTCCTCTGGCCCCTGACCTTCTTCTTGGTCTCGTGCCTTATGCCGCGGTAACTGCGGATCATCTTCATCCTGTTGACGTCCTCGTCCTGGACGATGGTGAGTTCGGTGCCCAGGTAATGGGTGTCGACGCCGGACTCGTAATCCATCTGCCTGTTGAGGGCCCAGTTGGGGGCGTAGTCGGCGTAGGACTGGACGAGTTCCTCGAGCTTCCTGACGTCGTCCTCGGGCAGGGAACCTATCCTGAGGGACTGGTCGATGCCGGATCTCTTGACGATGGCGTAGGCCACCCTCTCCCCGACGCCTTTGATCGATTGCAGGCCGACGACGGTCTTCTTCTGGCCGTCTATGTCGGTCATGGCGATGCGGACGATGAAGTTGAAGTCCTCGTCCTCTTTGACGTTCTTCTCTTTCTTCTGTGGTGCCATTTTATACCTCCGTAAATGTCCCCCCAGAGGGGGAGTGCCCAAGCGGGGTGCTGGCGGCACCCCGCTCCCGATGTACGCGCACACGCGCGGGTCCCGGGTTTACGTAACTGGTCGGTATGCGTCGCCGTTCTTAAAGGTTATGCCCGCCGAAACCCCTCGGGCATGTCGTAAGGGGTGGGAGTGCCGAAGACCGGATTCGAACCGGTGAACCCCTGCGGGAAGAGATCTTGAGTCTCTCGCCTTTGACCAGGCTTGGCTACTTCGGCCTGCCACCCGTTAGAGTGGCTCATTAGTTAAATATGTCGTCACGGCAGGGTCGTGATCTCGCATCCGTCCTTCCCGACGACGACGGTGTGCTCGGACTGGGCGACGCACCCGCGCTTCGCTTCCACGAGGATGGCGTAGGAGGAAACGACGCCGTGGCGCAGGAGGTACTTGGTCCTCCTCTCGGCGTCGGGCCAATCGCAGCTCCTCGGGCAGAAGGGGAACCCCTTGAACTCGTCCCTGACATACTCCATGAACTGGGTCATCGACGGGTCCGGGAGTTTGCGCTCCCTTTCCATCTTGTAGATGTTGCCGGGCCTTCCCCCTTTCACGACGCCCGCGCCGTTGGTGACGAAGGGTTCGCAGGCGATGAGCATGCCCTCCTCGAAGGCGGCGTTCGACCCGTCGTCGTAGTTGACGACGGACAGGCCGGCGTGCAGGTTGTACGGCTTAATCTGATGGCCGGTGAGGTTCTTGACGGGCTTGAAGCCGGCCGACTCGATGGCCATCTGTATCGCCCTGCCGACGTCTCTGAGAAGGACGCCGTCGGCGATTGCCTCCATGGCGACGGAACGGGCGTCGTCGGCGGCCTTTATGAGCGGGGCGTAGGTGTTGGAGGAAACCTCGACTGTGCCGGCGGTGTCGCCGACGAAACCGTCGACGTGCGCGCCGCAGTCTATCTTGACGACGTCGCCGGGTTCGAACGCGAGTTTGTCCTTGGGCGACGGGGTGTAGTGGGCGGCGATCTCGTTGACGCTTATGTTGCACGGGAAGGCCAGGCCGCAACCCTTCGATTTGATCAGGGACTCGACCTCGTTTGCCACGTCGAGGTACTTGACGCCGACGTCGACCATCGAAAGACCCAGATCCCTTGCCTCGGCGGCCACCCTGCCCGCCTTCCTGACCTTCTCCAACTCATCTGCCGAGAACATCCTCTACCTGCTCCTTCGTGATTTCCCCCTGGCGGACTATCTCGACGGCGTCGCCGTCCAACCAGATTATGGTGGAGGGTTTACCGCTGGCGGGGCAGCCGCAATCGATGTAGAGGTCCACGGCGTCGCCGAGATCCCTCTTCGCGTCCGCGACGTTGACGGCGTCCGGGTGGGAATGCCTGTTCGCCGAGGTGGTGATTATCGGGCCGGCGCGCCTCGCCAATTCCAGCGCTATGGGATGGTCCGGGATCCTGATCCCGACCTTCTGGGACATCGACGTCGCTATGTCCGGGACGGCGGATGTTTTGTTGCTGATTATGGTCAGCGGCCCTGGCATGAAGGCGTCGATGAGCTTCTCGAGATTGGGGGTCATCACGGCGATCCTGGCCACGGCGGCTTTATCGTGCACGGCGATGGAAAGGGGCATGTCGAACGGCCTCTCCTTGGCCTTGTACACCTTCTTGATGGCGACCTGGTCGAAGGCGCAGGCGCCGATGCCGTACACCGTTTCCGTCGGGTAGACCACCAACCCGCCGGAGAGAATTATCCCGACCGCCTCGTCAATTACCTTCTCGGTCTCACCCTCGATCCCGAATCCGCATTTCCTGACTTTCATTCACACACCCGCCGCGAACCTAAGCGCTTTCCTCAGTTCGGCCGAACCGCCTTCCTTAAGGCTGGGGCCGTGGCCTGGGCACAGCCCGACCACGTCGAGTTCCATCAATTTCTTGATCGATTCCACCAATTGGCGGTGGGACGCCGTCGGAAGGTCCGTCCTGCCGATGCCGTCCACGAAGACCGTGTCCCCGGAAAACAGGGTTTTCGTCACCGTGTCATAAAAAGAGACGCTGCCGGAGGTATGGCCGGGCGTCTCAATCACCCTTAAGACGTGCCCGCCCAAGTCCATTTCGCACCCGTCCCGCGCGCCGGTCACCTCCGTGGGGTAGATCCTGCCGCCGAAATCCGTGCCCAGGGTGGAAGCGGAATCCCCCTCCCTCAGCGGGACGGCGTCGGCCTCCCCGGCGACCACCTTCGGGGAGAAGGCGTCGACGACAGCCTTCATGCCGCCGACATGGTCGAAATGCCTGTGGGTTATCAGCAGGTAATCCAGCGGCCTGCCCTTCAGCCTGTCCCCGATGGATGCGACGAGCCCGTCGGGATCGAAACCTGTGCCGGCATCGATCAGCGCCGTCCTCTCGGCCCCGATAACGAGGAACATGTTGGAGTCGTACAGCAACGTCTTCTCCAGTTGCTCAATCGCCATGGAAATGGCACTGCCTTACCGTATTTAATTTGTTGGGAGCGGGCATTTAAAGCGCGCGTCTTGCATAATTGATGTCTGCCAATTTGCGCCCGCGGCATCGGAAGCCAAACGCCTGAATCGGTTAGGGTTGCCGGCGACCCTGCCCGGGAAACCGTGGACGATGCGGGACCTTGCTCGCGCTCAAAACGTTGAAAATGGAAAACAAGGATAGAGGAATGAGAAATCATACGAAACCCGTTTGACGGCTAGACCATACCCCAGCGGCGGTCAAAAGAACTTTAGTGAGCGCGGACTGAATACCTCGGCGAACCTCGGTACTTACATCCCGCTTCTATCAATCCCATCTTCTATGGGCGTTCTATGGGTGCCTCTTTTTTAAGGCGGCTTCGAGCTTAGATGCTTTCAGCTCTTATCCGCTGCCGCGTGGCTGCTCAGCAGTGCCCTGGCGGACAACTGATCAACTAGAGGCGACGAACCCCCGTTCCTCTCGTACTGAGGGGTCCTTCTCATCAGGCACCAACACCTCCATCAAAAAGCAACAAACCTGTCTCACGACGGTCTGAACCCAGCTCACGATCCCTTTTAATGGGCGAACAACCCCACCCTTGGCAGCTGCTGCACCACCAGGATAGGGAGAGCCGACAGCGAAGTAGCAAGCCAGCAGGTCGATATGAACTCTTGCTGCTGACAACTCAATTATCCCCAGGGTAATTTTTCTGTCATCAATCACCCCCATTCGGGGGGTTGATTGGTTCGTTAGGCCTTAGTTTCCTATCTCCGAACCCTGTTATCTGGTTCCGAGTCAAGCTGGCTTTTACCCTTACACTCTTCGGTAGATTTCTGACCTACCTGAGCCAACCTTTGGGCGCCCTTGTTATCTTTTTGAGGGCGTGGCGCCCCACCCGAACTGCCTGCCTATAGCTGTCCCTCCGTAGAGGTTAGAGATAAAAACCGACAAGGACGGTGTTTCATCGACGTCTCGGCGAGGAGCTAGCGCTCCCACCTGTGTAACGACTCCCGTCTACCCTACACATGTCAATTCCTATCGCAACAACAGGTTGCAGTGAAACTCCATGGGGTCTTCGCTTTCAGATGGAGGGGTCTGGATTGTGCACCAGACAGATTGATTTCACTAGCGTCTAGGCAGGGACAGTAGAACCCACGTTGAGCCTTCATGCAAGTCGCCAATTAAGCGACAAGGTATTACGCTACCTTAAGAGGGTCATAGTTACCCCCGCCGTTTATCGGACCTTTGTCCCGTTGAAACAGGATTTAAGTTACCGACACTGGGCAGGCCTCAACCGCTATACACATCCTTTCGAACTAGCAGCGATCTATGTTTTGGTTAAACAGTCGGAGTTCTCTTGTCACTGCGACCAGTCGTTCACACGACTGGCACCCCTTCTCCCGAAGTTACAGGGCTAATTTGCCGAATTCCCTTGCCTAGATTATGCTAACACGCCTTGGGCTACTCACCCAGGGACACCTGTGTCGGTTCTTGGTACGATCGCAATATCTGACCCCGCATCCGTTTTCACGGAAACCAGGAATCACCGGAAGCGAGCCTACGCTCGCCTGATCACGCATTCAGCCCCTTCTCACCATTACGGTTCTCCAGGGCCTTCGGCGCTTCAATACAATGCCGATTGTACTCCAGCCATCCCGATCTGTCGGGATGCGGACAAAGGATGTTGCGGTACTGGAATATTAACCAGTTTCCCGTTCGATGGTGTCGATTAAGAACCACCTTAGGATCGACTAACCCTTGGCTGACGAACATTGCCAAGGAACCCTTGCCCCTGCGGCGGTACGGATTCTCACCGTACTTTGCTGCTACTCTCACCAGGATTCTCGTTGGTACACGGTCCACGGGACCTCACGGCCCCACTTCTGCCCATGCACCACGCCCCCCTACCAAATCACATTGCTGTGTTCCAAAGTATCGGTACTCGGTTTAGCCCCGTCCATTTTCTGGGCCCACAATCTCGACCGGTGAGCTGTTACGCTATCTTTAAAGGGTGGCTGCTTCTAAGCCCACCTCCCGGTTGTCTTGGACTGCCGACGCCATTTAGCTTAACACTTAACCGAAATTTAGGGACCTTAACTTTGGTCTGGGTTGTTTCCCTCGCGACTACCGAGCTTACCCCGGGTAGCCTCACTCCCGACGTCTACGACGATTGCATATTCGGAGTTTGACAGGATACCGAGGAATTTCTTCCCCTAAATACCCAATCAGTGCTCTACCTCACAATCCGCCTCGATCGAGATCTATCTGCGAATAGTTTCGGGGGGAACCAGCTATTTCCGGTCTAGATTGGCCTTTCACCCCTACACCCAAGTCATCCAAACGATTTGCACATCAATACTGGTTCGGTCCTCCACCTCCCCTTCGAGAGGCTTCAACCTGCTCAGGCGTAGATCGACCGGCTTCGGGTATCGCGCCATTGACTCCAGGCGAGCACACCTTGTCCCTCGTAAAACTGCGGACAATCGGTTTCCCTTCGGCTTCGAGCGTCAAGCTCTTAACCTCGCCAATGACCAGAACTCCCTGGCCCGTTTTTCTAAACGTACTATATAACACTGGTCCACCTTGCGGTTTCTTCCCTTCGATGCCATATAAATCTATAACCGCATGGTTTCAGGTCTTTTAACCTCCCGTAAAGGGTACTTTTCAGTTTTCGCTCACGCTACTACTACGCTATCGGACTAGAGACGTATTTAGGGTTGGAAGCGAATGCCTCCCGAATTCACGCGCGATATCCAACGCACGCTACTCCGGAATCTCAAAAATCTCCATACGAGCCTTCTCCTAAGGGGCTATCACCCTCTATGGCAGTGCTTTCCAGCACCTTTCGGATATTCTCGCTAAGGAGTAAATGAGTCCATAACTCCACATCTCCCCAAACTTTCGTATGGGGATTCGGTTTGCCCTGTACCGCGTTCGATCGCCTTTAATAACGGTATCTCGATTGATTTCTTTTCCTGCGGGTACTAAGATGCTTCAATCCCCCGCGTTCCCTACCATTACTGGTTGTTCCGAAGAACAGGAAGTCCCATTAGGTCATCGTCGGATCATAGGCTTCGTGCACCTACCCGACGCATATCGCTGCTTGACACGACCTTCTTCGGCGCTCTAGCCGAACCATCCCCCATGCGGCGTAGCATCGCCGCTGGCGTATGATCTAGCACACGTCCAGGTTTCGTATGATCGGCAATCATCGGGCCCTCCCGCTCTCATTCCTCCATTGCGGAGCCCTATGCCTCTTCCCCGAACGAGGATCTCTCGCCGGGTGCATGTATCCTTGGCCAGAGAGCCGCACGGCGGCCCTGGCGGAATTCCCGATAACCGAAGGGGTATTTAATACCTCTTCACCACCGGGAACCCGTATCCAGAACGGGTCCGGATACCCGAGTTTCCGCTCGGCTACATTCCCTAACCTTATGCCGTATATATGTCTTGGGGTCGTGCGGAAAAACCTAGATTGGGGCTCCCGCCTGCTTTATACATTATATTATAAAGAAGAGGGGAGGGCGGTTTCTTCACCCCTTGCCGGGCGGGACGGCCTGCCCGATCATGGTCACGTTCAAGCCGACCCTCGGGTCCTCGCGGATTTCCGCTTCCACCTTGAAATAATCCCTGAGGTTTTCGGGCGTGATCACGTCGTTCGTCAGTCCGGCGGAGACTATCTCGCCGTCCGACATCATTATCGCCCTGTCGCAATACCTCGCGGCGAGGACGATGTCGTGGGTGACGAAGACGACCAACATGGACTTCTCCCTGGCAAGCCTGGTAATCAGGTTCATCAATTCGAACTGGTGGTTCACGTCCAGATGCAGCGTGGGTTCGTCCAGCAACAAAACCCGGGGCTCCTGCACGAGCGCCCTGGCGATCAGTACCCTGCGCCGTTCGCCGCCGGACAGCTCGTTGATGCTCCTTTCCATGAACTGAATCACGTTGGTGTCCCTCATGGCCTCGTACGTCGCCTCGACGTCCTCCCGGGTCTCGCCGCTGAAACTGTCGATTCTGGAGTAACGGCCCATGAGCACCGTCTCGTAGACGGTGAACGGGAACGTCATGTTCATGGACTGCATCACCATGGCCATCTCCTTGGCTATTTCCCTGCGGGACATGTCCAATACGTCCCTGCCGTCGACGGTGACGACGCCGTGGCTCGGCCGCAGGCCCGCGTTTATGCATTTGAGCAGGGTGGTCTTGCCGCTCCCGTTCTGGCCCATTATGCCCAGCACCTCGCCGGCCTTGGCCTCGAAGGTGATTCCCCTGAGCACCTCCTTGGACTCGTAGGAGAAATTGACGCCGTCCACAATCAGCCGCATCGCATCACTCCCATATGTCCCTCCTGCGGGTCCTCAGCACGTACACGAAGAAGGGCGCGCCGAGCAGCGCGGTCAGCACGCCCACGGGCAACGAGACCTCGAACGCCGCCTTGGCTATCGTGTCCATGGCCATCATGAACGCCGCGCCGCCCAGGATGCAGAGCGGCGCCAGCACCTTGTGGTTCGGCCCGACTATCATCCTGAAAATATGGGGCACGATGAGCCCGACGAAGCCTATGGTGCCGGATATGGCGACGGACCCGCCGACGCACAGGGAGGTGGCCACGATCGCGGCGATCCTCACCAAACGCACGTTGACCCCCATGTTGGCCGCCTGCTCCTCCCCCGCGGAAACCAGGTTCAGTTCGCGCACCATCATGACAATCGCGATTATCCCCGCCGTGACGGGGACGATGGCCATCCTGAAGGACATCCAACCGCATTTGTTGAAGCTGCCCATCGTCCAATAGACGATCGCGGAGAGGGTGTCCTCGTCCGCGATGTACTGCATCAGCGACACCATCCCGTTGAAGAAGGCGCCGACGGCCACGCCCGCGAGGAGGAGGGTGACCGTTGCCACGCCGTACCTGGTCTTGGCTATCGCGTAGACTATGCCCATGGTGATAAAACAGAAGACGAACGCCAGGACGGGCGTGTTGAAACTGCCGAACAACCCGGCGCCGACGCCGAAGGAGATTGCGATGGATGCGCCGAAGGCGGCCCCTGAGGAAATCCCGAGTATGGACGGCGACGCCATCGGGTTTTTGAAAAGGCTCTGCATCGCCAAACCGGAAACGGAGAGCCCGGCGCCCACGAGGCAGCAGCAGAGTAGCCTCGGGATGCGCACGTCGAACAGTATGTATCTGTCGCCGGACGACCCGCCGCCCCTGAAGAGTATGTCAAAAACCTGCCCGGGCGACAGTTTGTAGTTGCCGACCAATACGGCGATGGAAAAGGCGGCGATTAGGAGGACGCCCGTGAGGGCTATCGCCGCCCACGTCCGCCTCCTGAGGTGGCGGTGGTATTCCTCGACGTCCTCCCAACCGTTCTCTATGTTTCCACTCTCCGCTTAGGTCGCTACCCTCATCCTCACGTCCTCCGGCCTCGTGTCGTTGCTGTAGAAGACGATGATGTCGGGTTTTTCCTGATTAAGGTTCTCGAGATCGTGCTCCGCACCGTCCATCAGGGTGGTGTCCCAGCCCATGAAGTCCATTACGGCCTTGGACGTGCCCCTCCCGGAGACGGCCTTGCCGTTGCTGGCCTCCCAATAGACCTTGTGCGTCCCCTCCTGGGTCTTCAGCGCCTTGTAGACGGCGTAAAGCCTCACCTGGAGATCCTTGAGGAGCGGTTCGGACTGTGCGGAAAGCCCGGTTATCATCCCGAGCGCCTCTATGTTGGCGAAGGCGTCCTTTATGGTGCTGCCGGCAATCAGCAGCAACGCTATGCCGCCGGTCTCCTTGACCAAGGCATCCGTCGATTCGAAAAACGCCTGGTCCGAATGGCTGCCGCTGCCCATCACCACGACGTTGGAACCCGGATGGAGCCCGAGGACGTCCCTTATGTTTTGCCCCATGGTCTCTTTATCGTAGTTCCCCATGCTGTTGGCACCGGCATCCGCATAGGTTGCCTTATTGAAATAACCTATCAATTCCGTGTTGCCCTCGACGTAATCCAAGGAGGTGCCGCCGGCGATCAGTTTTTGGAAGTCTGTTTTCAAGCCATCGCTCCCCTTCGCTTCAGCGGAGTATGGCTCGACGCCGTGCTTGTGACAAAGCAGGTTGTAGATCGTCGTCATGTACATGGAACCGGTGGATATTATGCAGTCCACCCTCCCCATGGTCACTTTCGTCGTCACTTGGTTCTTCCCCCTGCCGGTCTTGGAATCCACGGTGTAGGTACCGTCCTTGTTTTTGACAGCGGACGGTTTGTAATCGCAATACGCATCCCAGAACTCGGTGTCCGCCCGCGCCTCATCCAGCGTGTATTCGGCATCCGGCAGTTTGCCGTACACCTTCTCGTATAGCATCTCTATGGTGTACACAATGTTCGGAGTCGCCGTGATTCCGCCCATATCCACCTTCAACACCATGGCCTCGAGGTCGTAAAGGCCCCCGGTCTTCTCCTCTTCCTTGTCCGTTGTAAGTACGTACGCCGTGGCGCCCGCCCCTGCGACGAGGAGGACCGCCACTGCAGCTATCGCCAATGTCTTCGTATTCATAGTGCTCACAACCTTGCGGTCTGCCCATCCGATATCAATTTAGGTATAACTAATTTAGGGTATCCTAATTTATATACGGCCTTTTGATTGCCTACCCATGGAAGGAATCATCGTTGCCGATGGAATCGTGAAAAGGTTCGGCGATCTTGTCGCCGTGGACAACGTTTCCCTGAGCATCAAAAAAGGGGAGATATTCGGGTTCCTCGGCCCGAACGGCGCCGGAAAGACCACAACGATCCGCATGCTTACCACCATGTCCAGGCCGGATTCCGGAACCGTTAGGATTTCCGGCAAAGACGTTTACGGGGACTACCGCTCCGCGAGGCAATCCATCGGCGTCATACAGCAGTTGAACAGCCTGGAAAAGGACATCACCGTGCGGGAGAACATAAAACACCATGCCCTGATGAAGGGGATACCTTCGAAGGAAATCAAAGGCAGGACGGAGGAGATGACGGAGGTGATGGGGCTGGGGGACCACCTCGACAAGCTCGTCAGGAACCTCTCCGGGGGATGGAAGAAAAGGGCATCCATAGTTTGTTCGATAATACACAGACCCAGGATTCTTTTCATGGACGAACCCACGGCGGGGTTGGACACCCAATCGAGGAACGCCCTGTGGAAGCTGATACGGAAACTGAACGCATCCGGTACCACCATATTCATGACGACGCACTACATCTCGGAGGCCGAGGCCCTTTGCGACCGCGTCGGCATAGTCAACAAAGGGAAACTCGTCGCCCTCGGCACAAAGGAGGATTTGAAAAAAACCGTTGGCAGGTTCGCCGTGGAATCCGTCGATGCCGCGGGGGACACCGAGGTCAGATACTTCGAAAACAGAACGGATGCGAAGGGGTACTCGGACGGCATCGACGACGGGCGCAGCGTGACGATAAGGGCGGTCAGCCTCGAGGACGTGTTCCTGGAACTCACGGGGAGGAGGATCTGATGGCCGGCTTCCTGAGGGAGGTGTACGGCATAGCCTACGCCGATCTGGCGTTCCTCAAACGGAACATCGTGACGACGCTGATATCCAGCCTCGTCTCGCCCATCCTGTACCTGATCGCCTTCGGTTACGGCATGAGGGCCGGCGATACGGAGGCGGGCGTGAGCTACATCGCCTACGTCGTACCCGGGATAGTGGCCATCTCGTCGATGACCGCCGGGTTTTCCTCCACCGCCCAAAAAATACTCATACAGAGGCTGTTCCACTCAAGTTTCGACGAGATGGTGCTTTCCTCCGTCCGGATCTCGTCGATAGTCGTGGGCAAATCCGTGATCGGGATGGTCCGGGGGCTCATGGGGACGTCCATCATGTTGGCGATCGGATGTCTCCTGACGCCCGAACTGATTCTGTCGGCGCCGCTGATACTGAGCGTGGTCTTCTGTTGCTTCACCTTCGCCCTGCTCGGGGTGATGGCGGGGCTCCTTGTCGACTCCACGCCGACGCTGAACATGGTGACGAGCCTGGTCATCCTTCCGATGACGTTCATGTGCGGCACCCTGTTCTCCATCGATTCGCTGCCGGATTTCGCGGGTAAAATACTGTGGGCGCTGCCCCTTACCCACTCGTCGCAGTTGATAAGGTCGTTCGCCCTGGGACATGGGTTGGAATGGGTTTCGCTGCTGGTCCTGTCGATTTACGCCGCGGCGTTCTTCGCCATCGACCACTACATCATCAGGAACCAGAAGTACTGATCAGGGCAGGGAGTGCTCCCCCAGCATGGCCTCGAGGATGGCGGACGTGGCCGGGATCTCGCCGAACGGCCTCCCGTACCTCACGTCCATCGCCCTCCCGGCGACCGTGACGTTCCCGGCGGTCGGGGTAGAGAGACCCAGCTTTCCGGGGAGATCGTCCTCGGTGTGCCCGCCGGAGGAGACGAAAAGAGGCACGGCGAGGACCTCGTCCATACCGTCCGCCGCCATGGTTTTTAGGGCGGCCTCCACCGTAGGTTCGTTGAACTCATTGAAGGCGCCGTAAACGTGGGGATGCCATTCCCTGGCGGAGACGACGTTGCCCATCACCATGGCGATGGCGTCGGGGGATTTGGATCCGTGGCCGATGAACAGAACGCCCTTCCTCCCGTTGCCCTCGGAAAGCGACAGCGCCTCGTCCAAGGCGATTTTCGCCGCCATGGGGTGTATCCCTATCGGATCCGTCACGACGATTTTCGCGCCCCCCGGGGAAGTGCCTTCCTTAACCCCTTCAGGCAGACCCAACCGTTTGGGGAGAACCTTGTCGGAATAGTAGCCGGGGGCCATGAACAGAGGAACGACGACTATCCGCCCAAACCCCTTGGCGTCGAGTTCCGCCAACGTGTCCTGGATATAGGGCTTCGTATACCCCTTGTAGCAGGGATAGACGTTCTCGAACCCTTTTTCGGAAAGCAGTTTCGCCTGCAGTTCGGCGGCCGATTCGTTGTTTTTCGATATGGAGCCGTGTGCGGCTATCATTATCGCGGTTTTGGCCATGGTTCCGCAACGCGCTACTGCGATATTAATTTAGTCTTTCCTAAATATTATGCCGCGGTCAAATCAGCCGGCGACCCTCATCTTAACCGCCTCTGACCGGGGGTCGTTGCTGTAGAAGATGATGATGTCGGGTTTTTCCCCGATGATTTTCTCGAGGTCGCATTCCGCACCGTCCAAAAGGGAGGTGTCCCAACCCAGGAATTCCATGACAGCCGCCGACGTGCCCGTCCCGCGGACGGCCTTGCCGTTGCTCGCCTCCCAATAGACCTTGTGCGTCTCGTCGGCCTTCGCCTGCAGCGCCTTATAGACCGCGTATAGCCTGACCTGGAGCTCCTTGAGGAGCGACTCGGAGTATTCGAACAGACCGGTTATCATGCCGAGGCCCTCTATGTTCGCGAAGGCGTCGTTTATCGACGAACCGGCGACGAACAGCAATCCCTCGCCCCCGTTCTCCTCGACGAGCCCTTTGGTGTCCGTGAAAAACTTCTGGTCGGAATGGCTGCCGCTGCCCATCACGACCACCTTGGACCCCGGATGGAGCTCAAGGACGTCCCTGATGTTCTGCCCCATCCTCTCCTTGTCGTAGTTCCCCATCGTGTTGGCCCCGCCGTCCTTGTAGACGGACTTGTCGAAATAACCGATCAGATTGGTGTTGCCCTCAACGTAATCCAGCGTGGTCCCGCCGGCGATCAGCTTCCGGAAGTCCCCCTTCAGGGCGGCGCTGTTCTCCGCTGCCTGGGAATGCGGCTCCACGCCGTGTTTCTCGCAGAGCAGGTTGTAAATCGTAGTCATATACATCGTACCCGTGGAGATTATGCAGTCGACCTTCCCGATTGTCACCTTAGTCGTGACCTGTTTACTCCCCCTTCCCGTCTTGGAATCCACGGTGAAGGTGCCGTTGCCGTTGTCGACGGCCATCGGGTCGTACTTGCAATAGGCGTCCCAGAATGCCGTGTCCGCCTTGGCCTGGTCCAAGGTGTATTCCGTATCCGGCAGTTTGCCGTACACCTTTTCGTACAGCGCCTCTATGGTGTACACGATTTCGGGGGTCGCGGTGACGCCGCCCATCTCCACCTCGATTACGGTCGCCCCCAGGCCGTACAAACCCCCTTGTTTTTCATGCGAACCGCCGCCCACCACCACGTATGCGGCGGCCCCCGAAACGAGAAGAATTGCGACGGCGGCGATTACTGGTGCCTTTCTCCCCAAACCCATCACGACCTGGACTGACCAACCGATATAAATGTATGATTATTTTAAAATGAATTAACACTTAAATGATTTCACCCGATTCATCGGACGCTGTGCCATCCGGCCCACGAAACGTGCCGGGAATTGGGTTCCCAAAAACCGATCGAAACCGACGTTGGTTTGCCACCTTTTTATCAACCCCCTGCGATTACGGCCGCATGGAAATCGGGGAATCGTTGGCGAAGGCCTTGGAAACCCATCCCTGCTACAACGAGGAGGCGCACAGAAAATTCGCCAGGATGCACCTCCCCGTGGCGCCCAGGTGCAACATCCAATGCAATTACTGCAACCGGAAATACGATTGCAGCAACGAGTCCCGCCCCGGGGTCACGAGCGAGGTCCTCACGCCCGCGGAGGCGATCGACAAGGTCTCCGAGGTCAGGAAAGCCATCCCCGAACTGTCCGTTATCGGCATTGCGGGTCCCGGCGACGCATTGGCCAACGAGGAGACGTTCGAGACGCTGGGTCTTTTGGCCGAGAGATTCCCTGACCTGACCGCCTGCATTTCCACGAACGGCCTCATGCTCCCCCAACGCGCGGACGAACTGCACAGGCTTGGCGTGAGGTTCGTGACCGTCACCATGAACGCCGTCGACCCCGCGATCGCCGAGAAAATCTACGGCTCCGTGATTTGGGAGGGCAAAAGGCTCACGGGTGGAGAAGCCGCCGAGCGCCTTTTGGCGAACCAGCTCGAGGGAATCGAGAAAGCGGTCGGTCTGGGTATGCTTGTGAAGGTCAACGTCGTCATGATCCCCGGGATCAACGCCGGGCACATCCCGGAACTCGTGAAGAGGGTGAAATCGCTCGGGGCCTACATCGTGAACATACTGCCGCTAATCCCGGTGGAAGGCACGCCCTTCGAGAACATGAGGGCGCCGACGGCCGCCGAGCGCAGGGAGATGATGGATCTTTGCGAGGCGGATGCCAGGATGATGCGCCACTGCAAACAGTGCAGGGCGGACGCCATCGGCCTGCTCGGGAAGGACAGGTCGGCGGAGTTCGCCGGTTGCGGTAAAGGCAGTGCACCGGCGCCCATACAGACACCGACCCTTCCCGGGGAACGCCTCGTTGCCGTGGCCACCGAGGACGGGAAAACCGTTTCAGGCGGTTTCGGCAACACAAGGGAATTCAGGATTTACGCCACGGACGGCGACACGATAAGGATGGTCAGGAAGGTTCCCGTGGACACCGGACGGGAGATGGCCGGCGAAAGTCACAGGGAACACGTATCCGGCATAATCGCCTCGTTGGGCGCCGTGTCCGCGATCGTCGTCAAGGAAATCGGCGAGGGGCCGTTGGCGGAGCTGAGCGCCCGCGGAATCCGGGTGTCGCTGCGCGACGGCCCTGTGGCGGACGCGGTGTTAGAGATGGGAGGCGGCTGCTGACTCCTATATGCAATCCTCGCAATCGCAGTCGGAATCGTCGCCCTGACACTCGCTGTAGTAATAATCGAGCAGTTCCTCGATGAGTTCCTTCCTGGCCTCCGGGTCGCAGATGGCGTCGGCCGTGTCGTCGTCGAAAATCCCCATGGCCGTGACCCTCGTCAGGAGCGCCTGGGGGAACATATACAGGAGCGCCCTGGTGGCGCATGCGTCGTGGAACGGGTGCGCCGTCATCGTTGGGTAACCGTCCTTCGAGTGCTTTTTGTCAAGAACCATCAGGAACCTGGCGTAGTCCCCGATTTCCACCGCCTCGCCGCATATGCCGCATTTCCCCGCCTTCTCGGCGATGCCTTCCTCGACGTTGAACCCTTTCCTGCCGGAAAGGACGTTCAATGCCCTGGTTTCCATTATCGAGTCTATGGCATTGGACATGAGATACATCTGGGTGCCAAGGGTTTCGACGTAAACCTGCATCTCGTCCATCCCCATCCTCGGTTCCTTGCCGTTCTTCCCGGTATCCTTGCGATTGCCCGCCATGCTATCGCCACCCCATTGCGCCTTACGCCTTAAAACACACTCCCGCGTTCCCCCAGCGCCCCGTGCCGCGTTCATAGCATATTTAAGGAAAGAGCGTATGGGGCACCCCATAGGGAGAGTCGAAGGATGGACGCTCAGGAACTCAGGACGGCATACGTCGAATTTTTCAAAGAGAGGGGGCACGCCCAGATCGGCTCCGCCTCCCTCGTCCCCGAGAACGACCCCACCGTGCTGTTCACCACCGCCGGCATGCACCCCCTCGTCCCCTACCTACTGGGCGAGAAGCACCCAATGGGCAAACGGCTGGTGAATTTCCAGAAATGCGTCAGGACGGGGGACATCGACGAGGTCGGCGACCCCACCCACCTCACCTTCTTCGAGATGCTCGGGAACTGGTCCCTCGGCGACTACTTCAAAGAGGAGTCCATCGAATACAGCAGGGATTTCCTCGTCAAGGGCCTGGGTCTTTCCCTGGACGACATCGCCGTCACCGTCTTCAAAGGCGAGGGCGGGATACCCAGGGACACGGAGACCGCCGCCATATGGGAAAGGATGGGAATCCCCAAGGAGAGGATTTTCTACTACGGCATGGAGGACAACTGGTGGGGCCCCGCCGGGCTCACCGGCCCATGCGGCCCCGACACGGAGATTTTCTACGACGACGGCCGTCCCGCCTGCGGCGAGGGCTGCGGCCCCGCCTGCCGGTGCGGCAAATACGTCGAGATCTGGAACAACGTCTTCATGGAATATTACAAGGATGAGAAGGGGGATTTCTCGCCCCTGAAACAAAGGAACGTCGACACGGGCATGGGCCTCGAGAGGGTGCTGGGCATATTGCAAGGCGTCGGCACCGTGTACGAGACCACGCTCTTCACCGGCATCATCTCCAAGATAGAGGAAATCTCTGGCAGGGAATACGCCGGGGACGACGTCAGGGCGTTCAGGATCATCGCGGACCACGTCAGGGCGGCCACATTCATGCTCGCCGACGGGGTGTTCCCGGCCAGGATGGGCGCCGGATACATAGTCAGGCGCCTGATAAGGAGGGCCTCCAGATACATGTCTGGCCTGGGCTACGAGGAGAACTTCATGGGCGCCGTGGCCGACGTCGTCATCGACGAGTACGGCGACGCCTATCCCGAACTGAGGAGGAACGCCAAGGCCGTCCACAGAGGGCTGGACGAGGAGGAGGAACGTTTCAGGAAAACCCTCAGGAAGGGGCTCAGGCGCTTCGATGCCCTCGCGGAGGAGGCCGTGGGCGACACCCTCGACGGGGAACAGGTCTTCAGGCTCTTCGACACCTTCGGTTTCCCCGTGGAACTCACGGCGGAACTCGCAAGAGAAAGGGGCAAAAGGGTCGACATGGCGGATTTCGAAAACCGCTTCAGGGAGCATCAGGACAAATCCAGGGCCGGGGCGGACCAGACGTTCAAGGGCGGTCTCGCCGACAGCGGCGAGGAGACCACCAAGCTGCATACGGCCACCCATCTACTCCACGCCGCGTTGCGTGAGTTGATCGATCCGGGCATTACCCAGAAAGGCAGCAACATAACCGCCGAGAGGCTCAGGTTCGACTTCAACTTCGACCGGAAAATCACCAGGGAGGAACTGGACGGGATTGAGGAATACGTCAACAACATCATCGCCAAGGACCTCCCCGTGGAATGCCGCGAGATGACCTTGGACGAAGCCACGGATTTCGGGGCCATCGGGGTCTTCGGCGACAAGTACGGCGAAGTCGTCAAGGTCTATTGCATCGGGGAATACTCCAAGGAACTCTGCGGCGGGCCCCACGTTTCCAGGACGTCCGAAATCGGTACGTTCAAAATCACCAAGGAAGAGAGTTCCGCCGCCGGGGTCAGGAGAATCAGGGCGGTAGTGGGCAAATAACCCCGCCACGCACCGACCGGATCTTTCGAATGCTGCGAGATTCGGAATGGTCGGGGATTGGGGGCGCATGGCGCCGCCCTTTGGAAAACGGGATGGTGGATCGAGTGGGATTTGAACCCACGACTTCTTGCTTGCAAAGCAAGCGATCTACCGCTGATCTATCGACCCAGTGTGCCCTGAGTTGCGATACTCCGTTAAATATCTTGTCTTTCCGCGGACCCTGGGCGATCAGAACGATTTGTAGGAATAGCTGCGCTTACCGCTCCTGATCCTCTCTACCAAGGTATCGCCGATGCCCTCCAGGACGTCCGTCTCGAAGTAACCCGTGCGTTCGTTCGTCGCGCCGACGGAGGACAGCAGCGAGAAACTGCACCTCGAAAGGCCGAAGGGCCTGGAGAACGGGTCGGAAACGGCTTCGACTATCTGCACCCTGTCGTACATCATCGTCACCCTTTCCCGGTCCACGACGCCGCGCACGACGGTCATGGTCTCGTCGCCCAGGGCGAGGGCCTCGATCCTCATGCGCCTGTCCATCCAGAAGAAATGCAGTAGGGTGGTCAGGGCGACGGCGCCGAGGGCGCCGAAATCGGAGATCAGCCATGGGATCTCGAATTCCCCCGAAGCCGCGTCTATGGCGAAAAAGAGCAGGGGGTAAAGGATCGCGGCCGTCACTATGGAGCGTATGGCCGCCCCCGCCAACAATGGGTACCTCGCCTCCTTCGGCTGCTTTTTCAGGTCGACGTTCTCGGAAAATTCCGGTATCAGCTCGGAGATGACATGAGGCAGCACCTCGTCCTTGACCATGAGGCAAAGCAACGGCCTCTCGCCCTTCTCCTGGGTGACGCCGATGACTTCCGCCTCGATGCTTGATTTGCCGATCAGCCTCGCCAATAGGGGTTTCTTGACCCTTATCGCGTTCACCTTGACCGTCTCGAAGGACGACGAATAGTTCCAGATCGCGCCGTGCCTGATGTGTATCGTGTCGCCGACGCGCCTCACCCTGAAGTCATAATACTTCACTATGTTCACAACCGCGGGTATGGCGAAGCTGACGGCGAGGATGACGAACGTGATCGTGAGGCCCTCCCTGTCGAAAAACGCGAAAAACAGGGCAAGCGCAATCGAGAGCAGGGTGCCGAACATTGCGGCGGACGGCTGCCCGAACACGCCCTGGATCACGCTGTCCTTGGCGGTGAAATTCACCAGCGAAACGAACTCCGCCTCCTCGAACACCGGCTCCTTCCCCGGGCCGGTCATCCTTGCGTTGATGATTTCCTTCAGCCTTTCCGCATCCGCCGCCTTCAGCCATATCGTCGCCTCCGGGACGACGGCCGAGGGGCCGGCGTTGGCGTTGATCACCACGTTCGACGTCCCCAGTATCCTGTTGGGCAACCCCCTCGTCAGGTTTACGGACGCTATCTTCCCGTAAGGTATGATTTTGTCCAGGCGGAACCAGGTTTCCCTTTTCACCTCGACGCCTGTCTCGCCGACGCGGTAGGTGGTCAACTTCCACCATCTTACGGGATAAAAGACACTGGCCGCGAGGGCGGCGGCGATGGCCACGACAAGGAGCGCCAAATGGCCGGCTTCGAGGAGATACTCAGACGCCACGAAAATCATGAAGCCGAAAGTGACGAACATCGCAGCGAAGTTCACCGGAATCACGGTGGCGTCCGACCTGAAGCTTTCCCCGGATTCGAAAGCCATCTCATTCCCCTTCCTTCAGGATTTTCATAACGAGGGCGTTGAGTTCCTCGGCGACCCTTTCCGCCTCAGGGATTTCCAGGTAGCTCAGGGACGCCACGCCGCCGGCCGTCGTGATGGTGACGTTGGCAAGACCCAGCATGGAGAGTATCGGCCCCCTAGACACGTCGACCTGGTGTATCCTTTCTATCGGGGTCAGGCTTCTCCTTATGAAAATGATGCCTTTACGGACGTCGACCTTGTCGCCGTCGATGATGTACCTATACCTCCTGTAGTAAATCACGGGCCCCAGGACGAGGTAGGCGGCGACGATCGCAAGGATTGCGTAGGTGGTCCATCTGACGTAATTCTCGATGTTCCGCGCCAACCCCGCTTCCGGCAGGTATTTCCAAACCGCGAAGAATATCGCGAACAGCACCGCGAACGCGATCGCATTGTATATGTACATCGCGACCTGGCACTTCGGGTTGAGGCGTTTGTATTCAGCCAAGGTACGCACCCCCGGCGCCGTCGCCCACCAGCTCCCTGTATTTGGAAAGGGCACCGGGCGGCGCGGGCCCGATTGGCCGCGGGGACGAGAGCCGCTTTGCCATCTCCTTCTCGGTCATATGCACCGTTATCGTCCTTTTTGGTATATCTATCTCTACGGTATCCCCGTCCCTGACGGCGGCTATGGGGCCGCCCTCGTATGCCTCCGGGGAGACGTGGCCTATCGCCCCGCCCCTCGTGGCGCCGGAAAACCTGCCGTCGGTGACCAGGGCGACGGAATCGCCCAGGCCCATGCCCGCGATCATGCTGGTGGGGGAAAGCATCTCCGGCATCCCCGGGGCGCCCTTGGGGCCGACGTACCTGATCACGACGACGTCGCCCGGGACTACTTTCCCGGATGAGATCCCCTCTATCGCGGCTTCCTCGGAATCGAAAACCCTCGCCGGCCCCTTGAACCTCATCATCTTCTCGGAAACCGCCGCCTGTTTGACGACGGCGCCCCTCGGGGCCAGATTGCCCTTCAGGACGGCTATGCCGCCCTCGGCGTGGAACGGTTCTTCCAGAGTCCTTATGGCGTCGCCCATCGGTTTGGCCGCCTTCGCGATTTCCCTGATGCCCTTGCCTTCGACCGTGCCGGCGTCCTCCAGCATCGGGAGCAGCACGTGCATCACGGCGGGTATCCCGCCGGCGGCGTGGAGGTCGGCCATGCTGCACGGGCCGGCGGGCCTCATGCTGACTATGTGCGGCACTTCCCTGGATATCGTATCGAAAAGACCCAGGTCCACGCCTTCGATGCCGAAGTCCCTGGCTATCGCGGGGATATGCAGCGCCGTGTTCGTGGAGCCGCCGATTGCCATGTCGACCCTGACGGCGTTCCTGAACGAGGCCGCCGTGACGACGTCCCTGGGCTTTCTGCCCTCTTCGATTAGCCGGACGATCAATCTGCCGGCGCGCCTTGCCAGCCTCAGCTTCTCGGGGTCGGTGGCGAGGGTGGTGGCGTTCCCCCCCATGCCCAGGCCGAGGACCTCCGTCAGGCAGGCCATGGTGTTGGCGGTGAACAGGCCGGAACAGCTGCCCGCCCCGGGGCAGGCGGTGCGTTCTATCTCATGGAGCAATGGGTCGTCCATATCCCCCGCCCTCACGGACCCCAGGGCCTCGAAGACCGTCTGTAGGTCGGAATCCCCGCCCCTCGGGTCCTTCCCGACCTCCATGGCCCCGCCGGTGAAAACGATGGCGGGCACGTTGACCCTGCCGGCGGCCATGAGCATGCCGGGGGTGACCTTGTCGCAATTCGTGACGCCGACCCAGCCGTCCAAGGCGTGGGCCTCGACCATGATTTCGCAGCAGTCGGAGATGACCTCCCTGGACACCAGGGAATACCTCATGCCGCCGTGGCCCATGGCCACTCCGTCGCACACGGCGGGCACGCCGAAGGTGAACGGCCTGCCGCCCGCCTCCTCGACGCCGCGGGCGATCTCGCGGGCCACGGCGTCCAGGTGGACGTGGCCCGGGACGATATCGTTCCAGGAACTGGCTATCCCGACGAAGGGTCTGGCCATCTCGCCGTCCGTGACGCCGGAGGCCCTCAGAAGGCTCCTGGCCGGGGCGCCGGAAGGAGTCCTGAAAACGTCGCTTCTCATGGTGCGGCGATTGTGCGCTATGTAAATAAAACTGCCCGAATCAAAAAAAGGAAAAGGCCCCCGGCCGGGCGGGCCGGGGGAGGAAAGGATCAGACGTTTCTGAGAACGATCTCGATGTTGACGCCGTCGGGGACCTGGATCCTCATGAGCTGCCTGAGGGCGCGCTCGTCGGCGTCGAGGTCGATGAGTCTCTTGTGGATGCGCATCTCCCACCTGTCCCAGGTCTCGCTGCCTTCCCCGTCCGGGCTTTTCCTGACGGGCACCCTCAGCTTCTTGGTGGGGAGGGGCACCGGGCCGCGGATTGCGACGCCGGTCTTCTCCGAGATCTCCCTTATCCTCCTGCAGACGCCGTCCACCTTGTCGGGGTCGGTTCCGCTCAACGAGATTCTCGCTCTCTGTGACATGTTATCCCGTTGCAGGCGCGATTATGCCTTTTCTATGGAGACGCACATGCCTGCCGCGACGGTCTGCCCCATGTCCCTGATGGCGAACCTGCCGAGGGGCGGGAAGTCCTTGGCGGTCTCGATCGCCATGGGCTTGGTGGGCGCGACCTTCACGACGGCGATGTCGCCGGTCTTGAGGAAGTCCGGGTTCTCCTCCTTGGTCTGGCCGGTCTTGGGGTCTATGGTCCTGACCAGCTCGATGAACCTGCACGCGGTCTGCGTGGTGTGGCAGTGGAACACCGGGGTGTAGCCGACGGTTATGACGGAGGGGTGGTTCAGGACCACGATTTGCGCCTCGAAGGTCTTGGCCACGGTCGGGGGGTTGTCCACCGGACCGGCCACGTCGCCCCTCTTCACGTCGTTCTTGGCGATGCCGCGCACGTTGAAGCCCACGTTGTCGCCGGGCAGGGCCTGGGGAAGGACCTCGTGGTGCATCTCGATGGATTTCACCTCGCCGACCTTGTTGGACGGCTGGAAGGAAACCTTCATGTTGGGCTTCAGGATGCCGGTCTCGACCCTGCCGACGGGCACGGTGCCTATGCCGGTGATGGTGTAGACGTCCTGTATGGGCATCCTGAGGGGCTTCTCGGTGTGCTTCTCGGGAACGGACAGGTTGTCGAGGGCCTCGATGAGGGTGGGGCCCTTGTACCAGGGCATGTTGGTCGACTTCTCCTTCACGTTGTCGCCGACGTACGCGGAAAGGGGTATGAAGGGTATGGTGTCGGTCTTGACGCCGACCATCCTCAGGAGCTTGGTCATGCCCTCCTTGGCCTCGTTGTACTTGGCCTCGTCGTACTTGACCGCGTCCATCTTGTTGATGGCTATGATGATCTGCTTGACGCCGAGGGTGGTGGCGAGGAACACGTGCTCCTTGGTCTGGGCCTGGGGGCCCTCGATGGCGGAGCAGGTGATGATCGCCGCGTCGGCCTGGCTGGTGCCGGTGATCATGTTCTTGACGAAGTCGCGGTGACCCGGCGCGTCGATGACGGTGAAGAAGTACTTGTCGGTGTAGAACTTCTTGTGGGAGACGTCGATGGTGACGCCCCTCTCCCTCTCCTCCTTCAGGCCGTCCATGACCCACGCGATGTAGAAGGTGCCCTTGCCCTTCTCCTCGGCCTGTTTCTTGTACTTCTCGACTATGTGCGGCTCAATGGCACCGGTCTCGAGCAGGATCCTGCCGGTGAGGGTGGATTTCCCGTGGTCGACGTGACCGATGATGACGAGGTTTATGTGCTCTTTAGTCATTTTACTGCTCCTTTCCTTTCTATTATTTGAACGGTTGAAAGTCCCATATTACAATCCGTATTTAAGTTTACCTTATGCCCCCGCATAGTACTTTTCGTCGTACGGCTCGGGGTTCATTCCCTTGCGCACCCTGATCTCGCGGACGGTCTTGTCCTGCAGCTCGGCCGGGATCTGCTGGAACCCGGAGTTCTCCGTGGACCAGAGGGCGCGGCCCTGGGTCGCCCCGCGGACGGCGGAGGCGAACCCGAACATCTCGGAAACGGGGCATTCCGCCTCCACGGTGGCGTTCACGTCCTCCTGGCCCATCTCGATGATGGTGCCGCGGCGCTGGTTCACCAGGGATATGGCGTCGCCCATGTAGTCCTGGGGGACACTTATGAACGTCTTCTGCATCGGCTCCAGCAGTATGCGCTGGGCCTGGCACATGGCGCCGTATATGCCGTCCCTGACGGCGGGTATCACCTGGGCCGGGCCCCTGTGGATGGTGTCCTCGTGGAGCTTGGCGTCCATGAGCTTCACCTTGACGCCAGAGCATTTCTCGGCGGCGAGGGGGCCCCGGACCATGGCCTCGTCGAAGGCCTGCTTCACCAACTCCATGGTCTCGTGCAGGTACTGGATGCCCTTGGTGCAGTCGAGCAGCACGTTGGTGTTCTTGAACGCGGTTATGCCGGAGGCGTCGTCCTTGTCCATGCCGAGCTCGGCCAGCATCTTGGCCATGGCCTTCTCGTCCCTGATCTTGGCGTCCGGGTCGATCTCGCCCTTGTGGATCGCCTCGACCACGCCCTCCTCCAACGGCTCCACCAGGAAGTAGAACCTGTTGTGCTTGTTCGGGGACTTCCCCTCGAACGGGTTCGCATTGGCCTTCTTGACGCCCTCCTGGTAGACGACGATCGGGGGCGAGGAGACGACCTCGACGCCCTGCTCGTTCGTGATCCTGTACTCGGTGATCTCCAGGTGGAGCTCGCCCATTCCGGACAGCAGGTGCTCCCCGGTCTCGTTGTTGATCTCGACGCTCAGGGAGGGGTCCGCCTTGGCCAGGGTCCTGAGGACCTCGACCAGCTTGGGCAGGTCCTTCATGTGCTTGGCCTCGATGGCCTTGGTGACGACGGGCTCGGAATAGTGGGCCATCCTCTCGAAGGGTTCCATGTCCTGCAACGTGGACACGGTGGAACCCGCGATGGCGTCCTTGAGGCCGGTGACCGACACGATGTTGCCGGCGGCGCAGGACTCGACGGCGATCCTGTCGGCGCCCACCGACAGCGACACTGTCTGCACCCTCTGGGGGGTGGGCATGCCGGATATGTGGAGGATCTGCCCCTTGACGACCGTGCCGGAGAACAGCCTGCCTATGGCGACCTCGCCGGCGTGGGGGTCCATGACGATCTTGTTAATCATCAGGGACACGTCGCCCTTGGGGTCGCAGGAAAGCATGGACTTGCCTATCTTGGAGTCCAGGTCGCCCTTCCATATGTTCTTGATGCGGTATTTCTGGGCCTGCAGCGGATCGGGGACGTGCTCAATGACCATCTGGAGCGCGACCTCGTGGAGCGGTGACTTCTTCGCCAGCTCCTTCTCGTTGTCCGCGTTGCAGTACTCGTAGACCTCCTTGAAGGAAATCCCGGACTTCTTCATGTAGGGGACCGAGACCGCCCAGTTCCTGTAGGCGGAGCCGAAGGCGACGGTGCCCTGCTCGATGTTGACCTGCCACTCCTTGTTGAGCGGGGCGGGGAGGATCTCGTTGATCCTCCTGTTGAACTCCGTGACGATCTTCACGAACTTGTCCATCATCATCTGTGGGGTGACCTGCAGCTCGTTGATCATCCTGTCGACCTTGTTGATGAACAGGAGGGGCCTGACCCTCTCCTTGAGGGCCTGCCTGATGACCGTCTCGGTCTGGGGCATGATGCCCTCGACGGCGCAGGCCAGGATGAAGACGCCGTCCAGCGCCCTCATGGCCCTGGTGACGTCGCCGCCGAAGTCCACGTGGCCGGGGGTGTCGATCAGATTGATGAGGTACTCCTTTCCGCCGTACTTGTGGACCATCGACGCGTTGGCGGCGTTGATGGTGATGCCGCGGGCGGATTCCTGCTCGTCGAAGTCGAGCATCCTCTGCTTGCCGGCCAGGTCCTCGGACATCATGCCGGCGCCGGCGATGAGGTTGTCGGAGAAGGTCGTCTTGCCGTGGTCGATGTGGGCGGCCGTCCCTATGTTCCTGATGTACTGGGGGGTGGCCATGATCTGCACGGCCTTCCTGATGTTCTCGGTCTTCCTTCCCATTCAAAACACCTTATCAGCGGGCCGCCTGGGCGACCCTCTCGATCTCCTCTTTCTTGGCCACGGCGAAGGACGCCATGTCGCCCTTGGCGCCGAGCATGATCTCGTCGGCCAGGACCTGGGCGATGGGCTTCTTGTTCCTGTTGGAGTTCTTGATGACGCCGGAGCTGATGTTCCTGATGGCTATGTCGACCCTCCTCTGCGGGGACACGTCCACGGCCTTGGGCACGGATATGCCGCCGAACTGGAGGCGGGTGACTTCCTCCCTGGGGGCGGCGTTCTCTATGCAGTCGACGAGGGCCTGGACGGGGTTTTCCTTGGTCCTCGCCGCTATTATGTCGAAGGCGTCGGAGACGGCCTTGTAGGCCTTCTGCTTCTTGCCGGTGTATTTCTCCGTCCTCATGATGTTGTTGATCAGCCTCTCCACGATGCTGAGCTTGGATTTGCCGAACCACCTGTTGGCGTGGGCGCCGCCGGAGTGGGGGACGTTGGTAGGCGAGAGGTCTATGTATTTCGCCAGGCCGCCGTCGTTGACGGTGACTTCGGTAAGGTCGTATTTGCCGAATATGAGAGCTCCTTCCATCCGTTTCACCTCTGGGGTTTGTTCAGCCTGCCCCTGACCATCTCGTCGAGGGAGACGTTGTTGACTTTGATCACTTTGTAACGGACGCCGGGGATGTCGCCGTAGGAACGGCCCATCCTGCCCCCGATGCCCTCCACGAGCACCTCGTCGTGCTCGTCGATGAAGTTGATGGCGCCGTCGCCCACCGCGAAGGCGATTATCTGGCGCCCGTTCTTGATGAGCTGGACCTTGACGCACTTCCTGATGGCGGAGTTGGGCTGTTTCGCCTCGATGCCCACCTTCTCCAGCACGATGCCGCGGCCCTGGGCCGAACCCTCCAGCGGGTCGGACCTCTCCCTGAGCTTGAGCACCCTCTTCTTGTACGACCTGTCGAGCCAGCGCCTTTTCTGGCCGTCGGTCCTCAGTTTTCTTGCGGTATATAGACCTCTACCCAATATTTCACCCCGTTTCTTGATGCGAAGTGAGTTGCGATACCCCTTATCGTATATAAGATTAACAGGCACGGGGGCCGTCCCCGAAACCTTTTGAAACCCTCTTATGACTAGGGCGGAAATCGGGATTCGGAAATAGTGTTTATAACGGTCACGGGCAATTGTATGGATGTGTCCAAAGGGAAAAAGCGGGCAATCGACCGATCGATGGTGGACAAAATAGTGTCGGCCATAGTCGACGACGTCAAGCCCGCGATGGTCGTAATATTCGGGTCGTTCGCCAAAGGCACCGCCGGAGAGGCCGGCGACGTCGACATCATGGTGGTCATGGACACGGACAAGAGGTTCGTGGAACGTTCCTTCCCCGTCGAGAAGGCGCTGTATTCCAGGAACATCCTGATTGACAGGGACATATTCGTGGTGACCCCGGCGGAATTCAGGAGGGATGTGAACGACGACACCACCCTCGTTCACGAGGCTTACACCACAGGGATAGTGGCCTATGAAGCATGAGGACGACCTCGGGCGACCGGAAATCGATCTGTGGCGATTCGTCGCTTTCCGAACGATCCGGGATGATGGGTAATCCGGCATCCCGCCGCATGGGGCGGCGAACAGGGGGGTTGCCCGTTTCACACACGGGATTTCCAATAGTAAGAGAAGACCGCCAACACGGCGAAGAACAGCACCAGCCCGATTTCGACGGAACGGAGCAGGGTGTCGTCCTTCTCAATCTCAGGTTCCACCAAGGGAACCGCGTCGTACTTCGACCAACTGCCGATGGCCTCGTTGGCCACGTAGAACGTCACCTTGCCGAGGTCGACGTTGCCGAAGGCCCGCTCGAACCCGTCGAAATAATCGCAGTGCGCCTCGATCTCCCCGAGGGAGGTGTTGTTGCCGAAGGCATCCTCCCCCAGGCCGTTCAACGTGGCCCCGATCACGATGAATTCCATCGCCGACGCCCCGGAACCGGAATAGAAGGCCCTGTCGCCGACCCGCGACACCTCGTTCAGATCGACGAAAAGCAGGCCGACGCAGTCGCGGAAAGCCTCGTCTTCGATGGCGTCGACCCCGTCGGGAATCGTCAGCTCGGTCAGCTTGGGGCACCCCTCGAAGCAGTTCCTCGGCACCGATTCCATCCCCTTGCCGAGGGTGACGTTCGTAAGCCCGGCGCAACCGCGGAAGGCCGCCTCCCCCACCGCGGACACGGAATCCGGGACGGTCACCCTGTTGAAGCCGCCGCCGGCGCATCCCTCGAAAGCTTGGCGGCCGATGAACAGCAAACCGTCGGGGAGCCTGACGTTGGAAAGGGAGCCGCAACCGAGGAACGCCTCGTCCCAGACGTGGGTCAGGGAATCGGCGTTGACGACCGTCTTGACGGTGGAGCCCAGGAAGGCCCGGGTGTGGATGCCCTTCACGGAAGGCGCGAGTTCCACCGTTTCCAAGGCGTATCTCGAATACTCCAGGCCGTATGCGGCCGCGACCCCGGGGTCGGCGGAATGCATGAACGCCCCGTCGCCGACGTAAACCACAGGGTAATCCGTGCCATCTACCGCGATGGATTCAGGCACGGTGACATAGGGGCCGTGGACGTACCTGTGCAGGACGACGGCGTCCCCCACCAGGTAATAGGTGAAGCCGAAGGTGTCCTTCTTGTACGACCCCTCGTAGGGACGCACGTCCAGGTCCGGCACGCCGATGGACGGGTCCCACCCGGAACGCGACGGGTCGTAATGCACGGTGACGGAAGGCGGCGGGGTGCCTTCGAAGACGGGGCGATCGCCGGTGAAATAAACGTCGGAAGCGCCGCAGGCCCACCCGGCCCAGCTGAACGAGGCGACCGTGCCGGGGACAACGACGGCCGGAGCATTGGTGAGCCCGTTCAGGGCGCCGGGACCGACGGCCCGGAGGGTGCACCCCCCCACGGAGGAGGGGACGAAGGCCGTCCCGCCCAAATTGTCCAGGGTCATCCCTACGAGGGTTGCGTGGCCGTCCATCCCAGAACCGTCCAGGGCGCATTCCACCTTGCCGTAGGGCACAACGACACCGCTCCTCACGGTGACTGGGTCTGTGGTCCCCACGGCGAAGAACTGCATCAGGTCCGTCCTGAAATGCACGTAGGAATTCGAATGTGTCGATTCGACGTGGGTCGTCGCCCCGGTGGCGGTAATGTTCCAGACATTGGAACGGACACCTTCGTCGAGCTCCAGCAGCAAAGAGACCTCGGCGACGGCACCCAGGGCGGAAAGATCCATCACGGACACGTTGTCCGACCGGAGGTTCAGCCTGTAGAAGGCGCTGTGGTTGATTTTCTTCAGTGCGGTTGAGATTTTCACGTTATTCGGGCCGTTGCCCACGGAGAACGTCAGTCTCTCGCCGTCACCGAGCACCAACAGGAAATCCGTTGCCACCATGGTGACGGAGCCCCGGGGTACCTTTATCGTCACCGGCGTGCCGGGGCTGACGGCTCGGTGGACGTTCCCCAGGGATTCCCTATCAATCGACGCCGCCGTGCCGTTCGGGAACTGGGAGATGTCGCATATCACGACCCCGCCCGACGACGCGTCCAACCTGCCGGCGAGCGCCCCGTCGTAGGACACGGTCACGGTGTCGCCCACGACGTTCCCGGAAGCGTCCCGGGCAGAATCGTAGGAGCCCAGGACTCTCCCGACGTGGACGACGGTATCGCCGATGATGACGTGGGTGGTGTCGTACTCCCTGGTCAGCCCCTCGTCGCGGTACATCTTGGCGATGTGTTCCCCTTTGAATAGGTCCAGCGGGTACGTCCTGCCGATCGGCGTCCCGTACTTGGCGGCGTACTCGGCGATTGTCACTCCCGATTCCTTGAAAGTCAACGTGTACTCCTTTGCCGCCGGCTCGAAAAAGGCGAACACCGAGACGTCACCGGTCACGCAGTCCAAATCGACGGCGACCATATTGTTGGGCGTGAGGCTCCACCCTCTGAACACGAACCGGTAGCTGACGGTGGACTGCCTCTCGGGATCCGGCGGCATTTCCGCCGGCGTCCCGTATTTCGTGGGTGCGGCCGCGAGCAAAGCCCTGTCGTGACCGTGGAAACGCACGTCGTATTCCCTCAGCTCGTCCCTGAAAACCGGCGTGACGACCGTGTCCGCCGGGACGGAGGAGAGGTCGGCGCTCCATTCCTCGAACACGTAGTCGTATTGCCTGGTGCTGTCCTTGGTCGGTATACCGCCGTAGGTGGCGGCGGAGCCCGGCTCCAGGTATTCGTTCACGATGAAATTGCCGTCTGAGTTGAGGTATTTTACCCGGACCATGGTCTCGGTGACCGGCGCGAAGGAAGCGGTGAACACGGCGTCCGCATACAGCGGCGAGGCAGTGTCCCCCCATCCCACGAAACCGTGGGACGGCAGTGCGGGATCGGCAATCTGGGTCATGTCTATGCGTTCGCCGAACTTGAGATCTTGCGACGCCCATGCCGAACCGTCCCCGAGCCTGAACTCGGCGACGAGATTGTTCTTCAGGCACGTTATTTCGTCGGTGTCGGGGTTGGGCTCCTCGCCGCCCTTGTCGATTATGTATCCCCCGCCGTAGGGGTCCGGGGTGGAAATCAGGTAAATCACCTCCAGGTACCTGTGGACGGCCGGGTCGTAATACCCCAGGGTATTCTCGTTGTACGCCCATTTATGGTCGACCCAGGTCCATTGGCTCCAATAAGCCCAGACGTTCTCGTCTATCTTGACGTCCCCTAGGCCGAACATCGAAGAGACCCAGGACGATAGGTTTTCGCCGCCGAGGTCGGCCGTCATCAGCTCTATCTGCCCCGGCCAGTTGGAATCGACCGCATCGAAAAGGACCTTGCCCATGTCGGAGCCCCTGCCTTTCAGCCAAAATCCCCTTTCCCTGATTTCGGGGGTGAACACGGCGTTGACGTTCTCGTCGTCCGGGGAGAAACCGTTGGCGAACCTTACGAACACGTAGCCGTCGGCCTCGGGCTCGAAGGTCGGCGGCGAGTACACTATGGTGCCGTCCCTGCTCGTGAACGTGGAGCGGTTGACGCAGTACGTCGTGCCCGTCGCCATCCTCTCGTCGGACTTGGGGCTGAAGGTCTGAACCCCCCACCCGGCCGTCCCGGGGGGGAGCCACTGGAACAGCCTCCATTGATGGTCCGTGTCGTTGCCCAGGCCGTCCACGGACTGCACGTTCGTCCCGGTTATGTTAAGTTTGATGTCGCGTCCCAGTTCGTCCGCGGCACCCGTGACGGCGGAGCGCACCGTCTGCACGCCGCCGACCATGGCCATGTCATAAGTGCCGTCCTCGTTCTGGATGTAGACCCTGACGTCGTCGCATATCCCCGCCGAGACGTCGTCGGCGGACACTGCGAACAACAGAACCGTCGCGGCGACGGCGAACAGCAACGGCGCGCATCTCATCCGGCCCATGCCCTCACCCCTGCACCCTCTTCTTCGGGAGCACGTATATCTCCCCGTCGGTGTCGAAGCCGACCCGGGCATCCACCTCATACACGTCCCTGATCAGCTTTTCGGTGATCACCTCCTTCGGGTCGCCGATCGTGAAAATCCCGCCTTCCTTCATAATTATGCACAGGTCGCAGTACCTCGCCATCAACGAGATGTCGTGTTCCGCCACCAGAAGCGTCACGTCCTTGTGGGCCATGCCCTGGAGATATTCCATCACCTCCAGTTTGTATTTCATGTCCAGATGGGACGTCGGCTCGTCCACCAGCATGAGCTTCGGCTCCTGGACGTACGCCCTGGCGATGAGGGCGCGCTGCCTCTCCCCCGACGACATGAGGGATACCTGCCTCCTGCGGAGGCCGTCCAGCCCAAAGGTCCGCAGGGCCTCCCGGACCGTGGCCTCGTCCTCCGGGGACTCCCACCACACCTTGTTGACGAAGGGGTACCTGCCGAGCATCACGAAGTCCATGAGCGACATGCCGTACATCGGCGGGGAGTCCGCCGGCACCGACGCCACCACCTTGGCCACGTCCATGGGCCTCATCCCGTCGAGGCATTCGCCGTCGATGCTTATCGAACCCGTCCAGTGTGTGTGGAGCTTGGAGATGCATTTCATCATCGTCGACTTGCCGCAGCCGTTGGGCCCTATCAGGCCCACCAGCAGGCCCTTCGGCAGCGAGAAGCTGATTTCCCGCAGGGCCTCGAAGTCACCGAACTTGATACCGAGGCTTTCCACCCGGAGGAGGTCATCCATCGTAGTCACGCCCCCTTTTCACCAGCATGTAGGCGAACACCGGCGTCCCTATCAAGGCCGTCACGGCGCCGACGGGAATCTCCAGCGGCGCGATTACGATCCTCGCCACCAGGTCGGCGAAGAGCATGAGGCACGCGCCCAACACCATGGACGCCGGCATGATGAGCCTGTGGTCCCCGCCGAGCATCATACGGCAGGCGTGCGGGATGACGAGGCCGACGAAGCCGATGATGCCGACGAAGGCCACGCAGACGGACGTCAACACGGAGGCGACGACCATCATGCCGGCCTTGAACCTCCTCACGTTGAGGCCGAGCTGCCTGGCCTGGTCCTCCCCGGTGAGGAACAGGTTGTATTCCCTGGCCCACAGCATCGATATCAACGAGATGGAGATGGCGGGTATCAGCACCAGGAAGGCGTTCTCCCACGTGATGTTGGCGAAGGAGCCGTACAGCCACCACATTACGTTGACCAGGTTGTCCTTCTCCATCGACAGGAAAATAGTCTGCACCGAGGTGAAGGCGAACCCGACGATGGTGCCGGCGAGGATGTAGTTGGTGGCGGAACCGCCGGCCCCCTCGGCCACGGAGAGCGTGATGCCGAAGGCCACCAACCCGCCGAGGATGGCGGCCAAGGGGATGATGTAGTTGCTGTAGTCGTCCAGGGCGGACAGGGAGATGCCGAGAACGACTATGGCTATGGCGAAACAACCCGCCCCTGAGGAAACACCGGTGATGTACGGGTCCACCAGCGGGTTCCTGATCAGTGCCTGGAACATGCACCCGGCTATGGCCAGGCCGGCGCCGACTCCGATGGCGGCTATCGCCCTCGGCAGCCTCGATTGGAATATGTACAGCTCCACGGTGTCCAGGTCGTTCCCGCCCTTGGATATGGAGGATACGAGGGCGTCTATCGCGTCGGAAAGCGGTATGATGCCCCCCGAGGATATCGCTATGGACACCAGGAACATCACCGCCGCGAAAAAGAGACCGACCAGGATGATGACGGCGAACCTCCTCCTTTTGATCGATATCTCGCTGCGGTCGTCGTCGAGGGGCGCCATGTCCCTCTCCATCGCCCTGTACGCCTTCTTGACGAACGCGACGATGCCCTTCAATGGCCCTTTGCCCTTTTCCTCATCAACCATCTCTTCGCCACCATTCATTTCCTGTAAACGTAAACAGCAACCAAAGCAACGGCCGCGCAAAGCGCGAACATCGCGCCCCAGGACCAATGTGCCAGGCCCTCGGATACGTATTTCCTTTCGAGGGAAGCCTCCCTCGCCACGCCGGGGGTCTCCGACAGCACGTACACGGCGCCGTAGTCGTTACCGACGAGCACCTTCCCGTCGACGACCGTGGGGCAGCACATGCTGTACGCGTTGCCCGAGAACGGGGAGACGCGGGCTTTCCAGTCGACGTTACCCGTGTCAGAGTCGATGCACCAGACCCAGCCGCCGTAGGCGCCCTGGGTGCCCGGGGAGTAGTCTATGCTGTAGAGCTTCCCATCGCAATAGGTCTGGCCGCCCACGGACAGGGCGTCCGTCGCGGTTGACCAGAACATGGAGCAGTCGTCCACCCAGAAGGAATGGTACCCCGGCTCCGGCGACACCTCGAGACCGGTCCGGTGGTCCCTGACCGTCTCCCCCGCGGAAGACGATACGTAGGCGTAGAACCTGTCGCCGACCACGGTGGTCTTTGAGCACCTGAGTTCCTTCTGCCAGATTATCCCGCCGTCCGCGACATCTATGAGCATCAGGCCGCCGCCGGCGGAACTCATCTCCCCACCGGAATAACAGACGATTGCCCTGCCCCCGTCGCAAAGCGAGATGGACGACACCTGCCCGACCCTTTCGCCGGCCTTATTCTCCACGGCCATGGACCAGATGTCCTCGCCGGTAGCGGCGTCCTTACAGACCAGGCCGCCGCCGTAGTTGCCGGCCATGACGAACCTGATTCCGCCATACTCGCCCACCGCCGGCGGATGGTAGTAGAAGTTGCCCCTGTGGGCGGAGATCGGAGGGTGGCTCCAGATTTCCCTGAACCCTTTCTCCCTGTCCACCGAGAAACATCTCAGGAGGCCGTCGGAGGTGCAGAAATACAATGCGCCTGAATCGTAAACGGCGTTGGTGAAGCCCGCCTCCAGGTGGAACCTGCTGGAACTTACCGACGGGTCGTCCTTGCGGGGGATGTACATCGTGAGTTTCGAGCCGCCGCACATGTGCCCCTCCTCGCCCACGGGGGCCAATTCCGCGACGGCCTCTCCGGTGAACCTGTCCAAACAGTATATGTGCCAGTTCCCGGAGGTGACGACGATCAGGTCGCCTATTATCACGGGCGTGGTGACCTCCGTGTTCCCGGAATCGGAATACGTCACCGTCCAAAGCACGGTTTTGTTGACCGGATCCAGGCAATTGACGCGCGCGAGGGCGTCCATGCCCACGCTCCCGTACTTGCCGGCGGTTACGTGGTATATCATGCCGTCGGCGTAGAGGACCGTGGAGACCACGGCGCCGGCGTAGGCGTTGTACCACTCCAAGGGCGTGGCCACGGACGCGGGGCCGAAGGAGCCGCTGACGCCGGAGGATGCGGAATCCCCGCGGTACGAGATCCACACTTCCCTGTAGTCGGGGTTGGAAGCGGGCTTCAGCGTGTCGTTCGGGTAGAAACCTATCGCCAGGGGGGCGCCCCCGTGCCTCCCCGAAACGTCCATGGTGAGGAATTCCCACTCCACGGTGTTCCAGGAATAGACGCGCCATTCGCAGGTCTGCCGGGACGCCCCGGTCCCGAGGGTGACCGCCGACTGCCCATCGACGGAGGCTATCCTCCTCTCGCCCCCGATATCCGCGAATTCGACGTACCCGGCGGGCAGCGAGGACGTGAGCGTCGACTCGATGTCCGCCCCGTGGGAGATGCCGTGCCATTCGACGCGCCCGTTCCCGAAATCCACAAGGAGGCCGTCGCCGGCCTCCGTCCCCCCGTCGGCGAGGGCGGGGAGGGCGACGAGGAGTGCCACGGCGACGACGGGGAGCGCCGGCCTCACCTTTGCCATTCCAACAACCCCTGGGCGTTCACGTATCTCAGGTAGCCCTTGTCGTCGTCGCCGTACGAATCGTTATAGTATTTCACGCCGACCACGTCCGTCGGGTCGGCCTCTATGAAGGAATCCGGGTCCATTATCTTCGCAAGGAGCTCCAGCGCCTCCGGCAGCCGGGCTCCCGCCCTGGACAGGAGGCTCGCCGCGTCCCCGGAAAAGACGTAGACCTCGCCGTTGCCGTAGGCGGGGGTCATCTTCCAGAGGTCGTTGAACCGGGACGTGAGCGTCCTGTATTCCCTTTGCGACCTTATCTCCTCGGTGTCGTAGATCACGATGATGATGTCCGGCTGCCTTTCGTAGACGATTTCCTTGGACACCATGAACCAGGAGCTGGAATCGCCGGAGAAGATGTTCCTTCCTCCCAGGGACTCGATCATGTTGGTGACGTATGTGTCCGCACCCGCAGTGTATGGCGAGTCGGACACGCCCAGGGAAACGAAGACCTTCTTGCCGGACAGGTCCGCTATCCTGCATATGCTGTTGATGGCCTCCGTTGCGTTCGATATGTACTCGTTGCCCCTTTCCGAGAACCCCAGGGCGGAGGCGCATATCCAGAGGTTCTTCAGCATGTCGTCGCTGTCTACCGGGGTGTACAGCACGACGCAGTTGACGCCGGACTTGCGCAGCTTGTCCGCCATCGCCACGTGCTCCCCGGTGCCGCCGTCCAGGAACACTATGTCCGGGTCCACGCCGACGATGCGTTCGTAGTTCGGGTCCGTGTACCCGCCGAGGACCGAGATCTCGCCGCTCTCGCGCTTCGACAGCAGGATTCTCGGGAAGTCACTGTACCTGTCCGTGCCCACCAGAAATTCCATTCCGCCGACGGCCAGGACGGTCTCCGTGACCGACGGCGCCAGCGTGGCCACCTTGAGTTTCTCGCCAATGGCATTCCTGCCCCTGTCCCCGTAGCCGTAGTACGTGAAGCCCGTCTGGTCCACGGCGGGCATCATCTCGCTCCCCGGACCGGTCCTGGCCCAGGAAACCACGCTCTCGCCGCCGACGTCGTAGGCGTGGGGGTCCTCGACCTTGACCCAACCGCGATCGGCGCCGAGGACGTACATCCCCCATTCCACGTTGAGCAGCTTGGGCCTGTTGTTCACGGAATGGACGCTGCCGTCCTCGCCCATGACCACCGGGTAACCCTTGCTTTCGCACGCCTTGTTCAGGGCCTCGATGCCGGTCATCCCCTCATGAAGTTCCATGGGGAACCATTCCACGTCGTAGTATGCGAAATCGATCATCACGCCGTGCCTCTCGTCGGAGGCGTCGACCGTGAAGCCGATGAACGCCATGCCGGCCACGGCGAGCGCCGCTATGATCGCGGCGGAAACAAGCTTCACCGTGGATGCCCTCATGGGGCATGACCCCCCGACATTGGAACGTCGTCACCGCATGCCATCGGAACGGTATTCCGGGTATGGGATTGGGCATCCTGGCGCATAGCCGATGAGGAAACTGACCGTATATAACTGGTTGGACGTATCCTCCATGCGCGCCGACTGAGGGAAAAAACGCCCGGGCGGCAACGCCGAGGGTTCGGTGCCGCCCGGCCGGGTCATTTCCTACGCAACGCCATGACCGCGACGATACCGATCAGGATCGCCAGGCCGACGCCGACGCCTATGAGAAGCGTGTTTCCTCCGCCCTCCACCGTAGCCTCCGACCTGTAGCCCACGGCGTAATAGGAAAGGTGGTCCGCGCTGAAACTGAGCTTGCCGTCGGCGTAGGAGACGTCCTCCGCATAGGTCACCTTGCCGTACTCGTCGATCCGCCACACCATCAGGGTTTCGCCTTCGCGGAGTTCCAATTCGCAGGTTATCTCCACGGTGAACGCGCCGAACGCCGACTGGTGCGAGCCGCCGCACTCCAGGCTGATGGAGAACACCTTTGCGCCCCCGGCGGCATCCCTCTGCACCTGGGTCATTCCCGATGCGTCCGCGTCGACGACGGAGAAGGACGCGTCGCCCTTGCCCTTCAACTTGGCCAGGGATGCCGCGCCGAGAAGAATCCTCGCGGTTCCCGTGTCCATGGTCAGGTCGGCCCCGAGGTCGGCGGCCGCGTCGAGTATCTCGGACGACAGGATGCCGGAGGCGACGACCCTGACGGGTTTCCCCCCCGATCCCTCCAGGGCGGCGACCATGCCCCCTATGTCGGCGGGCTCGCCCGTCGAGACGGTCACCACGGCCTCGCCGCCGACCATCGCCGCGGAGGTATCCTTGTTGGCGCTGACGACCGTCTGTTCGGTGGTCTCAGAGACCGTTGCGTCGTTCTTCTTGACGGTGACGGTGATTTTCGTGGACGTGAACCTGTAGGTCGAAGTTTCCTCCGTCCGGGACACCGTGAGCGCGCCGGTAAGGACGTCCAGGTCCGCCTCTATCACGTCGGTGGTGAGCGTGGCGTCCTGGCTGCCCTTGGAGATGAGTTCCTTCCTGTATTTGGTGTGCGACACCAGGGCGCCCGAGGAATCTTTTACCATTTCCTCCCGCTCCTCGGTCTCGGCGAGCTGCCCGTCCAGGAACTGGCTTATCTCGGAGTTCTTCTTGGTCTCTTCAAGGGTTCTCTCCCCGACGAGGTTGCCCGAGGAATCGTATGTTTTGACGGTCGTTTCGGAAACGGAGCCTTCGCTGTTGGACGTGGTAACGACGGTCGTGTCCGCCCTCCCTCCGCCCGGTGCGGGCTTGGAGGTTATCGACTCGGTTATGGTGTCGTCGCCGACATGGGTCACCTTGGGCAACACGTCCACGGCGACGTCGAACGCGAAGCCCCCGATGTCCAGGGAAATGGTCGCGGTGTCCTCCCTGAGGCCGGTGACGACGAGGGTGTTGCCCTCGCGGGCGACGCCGATGATCGTTGGGTCGTCCACGGAGAACGTGGTCTCGAATTCCTCCGGCAGGGCTATGTCGGCGGACGACCCGCGGGCGACGGTCATGTACGGCATTATGGAAACGCCGCCGAAATCGGGTTTCGTGTCCGAATAGACCATGGTGCACCCGGCCGCCTTGCCGAGGGATGCCCTGCTCCTCACGTTGCATTTCTCCGGGCCGTCCCCGCCGAAGAAGTACCATCCCTTTTCCCCGGGGGTGGAGAAGCGGGGGTCGGTGTTCACCTCGACGATCGCGATCTGGCTGTACACCGCATCGGTTATGCCGAAGGTCTCCATGCCGACGTACCTCCCCTTATAGGGGTCCGTGAGCAGGTCGTACCTCCACATGACCTCGTTGAGCCCGTATATGTCGTAGGTCTTGCTGCCTATGGTGATTTGGCTCCCGTCGATGGTCGAGCCCGGGTACAGCGTACCCAGGACCGCGGCGGCGCTGCCGCCCTTGGCGGTGCGGACGGTGGCGTGGTTGCCGTCTATGGTGGTGACGGTCATGTTTAGCCTGCTGGCCGCCTCGAAGGACTGCACGTACCCGTGATCCAGGTAGAAAATCACCTGGCCGCTCGGCCCGACGCGTATCCCCTGGGAACCCCATTCCACGACGCTTGAGTTGAGGTTCATGAAGGTGTAATTGCCTTTGAGGGCCCATTTACCGTCCTCGCCGAGCTCGTCGGTGAACACGTACAGCCCCTGGCTCCCCATGTTGTACGGGATGACGTAGATGTAGATTTTCCCCTCGGACTCGTGGGCGGTGTTCACGACTATGCCGCCGTGGGTCATGACACTCGGCGCCTTCTCCGTCGGGATCGGGCGGCCGTCCTCGGCTATGTCGTGGGCGATCATGCACGTGCCCGTGTCGTCGGACCCGCCGAGGGTGTCGGTGCCCAGGGACCTGACGTTGACGTACCCGCGGCCGTTGTGTATCTCAAGGCCGCTGGCTATGCCGCGGAAGGTCTTATTGTCAGGGGTCTTGATCTGTTCGTACCTCGGGCTGCCGAAGGTGCCCGTCTCGAAATCGAAATGGACCCACATCAGCGAGGAGCGCTTGTCCTCCAACCCCCCGATGACACCATCGAAAAGACCGGCGGTGTACGCCGTGAGGTAGAAGTAGCCGTTGTAATAGGACAGCCACCCATCGTCCCAGGGCATCCCGGTGAACCCTTCCAGCTCGACGGTCGTGGCGACCTCGGTCTCCAGGTTGATGGCGGTCATCGCCCTCCAGCCGGACCGCCCCGTTTTGCGGTCTGCTTGCAGGAAGAAGAAATAGCCGTTCTCGAACAGCACGTTGGAGAACTGGCCCCATTGATTGAACACACGGTACCTGTCCCTATTCTCGAAGAGGTTGTCCTTGACGCCGTTGGTGAGATCCTTGTCGATGTCCGTGGATGTCTTGTACATCGTGAAATAGTCGTAATCCTTCGTCGCCAGGCACCCGTAGAAATAACCGTTGTGGAAAGAGGCGTACTTCAGGTCCACCGGTATGTCGTACAGATAGTTCAATCCCAAATCATAGGCCTTGTGGCCCATGGTGTCGAATATGACCCCGTTACCGTAGCTTATGTAGTGGTAATAGTCGGGCGTACCGCCGGATAGGATGCTCTTGATGATCGTACCGCTGTAAACGTTCAGGGCATACAGTATTCCGCCGGCGCGCACGTAGGCCACGTCGCCCACGATCAGCGGGGTGCACGGCATGCCTTCCCACATCATACCCTCCCTCACGAGTTTGTCGCTGCGGAACATCCACGTGTTCACGAGGACGTCCCCCGGAACGGGCGTGCCGTAGGAATCCACGACGGTAATTAGCTCCTGGGACGTGGAGTAGTTCCTGGAGACGGCGGTAACCGTGACGTCGCCGCCCAATGCGGATACGGTGATGGTTGGGCCGTCGGCATGCCACCGGCATTCGCCCTCGACGGACCATTCGACGAACTCGTGGCCGGAATTCGGCACGTACAGGAGCGCCGTTTCCCCCAAAACCTCGCCTGCGACGAAGGGTTGCCCGGTGGATGCGTCCACGATCGTGCCGTTTTTGCAGACCGCGGTCAGGGTGTGGGCCCCGCCGGCGTCCGAGTCCGATGATACGGCGGAAGGCAGGAGCAGCAATGCCACCGCGAGTACGGCGAACGCCCAGGTCGTCTTCCCTCTCATGCGGATACCCCTATTGGGGCGGGGCGGGATTCCCCCG
>JAAYNL010000027.1 GCA_012520845.1 Thermoplasmatales archaeon | reverse complement strand
TGCGTATTCAGCGACCTGAAGAGGATCCTCGGCGAGGCCGTCACGGCCAGGAAGGAAAGGAGCGTCGCCGCCCAGGTGGCCGCGAGGGTCCGCGTCTTCAACGGATACAAGAGGAAGCGGGCGGAGAGCATGGGGGTCACCGGGAACGGCGTGGCGGTCGCCTGAGCCCGGCGGCGGGGCCGCGGGGCGCGGGCGGGGTGCGTGCCGTTTTTGAATTACCGAACAGAGTAGTCGTCGGCGAAACCATAATAAAAGGATTCGGCATCAGAGGGCCTAACGGGCGGGTGGCCTAGTCAGGATATGGCAGCAGCCTCCTAAGCTGCAGGCCGGGGGTTCGAATCCCTCCCCGCTCGCCATAATCACTACCCAGATGACGAGTTTTGGAATTCATTTATTACTTTCAAGGCATATCGAGGACCATGGAAGATTCCAACATAATCCTGAACGCAATAGCTTCTTTGGAGATGGAGAATCTTCACCCGTCCGCTTTCGATCGGGAGATTGCCGTTCAGCGGCTTCGTAATAAAATCGACACGGATTCCGCAATCAACGTTTTCATCAATCGTTACAGAGTCGAATCGTGAGCGACGAATCCAATTGCCGCTTCCTCGTTATGGTGCATCGTGCGGAGGTGGGGCCGGAACGGACATCGGTATGAGTTTTGGCGACATTGTATCAATTTCAGTTCCCTCACAAAAACTGCAAAACAACCTCAAAGTTCCCTCACAAAAACTGCAAAACAACCTCAAAGTTCCCTCACAAAAATTGTTATATATTTTTTTTGACCATTTGCTGGACGATGAAAACCAAATCTCCTCGATTCCTGGAAAGGAAAGTTATGGAAAAGCTGGTTTCATGGAAGGGCGACCCGCTAAGGAAGGCATTGCTCATGGAAGGGTGCCGTCAAACGGGCAAGACGCGGACTTTGTTGGAATTCGCCGAAAAGGAATACGAATCCTACGCCTACTTCAATCTGGAGACCGATGTCAAGACGAGGGGGCTGTTCGAAGGGGACAACAGAACCGCCGATTTCCTTCTCAAACGCCTTTCATACGATGAATCCCAGGTCGAGCTCATACCCGGCAAATCGGCAATTATCCTCGATGAGATCCAGGCATCCCCCGGCGCTTATTCCGCCCTGAAAACCCTGTCCTTGGACGGCAGGTACGACATATTGGCCTCCGGCTCCCTCCTCGGTACGATGGTGGGCGATCTCCAGAGGCTGAGCCCGATGGGATACGTGGACATCGTCGAATTGAGATCGATGGATTTCGAGGAGTTCCTCTGGGCAATCGGGTATACCCATGAACAAACCGGGTACGTCCGCGACTGCATACGCAACGGCGAGCCGATAGACGATTTCATACTCGGGAGGATTTCGGACCATTTCCGCACGTACATGACCGTGGGGGGCATGCCCGAGGCGGTGCTGACGTACGTGGAGACGAAGGATTACGTGCAGGTCCGCAAAAGCCTTTCCCGCATCATCGACGTCGTGAGGAGGGACGCCGAGAAATACTCCAGCAAAACCGACAGGCTGAGGATAGGCAAGTGCTTCGATTCCATCCCGGCGCAACTGGCGTCCGCGAACAAAAAATTCACATACTCCAGGATAGAGAAGAAAAAAGGCTCCGGGAAAAGGGTGTACGGCGATTCCCTGCTTTGGCTGGAGAGGGCCGGCCTGGTGGAATATTGCCACAACCTCGAGGAACCCGTTTCCCCCCTCGCCGCCAGGGTGAAACCCTCGTCGTTCAAGATATATATGGCTGACACCGGGATTCTCACGGCCATGATGGAGCCGAAGGTCGCGGCGGACATCGTCAACAGGGACGCCCACGCCAACAACGGCTCGGTGGTCGAGAACGCCGTCGCTTGCGCTCTGGTCAGGAATGGGTATCCTTTGTATTTTTACGAGAGGAGCCACAGCACGCTCGAGGTGGATTTCATAATCAATTGCGAAGACGGCGTCGTTGCCCTGGAAACCAAATCCGGTAGGAACAAACGGGCGAAATCCCTCAGAAGGCTTTTCGCCGTCGAGAAGAAGGTGGCGCGCGGCATCAAGCTTTCCGAGGGAAACGTCTTCACGGACGACAACGGCATCGAGAACTATCCCTTGTTCGCGCCATGTTTTTTCGACGATTCCGCGGACGTCTTGAAGGAAATCGGATTTCAAGACATTGGTCCGCTGAAGGAAAGGTTCGATGAGGTTTTGCGGTCCAGGCGGAATGCGGGCGTTTGACGTCGGGGTCGCAAATTCAAAAAACGGACTAAAGTTCATGTCCGTAGGGTATTGGGCCTGGAAATCGTATTTCTCCCCGTTCGTCAAATTGTATCATCCTAAAAAGTGGTCACGTCACGCAAATCACCGCTGAAACATCAGAATGTGAGATGGCTTTTGCCTTGTAGTTTGTTTCGGGATTTGTTCCATTCTGCTGTGAATTTAACATGTTTCTATCAACTCATATTGCGAACACCCTATCTTTTCGAAAGGTCAAGAAAGGTTTTTGAAAGGTCGAGAAAGGTTTTCAAAAGGTTGGGTAATGTTGGGTAATGTTGGGTAATGTTGGGTAATGTTGGGCAATGCCCACTATTTCCATTCGATAAAAACGAACGTCATTTGATTAAGACAGGACCATGTCGTAAAGGAGATTTCAATTAATCGGGGTTGCGGATCACAGGAGGACCTCTGCGTATTTCCCCATGGCGTCCTCGATGTTGAAGGCCCTGGCGTATCGCATCAGCATCGGGATGTTTTTGTCGTGTCGCCTGAAATACAGCTTGAACGCGGTCTTGAAAATCTGGACGTCTGTGTTCCCCTTGTTCCGAAGCAGATCGCAGACGGCCCTTTCCCTGTCGTATGCGGCCACGTTGTTGCCGAATGGGGTGGGGAGCTCCGTTTTGCCCAGCAGGTATTTTCCCTCATCCAGCTGGAAAATGCGGATCCCGCGTTTGCGGAGGTGGGTGGCGTTGTATCCCCGCGGGGCCGATACGGTCGTCTCGAAGGGCTCGCGTTCCATCAGACCGTTCAGGTACAGGGCGGTCTCATGGGAAAAACAGACCTTGCCGTTCAGGGCGCCGATGGCGTAGAGGGAGTCGTCCCACGCCCCTTCGCTTTTATACAACCCCTTCCCGACGCGAACCAGGTTCCGGTCGGCCACGAAATTGTGAAAATAAGTGGCAGAAACGCCCAAGGCCAAGGCCTCGCCCGTTTTGATGTACCCGTTGCCTCTTTCCAGCAATCCGGCCAACCGATCCGCCTTTTTCATTTACTTTACTTCCACGCTACAATTTTTATTGTTTGTAGCGTAAACATAAAGTAATTCCATCTATAAGTATCCTTCCGCACCGGCGGTTTTGTCGAAATACGGTTAAATGGACTTGGATTCATGTTCGTAGGACATGGGGCCCGAAAATCGCACGCCTCCCCGCTCGCCAGATCACTTATACAGTAATCTATGAAAAAATTCTATGGATTTTTGGAACTCATTCTGAGCAACACCGGCATTCTTCGAAATTCGTAGATATCTACCATGTTTCAGATATTTCTCTACAGGAATTTCCTAATGGGAATTTCTTGTAGAGAATTGATTGTCAGGAAATTTTGATAATATATTTATATACGGCATTCGATTGACGATTATGTTTATAGGTCGCGATGCGGAATTGAAGGATTTGGAGGATTTGTATTCAAAACCTGGTTTGAGGAGCATCGCAGTGTATGGAAGGCGCAGGGTTGGGAAAACCTCTCTTCTGGCGGAGTTCTGCGAAGGCAAAAGGGCAATATTCTTCTCGGCGAGGGAAGGCAACGAAACCATCAACCTCAAGGCATATAGCAAAGCGCTTTCAGAGGTAGGCGGGATTGCATGGGGTTCCTTCGACGATTACGAGGATGCCATGAGGGCGACCGTCGAGGTATGCCGTGGCCAAAAAACAGTTTTGGTGATAGATGAGTTGCCGTTCATTACCAAGGAATCGGGTTACTTCGCTTCGACGTTGCAGCATTATATGGACCACGAATTCAGCCGGATGGATTTCATGGTAATCGTTTGCGGCTCGTCTATCGGGATGATGGACGACATCCTCAACGGGCGACAAAGGCCCCTTTTCGGCAGGTTCAGCAGGCAGATGGAATTGAAACCGTTCGATTATCTCGATTCACGCAAATTCATGCCTGATGCAGACGAAAAAAGGTGTGCGGAAACTTTCGGCATAACCGGCGGCGTACCGCTGTACCTGCGGCTGATGTCCGAAGGCACGTTCAAGGAGGCTTTGATAGACAACTTCCTGAAACCGTCGTCATTCCTAAGGGAGGAACCGCTGAACATCCTCAGGCAGGAGTTCGCCAACCCATCGATTTATTCATCGATCCTCTCAGCAATGTCGGACGGGAAGACGCGGGTCAGCCACATATCGGACGCCTCGGGCGTGGAAATGTCGACATGCTCGAAATACATATCGAGCATGGAACTCCTTGGGATCGTCCGCAGGGAGGCCCCCATGTCCAATTCCAAAAAGAGGCCGGTCTACGAAATAGCGGACGGCCTTTTCCGTTTCAAATATTCGGTGATAGACAAAGTGCAAATGCTGATTGCCCGTCGCAAGGAGGAGGAGGCGTACGAATCTGTGATGAGGTTGATGCCGAATTTCATGGGCGAACGGTTCGAGACGATCTGCCGCCAGTTTTTGTCCAAAAGCACACGTTATGGCCTCATCGGCAAATGGTGGGGAAACGACCCAGAAATGAGGACGGAGGCGGAAATCGACATTGTCGCTGCGGATGGCGTGGATTTGACGGCGAACGTGCTGTTCGGCAGCTGCAAATACAGGTCGAGGCCGATGGACGTCCGGGATCTGGAGGAACTCATCCGCGTATCTGCCCTCGTCAAGGGGTACAGGAACAGGGACTACGCCCTGTTCTCGCTTTCTGGGTTCGACGAGGATCTGGTGGAGGTTGCCAAGGAGCGGGACGTCAAGCTGTATACGCTGGGCGACCTGTATCGGAGAAGGTAATCGGTGGATGCCTCTCCGCTCGCCCGGTTTTCATCAAATCAATCGGGGATTGCCATCGAGCGGCGTATGACAAAATCGACATGGATTCCGCAATCAAGCTTTGATAAATCACTATAAGATTGAATCGTGAGCGAAAAACCCTACAACAAAACCCTCATAATACATCAATATTGGTTCGCTCACAAAAATTGCAAAACAACCTCAAAGTTCCCTCACAAAAATTGTAATGTTTTTTTGGCCAGTTGGATGAAAACCAAATCCCCTCATGTCCGTAGGACGCGGGCCCGAAATCGCACGCCTCCCCGCTCGCCAGTTTTATTTTAAAGAAGGGTCATTCAACGTCGATGAAGGATGTGGATGCAGGATTTTTAATTGAATTGCAAAAACACGCAATTTATTCAGGTTCGGGCGACGAAGCCTTTTTGGCGGGAGTCGTCAGGGACTGGGGGACGCTCGACTACATTGCCTCCAAAATCAACGAAGCCAAAACGCCCCTTATGCGTGCGAGCACGGCATTGTGTTTGATTTCCAATCTACATCCGTTCATGGATGGCAACAAAAGAACGGCGCTTTTGACCTGCCACATGTTGTTAAAACCGTACGTCGTTGCAGAAGATTCGGACAAAATGGACGTTTTTATAAGGGAGGTGGGGTCTGGAACGTACGATGTGGGGGACGTGTGCGATTGGTTAAAAGAAAGGATAAAAGTTTTCACTCGCTGAGGAGCTTCAAAGTGTCTTTGTAGACCTCAAGGCCCACTTCCAACCACTTCTTCTCGTCCTCGTCGAGCCGCGAGACGGAGTCGACGCGTTCCTTCGACATTTCGTACCTGTACCCGAAACGGGAACCGGTGCAATTCGATGCGGATGAAGCGCAATGTGTGTGTGACCGATTTTCCATTTCCTCATTCTCCCGCCGTTGTGTCGCGCCACCCCAACGGCAACGCTACCACGTCGTACTGAATATTTATACCATCGTACCTTACACCCACATTCGTTTCCGTTTCAAACACCCCGGGAGTGTATTTGTTTCCGCCGTGGCCAAGGGGATGCTTCCCGCGTATTGGTCCGCAAACGGCAGGTTAGTTTTCATTCGTGAATTGAAGCGGTTGCGGAATTCGATACAGTCTGAGATGAATCCGTATATTCCCAAACATCCGCGATAGGGCATGGGTTGGAATCCATGCGGGACTACATGCCGAACGTCATCAAGTAGTGTGGTGGTGAATTCAAAAAATGGACTAAAGTTCATGTCCGTAGAACGTGGGACCCGAAAATCGCACGTCCCCCGCCCGCCGTAGTTATTAGATTCTAAAAATGGCTATATTCCATAATTGAGTGTTTTGTCAACGATTCATTGAGTGTTTTGACAGACATTTCTAAGTAAGGGGGTGAAAAACGCCTCCCGCCCGCCATTCTTTCCATCCGGCGACCTCTTCACGCCGAACGATTTTTCGGGAACCCGTTTTTTCCCGACGCGAAATCCACCGGGGCCAGGGGTCTCACGACCGAGAATGGCGACGGGCGGAGGATAATGATAAAATGTAATGGGTTTCGACCGTTCAGATTCCTTACGGCGTTTCCGCCCGGCGGTCACTCGTCCCTTTTGGCCGCCCCGGAGGCCATGACCAGGAATCCGCCGACGACGCAAAGCCAGAAGCCGGCGCCCATCTTGATGTGTTCCATGGCTTCCGAGAAGTCGATGCCCCAGGGCTCGACCCAGGTCATGTAGTAGTACACCAGGGGGAGGGCCATTATGGCGAGGCCCAGAAGGGCGTTGATCCCGCCCGCGCTCTTGTCGCCGCCCATGGCGGCCACCGAGGTGATGCAGGCGACGATGCCTAGGATCAGCACTATCAGGGGTATGAAATAGTAGTCGTTGAACAGGGTCGCGCCTTCTTCGTAGATTTCCCACCCGGTGACTTCGGTGGGGGGCGTGCCCCCTACGGACAACCAGGTGAGGAACAGGCCGGCAACGGCGAGGATCCCGCCGAGGATGCCGATAACTTGACCGTAGCTTGACATGGTTCAGTTACCTCATCTACGTAAATTTTTGTAGGGTATAAAATGGTTGGGAGGAAAGCCGTCGGGTTCGTGGCCGTTTTTCCGTCGGCCTGGATACCGTTAATTACGCACCCGCCCCTGTCGGCGCCATGATGAACATATGGCACGACCTGGACCCCTCTAGGGTTTCCCCGGAAGATTTCGTGGTGGTCGTCGAGATCGAGAAGGGCAGCAAGAACAAGTACGAGCTGGACAAGGAGACGGGCATGCTCAAGCTGGACCGCGTGCTGTACACCTCCACCCACTATCCCGCGAACTACGGTTTCATCCCGAGGACGTTCGCCGACGACGGCGACCCCCTCGACGCCCTTGTCCTGTGCTCCGAGCCCATAGCCCCGATGACGCTCGTCCGCTGCTACCCCATCGGCGCGATAAAGATGATCGACGACGGCGAGAACGACGAGAAGGTCATCGCCATCCCGTTCGGCGACCCGATGTACAATTCGTACGGCGACATCTCGGAACTGCCCGGGCACGTCTTCGACGAGATGGTGCACTTCTTTTCGGTCTATAAGACGCTGGAGGGGAAGGAGACCGCCGTCGACGAGGTGATAGGCTCAGGCGAGGTCAGGGCGATCATCAAGCATACCCTGGAAAGGTACCGCGAGAAATTTTGAGAAGGGGTTTGGCGTGGGCTTCCCGGGGCGTCGATAGGCCGGCCCGGGTCAATCGCCCTTGGCGGCGAGCCCGCCGACGGAGGTCAGGAAACCCCCGATTACGCACATCCACATCCCGGCGCCGAATTTCACGCTTTCCATGGCCTCGCCGAAGGTGACGTCGTTGCCGCTGACGAAGGACATGTAGTAGAACGCTATGGGAAGGGCGAGTATCGCAAGACCCAGCAGGGCGTTGATCGCCCCGACGCCCTTGCCCCCTGACACGGAGACGATGGCGACCAGGCAGGCCACTATCCCCAGGACCATCACGATGAGGGGTATGTAGTAGTAATCGAAGCCGTCGTTGTAATCCTGGAATATTTCCCACCCCGTCGCCTCGAAGGTGGTGGTGAAGAAGAGGAACGTCGTCTCTATGCTGATCCATGCGAGGAACAGGCCGAAAATCGCCAGCATTCCGCCAAGCAAACCAATCACTGGGCCGTAGTTTGACATAAGTGCACCCTGACGACGCAGGTTTCCAGGCGTATAAAATTGTTGGGGGGTGGCCCCCCGGGGTTTAATGCGATCACTTCTTGGGCAATAGGGCAAGGATACCCGGTATGGCCACGAGGATGCCGCCGACCAGAGTGAGCCAGAGGCCCGCGCCAGCGGAGACCTTGACCAACGCACCGCCCTCGCCGTTGATCTCGGCGGCCCAGAATCCCAGGGCCATGCCGAGAATCAGTATGCCGAATATCAGGAGCAGGAACGAGGTATATGCCGTAATCTGCTCGGGCAGCATCCCAACGAGGTTGATCAATGCACCGATGAGAACGATCAGAGCGAAGACGAACGCCAGTATGACGTAGAATTTGCTGTCCACGTCGACGTCGCCGTCGGTCATGATTTTCCATCCCGTAATCGTCTCCGTCAGGGGGCCCACGGTGATTTCTACCCAGTTGAGGAAGATACCCACGACCGCGATCAGCGCGCCCACAAGAACGAGGAGAGACATAATCTGCTTGTTGTCCATCAGTTTTTTCACCTCCCTTTATAGTAGAGCAGAAATAGGAGCGCCGTTCCAGATATATAATCAATGCTACGTCTGGGACGTGGATTCGGTTTATATGGGGGGATTGCCATCGCCTCCCGTTGGGGCCGATGAAAGGCAGAATAGACTCATATTTCGGGATAACCGAGCGGGGTTCCGACTTCGCGACCGAGGTTCGGGCCGGGTTGGTGGTTTTCCTGGCCATGTCCTACGTGCTCGTGGTCAACCCTAACATCATGACCGACGGCACCGGGATGGATTGGGACGCCGTCTTCACCGCCACGGTGCTTTCGGCCATCATCGGCACGTTCGTGATGGCCGTATACGCCCGTTACCCTGTGGCCCTGGCGCCCGGGATGGGCATGAACGCCCTGTTCGCGTACACCATCGTTGGCACCATGGGCTATTCGTGGCAGCAGGCCCTGATGGCCGTCGTCATCTCCGGCGTGGCGTTCCTCCTGCTGACCGCGACCGGCGTCAGGGAGAAGATTCTCGAGGCCATCCCCAGGGATTTCAGGATTTCGATCATGGCCGGGATTGGGATGTTCATCGCCTTCGTCGGCCTGCAGGGGTCCGGCATCATCGTGGCGCACCCGGGCACCCTGGTCACGCTCGGAGATTTTTCCCAGCCCGCCGTCATGCTGGCCCTGTTCGGGATAGCGGTCACGGCGTTTTTCTTCCTCAGGGGGTGGAAGGCAGCCATTTTCATAGGAATAATAATCACCGCCGTCGTGGGCATCGCCGCTGGCGTGGTGCCGACGCCCTCGGGCGCGGTGTCGATGCCCGCGGCACCCGACGCGGGGGCGTTCCTCAAGGATTTCAGCATCGCCGGCCTCGACATCAGGTATTTCGTGGCCATATTCACCCTGCTCATGCTGGACATGTTCGATACCGCCGGTACCTTGTTGGCGGTGGGCGAGAAGGCCGGCCTGATGGACGCGGAGGGCAACCTGGTGGACGGCAACAAGGCGCTAGCCGCCGACGCAATCGCCACCGTGGCCGGCGGCGCCCTGGGCACCTGTTCCGTCACGTCCTACGTGGAGTCGGCCGCCGGCATCGAATCCGGCGGCAGGACGGGCTTCTCCGCCCTCGTCGTCTGCGGGCTGTTCGCCCTCGCACTGTTCTTCTCGCCGCTATTCTCCATCATAGGCCCAGAAATCACGGTCGCCGCCCTTCTGCTCGTCGGGGTTTCCATGCTCTCGTCCCTCGGCGGCCTGAATTGGAAGGACCCGGTCGTGGCTCTGACGGCCACGGTTACGGTGACAAGCACCGTCCTCGCCTACTCGATAACGGACGGCATAGCCTTCGGCTCGATATTCTACGCCTTGGGCATGGTTTCCACGGGCCGCGGCAGGGAGGTCAACCCTACCCTGTACGTCGTGGCGGCGGTCTTCCTGCTGTACTTCGCCCTCAGGACCGTCTACGGCGTCTGAATCAGACCCTCGGCCCGCTGTCGATGCCCGACGCCTTGCCCATGAATCCCTTCAGGCTGCCCTTGAGCGCCCTGCCCCCGGACATTATCTTGCGCGTGGACACGGGAACGCCGTGGAAAATCACGTTGTCGACCACGGTGGCGTTGAACGCCATCGACGGCCTGACCGCCAGCCAGTTCCCCTGGATCCCGCCGGTTATTCTGCCCATGGCGTCGCCGAGGGAATACATGTTCTCGGCCAGGAACGCCTTTTTCCCGGGATAGGATCCCAAACCGGCGAGGAACGGGTTGTAGTTTCCCGCGAAGTAGTCGTCGTCCAAATCCTCGATGGCGTCAAGGACGTAGACCCAGACGCCCAGCCACCTGAACAGTTCCCTCAGGGGCCCCTCGAATCCCCCGCCCATCATCCGGGACAGGACCTCGAGCATCGGCTCGGCGGAAACGAGGCCCATGCGCACCGGGTCAGGGTTACCTGACCTCTCCTCGTCGAGCAGCCTGCGGTAACCGGACCTGACGGCGTCGGCGTAGGCGGGGTAGTCGGCGGCCGCCTTCCTCGCGGCCTTCCCGAGGACCAGGTTCGCGAGGGCGCTTTTGACGCCGGGGGAATCCTCGGACTCGTCGATGAAGCTGCTTTCCGCCACCAGGACGGTGTACCCCGCGAGGGCTTTCATCAACCCGGTGTCGGACGCCCTTTTGTTCCTGAAGCAGGGTTTCCGCCCGCCCATCCTCACGAGCCTGGTGCCGTCCTCGGAGACGCCGTTGAGGATCACCGAGGCGAGGGTCATCTCGTAGCTGGTGGCCAGGCAGGAAACGTACCCGTACCCGTCCCTGAGCTGGTGGCAGCTCTCGCAGTAGTACGCCTTGTAGGCGTCCCTGTCCGCCAACGAGAGGGCGGCACCGACGGGGACGGCGTATCCGAACATGCCCCTGGCGAAGGCTGGCATCAATTTAATATATTCCCGTGGGCATCACATCGGGACGCTGGTTGGAACGGCCGGCCAAATGGTGAATCAAATGGCAAAGAGCGCGGACAAAAAGAAGGATTATGCCGGGGAATACAACAAACAGACAGTTTCGGTATCGTCCCACGTCGTGTACACGCCCCCGGAGGGCGGCGATGACGATGCCCACACAGGGCTCCCCGAATGCTACCCGTGCTGCGGCCCCAAGTGCACCGCCTCTTGCCTAGGGCTCGCGGCGGTCCTCGTCGTCTGCTGCGCCTACGTCTCCCAGGACGGCCAGTGCTGCACGTACTGCCAGTGGCCCTTCTGATCAAGGGCGCATGAACCGCCACCTGTTCCTCGTCGTCGGCCTTTCCGGCGACGGGGCCGAGATGGACCCTTCCGTCTTGGGCAGGGCAATCGATTTGGCGGCCGCCGAATACGAGACCTGCAGGTTTATCTGGACCGGGTTCGAGGGCGTCCGCAGGCCGGTACCCCTCCTCAAGAAAATTCTTAAACGTCAACGCAAGACCTACGCTAAGGACGCGGAGAGGTACGCCAACTCGGTGCAGGTCACCGTCGATGCGTTCTCCAAGGGAATCGTCGATTGCTGTTCCCGCAACGGCGTCTCGCTGAACCTCCTGCACCCATTCCCCGCCGGCGGGGGTCCCGGCGGCCTCGACGGCCTGATGGCCAGGGCGGCCGCTTCCCCGGCCGGTTTCTCGGTGTCGTACCCGGTGCATTCCGGGAACGTCGACGTGTTGTCCCGGGAATTCGGGTATTTCAACGATTTGGGCGTTTCCGTCTCGTTCCAACCCGTCCATCCCGGCAGGGCGAACGACTGGGGCCACGAACCGCCGCCGGTAGACGGGTACGTGGGGGCGATGGCCCGGGTATTCGACGCCTGGGTCTCCAACGGCAAACGGAAGGTGTCCGTGCAGCCCTTCGCCGGCCACCTGGCCTTCCTCGCGGGAAGCAGGGACCCGTCCGACTGCGCGCACAGTTCCTGTCTAATGGGGTGGCTGTCCGTCGGTGCCGACGGCTCCGTCTACCCCTGCGGGAAGGGAATGCGCGACTCGCTGAGGCTCGGGAACCTGATGTCCGCGGAATCGTTGACGGAGTTCTTCGATTCCGACCCGTTCCAGGACGTGCTCAGGGATTCCGTTGAGAGGCGCAGGGCATGCGCCCCCTGCGACGTCTACGCCTGGTGCAACGGCGGGTGCGCGATCGACGCCCTGGATTCCGGGGACATGTGCAGCCCCGGGGGTTTCTCCTGCGTCGCCGACAAGGGGATGTTCCTGCGCACCGCCCGTTTCTTCGAGGAGGCGTTTTCCCAAAAAGCCGACCCGAGGGAATACCCGGAGGCCGTCGCAGACGCCCTGCTCAAGAGGGCGATAGCGCCCAAGGCGATCGAACCGCGGCCAATCGTCCCAAATCCTTTATAGGCTTAAATCGGGATGGTGCGTCCATGTCGAAAGTGACCCTGACCGTGAATCCCGGCGTCTGCGGTTTCAAGACGGTCATCGTATCGGAATGCGAGGACATGATGAACGCGAATTTCACGATCGAGAGCGAATGCCCCGCCGTCGCCGCCCTTGCCGAAGAACTGACGTCGTTGGACGTCATGAACGGCCTGATGACCCCTTTCGCCACCAACCCGGTTTACGAGGCGGCGGGCGTCCTCCCCCACGGGACGTGCCCCGTGCCCTGCGCAATACTCAAGGCGGCGGAAGCGTCTGCCGACTTCGCCCTGAAAAGGGACATCAGCATGGAATTCTCGAAGTAATCAGAGCCTCATGGTGGGGCCGTGGCCCCCGCAGACCAGGAAATCCCCGCCCTTCGATGCCAGCAGGCCCCTCAGGGCCGCCCTGCCCCTTTTGGCCAGTTCCGGGTCCACGTCCACGTTCGTCATCAGGAACGGCGCGATGGAGACGAATTCCCTCCTCTCGGGGGAAAGGCCCTTTAGATTGACCAAGATGTCTCCGGTGAACGCGATTTTCGCCTCGTCGCAGATTATGGCGCATTCGCCCGGCAGGTGACCGCCGGGACCCTCGTAAACCTTAAGTTCCAGACCTCCGAAATCGATGGTGCCGACGTGGGTGAAGCCGTCGTTTTCCGGGTCTGGGGCGGAACCTATTATCTCGAATCTCGAGGGGTCCGGCGGCACGTAGTCGGTGATGATGCGGCTCAGCCTGCTGTAGCCCAGGTGGATGCCGGTCTCCTCCCTCATGTCGTGCTCCATGGAATGCTGCTTGGCAAGGGACTCGGCGCTCCTGCCGTTGAGCAGGATGCGGGCGTCCTTGAAGACGGAGAGCAGGCCGCAGTGGTCCACGTCCGCGTGGGTGACGGTCATGGTCTTTTTGCGGGAGTCGAAGTTGGGGAACATCGAATTCAGCAGGACCCTCATCTCGTTGGCGTAGACGGCGAAGCCGCTGTCCACGAACAGCAGCCCGTCGCCGTGCTCCAGCACGTAGGTGTTGCTGCCGCAGGGCGGCTCGATGACGTGCAGCGTGGTCTCCGCAGTGAGTTCGACGTGGGAGACGTCGGCGAAGAAGTTCTCCTTCCTGTACCTGGCTACGAACTTGGCCAGATTCCTCACGCCATCGAAGACCTCTCTGGGGTCGCTGCCCCTGTCCTGGAGCATCTGCAGGATCCTGTTGGATTCCTGGATGAACTCCATCGCCTTTTCCTCGCCGAGGTCGAACATCCCCCTTATCTCGTTCCCTAGCCTGATGTAGAAGACGGTGTTGTCCAGTGCCGACTCGTCCCCCACGTAGTTTATGACGTCGATGGGGTAGAGCTCGCTGACGTCGTCCAGCACAAGTTTCACGATGTCCGGGTTCTCCATGAACAAACCCATCTTGAAGTCTTGGTAGTCGCCGTTGTCGGCGTTGGAGTTGAGGTAGGAGATGTTGACGTCGTATTTGTCCAGTATTTTGAGGACGGGGTAAAGCCCGCCGGGCTCGTCCTTGATCTTGATGTTGACAACGACCACCCTGGATTCGGGGAGGGCCTCGGCCAGGTAGCCGACGGTCGAGAGCTGGTCGCCGATGGCGTCCAGGGCTGCTTCAGGCGCGGTGACCTCTATGAAGATGGTGTGCAGGTCCACGGCCTTGTTGTAGCTCACGCGGGTGATGTTGCCGCCGTGCCTCATTATTATCTTGGTGGCGACCATGAAAGCCCCCGGCTTGTCGGGCACCTTCGTCGTGAAAGTCCTGGTCGCGAGATCCTGGGTCATTCACGCCCCCGCGTCCTTTACCCTGATGTCCACCCTCTTGATTTTACCGCTGGTGGACTTGGGCAGGGCGTCGACGAACTCGACGACCCTGGGGTACTTGTACGGGGCGGTGTGAGCCTTGACGTAGTTCTGCATCTCTTTGGCCAGGGCGTCGCACGGGGCGTTGCCGTCCTTCAGGACGACCGTCGCCTTGACGAGCTGTCCGCGCACGGGGTCCGGGACACCGGTCACGGCGCATTCCAGGACCGCCGGGTGGCAGACGAGCACGCTCTCGATCTCGAAGGGGCTTATCCTGTATCCCGACGATTTTATGATGTCGTCGTTCCTGCCGACGAACCAGAAGTAACCGTCCTCGTCCATCCAGGCAACGTCGCCGGTGTGGTGCAGGCCGCCCTTGTGGACCTTTGCCGTCGTCTCGGAATCGCGGTAGTATCCCCGCATGATGCCCGGAGGGGAACCGTGGATGTCGATGACGATCTCCCCGTGTTCCCCCGGGGAGCACTCGTTGCCGTCCTCGCCCATGAGCCAGACCCTGTATTGCGGCAGGGGTTTGCCCATGGAGCCCGGCTTGGGGACGGTTCCCTTTATGTTCCCGATGACGACGGGCGTCTCCGTCTGACCGAATCCCTCCATCAGCATCAGCCCGGTCTTTTCTTTCCAAATCTTGAAGGTGTCCGGGTTGAGGGCCTCGCCGGCTATGCAGCAATTCCTCAGAGAGGAGAGGTCGTGGCCGTCCAAACCGGCGTTCAGGTACAGCCTGAACATGGTCGGCGGGCAGCAGAACGTCGTGATTTTGTATTCTTCGATGAGGCTGAGGATGTCCGAGGGCACGAACCTTTCGTATTCGTAAACGAAGACGGCCGCCTCCATAATCCATTGGCCGTAGAGCTTGCCCCATACCGATTTCGCCCACCCGGTGTCGGACACGGTGAAATGTATGCCGTCGGGATCGACGCGGTGCCAGTGTTTGGCCGTCATTATGTGCCCGAGCGGGTACCTGAAGTCGTGCAGGGCCATCTTGGGGTTGCCAGAGGTCCCGGAGGTGAAGTAGATAATCATGGTGTCCGTGGCCTTCGTGGGCACCCTCGACCATTCGGTCGGGAATCCCGTCACCTCGGAATCGTAGTGGCGCCAGCCGTCGCGGGGCTCGCCCACGACGATTTTCGTCTTGAGGGTGGGTATGTCCTCGGCTTCATCCACGGCATCAACGATGCTGGTCTGGGACGTGCACACCACGGCCTTGACGGAAGCGGCGTTGACGCGGTATTCCACGTCGTGTTTCTTCAGCATGTGCGTCGCCGGAATCGGGACGGCACCCATCTTGTGCAGCGCCACGATGACGATCCAGAACTCGTACCTCTGTTTCAGGACGAGCATGACCTTGTCGCCCTTGGCGATGCCGAGTGATTTCAGGTAGTTGGCGGCCCTGTTCGACTCCCGTTCGATGTCCGCGAAGGTGAAGACGTGTTCCTCGCCGGACTCGCTGCGCCATATGAGGGCCTTTTTTCCCGGGTCCTTGCGGGCAATCTCGTCCACCACGTCGTAACCGAAGTTGAAGTCGTCGTCGTGGACGACGGAGTATTCGACCAGGACCCCGTCCCCGTCGTATTTTTCCTTGACGAAACGGTCGCTGCTGTACGTCAAACTCAATCCTCCTTGATCACGATGGCGAGGAAGACGCATTCCCCGCCGACGGCGGCCATGCCGTGCTCCTTCCCGGAGTCGTAGTATACCGAATCGCCCTCGTTGAGGACGGTCTCGTGCCCGCCGTGGACGAATCTCATCGCCCCCTTCAGCACGTAGTTGAACTCCTGCCCCTTGTGCGTCGACATCGGTATCTCGCCGGTTTCCAACGCCTCGTCGTGGGGCGCGGTCACAAGGAACGGTTCCGCCAACTTTTTCTTGAACACGGCGGCCAGGTGGTTGTAGGAGAACCCGGCGCGCCTTCTGATTGGCAGCCCCTTGCCGCCCCTGACCACGGCGAACCCGGAAAGGTGGGGGTCGGATCCCGTGAGCAGTTCGATGATGTCGATGCCGAATCTGTCGGCGCATTTGTACAGGAAGGTGAACGAGAAGTCCACCTCGCCGGACTCGCATTTTTCGTAATCCCCGGCGGCCATGCCGACGGCCTCGGCCATTTCCTCGACGGTGAAGCCGCAGAGCTCCCTCATCGCGCGTATCCTCTCCGCCGTTTCCTTGATTGAGGGTTCCATCGGCAAGCCGATGCGTTCGTCGGATAAAACCCTATGCCGTGCGTTTGCACCCGTTCGAATATATACGACGGCAAACGGTGACCGGCCGTGGATTCATACCTGTCGGACGCTAGGGTCACCATCGTGTGCGGCCATTACGGCACGGGGAAAACGAACCTGGCGATCAACCTGGCGCTGATGTCCGCGGCCGCCGGCAGGGACACCTCCCTGCTGGACCTGGACGTGGTCAACCCGTACTTCCGTTCGTCGGATTCCGCCGCGCTCCTCGCGGAACGTGGCGTAATCGTCCACGGGCCGAATCTGGCCAACACGAACCTCGACACGCCGTCCCTTTCGGCGGCAATCGGCCCGACCCTCCGTTCGAGGCGCTGGGTCATAGTCGATTTGGGAGGCGACGACGTCGGCGCGACCGCGTTCGCCAGGTTCGCCGGCGACCTGCCGCCGGGCTATTCGATGCTGTACGTCGTCAATCGCAACAGGCCCGAGGTCTCCATGCCGGAGGGGGCGGTGGCGATGCTGCGGGAAATCGAGTCCAAGTCCGGCGCCAGGGCCACCGGGATAGCGAACAACACCCATCTGATGGGGTTGACGACGCCAGAAACCGTCGCGGAATCCGTGGATTACGCCGAATCGGTCGCGAGGCTGGCGGGGTTGCCCCTTCTTTTCACGACCGTGCCGCGCGACCTGTCGAAACATTTCGTCGGGGCACCCGGGATACTGCCCATCGACGTCCACGTACGCGTGCCGTGGGGTTGACCCGGTTCAATAGTCCAGGTGGCGGTTGGCAAGGAATTCCTTCAGGCCGCAGCATATTATGCCGGATTCGGTCACGCCCTCGTATACGCCTGGTTCCATTAAAACCAGGAATTTGGGGAAATTGTCCCCGATGGCATCGAGATTCCCGAATTCCCGTTCCATGGTCTTTTCATATAGTATCGAATGACAGGCCTGGACGTAAATCCTTTTACCGAATTTCTCGGCGACGAAATCGATTTCCTTGCCGTTGACGCCCCCGACGTATACGTCGTAGCCCCTTCCCAGTAATTCCGTGAAGATGACGTTCTCCATATGCCCGGGAGCGTCGTCCGGTCTGTGCCCAAGAAGCGCGTGCTTTATGCCGAGGTCCGTCGCATAATACTTGTATTTGGACGTCAGGACCCTTTTGCCCCTTATATCGAAAGTTTCCGCCCGGATGAGGATGTTTGCCGCCTCAAGGTATTCCAGATAGCTGTAGACCGTGTCCCTGGATACCCTTACCCCCGAAGAAATCAGGGTGTTGTAGATGCTGTTGGAGGAAACGTAGCTCCCTAAGGTGGACAGAACGAACCTCAGTATGTCCATGAGCAACCGTTTGTTCTTTATGCCGAACCTTCCTTCGATGTCGTTGACGATGGTCACGTCGACGATGTCCCTCACGGTCTGAAGGGAGGATTGCGTATCGACGGGGCGGTGCCAAAGGATGGGAAAACCCCCAATCCCCAAGAATCTTTCAAAAACATCCCCTTCGCCACCGTAAGCCTTCCTAAAGTCCAGGCATTCCGCGTATGAGAGCGGCAGCATCCGGATTGTGTTGAATCTCCCTCCGATGTGCGTGGAATACTCGGAGGAGAGCAGGTCGGAGTTCGATCCGGTAACGTAGATGTCGCACAGCCTCCTGGCGACGATGTCCCTCAACGCGAGTTCCCATCCCTCTATGTTCTGTACCTCGTCTATGAACAGCGCATTGGGGCGGTCTGGGTCTATCGCGGATTCGACATACTTCAACAAAGACGTCCAATCCCTGAGGCGGTAATTCGTTCCCAATTCCATATTCAGGTAAATTACGTTGCAGCCATCCATCGACTTGGAGATAAGGCGCATCATCGCGGATTTTCCGCACCTTCTTATTCCGGTAACGATTTTGATGTTGCCGTTTCCGATGAACGGGGTTATCTTTTCCGCATATCTTGGGCGTTCGATATAATCATCCGTATCATCCATGTTTTACAATTTATTTTATCATATATAATAATATCAAAAAATTTCGATTTGATAAGGAAAGAGTTCTAAAAATTTCTAACATTTTCATTATTCATTCTAATATTTCCTCGAGAAATTGACAATCAAGACATTTATAGAATTTTTTAAGTTAAAATATATTATATTAAGTAAAATTCTCATATCCTACGAGCCCGGCATCCCATGGAATTCATCGGCAGGGAAGAGGAATTCGGGATATTGGAATATCAATACTCCATGAAGCGCCCGTTCGTCATTCTCAAAGGGAGGCGCAGGATGGGAAAAAACAGACTCCTCGAGGAATTCCTGAAGGACAATACCGGTCGCCGAGAAGAAACCCGAGAAGAGCAGGAACGGGCAGTACGTCATATCGGACAATTTCCTTTCGCCATGGTTCCGTTTCGTCCACCCTTACAGGAATTCGATTTCCGGGAGGGGGAGCGATCTCGCCGTGCAGAACCTGAAAGACCGTTTCACGGATGCGCACACGTGGCCTTCGTCTTCGAGGACGTATGCAGGGAGGAACTGCGCAGATGCCTTCTTTCCGAGGGTGTGTCGGCGGAACACGGAAAATACTGGGGAAGGGCGGAATCGACCTCGTCACTTTGGAGAAAAAGAACGGCACGGCCTACGTCGCGGAACGCAAGTTCGCGTCGAAACCGATTGGCATGAACGTCTTGAAGTCCTTGAGGGCCAGAGCGTCGGCCGTCGGGGAACTGGACGGATACCGCACGGTCTACCGCCTGTTCTCCGTGCCGGGGTACAAGGACGGCATGGCGGAATGGTGCGGTGGGGACGTGTTGCTTTTCGACAAGGGTGAACGGGTTTCACGGTCGACCCGGGTCCGACGGCTTAGTTCCGTAAAACCGGAATGCGAAAACCCACCCAATATGCTTTAAACGCCTCACTCTTACCCCTTTTATAATTGCCCCGCGGGGGTGGAGGAGGAACCGAGATGCCTACTATAATCGTGGATGAGATTCTGTGCAAGGGGTGCGGCATGTGCGTCATTGCGTGCCCGAGGCACATAGTCGAGTTGGACATGGAGAAGCTGAACGCAAAGGGATACCACCCCGCCAGGCTCGTGGACG
>JAAYNL010000026.1 GCA_012520845.1 Thermoplasmatales archaeon | reverse complement strand
TAATTGGTAAGAAAGGATTCTTTTAGTAAAAACGACGAGGCGTGGGAAAGAATATTTGAGGAATTTGACATAGATTCAAAAATTGCAAAGGGCGAAATATTCCACATTACTGCTGACCAGATGTCCAAAGCAACTGGGAGGGAGCCTCGCCTGCTGTCAAAAATGGAAAGCAGAGAAAACGTCCCCGCACCCCTCAAGGACAGGGATCTCTGCATTATGCCGTATATGATCAGGGGAAGTTACGCCATCGGTAGGTTCGATGCTTTTGTCAAACTAGATTACGCCAGCATCAGAGGGAAACGGATCATTTTGGATAAAAGGTATGACACTTTAGATCCATATTCTATTTCAAATGAACCCGCTTTGATTCTTTCTGCATTCAATTACGGTGTTATTGACGACATTGGTGGCGAAAAAAGAGGATCTTTTTCTTTTACAAACTTCGGTAGAGAATCCTCCGGTGATTTCGAATTTCGTATAGGTGATGTCAAACAGAAGCACGATTATCACATTTCGGTCCAAGGTTCTCAAATCGAGATGGATGGAGTGTTCGAGTCGAAGAACACGATCATTAATGTCGAGGCAAAAATTGGCGTCAAGACGGATTTCATGGCTAGGCAACTGTACTACCCATATAGGATGTTAGAAGGGCAGAGCGACAAGGAAATCCTCAACGTCTTCATGACCTATTCCTCTGGATCCTTATACGCCCACGTGTTCAGTGTTGAGGATCCTTTCAATTACAATTCACTGAAGTTGGTTTCCAGAAAAAGATACGATTTCTACAAGGAAATTAGAACGTCGGATATCAGAAAAATATTGTCCGAATCATTCATTGTGTCCGATCCCAAGAATGTCCCGACTCCACAGGCAAACACGTTTCAAATGGTTCTAGATACGTTAGATTTAATCCGAACTCAACCAGGGATCAAATATCCGGAGATCGCCGATTCCCTGGGTGTCGAGTCGAGGCAGGGGAACTACTACGGCAATTCCTGCAGATACCTCGGGTTGTGCCGCAGATCTGGACGTCCAAATGGCCTCTTTCTAACCGACGAAGGCGAAGAATATTTCAAACTGCCGATAAGGGATAGAATTTTGAAAGTTGTTGAAATAATGTCTCGAAGGCCTGTTTTCAATTATTTCCTGAAAAAACACTTTTTAGAAAATGTTCCCGTCGAGGGCATAGATATCGCAAAATGGTACAACGAAAGAGGTTACCACGGCAGTTGGGAAATGGATAAACGTAGAGGGGAATCCGCAAAACGATGGATTGATTGGGTCATTGACCGCTGTACTGTTGAACCTTGACAATATTTTTCCATTATACAGTCTGCCTCGCCCCGCAGTACGGGCAGTGGTCCGTCGGGGTCTCCCGGGTGAAGTTGACTATGTAGAAGCGGACGCCGTCGTCGTCCTCCTTCGGCATGATCCTGCCCATCCTGATGCCCTCCCTGAGCTTCGTGCAGCACGCCTCCACGTGGAAGTCGTCGGTGGCCACGAGCCTGCCGGTGACCTCTATCTCGTCGGCGAGCTTGTCGTATGCGTCCCCCATGGCCTTCCTGGCCCCTGTGACCTTGCCGATGTGCGCCCTGCGGTAGAGGCTGATCGCGGTCCACATGTCCCTCTCGACGTGCCAACCGTTCTCGTACATCCTCCCCAGGTGCAGCATCGCGTCCGCGTTGCCGATGATCGAGGCGTCCTGCAGGAGCACGAACGCCTTCAGGTAATCCTTCTCGCCGCTGTACAGGTAGTACGCCCCGAGGTCGGCCATGGCGCTCAGGTCGCCCTTCTCCGCCGCCTCCTTCAATTCGCCCAAGGTGTTGAACGTCAAGATTATGTCCTCCGTGTGTGCGTTGCGCACGTACGCAACGGTTACCTCCGATCCCTTCACGGGGGTGATGCGGGTCCCGTTGTTAAACACTATCGCGCGTTCGCCGGTCATTTGCCTCGGCCCCCGACCACCTTGGCTTTCTTAGAGTGTTTGCCCTTATTTGACTTTTCGACGGCAACGGGTTTTCTGGTGAACGGCTCCATGCCTGTGTGGTACATCGCCGTCGACGCCGTCGAGGGCGTGGGCGTGAACACCTGGGTCTGCTCCGGCCTGATGCCGAGGACGTCCGAGCAGTACCTTGAGATTTCCCCCGCCTCGCGGTCGCCGCACCCGGGGTGCGCGACCATGAAGTAGTACGTCAGGAACTGTCTTTTCCCGACGTCGGAGTTGATGCGGTCGAACATCCCCTTGAACTCGGTCAGCTTCCCCACGCCGGGCTTCCCCATGAGGTCCAGCACCTTCTTGGAGACGTGCTCCGGGGCCACCTTCATCTGCCCGGAGATGTGGTGCCCGCACAGCGCCCTAAGGTATGCCTCGCCGTTTTCCCCGTCGGCGAGGACCATGTCGTGCCTCACGCCCGAGGCGACGAACGCCTTCCTGACGCCGTTTACGGAACGGACGGCTTCCAGCAGCGCCATCGAGGGGGCGTGGTCCAGGACCAGGTTGGGACAGGGCTCGGGGAACAGGCACCTGCCGCCATCGCAGCCGCCCACGTTGCAATATGTGCCGTACATGTTCGCCGTCGGGCCCCCGACGTCCCGCACGACCCCGTCAAAGCCCTTTGCGGACGCCATGCGGGCAACCTCCGCCACGATCGACCCCTGGGACCTGCTGACGACGTCGCGCCCCTGCATGGCGTGCACGGCGCAGAAGGAACACCCGCCGTAGCATCCCCTGTGCGTCGTCACGGAATTGCGTATGGTGTCCATGGCCCTTACGTGACCCAGGCGGGCCGATACGGGATGCACCGCGTATTCGTAATCAAGGGAATGGACCGCGTCCAATTCCCCCGTCGTGAGCCTTCTCGAGGGTCTGTTCTGGATCAGGTATCGATCCCCGTGTCTCTGCGCCAACCCCTTCGCGTACGCGGGGTCGCAGTTTTCGTGGAACGTCTCGAACGCGTCCATGAAGGATTCCTTGGAATCCCTGCATTCCTCGAACGACGGCATCTCGAGATATCCGTCGGGGACGCTTTTGCCGATGACGCAAACGCCGTCCGTCCCGTCCCAAGGTTGCCCGTCCCGCATCCTCCTGGCCAACTCCAAGTTGGACAGTTCGCCCATGCCGTAGGTGATCGCGTCGGCCTTGGCGTCGAACAGCACCGACCTCCGCACGGAATCGGACCAGTAGTCGTAGTGGGCCACCCGCCTCAGGCTGGCCTCAACGCCGCCCAGGACGATGGGTTTGCCCTTGGAATGCCTTTTGATGAGGTTTGTGTATGCGATGGTCGCCCTGTCGGGCCTCCTGTCGTTCCTCCCGCCGGGTGTGAAGTCGTCCTCCTTCCTGAACTTCCTCATCGGGGAGTAGTTCGCGACCATGGAGTCGACGGAACCCGCTGTGACGGACCAGAACAGTTCCGGGACGCCCAGGGAAAGCACGTCCCCGCCGGAATCGAGGGACGGCTGCGGGATCAACCCGACCCTGAACCCGTGGTCGATTAGCCAGTGGCCGATGATGGCCGCCCCGTTGTACGGGCTGTCGATGTACGCGTCGCCGGAGACGATGACGACGTCGAGGGAATCCCAACCCCTCCTTTCCATCTCCTCGCGGGTGGCGGGAATGAACAAGTGCCTCACTCACCCCTTTTCCCTTTGCCGCCTTTGGGGAGCCTCTTCTCGAGGACGAAATCGTCCATGGCGAAACCCCCGCCGATGTCGACGCAGACGGAGTCGGACACCTCCATCCCGAGGGATTCGTAGAAAGAGACGGAACCGGTGTTGCCCTTGTTGACGAACAGGTGCACCCTTCCCGCGCCCGCGGCTTCGGCTTCCTCAAATATGGCGGAAAGCCTCCACGAGCCGAGGCCGCGGCGCCTGTGGGGCGACGAGACGTAGAACTTGCTGACGAAGCAGTCGCCACCCAGGAAAACGTGGGCGCTGTACCCGCAGACGGCGTCGCCGTCCGTTATCGCCTTGTAGACGTACCCGTCGGCGATCTGTTCGGCGATGGCTTCCGGGGACTGGAATTTCCCGAGCATGTAATCGATTTGGGCATCGCTGATTATGCCGGAATAGCACTCCTTCCAGATGGCATGTGCCAGATCCGAGAATTCCTTGGGCGTGAGGTCACACGTGGATGGCATCCATCAGATCCCCCAGGCCCTCCTCGAAGTTGACGCCGAACCTTTTGTCGGTGCCCGCGGCGTAACTCCTCTTGAGGCTTCCGACGGTGAAGTCGACGGCGATTTCCGTGGCGCCGGCCACGCAGTGGCCGCGGACCATGGCCGCGACGGCCGCCGAACCGAAGACGTCCCCGGTGCCGTGGTAGTAGCCGGAGACGGCGTCCCTCATGACGAGGGAGGTCTCGCCGGTGTCGAAATCGATTGACGCGGCCCCCAGCTTCCCCTCCTCGAAATACACGCCGGTAAGGATGGCCTTGCCGGCGCCGATGCGGGAAAGGCGTTCCAGGAGGCCGTCGATGTATTCCCTGTCGTAGGGGCCCTTGACGTACTCCTCGCCCAGCATGAACGCGGCCTCGGTCATGTTCGGTATGATCACGTCGGCCTTGGAGCACAGCTTCGCCATCCCCTTGGGGAAGTTCTCCGGGAACACGGTGTAGAGTTTGCCGTTGTCCGCCATCACCGGGTCGACCACGACGAGGGCGTCCCCGCCCATGTCGTCGTAGATGTCCGCCACCAAATCGATCTGCTCGAAGGACCCGAGGAACCCTGAGTAGAAGGCGTCGAACCTCAGGTCGAGGGTTTTCCAGTGGTCGACGATGGGGACTATGTCCTCGGTCAGGTCGCGGTACGTGTACCCGGTGAAGCCGCCGGTGTGGGTGGAAAGGACGGCGGTCGGTATGACGCTGCACTCGACGCCGACGGCGGAGATTATCGGCAACGCCACGGTAAGGGAGCACCTGCCGAAGCATGATATGTCGTGTATGGCCGCGACCCTCAGTTGCCTGTTCATGGCCCCGTTGATGCGCTTCCCGCATAATAACCCTGCGAGTGCGCAGTTTATTATCGGCGGTGGCAGATGGCCATGCATGAGGACCGATGCCCACCTCGAGGAGACCCTGGAGGATTTGAACGCCAGAATCCACGCGGCCGAGGCCGCCGGCCCGTCCCTCGAGCTGCTGGAGCTGTACATCAACCGGGGCACCGTGCTCAGGCTGATGGGCTCCGTCCTATCCGCCGTCTCCGACTTCGAGGAGGCCGCCGAGCTGGCCGATTACCTCGAGGACATCGGGATCGCCGTGGATGCGGGACTCTTCGTCAAAACCCACGTCAGCCTAGGGAAGCTCCTCGGCGGCGACGGCCCCGGGGACGCCATGGCGGGCTGCTACGCCACCGCCGCCGCGAGGATCGGCGAGGTGGGCGAGGGTTCCCGCCACTACGACGAGCGGGAACTGATCGAGACGTGCATCTCCTGCGCCAACGACCTCGTTGATGCGGCGTTGCCCTCCGGTGCCGCCCCCTTCATCAAAAGGGCGGTGGCCGCCCTGCACGGCCGCGGGGACCCGTGGCACATGAACAGGGCGCTGGAGGCACTGAACGTGTCCGCGAAGGCGTTCATGGACGCCGGCATGGAGAGCGAGGCCTTCGAGGCCTTCGACGAGGCCATAGGCATAGGCTACGAACTGGAGGGCGACGGCGCCATCGAGGACCCCTTCGAACTGGTCTTCTCGCTGATATACAAGGGCGACCTGCACGAAAGGACGGGGGACATGCCCGGTTTCGTGGAATGCCACTCGGCCGCCGCCGAACTGATGGAGGGGATGGCGGGCCTCCACCGGAAAGTGAACCCAGAGCTCCTGGCAGACGTCCACCGGGGCATCTCCATGGCGCTGATGGGCATGGGCAGGGCCGCCGACGCCGAGAGGCACCTGCTCCGCATAATCGAGCTGGAATCCCCTGCGATGGGAAGGGCGATCGACGAGCTGGGTATCAGACGTCCATGATGCCCCTGCGCTCCAGGTCCGCCAGCACCATCGCGCGGACGTTCTGGAGCACCTGCTTCAGCTCGTCGTCCTTCAGCGACGACAGCATCGACGTGCAGAGATGGCCCTTGGACGAGTAGTTGCCCGAAAGCTGCACGATGGCCAGGCTCCTGTGGTAGTCGGCGATCATCCCGTCGAGCTCCCAAAGGAGGCGGCGGGCCATGTCGTCGGAATGCTTGGCCATCACGGACTCGGTGTCGAAGACCAAGGCGAGAAGTGCCTCCGTGGTCATTTTCCTTTCCATGCGGGCGCCATGCCCAACGTCCGATTAAAGGTTGCCGTTCTTTCCCGCATTACGTCGCCCCGAACCGATTAAATACGGTGCGTTTTATTGGACTATATGGCCCTTTTTTGCCCGAAATGCGGCAGCCTTAACGCGCCCGGCGCCAAATGGTGCGGGCACTGCGGCGCATACCGCGACTTTGGGGACGGGGACGACCGGGGCGGCGGCGTCGGTGCCAACGACGGCTGGGACATTCATTTCGAATCCCGTGAGGAAGAACCGGGCGGGAAACCGAGGCTCCTTTCCAAACCCAGGGACGACATGCCCTACATGCCCTACGAAAAGCCTAGGGAGGGGCAGGAAAGGATCGTCAAGGACATGCTTTCCGCCCTGGATTCCGGGAGGCACATCGTCGCCGAGTCCGGCACCGGCACCGGCAAAACGATCGTTTCCCTCGCCGCCGCCCTGCAGCATTCGATGCCCAGGGGCAAGAAGGTGCTGTACCTTACGCGCACGATATCCCAGACGGACCAGGTCATGAAGGAACTCCAGAACATCTCCGCCGTCATGCCCGTCACGGGCATCGCCCTCACCGGCCGGAAGAAGTCCTGCCTCCTCATCCGCGGCAGGGAGGGGTACGGCGACATCACCCCCCAAGCCCTTGCGAGCGTATGCGAGGACAGCAAGCGAAACGTCAACGAGGGGAAGCCCGACGCATGCCCCTATTTCGCCAGGATGCCCTCGAGGATGAGGGAGGTCACGGAATATTTCACCAGGGAGATACCGACCTCCGGCGACCTGGACTCCTTCTGCGAATCCCTGAGGGTGTGCCCCTACGAGACGAAGAAATACCTCATGAGGGACTGCGACGTCGTCTCAGCCCCGTACGTCCACGTTCTTTCTGAGGACATCAGGACGAACCTGCTCTCGAACATGGACTGCGAGAACGGCGTGACGCTCGTCATCGACGAGGCGCACAACTTCATCGACGCGGCCAGGGACCAGGAGACCTTCTCCATATCGATGAGGACGATCGACAGCGCCATCGACGAGGCTTCCACGATGAAGCCCGTCAGGGTCCTCCGGGACGTGACCCTGTCCGCCTACCTCAACGCCCTGAAATCCGCCGTCAGGTCCGCCGCCACCAAATACGTCGGCCTCGGCGAAGACGAGGCCGCGCTGCCCAAGGACTACATAGAGGGGCGCATGGCCGAGGTCCTCGGCATCCCCCGGGGCGACCTCCTCACGGCCACGTTCCAGGTGCACGAGGCCGGTTTAACCAGGACGGAATTGCTGATGGAACGGGGCTCCGACGAGATGTCCCAGATACACGTCCTCAGCGAGCCGATGATCAGATGGATAAAGGACGATTCCGGCGCCTCCGTCAAGACCGTCGAGGTCCGCGAGAAGACGGAATCGATAAGGTCCTCCTGCATCGACCCCAGGGAAATCGTCGACTTCCTCAACTCCCTCCAGGGGGCGATACACATGTCCGGCACCATGGAGCCGCTGGACCAGTACGTCAAGGTCATGGGGCTCCCCGCCGATACCGTCACCGTCTCCTACCCGTCGCCCTTCCCGCCGGAAAACAAACTGGTGGTGTACGTTAACGACGTGACCACGAAGTACGACACGCTCCAGAAGGAGCCTGCCATGTTCACCCGCATCGTCCGCTACATCGTCCGGCTGTGCGAGGCCGTCCGGGAGAACACGATGGTGTTCTTCACCTCCTATTCCATGATGGCGAGGGCCAGGCCCTTCCTGGAAAGGGATATAAAGAAGCCGCTGTTCTGGGAGGAGTCCGGGAAGCAAAGCGTGACGATGCGCAACGTGAACGATTTCAGGAGGGGCAGGGACGGAGTGCTGTTCTGCGTCATGGGCGGCTCTGTGGCCGAGGGGATGGATTTCCCCGGGGACATGCTCGGCCTCGCCATAGTCGTGGGGTTGCCGTTCCCGCCGCCGACGGTGGTGTCCAAAGCGATGACCAGGATGTTCGACGACAAGTACGGTGAATGGGCCGGGTGGAGGATTGTCTCCCAGGTTCCCGCCACCAGGAAGGTGAAGCAGGCCATTGGCCGCCTGATACGGAAGGAGGACGACAGGGGCATGGCCGTGATTCTCGACGGCCGCGCCTCCAGGTACGCCTCGGAAATCGGCGCGAGGGCCACGAAGGATCCGATCGCCGACGCCAAGAGGTTTTTCGGGGGTGTCTGATGGCGCTGCCGCCCCTTGTATCGAGCATGAGGCTCTGGATCCTCCTGGGTCTTGTCCTCGGCCTTGTCGTCGGGCCAATCGACGGCCTCGACGTGGCCACCCTGCTCATAATCGCCCTGGTCATCCAGATGTCCGCGGCCATGGAGGGGATGTCGATCTCCAAGGAGAATCTCGGCAGGCACAAGCGGGATCTGCTGATCAACATCGTCTGCTGCTACGGCGTGAACACATTGTTCACATTGGCCGCCGGGTTGATCTTCCTCAACTGGCACCCGGAGATCTGGTACGGCTGGGTAATGCTCGCCGCCGTCCCGTGTTCCGTGTCCGTGATCACTGCCACGCTCTACCTGAGGGGCGACGTGGAGTCGTCCGTCATCTCGGTCACCGTCGTCCACCTGCTCGCGTTGCTGATCACGCCGCTGATGACCCGCGCCCTCATCGGCGACGCCATCAGTCCGGTGGAGATCCTGAAGTACATACTGCTGTTCATCGCCGTCCCCATGGGCTACGTCGTGCTCATGCGGAACAGGCCGATGAACACCGATGTCAAGACCATCGTCATCAACGCGACGATGTTCGCCCTCGTCTTCCTGAGCTTCTCGAAATACAGGGACGTCCTCGCCTCCGAGCCGTGGCTCGTGGCTTTGATCCTGTTGCTGTGCATCCTGAGGATTTTCCTCATAAGCACGTTCATGATATTCTCCGTCAGGGCTGGGAAGACCGAGCGCAGGGACGGCGTGACCTACGCCTCCATGGCCGTGTGGAAGAACTCCAGCCTGGCGCTGACGCTCGCGATCGTCCTCCTGCCGGGGATGACCGAGGTCGCGATCCCCGCCGCCGTGTCCCTCGTCGTCGAGAGGGTGTGGTTCGTGTTCATGGAACAGTACATAGAGAGGCTGTGGCCCGACTATTTCGACATGCCCGCGCCGCTGATCAAGAAAAAGTGGTATCAGAGGTTCTGACCGACGATGAGTCTCTGCCGCGCACTCCAGGACATCAAGGTCTGGGTCTTTTCCGCCGCGGTGCTGGCGATAATCCTCGGGCCGACGCCCTTCTCGCCGGCGGAGCCGATGATCGCCGTCCTTATGGTCCTGATGGCGGTCTCAATGGAGGGCATGGAACTCAGCCGGGAAACTCTTTCAGGCAGGGGGCGGGAGATGGCTATGGCCGTGGTGATGACGTTCGTCATAGGCACCGGGGCCACCCTTTTGGCCGGCCTGCCGTTCTACTGGAACCATAAAGAGATTTGGTACGGGTGGGCGTTGCTTGCGGCGGTCCCCTGCGCAATCTCGACGGTGACGGTGGCGATGTATTACAAGGGGGACGTGGAATCCTCCCTGGTTTCCGTGACGGCGGTCTACTTCGCCGCCCTCCTGGCGACCCCGCTGCTCACGCACATCTTCCTGGGGGAGGCCGTCAACCCCCTTGAGATCGTGAAATACATCGTGCTTTTCATAGCCGTGCCGTTGGTGCTTTCAAGGGGCGTCAAACGGATGAGGCCGAAAAGGGAGCACAAGGTCCTTGTGGTCAACGCCACCATGTTCGCCATCGTCTTCCTCGCGTTCTCGGCGAACAGGGACGCCCTCTTCACCGACTGGGACGTCGTCGCGGCAATCGCCCTGCTTTGCATAGTCAGGGTATTCGGCATGAGCTTCCTGATGACGAACACGCTTTACAGGATGGGCGACGAGAAGGGCAAGGCGATCGTGCGCGTCTCGATGGCGGTGTGGAGGAACTCAGGCCTGGCCGCGACGATGGCGCTGGTGCTGTTCCCGGGCATGCCCGGCGTGGCGTTGCCTGCCGTGATCTCGTTGGCGGTGGAGAACGCCTGGTTCGCCCTTTCCGCCGGGAATCTGGGGCGTCTCTGGGAAAGGGACGGGCCCGCGCCTGCCTAACGTCGCCAATATATATGGAAAGGGCATATTTCGCGTGAGCGGAGGTGGCCCAGCCCGGATTAAGGCGCCGGTCTTGAAAACCGGTGGCACAAGCCTCGGGGGTTCGAATCCCTCCCTCCGCGCCATTTCCACGCCGCCCCTGTTGTTTGCCGCATCGCCTTTAGATTTGTCGAATTCTTTCAATTACTACTTTTTACTAGGTAAAAATAGTATGTTTCACTACTTTTTACTATACAAAATGTAGTATTTTCTACTATTTATTTCATGAAAAAAGTAGTTAAATAGGATGGCCCATCCTTAAGGCATGGAAAGAAAAATAATGAAAAAACTCCTGAAATGGAAAAACGACCCGGATAAGGTCGGCCTGCTCGTCGAAGGCGCGAGGCAGGTGGGTAAGACGCATATAATCAGGGAGTTTGGGAAAAATAACTACGACCATTTCCTTGAATTGAATTTCCAGACCGAACCGGAATACTGTGATTTTTTCAAAGGCGGCATCAGTGCGGCCAAACTCCATACGCAACTCACGTTGTCCTTCGAGGGATTCAGAATCGAAAAGGGCAGGTCCCTTCTTTTCCTGGACGAGATACAGGAATGCCCCAACGCGATCATGGCGATAAAACCGCTTGTCGTCGAAGGCTCGCTAGACGTCATCGGCTCTGGATCGTTGCTTGGAATCCGGCATAACCCGCCGAAATCCTACCCCGTCGGTTACGTGCAGACGGAATACCTGCATTCAATGGATTTCGAGGAATACCTGTGGGCGATCGGGATATCCCGCAAGGATATCGATTTCATAAGGAAGAAAATCAAGGACAGGGAGCCCTTCGGCGAAAACGCTTTGGCGGGTTTGAACAAACACTACAGGAGATACCTTCTCGTGGGCGGAATGCCGAAACCCGTCAAAAGATCCACCCGAGACAACGACATGGGCGCCGTGGTCGCGTTGCAGAAAAACATCATAGAGGGTTACAAAAACGACATCGTCGCCTATGCGGCCACCGGCATCAAATCAAACACCGAAAGGGCGTTCGAGCTGATTCCGTCGGAACTCGCAAGGACGAACAAGAGGTTCAGGTTCTCGGAAATCGAGGAGAGGAAAAACGTCGGCATAAGGGAATATGCGGAGCTGATAGATTGGTTGAATGGGTCCCATTTCGTCAACCTGTGCTACGACCTGTCCCATATCGAACGGCCGCTTGAACACAACAAAAGAACAAACAGGTTCAAAATGTACATGGCCGACACGGGGTTGCTCGTCGCCATGATGAAAAACGACACCAGGATGGCCCTGATCAACGGGGACGTCGCGATAAACGAGGGGGCAATCGCGGAGAACTCCGTTTGCGAGATGCTTTCCAAATGCGGTTTTGAGACGTATTACCTCTCGGACAAATCGGGGAGAATCGACTTGGATTTCGTTGCCGAACGCAACGGGAAGATAAGCGTCATAGAGGTCAAATCCGGCAGGAACAGGGCCGCCCCTTCCTTCAGGAAAATCATGAACGACCCGAGGGGCGCCAATGTCGACAGGTGGATTATGTTCCAGAATTCCGACATATACGTCGACGAAACGGGCGTGGAGCACTATCCTTTGTTCTGCGCCGCCTTCGCCGATTCCATGTTCGAGCCAGCGAGTCTGGTGTTCGAGAAGGGGCCGACGGAACTGTTCACCGAATGATGCCCGCGGCCGTCAAAACGTTATTTATCGGTTGGGCCATCCCATGGCGATGAAAGCGGAGGGGGGTGTCGTCGCTTGGCGATAAGGTTCAGACCGGAATTGATCGAGAGAATAGACTACAACGAACGCCGGATCTACTTCAGGAAGGACGCGTGGATCAGGAGGATCACCGGTTCCAGGCTCGCCACCGTCCTGGGCGAGAACCGTTTCGAGACCCCATTCTCCGCCGCCTTGGGCATGGCCGGCATATATTCCAAGTACGAGCCCAACAAGTACACAGAGGCCGGGGAGGCCCTCGAGCCGGTCATCAGGAACCATGCGCGGGCGAACCACGCCGGCCTTTTCTCCGAGGGTCTGGGTCTTTCGGAAGGCGATGAAGTGTTCATCGAGGAACCGGAACCCAAGGAACTCTGCGGCTACGAGCATTTCCCGAAAGGCGGCATATTCGGCGGCATGGTCGACGGTTACGTCCATGTCAACGGCAGGAAGGCCGCCGTCCTTGAGATAAAGACCGCGGGCGACAGGGCGAGATGGGAGGACGCGGACGGCAACCCCTCGGTGCCGGACAACTACCTGATGCAGGCCTCGCTCTACGCCGAGCTCGCCGGCCTCGACAAAATAGTGTTCGTCGTCGGCATCCTGGGCGAGAGACACTACGACGACCCGAAATCCTGGGTGCCGTCCGCGGAGAACTGCTTCGCGATCGTGGTGCCCAAGGCGGACATCTCCGGACACATGGCCAGGGCCGGGGAGTGGAGGGAATCCACCCTCGGGCGGGGGTTCACCCCCCAATGGACGGACGACGACCTGGAGATCGTCCGGTACATCGAAAGCAACCTCTCATAGGCCCACTGCGTGGGCCCTGCCCCCGTCCACGGCTATCCTGCCCTGCACCTCCGCCAACTCAATGCCCCTCTCGACGGCCTCCTCGATCCTCGGCCCCGTCCTGTAGAAGCCGAACTCCTTGGACACCGACCTAATCAGATCCTTGACGTCGACGGACACGGACCTGTCGACGAGGTCGACGACGGCGTTGGCCATCTCCTCCACGGGGATGTGGTCCGCCTCCCTGCGCAGGCCGCCCTCCTTGGGCACCCTGTAGTTGAGGTACCTGGACGGCAGCTGGTACCTGTCCCAGTACGTCTTTTCCCGGCCGAACATGGTCGTGTTGGTGCATACGTCGCCGATTATGCCGAGCAGGGCCTTCCTGTTCTTCGGAGTCAACCTGGCGTCGGGGAACGCGTCGGATATCCTCTGCACCAGGTACGATTCCGTGACGGGCGCCTCCTCCCTGAGTATCCCGTTGGCGAGGTTGATGATGTTGATCCTGCCTACGAGGGCGTCCTCGAACCCTGCGATCCTGGGCTCGACGTGCGCCCTCTCGTAGGTAAGCCTTAACCCGTCGTCGGGCACGGGGACGTAGACCTCCTCCCCGTCGCGCCGGGGTTCCAGGCTTTCCGCTTGTTCGACGGCCTCCTCCATGGCGGCGCATATGCGGTCCACGACCTCGTCGCGGTTGTACATCCACTCGATGGACCATACCCGGAATACGTTCCACCCGAGGCCGCGCAACACCTCCTCGCGGGCGAACTCCCTGTCCCTCGTGTTCCCGGAATCCCTGTAGTTCTCCCCGTCGGCCATGATGCCCAAGATGTATCTGTCCTTGTCGTCCGGGTCTATGACGGCGACGTCTATCCTGAAGCCCGAGCCGCCCACGTCGAAGCGGGTCTCGTACCCCCTTTCGGCCAGGGCGGCGGCGATGCTCGCCGCCATGGGGGAACCCTCCGCCCTGACCATTCTGCCGCCAGCGGGGCCGAACCTGCCGCCGTTCTGGGCGAACTCGAGGAACCTCCTGAGGTGCCTCACGCCGTCCGGCGTGCCGGGGTTTAAGCGTATCCTTTCCGCCCTCATGGACGAGAAGACCACCATCTCGTGCCTCGCCCTCGACACGGCCACGTTCAGCCTCCTCCCTCCGCCGGCCTTGTTGATCGGGCCGAAGTTGTTCGTCACCCTGCCGGAGGCGTCGGGGCCGTAGCCGACCGAAAACAGGATGACGTCCCTCTCGTCCCCCTGCACGTTCTCGAGGTTCTTCACGAACAGCGGCTCCCTGCCGCCGACCGCCGCGGAGTAGAGGGCCTCGTCCCTGTCAAGCCTCGCCCAGAGGAGATCGTCTATCTTCTCCTGCTGGGCCTTGCTGAACGCCACGATGCCGATGCTGTGCCCGCCTTCGGAAAGGCGCCTCAGGGCCTCCTCGACGACGGCCTCGGCCTCGGCCTCGTTCGTCCTCCTGCCGCCCTTGTCGTAGACCCCGTCGACGAGGCGGAAGGAAACCTTGGACTCGATGTCGTTCGGCGACGGGAATGTGAGCATCCTGTTGCCGTAGTAGACGTGGTTGCTGAACGATATCAGGCTCTCGTGCCTGCTCCTGTAGTGCCATTCCAGGTGCGACTCGGGCATGGGCAGCGCCAGGCAGTCCTCGAGGAGGCTGTCCATGTCCTCCAGCTCCTCCTGGTCCGTCTCCCCCTCCAGCTTGGACTCGAAGAACGTGGTGGGCGGCAGCTGCTTCGGGTCGCCGACGATTATCGCCGTCCCGGCCCTGGCCAAGGCGCCAATCGCCTTGTGGGTGGGGATCTGCGAGGCCTCGTCGAACACGACGATGTCGAATTTCGGGTAATCCGGGGAAAGGTACTGCGCCACGGACAGGGGGCTCATAAGCATGCAGGGGCACATCCTCGGCAGCAGGTTCGGTATCTCCGAGAACAGCGTCCTGATGGATTTCCTCGACCTCTGGGTGTTGATCGCCCTATAAAGGGTGTTGGTCTCCGACCCGTCCACGGACCCGTCTAGCTTCGACGGGATCCTTTCCCTGAGGCGGTGCCTGAGGATTTCCCTGTTCAACTCCATGTACTCCGCGTCCATCCTCCTGAACTCGGCCACGTCCGCCTCGAAGCTGTCGCTCCTGAATTCCGAAAGCTCGGGGAAGCCTGACATCCCCCTCTCCGCAACCGCTTTGTACAGCGCCTTGGAGAACGACGCCGGCAGCCATTCCGGGTCCCCGCCCGCCGCGACGGCGTCGACGACTCCGCCGAGGCCCATGGAGCGGGCCTCCCTGCACTGGGCGTTCCACAGGGTCCAGTCGGGCAGCTTGCCTATGCCGCCGAGGACGGCGTTGGAAAACCAAAGGGATTCCTCCGGCGTCTCCATGTCCTCGTTCAGCGATAGGTGGTCCCTGACCGCCGCGTAGGCCTCGTCGTATTCCGCCGACGCCTCGGCGATCTCATCCGACAGCCCCTCGGAGTCCGCTATCTTGGCCATGGCCTCGGCGGCGTCCGCGGGTTTGCCGCCGCACATCCTTATCATCTCCAGATGGGCGCCCGCCCTGTCCCTGAACGCCTCCAGCTCCTTGATGTCCGTGGCCAGGTTCTCCGCCGCCGGGCCGCGGAGGCGCTCTGTGACGATGCCGCGCACCCTCTCCACCTTCGACGCCAGGTCGGTGAGCGGCCTGAGCACCTTGGGGACGTCCTTGAACCGGATCGTCGGGTCCTTCAGGGCGAAGCCGAAGGTGTCCATGAACTTCGCCGCGGCCTTCTTCCTTCTGAGGAAACCGGCCTCGTTGGCCTGTCTCCAGAACATCGCCAGGTCTACCTGCCTGTTGAGGTCGAAGACGCCGACCTTCCAATGGGCCAATATCCCCTGGACGTCGTCCCCGGCCGCGGAGACGATGCCGTTGATGAATTCCATGTCCTCTATGCGCCTTTCCACCGCGGAAAGCCTGAGGCCGCTGCCGGCGGCATCCAATTTGCCGTATGCGTTCCTCAGCGCGGTCAAAACCCCGTCGGCCCTGGCCGAATGCGTCGACGCCTCCTGCTCCGAGACCCTGGCGAGGGAACCCATGAACCTGTCCGATTCGCCCAGGGCGTCGAGGAGGTCCTGGGCCGCCCCGGGCATCATCACGGACTTGGGGTTGGTCAGCATGACCGGGTCCATCATTTCCAGGAACCCGCTCAGGACCCTTACGCCCTTGAAATCGGAGACGCCGTCGGGGAGACCCAGCCCCTTGATCTTCATGTTGACCGATATGGCCCCCCGGGAGGCGGACGCCAACCGCTCCAGGAGGGGTTTCGCCCTTTCCGCGGCGCCGATGGACACGTCCGCGGAGCCTATGAGCAGGAAGGGGTTGTCCGGCCTGTTGCCGAAAATGCCGCGGGACTTGGACATCTTCGTGACGTGGTACTCCCAGTCGTCGAAATCGTCGACGGTGGCCGTTTCAAGGATGGATTCGTCGATGGCGACGTCGAACGTGTTCGACGAGGTATGGGCCTCGTACCTGGAAATGGCGTCGTGCACCGTGATGCCGCAGGGCAGCCTGGAATGCAACGCGGTGGCGTACCTGTCCAGCGCCTCCTTGGCTTCCAGGAGCCTCCTTGTCTTCCTCCCGTATTCCTCGCCGTCGGCGGGCTTGCACCTCTCCAGGGAAGAGCGCAGCTGCTCCATGACCGCCCCCCTCTCGGCCTTGTTGGAGTGCAGCTCGAGGCAGTGGTTGCCGATGCCTATCTCCTCCAGCCTCCTCTGCACAACCTCCAGGGCGGCCATCTTCTCCGCCACGAAAAGCACGGTCTTGCCTTCAAACAGGGCGTTGGATATTATGTTCGTGATCGTCTGGGACTTGCCCGTGCCCGGCGGGCCGTGAAGCACGAAGGACTTCCCCGCGCCGGAGGCCCTCACCGCCCTGATCTGCGAGCTGTCCGCCGGCAGCGTCAGGCAGACGTCGTAGGGTTCGCCGGGGTCATCCACTGGCTCGGCGGGCCAGCACAGCCTCGATTCCATGAGGCTTTTGACGATTTTGTTTTCCTCGAGGCCGGGGAAGGTGGTGATGTCCTTCCACATCACGAACTGGTTGAAGGAGAAGATGCCGAGGACTGCCGTCTGCACCACGTCCCATTCCCTCATCGTCCTGACCGCCTTCCTGACGGCGCCCAGGGCGGCGGTGACGTTCACCGTGCCGTCCCTGCGGAGCGGGAGCTCGGCCGGCAGGTCGATCCCGTACTCGCCACGGAGCTTCTCCGCCAGGGTGACGTTGAGGATGGTCTCCTCGTCGATCGCCTTGACGGAATACCCCTTGCCCCTCCTCCTTTCGATCGACGCCGGGACGAGGATGAGCGGGGAGTACCTGGGCACGTCCGGGGACGAGGCCTCGTACCACCTGAGGGCGCCGAGACCGATGAAGAAGGAGTTGGAACCGTTCTCCTCCATCTCCTTCCTCGACTGTCTGTAAAGGGTGGCGGCGGCGGTGGCGAGGGCGCCCTCGGTCAACGGCAGGACGGCCCTGCCTTCCGCAAGGGCCCCCGTGACCCTTTCGAGGGCGTTCTCCACATACCTTCCCGGCTCCATGGGGAATTTTTCGAATACGTCGGCCCCACTCCAGTTTTCCGGCCTCGGCGCGAGCTCGAGCTCGGCGCCGGACGAGACGCGGTCGTAAAAGCGGGAAACGTCGCCCACCATCAGGGGCACGACCCTGGCGGTGCGCCTCATGTTGATCAGGTTGTTCCTGAGCGAGATGTCCAACAGTTTCCTTTCCCACTGTTCCTTCCTGGTGTACTGCCTTTCGGCCCTCGGTTCCCATTCCACCACCGGGCCGTCGCCCATCGGTTGGACCAAACGCCTGGATTCGGCGATGTCGACGGCGTACGAGAAATCGGAGGCGGACAGCGGCACCGGGTCGATGGCGACGTACCCCTCGTCGACGTTCATGGCGATGGAATCGGGCTCGTAGACGACCTCGTTGGGAAGGGCGCCGTCGTACAGCCACAAACCGCAGGCGGGGACGCCACCGGAAACCACGGCCAAGGGGTTGAGCCCCATCCTTTCCAGGACGGAGCACCTCAAAGCGACGGATTCCCATGGGTTGCATTCCCCCGCGTCGGCGATTTCCGCCTGCGGCCTGATTTCGTCGCCCTCGATGGCACGGAATCCCTGCGAGACGGCGTCGGCCAAGGCGTCGAACACGTCGCAGATGCCGTCACGGGACGCTTTCCAATACCCGTCGTCGGGCAATTCCAGGCCGGACGAGGCCAAATCGGAATGGATGCGCTCGGCCAGGGGGCCGTTCGGGTCGACGTGGGCGGAAAAGAACAGCGCGTCCTCGGCCCCCGGCACGCCGCCGGCGGGGGATATCTCCAAATCGGAAGAGTAGGCGGCGAGCACCTCTCCGTCGGAGCGGGCCTCGACGAAAACCTTGCCCGTGGCATGGCCCGCGTCCATCAGCGCACCTATGTCGAAAACGCAGTCGTCGGGTGTCAGTTCGATCGAATCGCCGGGGCGGATGCCGCTGACCTCGTACGACCTTTCGACGAGGACGGGGGGCTCGGACCTGACGGTGACGAGGATGTCCCCCGTCGGCTCCGCCGCGTTGTTGAAAACCTCAATCCTCCTGACCGCACCGAACTTCCCGTGGGCCATCGCGGCCGAAGCAAGGCCGCTGACCTCCGCTGTAATAGAAACCCCACCCATAGCGCATCCCACCTTCCGCGGACAGGGTCCCGGAAAGCCTTCGCTTTACCATGCCTCACATCGTATATTAGGATGACGTTCCTTCGGCAAAACGTTACGTGGGACGCAGACCCAGACGTCGAAACCCCGGCACCGCCGATCATGGACCCAGACGGGGAAAGGAAAAGATACCGCGACGTGATACGTTGCGCATGAGGTTCCCCGAAACAGTCGAGGCGGGATTCGTGAAACGGCGCAACCGCTTCCTCGCCTCGGCGACGCTCGGCGGCAAGACCGTCGACGTTCACGTTAAGAACACTGGCCGCTTGACGGAGATACTCGTCCCCGGCGCGAGGGTCCTGCTTTCCGAGTCCGGCTCCCCGGGCAGAAAGACAGGGTACGACCTTGTGGCGGCGTACAAGGGGGACATGCTGATAAGCCTCGACAGCCAGGTGCCCAACGACGTCTTCGCCGAAGCCCTCCCCCGCCTAGGCCTCTTCGACGACATCGCGGCGGTCCGCAGGGAGGTCACGAAGGGGGACTCCCGCTACGATTTCATGGTGGAGGCGGACGGCAGGACCAACTACGTGGAGGTGAAGGGCGTCACCCTCGAGGAAAACGGAGTTGCCATGTTTCCCGGCGCCCCGACGACCCGCGGCGTGAAACACGTAAGGGGGCTCACGGCCGCGGCCGCCGAAGGTTACGGCGCGTACGTGGTTTTCGTGGCGCAGATGTCACCCGTAAGGCTGTTCACGCCCAATTGCCCCATGGACCCGGACTTTTGCGAGGCCTTGGCCGAGGCGGCGGAAAACGGCGTCGAAATTGCCGCCTACGAATGCGACGTCTCCCCCGAGGGAATCGGCATCAAGGGGCGGGTACCGCACAGCTTTCGGACAGAATTTCCCTGATCCTGTCCTGGGTCTCCATCGGCGGGGTGATGGTGTTCACCATGTGCACCTCGCATTTCCCCAGGAATTCCCTGAAAAATTCGGTCCTGATGCGCAGTTTGCGCTCGTCCCTGACCATCTGGTGCGGATTGCAGAAATCGTGTTCCACGAGGTAGTCGAGGGCCTCCCCGGCGGTGAGCCTGCGGACGACCTCCTTGTCGGACGGGTCCCTCTTGAGCAGGATGACGTGCCTCATCGTCGTCATCGGAACGACGGAATCCTTGCCGGTGACCCACCTGACGTTTGCGATGCCGCGGCCCTTGTTGTCGAACACCGTCGTGCTGACAAGGGGCTTGAACTCCTCCCAGACGTCGCCGATGTCCGCGTCTATGTAGCAGTTCTTCTCCGAGCCGTTGATCTGCGGTCTCCCCGGCGTCAGCCTGACGAAATACCAGTCGTCGGTTATGAGGCTGGTGTTGGGCGCCCTGAGAAGGCCCCACGACTGGGTGGTCTTCCCCGTCTTCGACGGCGCGACCAGCGTCACGCCGACGCCGTCCACGTCGAGGGCGGCGCCGTGCACGGAGTATATCCTGTGGCTGTCCTCGAGCATGTCCGAAGCCACCGCCAGGGCGATGCTCTTGATCCAGCCGTAGTAGTCGAAGTTGTACAGGAAGGCCGTGAAGGTGGACCTGTCGTACAGCACCTCCATATCCCTGTCTGGGTCGTTGACGGCGACTATCCTCGCATGGGATTTGACGTGGTTGCCCATGGCGTAGAAATTGTCCTCCCACATGTCCTTGATGTGTTTCTCCTTGGTGTAGAGCTTGACGCATATTCCGGAGATGTCCGCCTTGGTGGTGTAGAAGTTGTGCCTGTAGTACTTCTCGAAGAGTTTCGCGGAATCGACTGCGTCGATTTGGACGACCTTGTATCCCATGCACGCCGATTGCCGCGGGATTATATAACCTGGGCGCAGCGTCGCCTTTTTAGGGTATGTTGCGATATACCGCCATGAAGCGCGCAGTAGTCTTCTCGTCCAAGCTGGGCTCGACCAGGAAAATAGCAGAACGCATAGCCGAGGCAACGGGTGCCGACCTGTTCGACCTCGCCGACGCCATGCCCGACGTCTCCGGCTACGACTGGATCCACCTCGGGACGGGCATATATGCCGGGGGGCCCTCCAAAAGGGTCCGTGAATTCGTCGACGCCAACAGGGAGAAAATGGGTAGGACGTCCCTTTTCGTCGCCTGCATGTTCGACGACGAACGCGGCGACAAACAGTTGGAGAAGGTCGCCAAGGAATTCGGCGTCGCCGACGCCGCCTACTTCAACAAATCTAAGAAACAGGTATACGTGCCCGGTTCCAAATTGGAAGAATACGTCTCGCGCCTGGTCGAATGACAGGGCGCGCCATACCCATTAATACGCCGCCCCCAAATTGGTGAACATGAAGCGTGCAGTCGTCTTCTCCTCCAAGCTGGGCTCGGTGAAGGTCATCGCGGACCGCATCGCCGAGGCGACCGGCGCCGACAAGTTCGACCTCGCCGACGGGGCGCCGGACGTCTCAGGTTACGACTGGATACACCTCGGTTCTGGCATCTACATGGGCAACCCCCCGAAGGAGGTCCAGGATTTCGTCGCCGCGAACAGGGACAAGATCGACAGGATGTCGCTCTTCGTCGCCTGCACCCTCTGCGGCACGCGCGGGGACGGGATGACGCGGACTCTCGCCAAACGGTTCGGCATAGCCGACGCCATGTACTACGACAAGCCCGAGAGCCAAGTGAACGTCCCCGAGTCCAAACTTGAGGAGTATATCTCCGGCCTGGTCTGATGGATCCCCTTTTTTGGTTCCTTGCCGTCGCTTACGCGGCGTTCAACCTTCTCGCGTACGCGGCATACGCCTCCGACAAGAAAAGGTCCATAGAGGGGCGGTACAGGATCCCGGAAAGGAAGCTGTTGGGCATCGCCGTCCCGGGTGCGGTCGGAGCCGCGGCGGCCATGTCGCGCCATAGGCACAAAACCAGGAAGCCGCTGTTCAAACTGGTGTACGTCCTGGCGGCGCTCCATCTGTCGGCGTTGGCGTGCCTGGCATTTTACATCTCGATGCCGTAGTGTTTGCCGACGTCCAACTCCAACCCGGGCTTGCCGATGAGGGCGACCCTGCTGTCCTCCCTCTCGTTAAGCAGCTGCATCCCGAGCATCTGGGACAGTTGGTGCGAGAAATCCTTGATCTCGGCGAAGGACGGCATCGCGTCCATGGTCAGCCTCTTCCGCGAGCCGCCGACGAACACGTAACCCTTCGGCTCGACCATGTCGGGATCGGCGATCCTGTCGAGGGCGGCGTAGCCCGGGACGTCGGAAAGGTTCATCCCCTTGACCAGGGTGTGCCTGATTACCGTCCTGGTGTCGAGGGAGGGCATCATCGCCAGCGTCTCGTTCAGGCGTGACCATGCACCAGGGTCCTTGGGCCTGCACAGCCTTTTGTACGTGGTCTCGTCCGGCGCGGCGACGGTGACGTAAAGCTGGCGCGGCAGCACGTCTAGGTCGGCGATCCTGTCGGGGTACGTGCCGTTGGTGACCAGAAACGTCATCATGCCCCGGGAATGGCATTCCCTTAGGAAATCGGACATGTAAGGGTACGCGATCGGTTCCCCGGCCAGGGATATGGCGACCTGCGTCGGGTTCCTGGCCTCCTCGTACCTCTCCAAATCGCAGCGCGGGTCCCCCTTGAACCCGGTTATCAGGGACCTCTGCATCTCTATGAGGTTGTCGAGCAGGTCCTTGGGCTCCGCCCAATCGGTGACCTCGAAATCCCTGCCCTGGACCCTCCAGCAGAACAGGCAGGCCAGGGAGCATTCGTTGAAGGCCGTCGTCATCTGGAGGCACCTGTGGCTTTTTATACCGTAGAATTCCTGCTTGTAGCACACCCTGCCGTGGACCATGGATTCCTTCATCCAATGGCACAGCTTCACCGCGCCGTGGTCCCTGTAGGTGCGGTACTGCTGCCTGGCCAATATCTCCCTGTATTCCTCGTCCATGGTCAGAATTGGAACAGGCTCTTCTGGGACGCCGGATGCTCCGCCGGCCCCTCGGCCCGTTTGCCGCCCTTGGCGGCCGTCTCGGTCGCTTCGTGGGAGAACGCGCTCCTCACGACGTCGGAATCCATGTCCGCCTCCATCACGTAGGCCAGCTCCTCCTCGTCCAGGCCCGCGGACCTGACGACGGCCCTCCTGAGGGAAAGGCTGTTCCCCATGCTCAGCCTGAGGTAGGGCAGCACGTCCGAGGCCACCCTCGCCGGGGACGTGTGCATCGTGGCGCTGATTTTGGCGCAGGCCGAGGCCCGCGTCTGCCTGGTCTTCCTGCTGCGGGACATCGTCATCAGGTACCCGGGGAACCTGAAGGCGTCCCGGGAAGCGGGTCTGTTCCTTTTCGCGGAACAGACGCCGGCGGACATCATGTCCCCGGCGTACGCCCAGAGCCTGAAATGCCTCCTGCGCATCGTCCTCCCCAGGAAAATGTCGGCCCGGGACAGATTCTCGTACCCGCGGACAAGGTCGCCCCTGTCCCTGTATTCCCGGGGAAGGTTCTCGTCCACCCACAGCGCGATGTGGTCGGGGCTCTCGTCGACGGACCGCATGGCCTGCCTGGCGGCCATGGGGTCATCGCCGCGGAATATCGCCGCCATCAACGAAAACATGTCGCCCCTGACGTCCCTTCCCGAGAGTTCGGAGGCGTCCACGGCCGTTATCGAGTCCCTGCCGAGGGAAATCGCCTGCAGATCGCGGACGGCGGCCCTCACGTCCCCGGCGGCGGTTTCCGCTATTGAGTCGAGGGCGGCGCGGTCCGCGGACACGCCCTCGGCCGCGGCGATGGCGGCCAATGCCTTGGATATGGACGACGCCCGGGGTTTCTGGAACCTTATCTGCAGCGTGGAGCTCTTGATCACAGAGGATTTCCTGCTCAGGGCGTAGAAATCGTTCACGATGAGGATGACCGGCTGCTTGGTGCCGCGGATCAGGCGGACGATGGCGGGCATGGCGCCTCGGTCTGCGTTGCCGAACAGGTTGTCGGCCTCGTCCAGGATTATGAGCTTCCTGCCGCCGGATTTCTCGTCGAGATATTCCCCGTCGGCGGTGAAGGTGTTGAACTGGGAGCCCCTGAGGGCGATCTCGTCTATGGCGCCGCCGGTCCTCTGGTCCGAGGCGTTCATCTCCACCGTTCCCCAGCCCATGTCGTTGGCCAGCGCCAACGCGGCGGAGGTCTTGCCGACGCCCGGCGGGCCCATCAGCACGGCGGCCTTCTTGTAGCCCTTGCCGGCGTGCCAGCCCTCGGCCCACTTCCTAAGGTCGGCGACGGCCTTCGGGTTGCCGATGACGTCGTCGAGGGACGACGGCCTGTACCTCTCGGTCCAATCCTCGGACATCGGTATCCCCATGGGGACGTTGCAATTAAACGTTGACCCCGCCGGCCAAATCCATGGAGTACACGCCGCCCGATTCCCTGACGGCGATCGGTTCGCCGTAGACGTCGGACAGAATCTCGGAAGTTAACAGTTTTTCCTTTGGCCCGTCAATGAACACCTTCCCCTCCTTGAGGAGCACGATCCTTTCCATCCCCGGCGGTATGTCCGCCAGATCGTGGGTGATCAGCACTATGCCCATGCCGTTGGCCATCATGATCCCGAACATCTCCCGGAACCTGGCCCTCATTACCACGTCCAAACCGGTCATGGGCTCGTCGAGGACCAGGGTCGTCGGGCCCGGGGCCAGCGCCCTGGCGATAAGCCCGCGGCGCTTCTCCCCGAGGGACAGCCGGCCGAAGGGGGCGTCCAGGAGTTCCGTGAGGCCCATCGTCCCGGCCGCCTGGGCTACACCCTCCAGCATATCGTCGGTCACCGTGTGTATCCTGTACACGCCGAGGGAGCCGAAGAACCCGGACAGGATGACCTCGGACAGCGGCGTCGTCCCCGGTATGGAGTCCTGCAGGTCCATGGAGACCACACCCATTAGCGAGCGGACGTCGAACAGGTTCCACCTGTCCCGGCCGAATATCGCCATCTCCGGCGGGCGTTCCTCGTCCATGTACGGCAGGATCTCGCCGCGGAACAGGTTTACCAGGGTCGTCTTACCGGAGCCGTTCGGGCCGATGATGGCGAGGCCCTCGCCCTTGGCGACGTCGAGGTCTATGCCGTCCAGTATGCGGATGCCGCCCCTGACGACGGAGACGCCTCTCATCCGCAGCGCGCTGTCCATGCCGACCTCGATGCGTCGGGCGCTTTAGATACTTTCCACGACCCAATCGTGGTGCAATTAAAATGCGTAAGCTTGCTCGAGTCTCTTGCATGAAATATTAAAAAGTGCTCGTTATACGCATAATCAAGCATAAACATATTATATTCGCAACCGAGATATGCTGTATGGAGGCGTATTACCCGTAACCTTGTGCCTAGGCAGGAGAAGTGTGGGTCCCTGCGCCATTCTCATTCCTCTTCCAAATATTTTTTGAATGACAAATAGGTCACGGCACACCTTATTGCAGATTTTTCCCCAGAAGGTATGGAGCGTTTTGATAAATATTGCTTTAACAACGATTTTGCTTCGCCCTCATTAATCAATCCTGTACTGTAATAATAAAAAATTACATCTGATCTGTAGAATTTTCCAGGATTTTCAAACAATAGTGTTTCTAAATCCTTTAAATTGCTGACGTTAGCGGTTTTTATCAAATTCCTATTACCAATGTGCAATAGCTTTTTTTCGAATTGATTTCTTTTATATTCAAAAAAGTTAACCAATTTTGGTGAAAAATCAGATTTGCCCATTCCCGCTCGTCTTGTAAAATGGAATATTGGCCAATATTCATCTTGGGTCATTCTGTTCGGAGAGGCATTGAAATAATTGATAACATCCGTGGGAGAATGCCTTTCGCAATCGTTCAAAATATCATTGACCATTTGGTCGGATGTATAAAAATTCAATCCGCCACTTAATTTTTTCATCGAATCCTTGTCCGCAAAGGCTATGACAATTTTGTCTGCGGGAATTTGATTTAAGCTATCAAAACCGAGCAAAACAACGTCGCCGCCACCATCTGCGGATAACACAATTTCCTTGACCATCTGCCTTGCCTTCCTTATTTCCAATGGAGACATGGACGGAGTCATGTCCGCGATTTCATCGAAAATCCTTTTGAAATTCCCTGTAGAGATGGCAGTGATGGCTATGGTCTTTTCACCATACGGAAAAATTCGACTTTTACGGATTATGCCCATTTCGGTTTCATCGTATTCAACGTAGACGATGTTATTCTCCACCTCCCTGAGTTTCTCATCGTCGAGAGAGGACATCAAATCGTGGATTATACCTGCAACATTGGCATCTTTCATCGAATACCCCATAATCACCATAGGATAATCGCAAAGAACGGAGAGAATCTTTGATGTGACAATCTTAGAAATTTTATTAAAATTATCATAATCCTGCTCAGTTACGACGAGTGTGGCAGGCTTTAAAGCAGTCCCATGAATTTTATATATCTCTCCAATGCCCTCCGAATCAGAATAATAATAATCCGACACCCTAGAATATACTTCAAATCTCCTGAATACCTCTTTTTCAAGGAAGAGATCGTAATTTGTCGTGACAACGCAGGGGATTATACCCTCTAACGCCCTTAAGGATTCCAATTCCTCCAATATCATTGAATCGTCTACCAATTCATAATCCCTGCAAAGAGATGCAATAAGAATCTTCAACGGATCGTCGCCAAAAAGATATCTTTCATAATCTTTTTTTGAAAACAATGCCTCAGGATCGAGGATGCTTTCTTTTATGCGCCTAATCAATTCTTTCCTGAGTTCTGTCGCTACAACTGCCATTAAAATGGAATCGTCAACACCTTTGGCATCTGCGACATATGCTACAAATTCTTTCTCAGGGATGCCAATCCTCTCGGCTACCCTTTTCATCAAACCCTCCCAAGAAGGATAATCGACAAGATATCTTTTCGAAATACCGGATCCAATCAATAAAATCGGCGGCTTTGAAAAATCGAAAATCTTTCCTTCATCGACCATGGGGCTGATATATGCATTCCTTCTAATAATATCTGCTTTTAGTCAAATTATTTCATTTTCCCTTACCAAAAACTGAACGGAAGAGAAATGAGATAGATAATATGTCGTCAAAAGAGTCTGAAGCCTGTCCAGCAACTCGCAATTCCCGATTTTTACGGCCACTTTTCGGTCCGAAATCCCGATTTTTTCAATCGTGCCAAACGGGTTTCGAATAGGCCGTGAAGACGCGTCTACGAATAGCCCGGGACCCCGCTGTACGCGTAGTACGAGACGAGCGGCACCCAGACCAGCAGGCATATCACGGCCAACGCCTCGGACAGGGGCAACGGGTTGAGCAAGAACGCGAAGAACAGGAACGCGGCCATGGTGACGTGGCCCGAACCCTCGATGGCGTCGCCCGAGCGCAGGTCCCGCAGGCCGAGGACGATCATGGCGGCCCACATCATGACGAACAGGGCCACGGCGGCCGGCGTATGCGGCGCGGTGTCCTCGTTGAACGCGCCCACGAGGACGAGCATCAGCCCGGAAAGGAAAAGCAGGACGAACGCCGCCCTGCCGACCCTGCCTTCGTGCCCCATGTACAGGCACACGGCGCAGAGCGACCCGAGCGCGCCGGCGACGATGGACCCCCACCCGAAAAAGTAGTGGGCGTGCGTCTCGGAGACGCCGAGGTCGCTGACCATGTCCGCGCCGAAGGTCCAGGTCCCGTCGACGGCCACGGCGGCTATCCAGGCCACGGAAAAGACGAGCGACATCGAAACGCCGAGCGCGAGCGCGGCTTTCCCGTGAACCGTGCGCGTACTATCGGAACCGTCGCCCATGCCGATCACGCCACCAAACCGCGTTCCTGTTTAATAAACCGGGGCCATCGGCATCGGCCAAGGTCCCGTCCCGGCGCGGCCTGTGGAAGATATTTATCGGCAGATGGCGATTTAGCTGGCATGTCGGTGATTCTCGGATACGACGGGAGACCCGGGACCCGGGGCGCCCTCGATTTCGCTGTCAAATACGCCAGGATGGCCAAGGCGCCGCTATACGTCTACTCGTCCGTGGTCTCCGAAGAAATGATAGAGCACGAGGGGGAGATGGCCAAGCTCAGGGAGCACGCGAGGGAGGCGGAGAGCGTCGCGAGGGAGGCGGGGGTGGAAACCGTGCACGTGGTCATCGAGCCGGGCCACGCGGCGGAGAACATATTGGCGGCCGCGACCAGGTTCAAGTGCGACGTCATCGTCGTCGGGAAATCCAACAAGACGATCATAGACAGGGCCATACTCGGAAGCGTGTCCCAGCACGTGGTCAACCACGCCAAGTGCCCGGTGGTCGTCGTTCACTGACGGCCGAAGGCCCTCAGTATCGCCAACACGGCCCTCTCCGGCGGCGGGGGGCAGCCGGGTATGAAGAGGTCCACGCCGAGCGTGTCCCCTACGCCTTCCCCGGACACGTCCCCGCCCGCGAAGATGCCGCCGGAGATGGCGCAGGTGCCCATCGCGACCACGACCTTCGGCGACGGGGTGGCCTCGAAGGTGTCCAGCGCGGCCTTCCTCATGTTGTTGGTCATGGGCCCGGTGACGAGAAGCATGTCCGCATGCCTGGGCGACGCCACTATCTTCAGGCCGAAGCGCCCCATGTCGTAATACGGGTTCGACATGCAGTTGACCTCGACCTCGCACCCGTTGCACGACCCGGTGTCGAGCTCCCTGATCGAGACGGATTCCCCCAGAGCGGCGACCGTGGGTTCGTCCAGCGCCCCCCCGGCGGGCCCCGGGGGGCGGGACGCGCCAAACACGAGGTCCTCGCGTTTCAGGGCGTAGAGCGGCGACGGCACCCTTTCGATGGCGGACAGGGGGCATTCCCCGACGCAATCCATGCAGAATATGCACTTCCCGAGGTCTATCGTCCATTCCTTCCCGACGTCTATCGCCCCGGAAGGGCAGGCGGAAGCGCATTTCCCGCAACCGTCGCAGCCCCCCCTCACGAAGGGCATGAGCAGCTGGCGGGAACCCATCTCCTCGATCGATTCGGCCGGCTTCTTCGGGGACAGGAGGTTCAGGATGCTTCTCCGGATCATGGTATCACACGTCGTTCCCGCTGTAGGACAGCCCGAAGCTTTTGTTTATGAGCGGGAAGTCCGGCACTATGTTGTCCAGGACCGCGACCTCCATCGCCGGCCAGTTGACGAAGGACGGGTCCCTTATGCTGTATCTCCATACTTCGCCGTCCCTTACGTCCGCGCAGTGCACCAACTCCCCCCTCGGGGATTCGACGATGCCGCAGGAGAGGCCGTCCGGGGTTTCGTACCCCCTTCTGATTTCCCCCTCCTCCATTTCGCTCGTGCATTGGAGGATCAGGCTCACCGACTCCACTATCTCGTCGGCCCTCACCGCCGCGCGGGACATGACGTCGCCCTTCTTGAGGGACACGGGGTTGAACGACAGCGCCCCGTACTCCTCGTACGGCAGCTCCGCGCGCACGTCGGAAGCGACGCCGCTTGCCCTCGCGACCACGCCGACGGTCCCGTAACGGAGGGCGTCCTCCGTCCTCAGCACCCCGGTCGTCTCCAGGCGGTCCACGACGGACGGCGTCCGCCTGATGTAGCCCTCCAGCTTCTTCGCGCCGAAACCCGCGTGCATCACGGCCGCCTCGAGCTTCGAGACGTCCTCCCGGCTCAGATCGTTCCTGACGCCGCCGGGGACGACGTTCCCCATGAGCAGCCTGTTTCCGAAGATCTCCCTGTTGGCCCTGAGGAGTCTCTCCCGCACCTCCGACCCGTAGGCGGCGGCCACGCTGAAGGCGCAGTCCGTGCAGAGCCCCGCCAGGACGTCCAGGTGGTTGTGTATCCTCTCGATCTCCGAGAGTATGACGCGGATCTGACGCGCCCTCCGGGGCACGGGGGCATCCCCTTCGACAATGTGCGCGCAGGCGAGGGAGTGCGCTACGGCGTTGTCCCCGGAAATCCTTTCGGCCAGATGCGCGCGGTTGCGGGAAACGGGGCCCTCCATCATCTTCTCGATGCCTTTGTGGGCGTACCCCAGGTGGACCCTCATCTCCAGGATGGGCTCACCCGCCACGCTGAACCTGAAGTGCCCGGGCTCGATAACCCCGGCGTGGACCGGCCCCACGGGTATCTCGAACAGCCCCGCCCCCCTTATCGGGTTGTTGGGCAGCGGCACCCTCTCCTCGCCGTCGATGGAATAGGGCGCCTTCTGCAGGGGGTGGCCGTCGCCCTTCCTCCAGTAGATTGCGGGCACCAGGTACCCGTGGCCCTCAGGGACGACGCCGCTCATCTCCCACATCGCCCTTTCGAACACCGAGGCGGCGGGCACCAGGGCGGAGACGGCGGGATAGGACCCGACCGTCTCGGACGCCACCCTCGCGACCTCCCCGCCCCTGCGCAGCAGAACGTTCACCGTCGACCCGGGGGACGACTCCGAGGCGAACATGGAAACCACCCTCCACCCCTCGTCGCAGTACGCCTTTACGTACTGCGCCAGCAGCGCCGGGTCGCATGCGATCGGATCGCCAAGCCTCATGTCGACCCCCCCGACAGCAGGGCTATCATGGTTTCGAATATCCCCCTGATGGGCTCGGGCATGAACAGCCCGAAGAACAGGGCGCAGGCGAACAGCGAGAATATGGCGAACCCCCTCAGCACGGACCTGTGTTCGAACACCTCCCTCGAGGTTGTCCCGGAGAGCATGGGGAAAATACTCCTCGTGATGCCCGCGAATATGAACGCCAGCAGGATGGCCAACGCCCCCGCGAACAGGTACAGCCCCTCGTTGACCGCCCCGTACAGAATCATGACCTCGCCGACGAACATCGGGAACGGCGGCGCGCCCGCCACGGCGAGGGCCCCGCCGGCGGTGGCGAACCCGGTGAAGCGCATCTTCCCCGACACGCCGCGTATGTTGGGCATCGAACGCGTCCCGTAAGCCTGGATGACGTTCCCCGCGCAGAAGAACATCATGGGCTTGCAGAGGGAGTGCGCCAGCGTCTGGAACAGCGCGCCGTATATCGCCAGCGGGGTACCGATCCCTAGGCCGATCGCGATGAGGCCCATGTTCTCCACGCTGGAATAGGCCAGCATCCTCTTGAAATCCTTGGATATTAGGATGAACGCCGCGGCGGTGAACACCGAGACTATGCCGAAGGCCAGGAGGAGGGTCCTGACGAACCCAGGGTTCACTATCTCCGAAACGGAATAGAACCTCATTATGGCGTACATGGCGCAGTTCAGGAGCACCCCGGACATCATGCCGCTGACCGGGCCCGGCGCCTGGCTGTGGGCATCCGGCAGCCAGTTGTGGAGGGGCGCCAACCCGGCCTTGGTGCCGAACCCGATGACCAGGAAGATGGCCGCGAACTTCATGAACAAGGGGTTGAAGGCGGCCGCGTTGGCCACGAGCGTCGGCCAATCCAGGGCGGAATCGTCGGCGACCACCCCGGACGATGCCGTGTACAGCATCGCGATCCCGAAAAGGGCCAGCGTTATCCCCACGGAGCAGAGCATTATGTATTTCCACGCGGCCTCGGTCGCGCTTTCGTCCTTGTAGAGCCCGACGAGGAACGCCGACACCATGGTGGTCACACCCACCCCTATCCACGTCAGGGCGGCGGACCTCACCGCGAAGGTGAGCAGCATGGTGGAGATGAAGACGAACAGGGTGCAGTAGAACCGGCGGACCTCCCTGGCGTTCAGCCTCTCCTCCCTCCACTCCACGGCGAGGTAGTCCGTCGAGTACAGGACGGCGGCGAACGAGACGAAGGCCGTTATCAGTATGAAGAACCCGGAAAGCTCGTCGACGTACCATATCCACGTGTCTATGGTCTCCCCCGTAAGGGGCGCCACGCAGCAGTAGACGGACGCGGCCAGCATGACGAGGGCGCCCGCGGCGGATATGCGGGACACGTTCTTCACGCCGAAAGGCAGGAGGCAGACCGCCCCGGCGACGATCGGGATGACGGCCGTCAGGGTGACCATCATTCTTCCTTCAGCCTCCTTAGCAGCGTCGTGTCCACGGAGTCGAAGGACTTGTTGATCCTGAACGCGAAGATGCCGATGATTATGATGGCCATCAGCACGTCGATGAAGGCCCCCAGCTCGACGATGAAGGGCATCCCGTTGGACAGGGCTATGGCCCCGAGGAAGAGCCCGTTCTCGGCCATGAGCAGCCCGACGACCTCGGTGATCGCCTTGCGGCGGGTCGTCATCATCTGGAGGCCGATCAGCATGATGGCGAACGACAGGACGAGTGAGTTCCTCTCCTCCGTCGTCAGGGTGATCACGAGCGGCTCCGAGACGTAGTACGAGAACAGGATCAGCCCCGTGGAAAGCAGCATGGACCCGGGGATGCCCACGGAAAGGGAGAGCTCGTCGTCAACCCTTATGCGGGCCATGATGTACTGCAGCATCCTCGGTATCAGGATCACCTTTATCCCGAAGGTCATGGCGGCCATGACGTAGATGTGCGGCTCGTCCTGGGAGTACGCCACCGTGAATTCGAAGGCGGCGAGGAAGAACGACTGCAGGACGAACAGTTTGATCAGGGGGCGCATCCTCGCGCTGGCCATCGCCAGGACCGACGTCAGGAGCATGCTGACGGCGAAGATGTCGATGAGGTTGCTTGTCAGAATCGGGTCCATTCCATCGCCTCACAGTACGTACAGCGACACCATCGCCATGAGCGCCAGCGCGAACGACGCGGTCAGCATGTTGGGCATCCTGAAGACCCTCATCTTCGCAACGGTGCTCTCCAGGAGGGCTATGCCGAATGCGATCGCAAGCATCTTTACGGTTATGGCGAGGAGGGAGACGGACAGTTCCGCCGCCGTCATCGCCATCGCGGTCCCCCACGGGAAGAACAGGGTGCCGAGGAGGGCCATGAATATGGTCAGCCTGACCATGGACGCAAACTCCATGATCGCGAGGCCCCTGCCGGAATACTCGAGGAGCATGCCCTCGTGCACCATGGTCAGCTCCAGGTGCGTGTCCGGGTTGTCGAAGGGGACCCTGGTGTTCTCCGCCACCATGGTTATCACGAAGGACGTCCCTGCCAGCAGGAGGGCCGGGCATATGGCGGCGGCGCCCCGGGCGTTTATGGAGCCCGATATCGCCGAGAGGTCGAACCCGGCTCCCGTCATGGCCGAGAGCGTCATGATCGAAATCAGTAGCGCCGGCTCGATGAGGACCGACATCATCACCTCCCTGCTGCTGCCCATCCCCCCGAAGGCGGAACCCCCCTCGAGGCCGCCCAGGACCATGGCGAACCTGAACATGGTGAATATGTACACCATGGCAATGACGTCGGCGTACGGGGCGATGACCTGCGTGTAGACGAACGGGGTCATCGCGGCGAGCAGCAGCATGGACGTCAGGCAGACGTACGGGATGAGGCGGAAGAGGAACGAAGCGTTCTCCGAGACCGCGGATTCCTTCCTGAACATCTTCCGCAGGTCGCGGTACGGCTGGAGCACGCTGGCCCCGACCTTGTTCTGCATCCGGGCCTTGATTTTCCTTATAATCCCGACGACCAGGGGCGAGACCGCCATGAGGGCGGCGGCCTGAAGGGCCATGAGGACGATTTCGAAGGGGTTCAAAACACCCTCACCGCCAGAAGCGTGACGACCAAAGTGATCAGCACGTATGCGAAATATGTCTGTATGTTGCCCGTCTGGGTCTTCCCTATCCTCTCGGAGATGCCCGTCAGCAGCGCGCCCAGGGGTTTGTAAAGGTACTTCACGAACGGCTCCACGAATTCGATGATGACGGTCCTCACCTTGCTGTCCTTGGTCTCGCGGACGACGGTCGTGTCGCCGTAGAACGGGTGGAACACCTTCACGAGGGGCTGGGTGAACCCGATGGACGAGTACTGCATGTTCTCGTCCAGGTCCTCGCCGCAGCTCCACGTCGGGACTTCCCTCTCGGGTTGCGCCCCGCGTTTGGAGGCCCAATAGAGGACGGCGACCGTGGCCACGACCGCCGTGCCCAATACCAATGGAAGCAGCTCCCCGGACATCACGCTCCTGTACCCCGGGCTCGGGGGCATCCCGATGAGCGAGACGATGCTGGCGGCCAGGACGTCCATTATGGTCATGGCGAAGAGACCCATCCCGAGGCAAAGGGCCGCCAGGAGAGCCAGGGGGAGAATCGTCCCCCTCTTCATCGGCCTGGGGTTCTCCATCGCCTCGGAACGGGGCCTCCCCAGGAATATGAATCCGTAGAGGCGGGCGTAGGACGCCGCCATCATCATGCCGCATATGCCGACGGCGGCCAATATCAGGGGTATCACCAGGCTCATGCCCTTGGACTCCAGGTCGGCGCCCATGAGGGATTGGATCATCAGCCATTCGCTGACGAACCCGTTGGTCGGGGGAACGGCGGCCATGGCCAGGATCCCGATTATGGCGACCGCGGAGAGCGCGGGCAGGGTCCTCGACAGGCCGCCCATGCGGCCGATGTTTTTCTCCCCGGTGCAGTCCTCCACGGTGTCGATGCTCATGAGCATCAGGGATTTGAAGACGGAATGGTTGAGCGTGTGCAGCAGGCCGGCCACGAGCACCAGCTTGGCGAGGGCGGGGGATTCTACAATGTAGATAATCCCCAGGGCCATGCACAGCACGACCAGCGCCATGTTCTCCATGCTGGAGTACGCCAGAAGCTTCTTCGGCTCCCTCTGGACGAGGGATTCCAACGCGCCCCACAGGGCGGTGGCCACGGCGATTATCACGATGGCGAAGGCGATGGGCGTCAACGCCGCGGTTATCCCGATGTAGGAGAAAACCGTCTTGAACACCATCAGGATCGCCACGTTCGAGCAGACGGTCGAAAGAAGCGTCGCCGTGTGGATCGGGGCCGTGGCGTAAAGGTCGGGCATCCATGCGTGGAACGGTATGAGGCCCAGCTTGGTTCCGAAACCCATCACGATCGCCATTATCAGGGCCATCGACGTCCAGTGTCCGAGCGCCGAGCTCAGTCCATCCCACTGGGAGAGGACCTGGGTCCCGGCGACGGACGCCATGAACGAATAAGCGCATATCAGCACCATCCCGCCCAGGTGGGCGATGGCGAAGAACATCCACCTCGCGTGGTCGTTGTTGCCCTTCTTGGAGAGGAGGAACGTGGTGAGGGTGACCAACTCCCAGGAGAACAGCAGGACGAGGACGCTGTCCGCGGACATGCAGGAGAAGCAGGCGAGGAACAGCGCGTTGAGAAGGGCGCTGTACCTGCACCCGGAGTCGGACGTGGATTTCACCACGTGCACCACGATCAGCATGAAGATGACGGAGGAGAAGGATATCATGCAGGCGGTGAGCTGGTCGATGGCCAGCCGGTATTCCCCTATGGCCGACGGTATCGGGAGCGTGTACTCGAGGGCCAATCCCAGATGCCAGAGGGGGTACGTCGAAACGCTGACCGCGCAGGATACGATGCACAGGCTCGCCACGACGTTCGCGACCTTGTTGGACTTGAAAATCGCCCCCAGGACTATCCCCACTAGAGCCGGCACTAACGTTGCGGCGAAAAAACCCGCGACAATGACCGTGTCCTGGAAGTGAAAGCCGAGAACGTCCATCTAAACGGTCAAGCCGTATGCCCATTATATTTGTAATGTTTGGTCCGGCGGAAAGGATGGCATCGCGGCTCCCGGGGCGCGCCCACCCCCCAGCAACCGCCGTATTCTCATTCGAATAGGCTTTCGAAGGGAATTCCTTTTAAATAAGATGGATATATCTGGCCACGCTTGCGGTTCAATCGTCAGGGGGCGGATAATGGGAAGGGAACATTCACTCGAGCTCCACGGTTTCAACAACCTGGCGAAATCGCTTGACCTCAACCTCTACGTCGTGGAGCACACCCTTACCGACAAAGAGAAAAATGATTTCATAACCTTCATCGACGAGCACTACAATTCTTCGCAACTGAAGGGCATCATGGAGGAGGTGTGCCGCCGCATCGACGCCACCGTCCTCGACGTCTCCACCTTCGACTACGACCCCCACGGGGCTTCGGCCCTGCTGCTCCTGGCGGAGGAGGACGTGAACCTGCACCATAAGACGGTGGCCCATCTGGACAAGAGCCACGTCTCGCTGCACACCTACCCGGAACGCCACGACGCAGTTGGAATATCCACGTTCAGGATCGACGTCTCCCTTTCCACCTGCGGGAACATCGCCCCGACGACGGTGCTGAACGAACTGTTCGAATTCTTCTCCCCCGACATAGCGATCCTGGACTACAACGTGAGGGGGTACACCAGGGACGTGGGGGGCAGGAAGGTGTTCATCGAAAAAAGGATGGATTCCCTCCTCGAATGCTTCGGGGACGATACCTTGGACAGGTTCGTGACGGAGGATTTCAATTTCCCGGAACTCAGGTCGTTCTACACCCGGATGATCCGCAAATCCCTCCTCGAATGGAGGGAAAGGGACGATCCGGCATGGAACGAGATCGAGGAGATTTATCTCGAACGCCGCCTCGGGGGGGACTGAATTGGATGTCTGGCACAGGGAGAGGCAGTCGAAAGGCGCGGACCTGATGATAAGGATCGAGAAAGTCCTCCACAGCGTCCAGAGCGAATATCAGAAAATCGAGGTGTTCGAGACGGAGACCTTCGGGAGGGTCCTCGTCATCGACGGGTACCTCATGCTAACCGAGAAGGACGAGTTCATCTACCACGAGATGATCGTCCACGTCCCCATGTCCGTGCTGCGCGATCCCAAGAGGGCGCTGGTAATCGGAGGGGGGGACGGCGGGACGGTCAGGGAGCTTGTCAGGCACGGATGCCTGGAAAGGATAGATTTCGTGGAAATCGACGGGGAGGTCATAGAGACGTCCAAGAGGTTCTTCCCCTCCGTAGCTTCGGGGATGGGCGACCCGAGGGTGACGACCCACATCGCGGACGGGGTCGAATTCGTCGCGGAATCGAAGGACGGGTACGACCTCATCATCGTGGATTCCACGGACCCCTTCGTCGGCCCGGGGGAGGGGCTCTTCACCGAAGCGTTCTACGGGGATTGCGCCTCGATACTGAACGAAGGGGGGATACTCGTCAACCAGCACGAGAGCCCGTACTACGGGGAGAACGCGGAGATCGCCAGGAAGACCCACCTCAAGCTCAGGAGGGTGTTTCCCGTGTGCACGGTGTACCAGGCGTTCATACCCACCTACCCCTCGGGCCACTGGCTCTTCGGGTTCGCGTCCAAGGGGACGGACCCCCTCTCCGACCCCGTCCCGGGGCGGATGGACGGCATCGCCACGAGGTATTTCAACGAGGACGTGCGCAAAGCCTCCTTCGCCCTGCCGAATTACGTGAGGTCTCTGCTGGAATAGCCCGGCCCGGCGGCGAACGCTTGCGGCCTGAAACGGTGCGTGACCGGGCAATCCAAACAGAGTCCCGGTCGCAAGGTTGGGTAAGGGGTGGTGGACAAGGCGTGATTCGAACACGCGACTTCTGCCTTGCGAAGGCAGCGATCTACCGGGCTGATCTACTTGCCCATTGGCTGCTGACATTCCAACGTGACATATAAACCTTTCAACAACGGCTATGTGGCGCGGATTGACCGTATCTTCGCCGTGTTTGCCGCCATAGTGTTTAAGTCGGTTCGACGCAATCCTCGCCCGGTGACGAAAATGGTATCGCTAACCGACGAGATGATGAAGGAAATCGAGAACATGGGCATCTACGCCATCGCCACGGCATCCAAGGGCGGGGTCCCGAACGTCGTCCCCATCGGAATGGTCATCCCGAAGGGTAACGACAAATTCTGGGTCATCGACAACTACATGGACAAGACCATAAAGAACGTCAAGGAAAACCCCGTGGTGGCGTTCTACGTTTGGAACAAGGACGGGAAAATCGCGTTCCAGGTGAAATGCGACGCCAAGGTTGAGAACACCGGCGCGGACTACGAAGAGGCGAAGGCCTTTGCCAAGAAAAAAAGGGAAACCCTCCCGGCCAAGAACCTGATCAAGCTGAAGATCCGCGAGGTCTACTCGGTGAGCCCGGGGCCGGACGCGGGCAAGAAATTACTCTGAGTCCCTGGCCATGTACCCCTGGGCCGCGCCGATGACCGCGGCCATGGGGGCGAAAATCCAGACGGACGGGTTGTGCATCGCCAGGTAGAACACGCCGGACAGGGCGAGCCCGAGCACCGAACCGACTATAAGGCCGTTGGTCACGGCCCTCTTCCTGCGCGGGTTCAAGGCCGCACCTTCCTGCCCAACGCCCTCTCCGCCTCGGCGACGACCCTGTCGACGATTTCCTCGGAGCCCCCGGTGTACTTGGCCGGGTCGACAGCGTCGAGGATTTCGCCTTCCGTCATGAGACCTTTGAACTCCGGCATCCCGACGAGGACGTCCCTGAGGTGTTTGTCCTTGGCGACGGCCTCCATGGAGGCCTTCCTGACGATTTCGTGGGCCTCCTGCCTGCCGATGCCCTTTTCCGTCATCCTTATCATCAGGGATTCGGCCATAATCAGGCCCTTGGACGATTCGATGTTGCGGAGCATGGCCTCCCTGTGCACCTCGAGCCCGGAGAAGACCCAGTCCATTTTGTGCAACATGTCGTCCAACAGGACGAACGCGTGGGGCAGGGTAAACCTCTCCGCCCCGGAGTTGGAGAGGTCCCTCTCGTGCCAGAGCACCTGGTTTTCGAAAGTGGGGACGACCATGGACCTGACGATCCTGGCCAGCCCGGAAACGTTCTCCGACATCATCGGGTTGCGTTTCTGCGCCATGGTTGAACTGCCTACCTGCTTGCTCTCGTCGAAGGGTTCGGACGCCTCGCCGATCTCGGACCTCTGCAGGTTCCTGACCTCGGTGGCGTACCTCTCGAGGGACGTCGCGATGTTGGCGAGAAGGCAGATGAGCTCGGTGTACCTGTCCCTGCCCACGACCTGCGTGGCGGCGGGTTCGGGATAAAGACCCAGATCTTTCATCACGAAATCCTGGACCTCGAAGAATTTATCGCCGAGGGCGGCGCCGGTGCCCACTGCCCCAGCCATCTTGCCCGCGAATGCCCTCCTCGACACCTCGGCGATCCTTTCCCTGTGCCTGAGCATCTCGGCCACGTAGCCGGCGATCTTGAACCCGAAAGTGATCGGTATGGCGAACTGGGCGTGGGTCCTGCCCACCTCCAGCGTCGATTTCTCCCTGAGCGCCAGGCGGGCCAGCGTCAGGATGAATCCGTCGACGCCCCCGGAGATTATGCCGAGGGCTTTCTTGATCTGCAGCGCGGTGGCCGTATCCACGATGTCGTTGGACGTGGCGCCGAAGTGGACGTACTTCCCCGCGTCGCCCCTGCACTTTTCCGTCATCGCGCGGACGAGGGCCATGGTGTCGTGTCTCGTCTCCGCCTCGATTTCCTTTATCCTCTCAAGGCTGACTGCGTCCAGGTTGGCCACGCGGGAGATTTCCTCGGCGGCTTCCCCGGGTATGTTGCCCACGGCGGCGTGGGCCCTGGCCAGCGCCGCCTCCACGTCCATCTGGAACTGCGTCCTGCTGCCTTCGCTGAAGACGGCTTTCATCTCGTCCCTGCCGTACCTAAAATCCAGTGGGCAAATGAGGCTCATCGCAATCGCTCCGACGGATTCAGTATGATTATAAAATATTTCTCCGTGCCCGTTCGCTGGGCGCACGTCCGAGAGCGGCGGCGCTGGCCCCATCTTTTACGCCCTTTATTGCCCAATATACTCTGTTCGGTAAATGGCAGATGATCCCGCCAGGGCCGTTTTGAAGCAGTTTCCCCCGTTCCCCCACGCCGTTCCCGACGGATCAGCGCTCGTTTTTCCTTGTTTTTCAAATATTTAGTTTTTT
>JAAYNL010000025.1 GCA_012520845.1 Thermoplasmatales archaeon | reverse complement strand
GTTACGCGTCCGGCAACTACGACATCACGTACGTCGACGGGACCCTCACGGTAAACAAAGGGACCGCCACGGCGCCCTCCGCGGCCGCCGGCCTGGTCTACGACGGGACTGAACGGACCGGGGTCCCAGAGGGCATCGGCTACACGATAACCGGGAACACCGGCACCGACGCCAACAGCTACCGGGCGACCGCCACCCTCGCCACAGGGTACGTTTGGAACGACTCGGGGCCGTCGCCCAGGAACATTGACTGGTCCATAGCCAAGAAGGAGTTGACCGTGACCACCGGATCTGCCGCCAAGACCTACGACGGAGCCGCCCTCACGGCCGTTGGAAGCGTCACCGGGTTCGTAACCGGAGAGACAGCTACCTTCGAGGTCACAGGTTCCCAGACCAATGCCGGGACCTCCACGAACACGTACGCCCTGGAGTTCGACGGGACCGCCGCATCCGCAAACTATACCGTGACCGAGAACCTAGGGACCCTGAAGGTAGACAGGAAGGCGGTGACCGTGACCCCCGAACCCGGGCAGTCCAAGACCTACAACGGCGTCGGCGGCGCCGACCCGGGGCTCACCTACACCCATACGGACCTGGTGGGCGAAGACGGTTTCAACGGAGCCCTGGACAGGGCCACGGGACACAACGTAGGGGTCTACGCCATCGGCCTCGGGGACCTGTCCGCAGGGGACAACTACGACGTGTCCCTGGATGGGGCCGAGGTCTATTTCGAGATAACCAGGGCCGAACTCGACATGCCCACGGCCGATAACACCGAATTCGTCTACGACGGAGGCGAGCAGATCTACGGCCCGGAGGGCTTTAACCCCTCCACCATGGGCATATTCGGGAACAGGAGGACCGACGCGGGCTCCCAGGCCGTCGCCGTTTCCATAACGGACAGGGCCAACTTCGCATGGGCCGACGGGAAAAATGACAACATCGTATTCGAGTTCGCCATAGGGGCCAAGGCCCTCCCGGCCCCGGAAACGATACCGTCCGCCGCCTACAACGGCCTCAAACAGGCGCCGGCCGTCACGATAAGGGACGGCCCCAGGACGTTGGCCGAGGGAACCGACTACGACGTGTCCTGGAACGATTCCGGTCTCACCGAGGAGGGGACGTACACCGCCACCGTTACGGGAAAGGGCAACTATTCCGGCGAACAGACCGTGACTTACGTAATATCCCTGATACCCGTTTCATGGCCGGAGGACCTGTACCAGGCGGCCAATTACGTAATCACGGTACTGAGGGCAGTGTTCTACTGGCTCATGGGTTGGTGGTGACGGAAACATCCCGCCCTTAACCCGGGATAATACGCTGTGCGGTAAGCGGACGGATCGCGGAACCGGCGTGGGCCGGGCGGCCGACAAGGCTGCCCGGCCGGACCGCGCGAGCCGTTCGGCGACGGCGTTGCCCACGCCGTCGCCGGCGGCGGAACCGTAATGGGTCTCGGTATGAGTTGGGTCGGCTTCAGAAGGTTACCAATTTATCGCCGGAAACACATATAGACGCGATGGAGGGCTTCTTCAACCCGGGTTCCGTCGCCGTCATCGGCGCTTCCAACGACGTTTCCAAGGTCGGCGGGATGATTCTGAGGAACCTCAGGGATTCCGGGTTCAAGGGCGGGATCTATCCCGTCAACCCCAAGGGGGGCGCCATCCAGGACATGAAGGCCTACGCCTCCGTCGCCGACATCCCCGGCGACGTGGACCTCGCCGTGATCGCCATCAAGGCCCCGTTCGTCGAGGCGGAGCTGGAAAAGCTCGGGTCCATCGGCGTCGGGCGCGTCATAGTCATAACCGCGGGGTTCCGCGAGGAAGGCACCGAGGGCAGGGAGGCCGAGGAAAGGCTGGCCGCCGTCGCCGAAAGACACGGCATGAGGGTCATAGGGCCGAACTGCTTCGGGGTGATGAACGCCCACATCGGCCTCAACACAACCTTTTCCTCACTGTTCCCGCTGCCCGGCAACATCGCCCTGACATCCCAGTCCGGAGCCGTCGGCGCGTCGATGCTCGATTGGTCCCAGGCCTCCCGCGTCGGCCTGTCCAAGTTCGCCTCGCTCGGCAACAAGATGGACGTCGGCGAGGCGGACCTGTTCCGCTTTCTCGCCGACGACCCGGACACCAAGGTCGTGGGGATGTACGCCGAGAGCATCGGCGACGGGGCCCGTTTCATGGACGCCGTCCGCAACCTGGGGAAGCCGGTCGTCGCGCTGAAGTCCGGCAGGACCGGCGCCGGCTCCAAGGCCGCGTCGTCCCACACCGGCGCCATCGCCGGCGCCGACTCGGTCTACAACGCGCTCTTCAAAAAACTGAACATCACCCGGGTGTACAGCATGGGCTCCATGTTCGACGCCCTTTCCGTGTTCTCGCTCTGCAAACCGATGGAACGGGACGGCGTGGCCATAGTCACCAACGCCGGCGGCCTCGGCGTCATGGCGGCCGACGCCTGCAGCATCGACCCCAACGTCACCATGGCGGAGCTTTCCCAGGACACCATCGAAGCCATCGTCAGGGACGTGCCCACAATCGCCTCGGCGCTGAACCCGATCGACATCCGCGGCGACGCCCCGCCACACGCCGTGGCGAGGGTGATGGAAATCGTCGCCAAGGACCCGTCCGTCGGCGGCATCGTGGTCCTCTCCGCCCCGTTGGACACCGCCGACCTGAATGCCGTCGCCGGGGCCGTCGTCGAGACGTCTAAAACCGTCGGCGTGCCCGTCGTGCTCTCCTTCACGGGCGGCAAGGTCAGCGAGAACGCCTCCGCCATCGCCAGGGACGGCGGCGTCCCCACCTTCTCGGACCCGGACAAGGCCGTCGCCGCCCTGGGCATGCTGAGGGCCCACGCCAGGAACCTGGGCAGGGGCAGCACCCCGCTCGAGATGCCCCCCGTCTCGGGCCGGGCCAAGGCGCTGGAGGTCATCGCCCGGGCCAGGGGCGAGGGCAGGCTCGCGCTTGCCGAGGACGAAGGGAAGGAAATCCTCTCCGCATACGGCATCCCCGTCCCGGCGGAGGGTTTCGCCGAAACACCGTCCGAGGCGGTCTCCGTCGCCGACCGCATCGGCTACCCGGTGGTGCTGAAGGTGCAGTCGGCGGACATACAGCACAAGACCGACGTGGGCGGGGTAATAGTCAACATCGGAGACGCCGACGGCGTCGAGAGGGCCTTCGAGGACATCATGAACAGATGCCGCACCGCGGTGCCCCACGCCAAGATAGACGGGGTGTCGGTGCAGCAGATGGCCAAGGGGCAGGAGGTCATCCTCTCGTTCGTGAGGGACGATCAGTTCGGGCCCGTGATTTCCTTCGGCCTGGGCGGCATCTACGTGGAGATCCTAGGGGAGATATCCCAGGCGCTGCTCCCGCTGGACAGGGAATCCCTCGACGACCTGGTGATGTCCACCAAGGCGTACCGCATGCTCTCCGGGGCCCGTGGCAAGGAGCCCGCGGACCTTTCCTCGCTCGAGGACGTCATACTGAAAGTGGCCAAGATAGCCGAGGAGAACGAAGAGATATATGAACTTGAAATCAATCCGGTCATGGTCGGAAAAAGGAACGAAGGCAGCATGGCGGTGGACGCCCTGCTCACATTGAGGTGGAAATGACAAACAAAGTTTACCTTGCATCCGTCGGCACGAGGTCCGGCAAATCCGTTTTGTCGCTGGGTCTCGCGATGAACTACCCCGGCTCCGTCGGGTTCTACAAGCCGTTCAGGGAAAGCCTTGTCAAGATAGACGGCAAGCACATGGACCAGGACGCCGTCCTCATGGCGTCCGTGCTGGACCTGCACGACGGCGAGAAGCTCTCGCCCTTCGTCTACGACATATACTCGCCGATGACCATCGACGACATCGTCGCCGGCTACAGGGCAATCGAGGGCGACAGGGATTTCGTCATCATCGAGGGAAGCAGGGATTTCGCCAACGGCTTCTCCCACGGCGTGTCGCACCTGGACATAGCCGAGGCCATGGACGTACCGATAATACTCGTCTCCTCCACGGACCACCAGTCCCTCGACGCCGTCTTCCTCTTCAAATCCATGTGCGAGGCCAGGGGCATCGAGCTGAAGGGCGTTGTACTCAACAGATGCACCGGCGACAAGGAAATCAGGTTCCTGGAGTCGAAAGGGATCAACGTGATCGGGGGCATACCCGTCATACCCGAGCTCAGGACGTTCCACGTCCACGAGATAACCGAGGCGATAAAATCGAAGGTGGTCGCCGGGGAGAAAGGTCTGAACAGGCTGGTCGAGGAAGTCATCGTGGGCGCGATGTCGCCCCAGGTCGCCGTGCGCTACATGAGGCGCTCCAAGTGCAAGGCCGTCATAACCGGCGGGGACCGCACCGAGATCATGCTTGCGGCCCTTTCCACCAACACCTCGTGCATCGTGGTCACCGGCGGGATAATGCCGTCCCGCATGGTCACGTCCCGGGCCAACGAGATCGACGTGCCGATCATAATGACGGACGACAACACCCTCGCCGTCGTGGAGACCCTGGAACACCTGATAGCCAGGATAAACCCGGACGACAAGGAGAAGATCGACCTCATCACCAAGGGCGTCAGGAAGGGCCTGGACCTGGAAAAGATCTGGTGATCAGTCTATCAGTTCCTCGGGGGCCCCCGCGAAGGTGACCAGGGAGTAGGCCTCCATGAAATGGAGGGTGCCGGGCAGCACCAGCGTGCTGAGGGGGTCCCCCAGGTCCCTCCTCTTGAGCATCTCCCCGGCGTAACCCGCGGTCAGCCTCTCCGACCGGGACCCGACGTTGGACGCCACGCACACGAGGGTGTCGTCGTTGATGAGCCCGCCCTGCCATTTGACCTCCCCCTCGAACAGCCATTCCAACGCCTGTTTGGCGGTCATGTACCTGGACTCGTCCTCCCTTATGTCCAGCAGGACCATGGAATGGAGGCCGCGGAGCTTGTTCTCGAGGATGTTGTCGTAGGGCGACCTGGGGTGGTAGCCGTCCTCCAGGAAGGGCAGCGTGACGGTCCTCCCGAATTTGTAGGGCTGCAGCCCCAGTGCGGACGGCACGGCGGAGAACACGGATATCCCGTGGTGGATCTCGATCGGCACCCCCTCCTCCGCGGCCTGTATCCTAAGGTCCAGGTGGGTGGTGGCGGCCATGGTGTCCCCGGCGGCGACGAAGCCCACCCTGGACTTCTTGGCCTCCAGAACGATGAAACGGCCCTCCTCCACCTGCTCCCTGGTGACCGGGGTCAGCTCCTTGCCGATCGCCTCGGCCAATTCCGAAAGGTCGGTGTCGATGAGTTTAGATGTGTAGAACTCGGCGTATATGCGGTCGCAGGCCCTGAGGGCTTCGAGGCCGTCCACAGTCATGCCGCCGATGCCCGAAAGGCCGAGCCCGACGAATACCAATCCTTTGGCCATGGCACGGCATGGGGCGGGCGGTAAATACCTTTTCGGGAGCGAGCCGTTTTCATCCGTCTCCGAAACGGTTCCACGACCCATTGAGAATAATCATATACTTTGGAAACCATGTTGCCGCATACCGCCGAACGTGATGTCCCAGGCAAAATAATCCTGCCCAACGGGATATGTGGCGGGACGGCCATACGGGCATGTTGCCAATCGCTTCCAAGGGGTCTTCATGAATAAGGTATCGGTGCGGTTTTTCGATGACAGGGAGATTCGCGCCGTATGGGACGACGGGAATTCGAAATGGTGGTTCTCCGTTCTTGATGTCGTCGGCGCCTTACGCGGCGTGGACGATTATGAAAAAAACAGGAATTACTGGAAATACCTTAAGTCCAAATTGAAACGGGAAGGAAATCAACTGGGTAGTGTCACTACCCAGTTCAAATTCACGGCGCCTGACGGAAAAAAACGCCTGGCGAACGTACTCGATCACGAGGGCATCATCGAATTGGCAAGGAACTTCCCAAGCAAACAGGCAAACCGCTTCATGGAATGGTTCACGAACAGTGACGAAACGCTGGATGGAAAAAGCAAGACGAAGGCTTACGCTCTTTTCGAAAGCACGATGCTCGAAACGATAGAAATAAGAACGGTAAAGGGTCTGCGACAGATCCATGCGTACATTTTCGGCGGCCTTTACGAATTCGCGGGAGAAATCCGTTCTGTCGACATTTCCAAAGGGGGATTCAGATTCGCCTCCGCACGGTTCCTGCCGAAAACGCTTGAACGTATTGAAAGGATGCCGGAAGCCACCTTCAACGAAATCGTCGAAAAATACGTCGAAATGAATGTGGCGCATCCTTTCCTGGAAGGGAATGGAAGGAGTACCCGTATTTGGCTGGACCTGATGTTCAAAAAAAACCTGGGTGTTTGCGTTGACTGGAGCAGGATCGGGAAAAAGGAATACCTCGCGGCCATGGAAAAGAGCGTCGTCGATTCGGCATCCATCAAAAACCTGTTGAAACAGGCACTCACCGATGAAGTGGACAGTCGCGAGGTTTTCATGAAGGGCATCGATTATTCCTATTACTACGAGGAATGATTGCCACAAGACCCGATTGGGTTATACGGTCCGCCCCCGATGAGGGGTCCATGGTCCGTTGCGCCAGGGTGCCCAAGGAAAGGGGCGAGGAGGCCAGGGGCTTCCTTGCCTCGGAAGGGTTACTGGACATCGACCATTCCATCGTCCGCGACGGGGATTTCCTGTGCATCCCGGTCCTGGAGGGGCGGATGCCGTACGAGGAGGTCTTCGTGGACGCCCCCGCCGTCAAAAGGAAGAAAACGGATTTCAGGACGATGTTCCCGGAACCGATAAGGGGGGATTTGCCCCATTCGTTCGACGTCGTCGGGGACGTGGCGATCGTCAGGATAGACGATGCCGTTGCCCACCTGGCCGAGGACATCGGGGAAGCCATGATTGCAGTGAACGGGCGCATCAGGGCGGTGTATCGCGACATGGGCGTGAAGGGCGATCTCAGAATCAGGGAGTTGGTCGAGATCGCTGGCGGCGGCGGATCGGAGACCGTGCATCGCGAATCCGGCGTGAGAATCAAAACCGACCCGGGGAAGGTGTACTTCAACCCAAGGCTGGCGACGGAACGGGCAAGGATTGCATCGCTCGTGCGGGACGGCGAGACGGTCATCGACCTGTTCGCTGGCGTCGCGCCGCTGCCCCTGGTCATCTGCAAACTCGCCAGCCCCTCCGCCGTCTACGCCGTGGACCTGAACCCGACGGCTGTGGCCTACGCCAGGGAAAACGTGGCCATGAACCGGTTCGGAGACGCGATAACCGTGTTGGAGGGCGACGCCGCGGAAGTGGCGAAAGGGTTGCCCCAAGCCGACAGGGTCGTTATGAACATACCGCACAATTCCTTTCAATTCCTTGGTCTGGGTCTTTCCAAACTGAAAGTCGGCGGCACGCTGCACACGTATTTCGTCTCAGGCGTTGACGAGGCGGGTGAAACCGTTGCCGCCGCCCTCGCCGCCGCCGGAATCCCGGCGCGCGTCTCATCCCTGTCGGAGATGAAGACGTATTCGCCGAACAGCAGCGTGCATTCCGTCGACCTGGTCAGGGAATGATCATCCCTTAGGGTCGAGGGTGATGCCCTCCTGTCCCTGATAATTGCCGCTTCTCTCCGCATATCCCCTGACGGCTGAACCGGCCATCGTCTCGAACACGATTTGGCAGAAACGCTCGCCGATCGGCAGCTCGACGGGTTTGTCGGAGGCATTGTAGGCGCCGACGGTGAGGGTGCCTCTGAAACCGGCATCCACCTTTCCGAAGGTTGCCATGATGCCGCGGCGGATCCAAGTTGTCCTCATCCAGAGCTGGGCCGTGAGGTCCTCGGGCAACCTCACCCTCTCCACCGTCGAGACGTAGAACAGCGTCCTCGGCGGTATGGTTGCAACGCCTTTCCTCACAACGTCGTCGGATCCGGCGAGCTTAACCTCGGACACCCTGAGGTCGTAACCGTTGGGGGTCAACCCGGCCTCGTCGAAGTTCGATATGCCGAGGTAACCGGTCATCAACCCCTCCATGATGTCGTCGTCGGACAGGACGCTCATGGCACGGCATGCCCGCCCACATTAAAAACGGTGGCGCAGGTCAGAACAGCTCCAACGTTCCCTGTTTCTTGGATTTTTCCTCGAAATACTTGAAAAAGAGCATGGAGAACAACAGGAAGAAGAGTCCCAGGAAAGCCATTATCGACACCGGTACCCACAGTTCCGCCAGGGACATCCCCCCCACGGCGCCCCTGGTCGCCGCCACGGCATAGGTCAGCGGGTGGGTGGCGGACAGTGCCTGGGCCCACTGGGGCAGGTACGACACGGGGAAGTTCACGCCGCACAGGACGATCCCGACGTAGGACGTGATGTTGGACAGTATGGTGGCGGTCCTCAGATGGAGGCCGACGCCCCCGATTGTCATGCCCAGGCCCGTCATCGACATGGACGTCATGACGATGATCAGCGCGAGAAGGGGGACGTTCGCCGCGGAGAAATCCACCCCGAAGACGAGTACGGCGTACATCAGGCCGGCGGTGGCGGACACCAGGCCGGCGAAGATGTTGAACAGCGCCATTCCGAAGAAAACCTCGAAAAGGTTCGAGGGGGCGGCCATCAGAGGCGGCAGCGTTCCCGTGTGCTTCTCCCTGTTCGGTATCTCGGCTATCGACCTCAACGTCGTGAAGGAAACGGTCTGGACGGCGTTCCCGATGACGACGTATGGGACGGTGACCTCCGGGTTCCCGACGTAACTCGCGATCAGGGCGAACATGAGCATCGAGAAGAACGACGTCAGCAGGATGTGGGCGATCCACATCCATTTGGGCGTCGTCTCGAAGGTGTTCCTCACGGAAAGGGAAAAGGACGCCCTCACGTTGCGGGCGAAGGTGTCCCTGCTGACGAAACGCAGACGGAACCTCTTCAAAACCTCACCGCCGTCCCGTCCCTTCTGATGTCCCGCTCGATTTTGATAAGCAGAGCGGTCGCTATGAAATAATACGACACCGCGAGGATGGCGAGCATCGCCAGGTTGATGAACACGCCGCCCGTGATGGAGTGGGTATATGTGACGTCGGCCGCCATGTTCATGGCATCGACCCCCCAGGACGGCGCGAGGAGAAAGGAAGCGTACCTCGCCGCCTCCGGCAGGAGCATGACGGGGACCAGGGCGCCGCTCAACACGTATATCGGGTACTCGAGCATCGAGGACAGCATGTGCCCCCTCCTGGTGTAGACGAACAGTGCGGAGAAAAGCATGCCGACGGCCGCGAGGGAGAGCAGGGTCAGCAGTAGGCAGACCAGAAACAGCGGCGGGTCGGCGATCCTGACGTTTGCGTCGAACATGGATTCCGCCACAACCAGGACGAGCAGGCCGTTGAGCATGCCGACGAGGGCGTTCCAAAGGGACCTGCCGATGATGACGTCGTTCAACCCGGCCAGGGCGGCCATGATTGGCTCCAGGGTGCCGTTGCGCCTGTCGTACATTATGCTCTCGGAGGATTTGAAAATGGTATTTCCCCACATACCCAGCACGCCGCCGCCGAGTATCGCCCTGAGGACGAGGGGGCCGTCGGAATCCTGCTGTATCATCAGCATCACCAGGGTGAACAGGAAAGGCGCCACTATGCCCGGTATTATCCATTGGGGGTCGTGCACGAAATCTATCGCCTGCTGCTCGAAAGAAGCCCGGATGGCGGCCAGCCTTTCCCCCGCCCTCTTGGCGAAGCCGACCTTAATACGAATCGCCTTCCCCCCCGAGGATGTGGAGGTATGCGTCCTCCAGCGTCGGGTCGTCGTATTCTATGCCCCTGATGTCGAACCCGTCGAACATGGTGTTGAGGCGGTCGAACATCGCCCTGCCGTCCTCGACGCCGACGCTGGTGACGTACCTGCCGGAAACCAGCTCGGTCTTGACGCTCGATATGCCTTCCATGTCCTCCATGAGCAGGGTGACGGCATAGGGATCCATCACGGTGGTTATCCTCACGATGCTGGCGTCTGCGGCCATCTCCTTCAGTTCGGACAGGGTCCCCATGGCGACGATCTTGCCGGACGCCATGATGGCGACCCTGTCGCACAGGGCCTCCGCCTCCCTCATGTGGTGCGTCGTCAGCAGGATCGTGGTACCGTCGACAGCAAGCTTCCTCACCAACGCGATGACGTCCCTGGTGATTTCCGGGTCCATGCCAATGGTGGGTTCGTCCAGGAACAGTATTTCCGGGTCGTTGACCAGCGCCTTCGCGATATGCAGCCTCTGCTTCATGCCCCTGGAGAAATTCTCGACCCTCTGGTCCGCGGCCGGGGTGAGCTTAACCAATTCCAGGAGGTCCTCTATGAGTTCGTGCTGGGTCTTCTTTGGTATGCCGTAGAGGTCGGCGAAGAACTTCATGTTCTGCCTGGCGGTCAGCCTGTAGTAGAGGCCCCTCTCGCCGCCCATGACCACGTTGATCCGCCTCCGTATCGGTTTCTCGTTCTTCCTGGGGTATACGTCAAGGCCCAGCACCTCGGCCTTCCCGGACGTGGGGAGAAGCAGCGTAGTCAGGATCTTGATCAGGGTGGTCTTCCCGGCGTTGTTATGACCCAGAATGCCGAATATCTCGCCGCGGTTGACGTCGAAGGAGATGCCGTCGAGGGCGGTTTTCCTCTTGCCGTCCTTGGACAGCACGAATTCCCTGCGCAGGTCCTCGACGACAATGACCTTCTCTTCCACAAACCCACCCCCATCCTTTGGGACGGTCGCCTGTCCCACGCACGTAATGTATACGAACCTATTTATCGTTGCCCACGGGTTTCCCGTCGTCTGGGTCAAACCGAATTGCGGCGGTTGGCCACGGTGATGCGTCGTGAACGTCGAAAAAAACGTCAGGGAACAATTAAGGGGGATGCCGCCCACCGTCCACGGCGGCCGGGCATGGAAACTGGGCGACGTCGAGGACTTCAGCCACAACCTCAACCCCTTCGGCCCTCCCGATTTCATCGGCGAAATCATGGCTTCCGCCGCCTCCGAAGTCTGGCACTACCCCGACGACGACTGTTCCCAACTCAAGGGAGTCATCGCCGGGGAATTCTCGCTCGACCCTTCCAACGTCATGGTGGGCGCGGGTTCCTCCGAATTGATACGGGCGTTCCCGCAGGTCTTCCTCGACAAGGGCGACAGGGCGGTCATACCGAGGCCCAGCTTCGCCGAGTACGCGCATCAATGCAGGATCGCAGGGGTCCAGGTCGTGGACAGCCTCCTTACCGAATCCGACGACTTCAGAATAGACGAAAAGCGGTTGAGGGATTTGGTCTCCAGAGGCGCCAAGGCGTTGTACGTCTGCAACCCGAATAATCCCACGGGCAGGATCGAACCCAGGGACAAAATCCTCGGGATCGTAGAGTATTGCATGTCCAAGGGCGTAATGGTCTTCCTCGACGAGACGCTGCTGGAACTGGTCCCCTGCCACAGGGACGTCTCCTGCTCGGCCTACGTCGACGAGTACCCCAATCTCGTTGTCGCCTGCTCCCTCACCAAATCCTTCGCCATCCCTGGCATCAGGATCGGTTTCGGTTTCGCCGCGCCGGAGACCGCGGCCCACATGGACAAGGTCCGCATGACGTGGAACGTGGGCGCCGTGGAGCAATTGGTGGCCACCGAACTGATCGGGAAACACATGCCGTACGTCGAAAGGGCCGCCGACATGATGCGTTCAGAATCCGTGTGGATGTACGACCAGTTGAAAGAAATCGGGTTCCCCGTGACGACCCGGCCCGACTCCTTCTTCTTTTTCAATTCGCTCAAACCCCTCGGCATCGACGCGCCCGGGTTTGTCGACCGCATGCTTGACCACAGAATAATGGTCAGGGACTGCTCCTCCTTCGGCATGCCCTTCGGCTCCTACGTGCGCTTCTGCGTCAAGGACAGGGAAAGGAACACGGCCTTCGTCCATGCCGTCCACGACGTGCTAAGGTCCCTGGGGTGGTGATTTGTTCCACGCCGAGGCCTTCGCGGTGGTGGCTTTGGTCCTGTTCATCGACCTTGCGTTCGGCGAGCTCCCCAACAGGTTCCACCCGCTGAGGTGGATCGGCAACCTGCTTTCCTCCATCGAGAGCCGCACCCGGGAATCGGCCGGGTGGAAAAAATACGCCCTGGGCCCGGTTTCCTATTTCCTCGTCGTGGCCCTTTTCCTGATTCCCTGCGTTGCCCTCACCGCCCTCGCCCGCCACTACGCCGGCATGGCGGGGTGGGTTGTTGCCACCGCCGTCGTCCTGAAAATCTGCCTGGCCGTCTTCTCGTTCAGGGTCCATTGCGAACCCATAGCCAAAGACCTTGAGGACGGCGACACCGTGGCGGCGGCCGAAAAGACCCAGATGATTGTGAGCCGCAAGACCGAGGGCATGGGGGAAAGGGAACTGGCGTCGTCCTGCGTCGAGACGGTGTCGGAGAACTTCGCCGACAGCGTCGTGTCCCCCGGTTTCTATTTCGGGTTCCTCGGCATAATCGGGTGCGTCGCGTTCAGGTGCGCCAACCTCATGGACGCCATGTGGGGCTACCGCGACGAGAGGTTTGGGAAAATAGGCTGGTTCCCCGCCAAGCTCGACGACGTGCTCGGCTACCTGCCCTCGCGCCTTTCCGCGCTGTTCGTAGCGATCGGCACGGCCTTTTCCCGCGGAGGATTCCGGGGGGCCGTGGCCGGGGCAATGAGGTGGCACGGATCCGTCCCGTCTCCCAACAGCGGATGGCCCATGGGGGCCTTCGCAGGGGGCATGGGCGTGACCATGGAGAAAAAGGGCGTCTACGTAATCGGCGACGGCCAGCCGGCGACCGTCACAGACATAAGGGCATCATACAGTCTCCTCGAGAGGTCGTCGGCAATCTTTTTATTCGCGTTCGTGGCTGTATTGTTCGCATTCGTAGGGGCCGACGTGCAGATGTGGCTCGAAAACGCGTTCCTTGGATTGGCTGGGTTTGCATGAACGTTGCCGGGACGAAGCCGTATGAATTGGAAATCGTGGCGGACGGGGACGTTTCCCACGCCATCATCCGTCTGAAAGACAGGATGGAATACCTTTCGAACACCGTCCTCAACGGCGGCCTCGGGAAAACCGGGACGGTGCTCATGATGCAGGTGCCCAAGGATTACGCTTGCGCCGATGCCCCGGCCGCGATTGCCGCATTGGCCAAGTCCCTCGGCCTGCCCAGGGACACCGTCGGCTTCATGACCGCCGCCGAGATCGGATACGTGCTGACGGAGGAGAGGGGCAAATTCGACGGGACGGTCTCCCACGCCGTCGTCACCGCGGGCCTCAGCAACCACGTCGTCGCCGGGGACGAACTCACGGATTGGGAGGAAAGGCGCGCCGTTTCCCTAGAAAGGAGCAGGGCCCTCGGGAGGCCGGGCACGATCAACGTGGCCGCGTTCCTCCCAAAACCGCTGAACCTCAGGGGCATGGTCAACGCCATGATACCGATCACCGAGGCGAAGACCCGCGCCATGGCGTTCATGGGTTACGCCGAAACCGGGACCACCACCGACGCTGTCGCCTTGTTCTCCCCCACGGGCAGGGACAGGGAAGACTACGTCAGCACGGGGTCGCCGACGGGCATTTCCATCGCCAGGGCGGTAAGGCGGGGCGTCGCCGCCTCCCTGGTGAAAAGGGGCGATTTCCCGGTCGGAATGTCAAAACAGGATATCGAAAGGATAAGGAAGTTGGAATTATGACCAAATGGGACGGAACAGGAAAATCGGACAAGGAAGACGACAGCATAAACCCGTTCGTCAGCTCGGACGGGGGAAAGCCGTTGAGTTCGTCCAGAAAGGCCGAGAGGCCCGCGGTTGCTGAAACCGCTGCGGAAGAACCGTTGGATGTGCCGACCGAGGAACCGGTCACGGCGCCGGCCGAAGAGGCGAGGGGCGACGCGGCGGAGACGCCCGAAGAGGAAATACCCAAAAGGGAGACGCCCGAAGAGGAGACGTACATCGAATCCGAGGAAACGGAAGATGATGTGCCGGCGGAAGAACCCGTTACGGAACCGGTCCCCGAGCCCGTGGCGGCGGAACCCGCCAGAATGGATATTAAAACGGGGTCTAACGCGTTGAAGGGCATGCTGTCCTTCTTCACCGCCATACCCGTCTCGGCCGGCGAAGGCGACATAGAGGCCATGAATTCCAACATGTGGCTGGCTCCGGTCATCGGCTTCATTTTCGCCCTGTTCGCCTCCTTCGCCTTCCTCATAGGCAACCTAGGCGACGCCGTTGCCGGGGGCGTCCTCGCCCTCGGCACCGTCATGATCCTGAACAAATTCCTCCACGTCGACGGGCTGATAGACACCGGCGACGCCATCGCGGCCACCGGCGACACCGAAAAGAAACGTCGCGCCATGAAGGACCCGGCCATAGGGGCGGGGGGGATAGCCGTCGCCGTCCTGGTCGTCGGCGGGACGCTGCTGTTCTACTCAAGCTACGCCCTTTTCTCCCTCTTCTTCATATTCGTTGCCCTGGCGGAGGTCTGCGGCAGGAACTCCATGGTCACCGCGGCGGCCTTTGGCAACCACGTGGGGGGCGGCATGGCCTCCGACTCCGTGGAGAGGACCGGTACCGACGGGGTAATCAAATCCACGATACTCACCGTCGTCCTGGCACTCCTGGCTATGTTGCTCGGGTACGCCTTCGCGATTGTCGAGTTGGGCGACTTCGTCCCGCAACTCACCGCCAACCTCGCGGGACGTTTCTTCGTGATAATTATCTTCGCGATAATCGTCTCCGTCGTCTGGGGCTGGGCCATATCCAAGTACGCCAACGAGAAGCTCGGAGGGGTTTCCGGGGACGTTCTCGGAGCCTCCGTGGAAAGCGGGCGCCTCATCGCGTTCATCATGATTTCGATCACGGTCGGCCTCCTTGCCCTAATATGATGCCGTGAAAAGATTGGACGCCCTCGTGATGGCGGGTGGGAGGGGCACCCGGATGGGTCCCTGTGGCACGGAGAAGCCCATGCAGGTCGTTGGCGGGATGCCCACCGTGGAAAGGGTCGTCCGCTCCATCGCCGAATCGGGGGCGGTCGACAGGGTGCTCGTGACCGTGAGCGACAACACCCCCGAGACCGGGGAACATCTCGGGAGCATGGGCGTGGAGACGTTGCACACGTCCGGCACGGATTTCGTGAAGGACCTCCACGCCGCCCTCGCCGCCCTCGAATCGGATTACGTGCTCGTATGCTCCTCGGACCTCCCGTTCCTGGGGCCGGGGCACGTGTCCGACCTGGCGGCCTTCTTCAGGCCGGAGATGGAATCGGCGGTCGCCGTCGTCCCGCGGGAGACCGTCGAGGGCATCGGTTCCGAACCCTCCTATACCGTGGAATCCGGCGGAAAGCCGTACGCTTTCTCGGGCATATCGATAATAGACAGGAGAAAAACGCTGGCGGGGGTCTACCTCAACGAGGAATACCTCGTGGTGGAGGACGAGATGCTCGCCTTCAACATCAACACCCAGGAGGACCTTGGACTGGCCAGGGAAATCTGGGCGCTCAGAAACCCATGAGGTCGGCGTAAATCGAGTGGACCCCTTCCAGGAGGTCGTCGCAGGTGACCTTCCCCGAGCTTTCCACGATGCATGCCAGACTGGCGCCCCCGCATCCGACGCCCTCCTTGATGTATCCCCTCTCATATGCCCTCAGGCCGTCGTGTGGGCTTCCGGAGTAATCCATGTTGACGTAGACGAGGGGGATGTCCTCGGTGATGTGGCGCATTATCCCCACGATGTCGGAGTTTTTGTCGTTGACCATCCACCTGGTGGTGCCGTGTACGGTTTTGCCGACGCAGGACGGGTCCATCGCCACGGCCGCGGCTATGACGGCGGACATCTGGGTCCCGCCGCCGACGATCACCGGGACGGTTTCCGTGGCGCCGGCGATCATGCCGGCGTTGACCGGCATCATCGGGTCGCCGACGCACCTGATCGCCTCCAACGGGTCGTCGGCCAGGTCGCCGGGGCTGACGCCGGCGGCGTCCAAGGCCTCGCCGACGAGCCTGGTCTTCAGTTCCTTGGGGTTGTTCGGGGAACTGCTGCTAACCATGTTCTCCTTGATGACGCCCATGGCCATCATCACGGCCAGGGCGGTCGTGGTGCCGCCGGCGCAGCTCTCGCTCACCACGAGGAAATCGTTCCTCCTGGCGAAGGCCCTGCCCAGGGTCACCCCCGCCTCGTAGAGGCCTTCGGGGTCGGTGACGGAGTCCCCGGTGAGGATGGACCTTCCGAACCCGCCGCCGACGTCGTAGCAGGGGACCTTCGGCATGACCTTGCACCCCGCGTTGATTATGTGTACGGGCATGCCCGAAATCCGCAAGGCGGCCATCGTGAGGGTCGCGGGGGTCGGTATGCCGCCGGGGTTGATCGGGATGCCGTCCATGCACAGGGTCTTCCCGACCATCAGCATCTCGGCGTCCGCGGGCGGGGTGTAAAGGGTCAACTCGGGTGTGTCCCCGGCATCGGAGACGCCCGGTATCGTGGACGTCATCGTGTTGGCGATGGTGCACGTGAAGGTGCCCCTGCCGCCCCAGATGCCGGAAAGGATGTCCTTCGCGATTCCCTCGTTGCCCGCTATGCCCAGGGATTCGGGCAGTTCGAAACTCATCGCATCATGACGGCCGTCCCCGTATAAATCGTGGAGGTCTCATCCATCCACATCTCGCTCGATCACAACAGGGCGGCCATGTAAATCGGGAGATAGGTAATTTTGCCATCGACGCGCAGGTCCTTCTGGTGGACGACGATGGCCTCCGATATCCGCATCCCGTATTTCCCCATGAACGCGTCAAGGGAGGCGTGTCTGCTGGATATTGACGATTTTGCCTCCACTGGCACAATTTTATTCCCTTTCACGAGCACGAAGTCCACCTCGTATAGATTTTTACCATTCCCGTTCCGGTAGAACTCGTGGAAGTACAGCCTGTGTCCCGAAGACACCAACGCCTGGGCCACCATGTTCTCGAAAAGCATGCCCTCGTTTATGCCCAATTTTGATTTCGCCAAATTCACGAACACGGATTCATCCACCGCGCCGACGTCGAACGCTAGGGTTATGAGCAGGCCCGTGTCCAGGAGATAGACCTTGAACCTGCCGGGATCGTTGTGCAGATTCATTGCGGGACCGGGGTCGGTGTTGGAAACGCATATGGATACTATTTTCGATTCGGACAGCCAATCAAAGGCCTCCTCGTAATCCGCGGTCAGGGTGCCGTTGCTGACGGTGCCCGGCCTGAAGACCTTGTTTCGGGCGGAAAGCCTCCCGGGTATCGTATCGAAAATCGCGGTCAAGGCCAAGGAATTTTTCCTGTTTTTGTGCATATCCTCACTGTAAAGGCGCAATATCTGGCGTTTGACGGATTCGGAGTCGGTTATTTGGCGATTCGCCAGGAACGCCGAAACGGAGCCCGGCATGCCGCCGGTAATCATGTAAAGCCTGAATTTGTCCATGATTACCCTGTGCATCGTCTGCCCGAGGGGCTCGCGGTTTTCATAATGCCAACGAATCCTATCCATAGTGCCCTCGTCCCCATTGGCCCACAGCCATTCCTCGAAATCCATGGGGTTGAGCTGAATCGCCTCCTCTTCCGATGGGATCTGGATGTCCTTGACGTTCTCCCTTATCGATATGAGAGACCCGGTCTCCAAATAGTCGTACCTGCCGTCCTTCACGAAATATTTGATTAATTCTCTCGCCCTGGGGTATTTTTGCACCTCGTCAAATATAAAAAGAGATTCGCGCGTTTTGAGAGTGACGCCGTAGAGGATGGCCAGGTTGGAGGTCAGAAGCCCGATGTCGTGGCCGTATGATTCGAATATCTCCAAGGTGCCTGGTTTGGGCCGCATGAAATCGATTAGGATGTAAGAGGCATACTCCCTTTTCCCGAATTCCTCGACAACGGTGGATTTGCCGACCCTTCTCGCACCCTCTACGAGGAGGGCGGAAGTGCCGTTGCTACGCCGTTTCCATTCGAGAAGCCTTTCATAAATTTTTCTTTTGAATATCTTCGCCGACATCGCGGCAATAGATGTGCATTCTCGTTCATAAATTTTCCCGCAAAGTTGTTTTACCTATTTTAGTAGTTTCCCGCAAAGTATTATCGGCGATATTGATAGTTTCCCGCAAAGATTGATTTATCAAAATAAGAGTTTCCCGCAAACTTTTCCAAAATACCGCAATTGCCGCTTCCAAAAACCCAATTGCGCGCCCCGATAGCAACACGCCGGAAAAGTGATAGGTTATATTGGCGAAAACATCATTCCCGTTACGGATGAAGACGAAAATCGGCGACGGCATCGGGGACGTCCCCGCCGAGAGGCACGGTCCCGACGGGGATTGCCCCTATTTCCCGTGCCACTACCCAGGGCAGGACTGCACCCTCTGCTACTGCCCGTTCTACCCCTGCCGCGACGAAAGGTTCGGGGAATGGATCGAATCCAAGAAACTGGGTAAGGCGTGGAGTTGCCTCCATTGCGTCCTGCCCCACAAAGCCGGGGCGGTGGACGACGTGATTTCCCTCAGAGACGAAATGGGCGAAAGGGATCTCTTCGACCTGATCGCCGAGAGGCACGGCCCGAAGGGGAAGGCCGTGATGGTGCTGGGCGCGACGTCGGACGCCGGCAAGTCCGTCGTCTGCGCCGCGCTGTGCAGGATGCTGTCCCGCCGCGGCTGGGCCGTCATACCGTACAAGTCGCAGAACATGAGCCTGAACTCCAGGGTCCTCAGGGGAGGCAGGGAGGTTTCGATGATCCAGGAGCTCCAGTCCCGGGCCGCCGGCGTCAGGACCCCGCCCCACCAGATCAACCCGATCCTCATGAAGCCGCTGGGCGACAGCACGTCCGCGGTGTACGTGAACGGCGAACCCGTCGGTACATACGGCGTCACCGAGTACTACGGCGATTTCGTCCCCAACGAGGGCAGGGCGGCCCTGGCCGAAAGCCTGTCGTTCCTCAAGAGCAGATACGATTTCATCGTCATGGAGGGGGCCGGGTCCCCCGCCGAGATAAACATCTACGACGTCGACCTGGCGAACATGGGCGCCGCCAACGAGGCGGACGCCGACTGCATCCTCGTCGTCAACGCCGAATGGGGCGGTTCGTTCGCTTACGCCGCCGGCACCGTGGCGCTTATCCCCGAAAAGGACAGGCGGCGCATCAGGGGCGTGGTGATCAACAACGTCAGGGGTTCCACCCGCGGCCTGGTGGAAGGGGGGAAAATCCTCGAAAAAATCACGGGGGTGCCGTTCCTCGGCGCCATCCCCCATATCGAACTCGACCTCCCGAAAGAGGACTCGGAATGCTTCCGCGGCGCGAAAAGGTTCGGCCGCGGGAAAACGACCGTCGCGGTGGTCCGCTACCCAAGGATATCGAATTTCACCGATTTCGACCCGTTGCCCTTCGAGGACGTCACCGTCGTCCTCGCGGACGCGGCCGACGAGATCTCCGTGGCCGACGCGGTGATTCTGCCCGGCTCGAAGAACCCCGCCTCGGACCTTGAATGGATGGTCGGCAGGGGCATCGACAGGGCCCTCCGCGGAATGGTCGGCAAGGTCCCGATACTGGGCATAGGCGGCGGCTACGCCATGCTTGGGAAAAACTTCGGCGCCCACGGCGGGCTGGGTATCGTCGACGTCGCCTTCGACACGGACAACCCGCGCCCGTCCGCCAAGGTATCCGCCAAGTACGGCGAACTTCCGGTGGAGGGATACTCCGTTTCGCCCTCGGCCGAACCCCACGGCGGGAACGGCCTGTTCTCCCTTAAGGGAGGCGCGTGGGAAGGGTACCATGACCCCGACTGGATGGTGATGGGCACGGAAATCAACGGAATCTTCGACCTGCCCGGCTTCAGGGACGCCTTCCTGCGCATGATCGAGGGATTCGACTCGCCCACGACCGGCGTAAACCACGGCGATAGGGTGGAGGCCAGCCTCGATGCCCTCGCGGATGCTGTGGAGGGGTCGCTCGACTTGGATATTCTTAACGGAATATTTGGGGGGTCGGTATTCTGAAACTCATGTTCCTTGGGACGTCCTCGGGCGCCGGCAAGAGCTTCGTTTGCGCCCTGGCCTGCAGGCATTTCTCCAAAAAAGGGATGGATGCCGTTCCGTTCAAGGCATCGAACCTGTCGCTCCTGTCCCACAGGACCGAGGACGGCGGGGAGATCGGCGTCGGGCAGGCCCTGCAGGCGGTGGCCTCGGGTAAAAAACCGGAGGGGCGCATGAACCCCATCCTGCTGAGGCCGTCCGGGAAGGGGTCCATCGACGTCAGGGTGCTTGGAAGCAGCGTATACCGGATATCCCCGGGATGCAAACCCGGGGCGGAATCGCTCATAGGCCACGCGCTCGAATCGTTCGACGCCCTCGCCTCGCGCCACGATCTGGTGGTGTGCGAGGGTTCCGGGTCCCCCGTCGAACTCAACCTGATGGACAACGACGTCGCCAACCTGAGGATGGCCAGGGAAAGGGGGATCCCGTGCGTCATCGTCGCCGACATAGAGAGGGGGGGCGCCTTCGCCGCCGTCTACGGCACGTGGCTGCTGACCCCCGAGAAGGACAGGGGCCTGCTCAAAGGATTCCTGATCAACAGGTTCAGGGGCGACCCGTCCATCCTGTGGGACGGCATCGGAAAAATCGAGACCATGACCGGCATGGAATGCCTTGGGATAATCCCGTACGTCGACGTGGACCTGCCGGCCGAGGATTCACCGGGCGGGGGCGGCGCGTTCAGAATGCCGGACTCGGGGAAATACCTGAAGGCGCTCGACGCCGTGCTCGACGCCTGCGGCGATTCGGTGGACTTCGCCAGGATGGAAGGGATCGCGTCAGGAAACTGATTTGAAGATTTCCGGGACGAGGCGGCTCGGGCTTATTTTCCTCCCGTGGGCGGGCGTCTCGAAGGTGGTCCAAAACGGCACCTCGCAGGCGATGTGCTCGCCGGTGACGGACGACGTGCCGTGGTCCACGATGTAGACTATCCGTTCGACGTCGCCGAAATGCTCCGCCATCCGTTTGTCGATGTGTTCCAAGACCCCCACCTTTTTCCTCGGGTCCTTCTGGTGGCTGTATTCGTCGATTTCGTCCATGTGCAGAAACACGTCCCCTTTTCCCAGGGCCTCCCTGGCCAAGGGGAACCGGTCGTCGATGTCCTCGACAAGACGGAAATCGAAACCGAAGGATGCGCAAAGACCCAGGGGGGTCGGGCTGTCCGATATCGCGGTGAGGTTCCTGAATTGCGGATGCGGTTTGACGATGTCGCCCGGCCTGCCGCACCCCCAAGGGTAATTGGTGATGCCGTCAAGCTCCTCGGCAACGGCCATGACCATCTCCCCGAGGGCGCCGGGAACCTCCACGAAGGGGGCGGGCATCGGGGGGGCTGGCAGTTCCGGGACGATGTCCCAATCCATTGTGATTACGGCCCGCCCGTTGAGAAAGAACCTTATCTGCGGGTCGTAGGCATCGAGGCGATGCATGTTCCTCTCCACGGCCGGTATCAGGAGATGGCTGAATTCATGGGCGTTGTAGCACCAGTTGATCATGCCGTCGTCGATGAGCGCCGGGCTCAGCCTGTAAGCCGTCCTGCCCTTGACGTCGAGGCCCAGGCCCACGGCCTCAAGCACCGCCCTCGGATGGGTGGGCTCCCTGCCGGTGAAAAAATGGCTCAGGAAAATATGGGTGTACTCGCACCCCTGGGTGGATCCCTTTGAGACGACCCTGGATTTCATGAAGGGCATGTGGGCGACGTCCAACGGTTTCTTTCCGCCGAAGGCGGGTATGGGATGGTCCTCCGCCCCGTCCAGCAACACGTATAGAACGCTCATCTGAAACCCCTGGCGGCGATCGCCGCCTGCCCGACGGAAATGCCCCCGTCGCCGTTCGGTATGTTGCGGTGGGATATAAGTTCCAACCCCCTCTTCGAAGCGACGCTGGATACCATTTCCCTGACCACCCCGTTGTATGTCGAGCCTCCGGAAAGGCCTATCGCCCCGACCCCCGTGGCATCCGCCGCGTCGCATGCGGCCTCGGCAAGGGACGTCAAGGCGGCGGAAACCACCGATCTGGCTATGTCGGACGGACGTGCGTCGGGCCAATCCGTGAACAGGTGGGACGTCATGACCGTCCCGCCGACGATTGGCGCCTCGAAACCGGGCAATTCCCTGCCCTCGGAAAGAAGCCTTTCGAGCTTCATCGCGGGTTCGCCGTCGTAAGACCTGCGGTCGCAGACGCCTAAGCTGTAGGACAACGCGTCCATCAATCTGCCCATGGATGTGCCTTGGACGGAGGAGGCCATCGCCTTGCGCATCACCGCGGCCTCGTTGCCCGTGACGGCTGTGCTTTCGACGCCGTTCATTTCGTCGATCGCGAACCTCAGCCTCCGGATGTCCCTGACGGCGGCCTCGCCGCCGATCAGCGGTATGCCCTGCAGGTGGGCGACCCTCTCGAAGGATTCGAACGTGACGCGGAGGACTTCGCCGCCCCATGCCCCGCCGTCGGCGCCGTACCCGGTACCGTCCAGGCAAAGTACGGGCAATTCCCCGATTCCGTGCTCGGCCATGAGCGACGCGGCGTGGGCCCAGTGGTGCTGCACCTCCATGTAACCGCACCCGAACTCCGTCGCCAGGGACTTGGCGAGCCTTTTGTTGGAATATCCGGGATGCATGTCGGCAACGACCACGTCGGGCACGCAACCAAGGTTCCCCAACAAGGAGCGGATGGCGGATTCCAGGTAGTCGACGACGCCGTAGGAATCCCCGTCGCCGATGTGCTGGGTCGTATGGATCCTGCCGTCGCTGCAAACGCTTGAGGTGAGGTTTTCCTGCGCCCCCACGGCGACGCAGGAAACGTCGGACGGGAACGGGGTCCACGACGGTACGTACCCGCGGGATTTCCTGAGGAAGCACCTCGCGTCGCCGTGCAGCCTCACCACGCTGTCGTCCAACCTGTTCACGATGCCCTGGTCGTGCAGCAGGTACCCGTCGGCGCCCATGGCGAGCGCCTCCGCATCGTCGATGGCCATGGGTTCCCCGGGCTCGTTGGCCGAGGTCATGAGCAGCGCGTCGGTGCCGACACGGTCGAAAAGCAGATGGTGCATCCCCGTGTAGGGCAGGAACGCCCCGACCGTGTCTAAACCGGGGGAGACCTCTTCCAACACGGGCATCCCGGATTTCCTCAGCAGGACGATTGGCCTGGCGGGGGAGGTGAGTTCGGCCATCTCGGCATCGGTTGGTTCGGCGTATCTGCGGGCGGCGGCGGCGTCCTTGAACATCACCGCGAACGGTTTCTGCTCCCTTTTGGTGAGGGCGCGCATCCTCCCGATCTCGGAAAGCAGGGAGCATATGTGCATGCCGCCCCACCCTTTGGCTATGCCTATCCCGCCGGAGGAGAGCATGGACGCGAACCCCCCGATGGGGTCGGCGGTGTCCACGGTTCCGTCAGCCCCGACGTATCTGTAGGAGGGGCCGCACCGGGGGCAGCATATCGTCTGGTGGTGGAACCTCCTGTCGCCTGGGTCATCATATTCACCGCGACAGGAGGGGCACATCGGGAACGTACCCATCGACGTTCTCTGCCTGTCGTAGGGCACCCCTTCCATGAGCGTGTACCTGGCGCCGCATTCGGTGCAGGTCGTGAACGGGTACCCCGCCCTATGCCCCCCGCCACGGATTTCCGCGAGGCACGCCTCGCATATGGCCGTGTCCGCGGGGATGCCGACGCCCCCCGCGCCGGGGGAGGATTGGATTATGGTGAAACCGTCCCAGTCCCCGACCGGGGATTCCTCCCATTCGACCGAATCTATGGAGGCCAACGGGGGCATGTCGGCCCCGAGGGCGGCCATCAGCCTCTCGGCCTCGTCCGTCTCGATGACGACGGCGGCGCCCTCGTTCCTGACGGTGCCGCGGGCGCCGACCGCAATCGCGGCCCTGTATACGGAGGGTCGGAAACCGACGCCCTGGACAGTGCCCCTGATGGTAACCCTCATCGCGGATTCAGTTTCCTTCACGTTTTTATAGTATTGCACCCGTCTTCGACACGTTGGCCTATGGAAGAAGTCAGGGACAAACTCCTTTACACGAAAAACCACGTTTGGGTTCGCCTTGAGGGTGCCGTGGCCAGGTACGGCCTCACGGATTACGCCCAGAAGGAATTGGGCGAAATCGTCTACATGGACATGCCCAAGGTCGGCAGCGCCGCCGTCGCCGGCGAGGAATACGGCGGCATCGAGAGCCTGAAATCCGTCGGACCCCTGTATTTCCCCGTTTCCGGCAAAATCGTCGAGATCAACGAGGAACTCGAGGAAGGGCCTTTCCTGATAAACGAATCGCCCTTCGACGACGGTTGGCTTGCCGCCGTAGAGATGTCCGATCCCGACGAGGCGGGCGGACTGATGTCCCCCAAGGAATACAGGAAATACCTTTCCACGCTTTAAGCGCGGTATTCCCTGCAGGCGTCGAGGAACCTTTCCGCGAACCTCGGGTTGGACGGGTAGTACAGGTGCGGCCATCCCGCCAGGGTGTTCCCCTTGGACACCATGCAGCAGTGCCTCTCGCCGCGGCGTGCCTTCAGGGCGACGCAGGAATCCCCGTTCTCGGAGCAGTCCCAGTAGTGGAATTCGTGACCGTTCACGCCTTCCCCGTCGCCGATGTACCTGCAACCGTCGCCGGGTTCCAGCGTAAGGTAGCCGAACCTCACGAGCCGGTCGGTGGGGAAGCAATGGCCGTCGAGGAACCCCACCATCGGGACCCTGCCTTCGCCCATCGTTTTGTTGAGGTACATGAACCCGCCGTCCTCGGCGAGGCAGGGCATACCCGAGGACAGCTTGCCGAGGATGTCCTCCCTGAGCGAGACGTTGGCGGAAAGCTTTTCCATGTGCAGATCCGGGTAACCGCCGGGCAGGACCAGCCCCCTTACGCCATCCGGCAGCGACGGATTAACCATCGGGGAGAAATAGACGATTTCGGCGCCGAGGGATTCGAGCAGCTCGACGTTGTCCGGGTAAATGAAACAAAACGCCTCGTCGCTGGCCACGGCGACCCTGACCCTTTGACCGCCGCCCATGGCCTCGGGGGGCGCGTCGACGGGCCCGGCGGACGCGGCGATGTCCAGGATGCGGTCCAGGTCGATGTTTTCCTCCACGACTTCCGCGAGTTTGGACAGCCTGTCCCTGATGTCCTCGATTTCCGAGGGCATCATGAGACCCAGGTTCCTGCTTTCGATGACCAGCTCGGGTACCTTCGGCAACCTACCCAGGACCTCGACTCCCGCCTCTTTCTCGATCACGGCCTTGACTTCGGGGTATATGCGCTCGGAAATCCTGTTGAGGACGACGGCGCGGATGTCGTTCTTCCGGAAGGTCTTCATCCCTTTGACGACGGCCGCCACGGTCGTGCTCGCGCCGCCGCAGTCCACCACCAGGACGACGGGCAGCCCGAGGTCCTCGGACAGCCTATATGAACTCGCCTCGAGGTCGTCGCCCCCGAGGCCGTCGTAGAACCCCATGACGCCCTCGAGGACGGAGACACCCATCGAAGACGCGTGCCTGGCAAAAACATCCCGGACCCCGTCCTTTCCCGCCATGAATCCGTCGAGGTTGCGCGATTTGGCGCCTATTACCCTGCTGTGGAACATGGGGTCGATGAAATCCGGGCCGGTTTTGAACGACGTCACCTCAAGGCCCCTGTTGACCAGGGCCTGCATCACGCCGCACACAACGAGGGTCTTGCCGCTGCCGCTGCGTGGGGCGGCGAACATCACCCTCGGCGCTTCCCGCTTCATCCCAGTTTTGCCCCGCAGCTCTCGGCCGCCTCGGCGCAGGAACAGGGCTCGAGGCCCGACTCGATCCTCGGCAACGCGATCTCCAGGATGCGGGTTATGTTGGCGAGGCATTTCGCCATTGTGTCGAACACCATCTGCACGTCAACGGTCTCCTCCTTCCAGGAATCGTAGTCGGTGATCGTGGCCAGGCTGCAGTAGCACATGCCCGCCTCCCTGGCCAGCTGGCACTCCGGCACCAGGGTCATGCCGATTACGTCGGCGTGCTGCCTGAACATGCGGCTCTCGGCCCTGGTCGAGAACCTCGGCCCCTCGATGCAGACGTAGGTGCCGCCGACGTGGTGCCTTATGCCCATCTCCCTCGCGGCGTCGGCGAACACCTTCGTCACGGACGGGCAAAAGGGCTCCGGCAGGCTGATGTGGACGGTCCTGTCGTCGAAGAAGGTGTAGTCGCGGCCCTTGGTGAAGTCGATGAACTGGTCGACGATCACCATGTCCTCGGGCCTGTAGTCCTCCTTCAGGGAACCGACGGCGCACGGGGAAATTATGATCTCGACGCCCAGGGACTTCATCGCCCAGACGTTCGCCCTGTACGGGATCATGTGGGGCGGGTAGCCGTGGGAGCCGCCGTGCCTCGGCAGGAACGCCACCTCGACGCCGTTGATTTTGCCGACGAGTATCTCCCCGGACGGTTTGCCGTACGGCGTGTCGGGGAATTCCTTTTTGATCAATTCGAAACGGTCGGGGTTGTAGACCCCGGACCCCCCTATTATCCCTATCCTTGGCATCTCACGTCCTCCTCTTTATGATGTCCATGTGGTTTTTGCCGATGGCCTTCTTGGCCATGCCGGAGGGTATGCCGGCGCCGAGGGCGACGGAGAACGCCCTGTCCCTGTCCATGAGGTTGCCAACGGTGTGGGCGTCGGAATTCACGACCATGGTGGCCCCGGCCTCCATGGCGACGTCCGCAACGTGGCCGTTGGTTATCCCGTGGCCGGACCTCCCCGTGATTTCTATCGCCACGCCGTTCGATTTCGCCAGTTCGGCCTCCTCGGCGGTCAGGAACCCGGGGTGCGCCAGGACGTCGACGTCCGGGTTGGACGCCGCCTTCAGGTTGGTGCCGGGCGCCACGGGCTCGGTCACGGTCTCGCCGTGCACGACGATAATTTGGGCGCCCAGCGCCCTCGCCTTCGAGATTACGGCGTCCATCTTGGCGGGCGGGACGTGGGTAACCTCCACGCCCGGGATGACCTGGATCTCGTCGGACGACAGTTCCGCCGCCTTGACCACGCAGGACACCACGTGCTCCAGGTTGGCCATGTCCACGTGGTCCGTTATCGCTATGGCGCGGTGGCCGAGCACCGCCGCCCTCCTCACCAGTTCCGCGGGGATGAACACCCCGTCGCTGAGCACCGTGTGCGCGTGCAGATCCGCCCTCATTTTCTCCTCTCCGACAGTTTGGCGTAAACCTCGTCCATGGGCAGGCCGGTCTTCGACGCGGCCACCATCACGTGGTAGATAAGGTCAGCCAATTCCCAGGCCATCTCCTCGACGTCGCCGTCCTTGGCGGCCAGGGCGAATTCCCCGGCCTCCTCGATTATTTTCTTGAGCATGTTGTTTTCGTCGGCCATGAGGGCGGTGGTGTAGCTGCCCTCCTTCGGGTTGTCCCTGCGGCCGTCTATGACCCTCTTCAGGTCCGGGATTATAGCGGAGGTGCCGGACGGGTCGCCGTGCACCTTTTCGAAAAAGCAGCTGGGCTCGCCTGTGTGGCACGCGACCCCGGTCTGCTCCACCCTGATCAGCAATGCGTCCCTGTCGCAGTCAGTCTGTATCGACACGACCTTCTGCACGTTGCCGGACTCCTCGCCCTTCTTCCACAGCTTGCCCCTGCTCCTGGACCAATAATGGGCGTAGCCCGTCTCCACGGTCCTTGCGAGGGATTCCTCGTTGACCCAGGCGAGCATCAGCACCTCCCCGGTCACCGAGTCCTGAACCACGGCGGGCACCAACCCGCCCTCCCCGTATCTCAATTTCATATCCCAATCCCCCTTTCCCTCAGGTATTCCTTCGCCTGCGCCACGGTGCAGTCGCCGTAGTGGAACACGGAAGCCGCCAAGGCGGTCCTCGCCTTGGTTTTCGCGAAGACCTCGTAGATGTGTTCCATGGACCCGCAACCTCCCGAAGCGGTCACCGGTATCGAGACGGCGCCGGACACGGCGGCGGTGAGGGGTATGTCGTACCCCTCCTTCACGCCGTCCGCGTCCTTGGACGTCAGCAGTATCGAGCCGGCGCCCATGCCCTCGGCCCTGCGCGCCCATTCGACGGCGTCGAGGTCGACCACCTCCCTGCCGCCCGCGACGCACACCTTCCAGGATTTCCCGGACGCGACGGCGTCGATTGCCACGACCACGGCCTCGCCGCCGAGCTCGAGGGCGCATTCCCCGACGAGCGCCGGCCTCCTTACGGCGGCGGAATTCATCGAGACCCTGTCCGCACCGGCGTCGAGCACCTTAATTGCGTCGTCCACGGATGATATGCCGCCCCCGACGACGAGCGGGACCGTTATCGCGTCGGAAACCCTGGCGACGAGGTCGAGCATTGTCTTCCTGCCCTCGCCGCTGGCGCTTATGTCGAGCAGCGTGATCTCGTCGGCGCCCTGGCCCTCGTATTCGACCGCCATTGCGACGGGGTCGCCCATCTCGCTGAGCCCCTCGAACCTTACGCCCTTGACGACCTTGCCGTCCTTGGTGTCCAGGCAGGGGGTGATCCTCCTTGCGTTCAAGGGAGATCACCCTTTGTACCTGGGCTTGTCCTTGGTGCTGATCTCGTCCCCGACGGGGGCGAGGGCCTCCCTCAGGCACATGCCGAGGGCCTTGAAGGACGCCTCCACGACGTGGTGCGCGTCCTCCCCGCGGATCTGCACCACGTGCAGGGTCATCCCGAGGGACATGGCGAAGCTCCTGAGGAAGTGCGCGTAGAGCTGGTCGGGGCAATCCACCTCGGCATAGGGCCTGTCGATTATGTCGATGGAGGCCATCACCAGCGCGTCGTCCATGGCCACGGTCTTTGTGGAGAACCTGGCTATGGGGCCGTCTATGGCCTTGGCTATGGCCTTTCCCAATGAAATCGCGGCATCCTCGACGATGTGGTGGTCGTTGTCGCCGCCGGCGGACATCCTGATGTCGACGCCGGAATACCTGGACAGCGTCTCGACCATGTGCCTCAGGAAGGGCACGTCGTCGCATTTCACATCGTACTCGCCCTTGCCGTCCAGCACGACGGACACGGAAATCCGCGTTTCCCGGGTTTGCCTCTCCAACTCCGCTTTCCTGGGGGCCATCTTAACTCGGTGAAATATGTTGGGACGATATAATAACTGTTGCGAGACGGGGCGAATCCGCCGACGTGGGATGTTGCCGTCAATCCCTCATCGCCGTTATCGGCACGACGGACACGCCGTCGTCTCTCGTGTAGGCGTAATCGATGAGGCCGCACACCACGCAAAGGGATTTCGGGGGCCTCGGCGCGCCGTTCCCCACCATCGCGTCTCTGAATCTCACCAGTTTTTCCGCGGCCTCATCAATCTGGTTCGCACCGAGTTTTATTTCAAATGCGCCCCAACTCCCGTCCGGCATCTCCACGACGGCGTCGATCTCGCCGCCGTCGTGATCCCTGTAATGGAACAGCTCCCCGCCAAGGGATTCCGCGTACACCCTCAGATCCCTCTCGCACATCGCCTCGAAAAGAAATCCGAAGGTTTTGAGGTCTCCTAACAATTTCTTTTGGGTCAACCCAAGGGCCGCGGCGGCGAGGGACGGGTCGGCCAAATGGCGTTTTGGGGTTTTGCCGACCCTCGTGGGAGAACGGAGGTTGACGGAAAAGGCGGGTTGGTCGTCGGTGATGAAGAGCCTGTCCAATGTATCCAGGTATGCAGACACCGTGCCCCTGTCTATGCCATCCCCCTCGAATTCCGATATGTCCCGGGCAAGAGCCCTCATGCTTGCCGTCGTGCCTTCGTTGCGCGCCAACGATTTGACGAGCATGCCCATCTTCCGCCAATCGTGCCTGGTCCCTTCCACCTTGTGGATGTCTTCCCTGAGGGTTATGTCCAGGTAATTTTTCGAAACCCTTTGGGCGTCGTCCGCACCCATGCCGACGGTAGCAGGCCAGCCCCCCCTTACGACCAATCCGGAGAGTTTCCCAAGGTTCGTCGGGACGGACTCCGAGATCTCAACATTGTTTTCCAATATCGACGAAAGAGAAACGGAACCGTTTGAATCGCCCGACTCGAAAAGCGTCATGGGCCTCATTCTCAGTATGGCGAATCTCCCCACCCCGCTGTGGCATATGCCTTTCCTTTGGGGCGTGGAGGAACCGGTGAGAATGAACCTCCCCTTATCCCTGCTTTTGTCGATCTCGTGCCGCACGGCGTCCCATAGCGACGGGACGTATTGCCATTCGTCGATTAGTCTTGGAAGCTCCCCGATTAATGCGGATGAGGGGTCCATTTCCGCCTTTTTTCTGTTTTGGAAATTTCCGTCCGGGTCGTTGAGATACAAAACGCTTTTTGCGGAATTCAATGCGGTCCACGTTTTTCCGCACCATTTGGGCCCTTCGATGCACACGGCCCCAAACGTTCTTAGCAACGCTTTCAATTCCTTGTCGACGATGCGGGGCATATATCTTTCGGAGGAAAAATACATCATATGCCCCATTTATTTCCAAATATATATAATCCAGCCATTTTCGGAACTTTCATCCAGCCATTTTCGGAACTTTCATCCCGCCGTTTTCGGAAAAACCGAAAATCACTCGGACTCAATCTTGACGATGTTGTCCCTGGGGCACTCGAAACAGTCCGGGAGTATGGCCTCCTCCCCCATGTCCCTATAGATCTCGTCGAGCATGCCGACCTTCTTCACGAAGGTGCAGATGTCGCAGAGCACCTGCACCACGTCCTCGCCCTCGTGGACCCGCAACGCGGACTCCTCGATTATGGCGTAGAAATCCCGTTTGTAACTGCTTTTGGATATGAGCGGGTTCTCGCCCCTGAGGCCCTTGAGGTATTGGGATATGGCCGCGGCGGTCACACCGAACATCTCCGCGACCCTTACCTGGGTGTACCCGTGGGTTTTTACGAGTTCCTCCGCCAATTCCCGCCTGGCGGTGGGGAGCAATTCGCAGACGACGAGCTCGCATGGCAGTTTCATGCGTTCAAGATGGGGTTGTGCGGTTAAAAGGATGGCGTTTAAACCCCGTTAATGGAAATCGTCGGTCAAACCCTCCACTTCGTCTTCCAACGCCACGGCCTTAGGGTACGGGTATAGATTGCCATACCGACCACGGCGGCGGCCGCCCCCGCCTTGGACAGGGTTGCCGCGTCCTTTTTCGTCGTGACCCCTCCGGAAGCGACGACCGCGTGCGGGCACCGCTCGATGAAATCCGTGGCAGCGGCAGGATCGATGCCTTCGCCCCTGCCCTCGACGTCCACGTTGGTATTCAGCACGCCGGCCAAAGGCAGGCCGCGTATCCTGCGGAACAGCTCGTCGACACCGAGGGGGGCGGGTTCCCTCCACCCCTTCACGACGACCTCGCCGCCGCGGGTGTCCATGGCCAGCAGAAGCTTCCCTGGGAAAAGGTCGCACATCCCCGCCAGCCAATCGGTGTCGGTTATCGCCTTGGTGCCGACTATCACCCTCTCCGCGCCGGCGGACAGGAGCGCCTCGATCTTGGCGGAATCCCTTACGCCACCGCCGACCTGCACGGACATCCCGTACTCGGCGATGATGGATTTTATCGCGCCCACATTGTCGGGCTTTCCGAAGGCCCCGTCGAGATCTATCACGTGCAGGTGCTCGGACCCGCGCCGGGCCCACAAGCCGGCCGCCTCGACGGGATCGGGCATCGTAACCCTCTCGCTGCCCGGCACGCCCCCGACCAGCTGGACGACGCGGCGGTCCATTATGTCCACGGCCGGGATAATCAGCATCCCAAATCACCGAGGACCTTTTCCAACGCATCGAGCAGGCGTCCGTTCAGCTCGGCGGTGCCGATCGTGGTCCTGACGCAGTTCTCGGTCCTCCTCTTAGAGCCGAAATCCCTAATCAGTATGCCCTCCGCCCTGAGACCGGCGACGATGTCGGCGTGGTCCGCGGGGCATTCTGCCATTATGAAATTGGCGTCGGACGGGAATGTCCTGAAGCCGAGCTTCTCGAGACCCTTGCGCAGCCTGGGTCTTTGCTCGTCGACCATCGCGACGCTCCTTTTTATGAAATCCTGGTCGCCGACGGCGGCTATGGCCGCGCCCTCGCTCAGGGCGTTGAGGGAGTAGGGTATCTTGACGCAGTTCATCACCTCGGCTAGCCCTTTGTTGGCCACGGCGTAGCCAACCCTCAGGGCGGCCATCGAATACGCCTTGGAAAACGTCCTGAGCACGACTAGGTTGTCGAATTCCTCCACCCTTTCCACGAAACCACAGCCCGCGTACTCCCCGTACGCCTCGTCCACGACGACTATGCCGTCGAACCTGGACAGGATTTCCTCGATGTCCTTCGCGCGGAACGAATTGGCCGTCGGGTTGTTCGGGGACGGCATTATGATCACTTTCGCGTCCCGCCTGGCCATGGCGTCCGGGTCCAGTTGGAAATCCTCGGTCAGCTCGACCTGTATCGCCTTGCCGCCGTTCATCCCCACGAAATAGTCGTAGAGGACGTAGGAAGGGACTGGCACGACGCAGTTGTCGCCCCATTCGGTGAACGTCTTGAACACCACGTCCAGCATCTCGTCGGAACCGGAACCGGCGACGAAGTTGCCCCTCTCCAGCCCGTAAAGGTCGGCGAGGGCGTCCCTAAGACCGTCGGAATAGGTGTTCGGGTAACCGCCCAGGTCGATTTTCGCGCCCGCCAGGAACCTCTCGGCGGCGGGGTTGCCGCCGAGGGCGTTCGTGTTGGTGTCCATCCTGAGGAGGCCGGCGGTGTCCGGGTTGTAGTACAGCTTGAAGCCCCTGGTAGTGCTCCTCATCCGTTCCCGGGCCACTCTCAGGGCACCATCCTGTTGATCGGCATTATCAGGATTCCCCTGGCGCCGAGCTTCTTCAGGTCGTTGACCGCGTCGAATACGTCGAGTTTGTCCACGACGACGTGGATGGCGACCATGTCGTCCCGCCCGGAGATGTCCATGACGGTGGGCCCTTCTATGCCGGGGAGCCTCCTGCGCACCTCGTCCAACCTGTCGACGGGGACGTCCGCCATCAGGTATTTCTTCTTCTCCGCCTGGATGACGCTGTCTATGGATTCCACCACGTCGGCGATGGCCTCGCCCTTCGCCTTCAATGCCTTGGGACACGCTATGGCGACGGCCTGGGACTCCATTATCCTGGAGATTTCCACGAGCCTGTTCGTCTTCAGCGTGGTCCCCGTGGAAACCAGGTCGACGATGGCATCGGCGACGCCGAGGTAGGGCATGATCTCGGCCGCGCCGCCAATGGTCACGAGGCGAATCTCCTTGCCCTTGGACTTGAAGTAGTCCCTGGCTAGGTTCGGGAACGAGGTGGCGACGACGGGTTTGTCCGGCAGGCAATCCAGGGACTCGCATCCCATGGCCTCGGGCACCGCGACGCTGAGCCTGCAGTGACCGAACTCGAGCTCGAGCATCTCCTTCACCTCGCATTTGGACTCGGCCACCTGGTCCTGGCCGGTGATGCCTATGTCCACTGCGCCGGAGGCGACGAACCTGGGTATGTCCTGGGCGCGGACGAACAGGATTTCCATGTCCTGGTTCCTCGTCCGCACGACGAGTTTCCTGCCCCACTCGTCCCCGAGGTCGAGCCCGGATTGGATGAGCAGTTCGACTGCCCTTTCGTTCAGCCTGCCCTTGTTCGGCACGGCCATCCTGAGTGTCATGGGCGGGCCATCGGGACAAGGGATAAAAACACTTACCCGCTGAAATTTATGAAAACAAAGGGTATACCCCTGTTCGCCTGTCCATTTTCCCTTTCAAAACCCGGGTTTGACGGCCGCTCCGCGGCTGAAATGTTTCACGTCGCGTTGAGATTGCCGTCGAAGGACCTGCCGCACACCGAGCGGAGGAATACCCTGACCCCCAGAGCCAGACCCTCCTTAACCGCGTCACGCGCGGAACACGTCTCGGACATGTTCCTGTGTTGACGGGGGCGAACTCGCGCGCGGCGTTTTCCGTCCTTTCGCGCAGCCTCCCGATAGATTTCCCCCGGGACGCGTCGCTGTAAAAGTTTTGCATGAACTTGTATGCCGCCTTGTCCCTAAATTCTCGGACCTAAAGGTCCTCCGTGAAAATCTTTCTACAGCCCGGCCCCATGACGAAGTGTATGAATTTCATTAAGATAGGGCGGCGGACCGTAACCACTTTCGGCCACCTCCCCTACCACGTTTATATATTTTGAATACCGAGGCCATGTTGTCCCATGGGCTGACTCGCGGGCGGGGTGGGATGAAACGCATTCAAGGTTTGAGAAAGCGGGTTGGGTATTGTGTGTGGGACAGTGAATCGTCAACATGCCGATGTATACGAGGGGCACTTTCCCTCCCGGACGCACGATTGCATTGTCGGCATGGCGAAGAACATCGAGAATAATGCAATATCTGAATCATTGAGCATCGATTCTATGTATGCGGGTATTGGCGACGCTGTTGTTGGAAAGGGTGCGTGCCGCCAATCGAGTGATACGATGCCGGGTCAACGGGAAAACGGTCATGCAAGGGGCGTGACAGGAAACACTGAACCCAATGAAGCGTCCAAGAAGTCGTTTTCGCAACCCAGAGATCCTAAAACCGGCAGGTTCGTACCAAGAAGGGCGACACTCGTTATTGACGAAGTTGGCGACATTTCCGTGTCGTCAAAACCCAGGAAGGGGCGGAACCCCCCCTCCAGAACGTTTTCCCACGTCGTATCTATCGTCGAAGACCTCGAGGCGTTTGCCAAAGTTTCTAGGGATTACAAAAAGGTCAGCAACATATCCGGCGAGTTGAAGGCGAGGAAGCGCGACCTCCCCCATAAAATTCTATTGGGCATGAGGATTCGTGAAACGGGCGCAATCGCGTATGGGTATACTGTGGATAAGGATTGGGAGACTCCCCGGGGATGGGACGATATAAGCCGCGTTAAAGTACAAAGGGCCCTCCTTGAGGAAGCCATCGCCAAAACAATCACAAGAACTCGCAGAGTTGAGTACGATGTCGTCATTGACAGACACGAAATCCATGGCGGCGATAGGATTGTAAGGGCGATACTCGACAATATCGAAGACAGGTTTAATGGCGTCAAGATCGAAGGAGGAGAGTGTTCTTCGAAAAACAGGGCCAAAGGCGCCCTCATAGAAACGAACGATCTCGTCGCCAATGCTGTTTTTGAATCGGTGGAAAAAGGCGAAAATCGTCCCGCGGAGGCCGTTGGCGTTAAAATTAGAAAATACCGCTTTAAGGACGTGTTGAGAATAGGAAAATAAGGTTTTGGATGCGGAAGGTTGTCCACCCGGAGGTTGGGCCTTCCGTTTCCGCCGGCCACGGGGACGCAGTCGACACGGAATGCCTAATGTGGCGTCCGAGACGCCACCTCGGCACCCGCATACGTTCAATGTTTCTTGGAATATTTAAGAATGATGCCATCCCCGATTGTATTGAATTATCCTGTGTCGCCGATTTCATTCCTGTTTTCTGACCGTGTTAACACCCGAAAAATCGCAATGACCGCTAAAAACGAATCAATTCTGTTCCAGCTTTTTCCATACGTGGCGTGATTCCGCGATCGACCTTAAAACCGGACTCGAAAACGATTCTGACAACAACATCGCACATCCGTACTGTCCACCTCAACTATCTCGGGTATCTCGCCCGCGGAAACGAAAAGGTCGCCGAATATGGTGAAACAACCTTCCACCCCGTCCCTGCCAGATATCCCCTCGACGGCGGCGGAAAGGGATTCACGGTCCTCGGACACGGAGACGTTTCCCAGGGCGGTAGCGAACGCGTCTGCCAACGCTGGGTCTTTAGAAATCACGGTGCTTATGCGGGACCCCCCGAGGGATACCGAATGGCCTATAGAACCCGAGGACGAACATATGGACCGAATTTCCGTGGAAGGCGGGACGCTCAACGCCATGCCCGGGAAACGGGAATCGCCGGCGTGGATGCCCACGGTGAAGTGCCTGTCGGCTACGTAGGCTATGTCGCCGCCGTTGTCGATCACGGCGAAACGGCATCCTTCGCGGACCGCGGCCAGAACGGCCGCGTTGGCGATGGCCCCCGCGACGGCGGCCATCGGCCCCACGCCGGCGGCGACGGAGGCGGCGCACATGTCCCGAACCGCCCTGGGGTCGTTGGGGGACGGCTCGACCGGTTCGTACGTTATGCCGAAGAACGGGTCCTCGGCTATGCGCCCCTCGATTTCCTCGCGGGCCTCGAAAACCGCCTCGCTCACTGCATGGAAAACGTCCTCCGACAGCAACGCCTCGATATGGGTGTCGCCGACGTCGAGCCTGCGCCTGAGGATCATAGCTGGATTTCCAGTGCGTGGGTGGGGCATGCCGTCAGGCAGGCGCCGCAGGCGACGCAGGTTTCCATAGCCAGCTCGATTTCCCACGTCTCCGGGTTGAATTTGAAGGATTTCGTCGGACAGACCGAGACGCAGGCGCCGCAGTCGATGCACAGCTCCGGGTCCATGTCGATGTATTTGTCCAGCGTCTTGATCGAGATGCCGAGGCCCTTGAGGTGCTCTATGGCACGGACTATGTTGTCGCTGTCGCCGCCCATGGACAGTATCATCACGCCCCCGTCCTCCTTGACGTCCGCCTTGAGGATGTTCGGGACGACGTCGAATTTCGTGACCAGGATGTACGCCACGGATTCGTGGACGTTCCCCTCGTTGAACCTGAGCCTGTACTTCACGTCCAATCACCTCACCTCCAGGGTGCCGAGGCGGTTCTCGGCGGGCAGCGGCTGGACGGGCTCGGACAGCAGGAATTCCTTTGCCTCGATCCACCCCTTGAGGGTGTTGGCCACGTCCCTGGCCTTCTTGTAGGATGACATGGAGGACGTCCTTATCGTGTGCCCGTCATATTCCACGGAACCGGACCTCAATTCCTCGTAGGAATACTGGGCCAGGGTGGGTTTGTCCCTCTCCGTGAGGCTGTAATCGGTCATGTTGGCGTAGATTTCGCCGTCGGATATGCCTGCGCGGGCGGCGACGCCCGCGTCCAACACCGGTATGGGTATGCCGACGCCCACGGCCAACGAGGTGCCGTACCTGTGGAAATCGAGGCCGCGCAGGAAATCCCGGGACATGCCCTTCAGGTCGCCGATGAGCGCCAGGGTCCTGGCGCCGGAAACGGGCACCCCGTTGCGCTCCGCGGCGGCGGTGCTGAACTGGGTGCCGTTCCACGCGACGTATCCGACCCCGCCGCCCAGGAAAATCCTGGTGCCGACGCCGATCGTCGCCAGATGGGGGTCGTTCAGCAGGGGCGAAAGCTGCCCCGCGGAACTGAAGGTGGCGTTCCTCATCCTCGGCAGGAGCTTGCCCATGTACGTGTGGAGCGTCCTGTCGCTGCCGTTCGTCGCCACGGAATAGTTCTGGTAGCAGTTGCGCGGGTTGTAAAGGTAAGCCTCGTTGATGTCGTCCAGGGTGAAGCGGGTGTCGATGCTCCTGCGCACATAGCAGTCGGTGCCGGGGCCCCATGCCCTGAGGGCGACGCTTTTCCCCGCGACGAGGTCCTCGATGACGTGCCCGCCGCCGTAGCCGCCGTCCGGCTTGTCGGTGAGCTGGGCCGCGCCGATGTACGTGTCGACGGCCGCCAGGCCGCCGTAGGCCTGGACGTCGTTGATCAGGATGTTCGTCATGCGGATCGGCGGGTCGGAATGGCCGAAATTGAGGAACGCGCCGGAGGAGCACATCGCGCTGAAGGTGCCCGTCGTGACGACGTCCACCTTCTCGGCTGCCTTCTCTGCTCCCTTGGAGCGAACGATGTCCACCATCTCCTCGGCGGTGACGACGACGGCCTTCCCCGCCTTGATTTTCTCGTTTATCCCGGCAACGGTTTTCATTTCCATCCTCACAGGTATTTCCTTCTCAATGCGAGCTCCGCGTTCAGCACGGAACCCCCGGAGCCCCCCCTGAGCGTGTTGTGCGACAGCAGGAAGAGTTTGATCCTGCCGTCCTTCTCCCTCACCCTGCCGACGGAGACGGACATGCCGCGGGATCTGCCCGTGCCGCCGGCGAAGGAATCGAGCGCGGGCTGCGGCCTGTTCTGCTCCCTCCTGACCACGATGGGCGCCTCGGGGGCGCTGGGCAGGCCCAGTTCCTGGGGCGGCCCAGCGAACTTTTCCAATGCGTCGACGACGGCATCGACCGTGGCCTTTTTCCCGGTCTTGATCACGAGGGCCTCCATGTGCCCGTCGATGACGGGGACCCTGGCGCAGTTGGCGAACACCCCGAACTTGGCATACTCGAACCCGTCGGGACCCGCATTGCCCAGGATTTTCGCCAGTTCAGTCTCCACCTTCTCCTCCTCCCCGCCGATGTAGGGGACCACGTTCCCGACGGCGTCGAGGGACGGCACGCCGGGATACCCCGCGCCGGAAAGGGCCTGGTACGTGGAAATGTAGACCTCGTTCAGCCCGAAGGCCTTCTCAATGGCGGCCAGGGGCAATGCGGCGCCGGTCGTGGAGCAGTTGGCGTTGGCGACGATGAACCCACCGTTGCCGTAGGATTTCTGTGCCTTCACCATCTCCAAATGGCCGGGATTGATTTCCGGTATGAGGATCGGCACGTCGGGATCCATCCTGTGAGCCCCCGCGTTGGTGAAGACGGCGACGCCGGATTCCGCAAGCTGGGTTTCCGTGGGGCCGGCGAGGTCGGAAGGCAGGCCGACGAAGGCGACCCTCGCCCTCTTGGCGACCTCGGAGATGTCCATGGTTTCCATGGTCATCTCGAGGGTCTCCGGGACGTAGTCATGGTCCCGGACCTTCAGCACGTCGGCAAGTTTCTTGCCGTCCGAACGTTCGGAGGCGTAAAGGCCCTCCATCTCGAAATACGGGTGGCCCTCGAGCATCTGTATGAATCGTTGGCCGATCATCCCGGTGGCACCAAGCACAGCGACCTTCACCTTCTTCATTGGTCCTCGCCTTCCTATAAAGGTACTAAGCCATTTGCGACTTAAACTTCACCTGACAAATATATTCGGTTATGAATAATTTAACGGTGTTTTTATGCCCCTTACGGAATCGGGCCATGGGTTGAACGACATGGCACGCGTTCGGGAGATGCCACACCCGTCACCTTTCCTTGCAAGCCAGATGGGCCTCGAACAGGAAAGATACCCTTTCCTCGTCGTTCTGGAATTTTCTGGGACGGTACGCCTTCTCCACGGCCTCATCCAGTTTCCTGTGTGCGCCAAGGAGTTCCTTGGGCATGGCCAGCGGATCATACAAATCAGCGAGGGATTGGCCGGGGAACACCGCCCGCGCGTCCAGGACGCCCTGAGCGCATTGTATACGCAAAACTTTTGTTTTTCAAAAGTTTTACGCATAATAGCGTTATCTCCATCCTCATTATGGAATGTTTCCACCATGCAAATTCTATATGGTTTGCACTAACCCATATAAAGTTATGTTATAACATAGATTATCTTCAATTTTATTGCAAAATTTATGATATGACATAAATTGTAAAAACCATCGGCGGAACCGTTCTCGGAACATTGACGCTACTGCCAAATTTTATACGGCCTACGCCATCCGATTGCGTGGAAAGCGTGCTGTCCAGATTCGACGGGTACCCCGGCCAGAGAAAAGTCGCGGAGTACATGCTGAAACGCGGCATCGGCGTCAGGGATTCCAGGGCCGTTTGCGGCGAGGTCGAGCTTGGAGACGCCCCAATGGGCAGGGCGTGCGGCGTGGACCGCAGGGTCGTCAGGTCCACCATCGAGAGGATAGAATCGGACCCGTGGCTCAAAATTGTGTTCGCCGGCCTGGAACCCGTCGCCCTCCTGTCCGGGATAGCGCCCCACATCGGTTGCACCTCCCTCGTCATAATACCTACGGACCCGACGAAGCCCGGCATCCTCTCGGAGGTGGCGGCCATAATCTACGGCGCCGGCGTTTCCATCACCCAGGCCGTCGTCGACGGCACCGGCGAATCCGCGCGGCTCAAGATAGTCATGGACGGGCAGCTTTCCGACGGATGCCTGATGCGCATAAGGAACTGCGACGGGGTCGGCGGCGTGGTCATAAACTGATCAGCCGTAGTATTCCCGCATGCTGCGGACTTCCACGCCCTTTTCCCTGGCGACCTCTATGGCGCCGACGACCGCATTGGCGCCCTGGGCCGTGGTCAGGAACGGGATTTCCAGCTCGACGGCTATGCGCCTCATGAGGTAGCCGTCCCTGCGGGCGCCGGATTTCATGGACGGCGTGTTTATCACCATCGAGATTTCCCCCTCCCTCATAAGCCCGATCGCGTTGGGCTTCTGGTTCTCGCTGACCATGAAGACGGTGGTGGTCTCGACGCCGTTCTTCCTCAGGAACGTGGAGGTCCCCTTGGTGGCGTATATCCTGAAGCCCATTCCCGCCAGGCTCCTGACGGCCTCCAGGACCTTCGGTTTGTCCCCGTCGTTGACGGTGACGTACACGCCGCCCTCGGTGGGGAGCCGGTTGCCGGCGGCGATCATCGCCTTGTAGTATGCCGACTCGAAGTCGGCGTCTATGCCCATGACCTCGCCGGTGGACTTCATCTCCGGCGTCAGTATGGAGTCGACCCCGACCAGTTTGAGGAAGGGGAACACGGCGGCCTTGACCGCGTGGTGCCTTATCGGCCTGTAGCCGGGCTCGTAACCCATGCCGCGGAGGGTCTTGCCCAGCATTATCTGCGTTGAAACCTTGGCCAGCGGTATGCCGATGGCCTTGGATATGAACGGCACGGTGCGGGACGAGCGGGGATTGGCCTCGATCATGTACACGTCGCCGTCCTTGTACGCCAACTGGATGTTCATCAGCCCCACGATGCCCAGGCCCATGGCGGTCTTCGTGGATATGTCCACGACCTCGTCCACGACCTCATCGGGCAGGGTGAACGGCGGCATGACCATCGTGGCGTCCCCGGAGTGCACCCCGGCGTACTCGACGTGCTCCATGATGCCGCCTATAAGGACGTCCCTGCCGTCGGACACCAGGTCCACGTCGATCTCCACGGCCTCGGACAGGTATTTGTCCACCAAGATGGGGTGTTTCCTGGAGACCTTCACGGCGGTCTCCATGTATACCTTCAGCTCGTCCTCCGAGTAGACGATTTCCATGGCCCGCCCGCCGAGGACGTAGGACGGCCTCACGAGCACCGGGTATCCGATGGATGCGGCTATGTCCTTCACCTCTTCGAAGGAATGGCCGGTGGCGCTGGCGGGCTGCTTGATGCCCAGCCTGTCCATCAGGGCGGAGAACCTGCGGCGGTCCTCTGCCTCGTCCATCTTGTCCGGGGCGGTCCCCAGGATTTTGGTCTTGGTGCCCTTGAGTGCCCTTTCCAGGTCCATCGCGAGGTTGACGCTGGTCTGGCCGCCGTACTGGACGATGACGCCGTCGGCGTCCTCCCTCTCGATGACGTCCAGGACGTCCTCGAGGGTGAGCGGCTCGAAGTACAGGCGGTCGGATATGTCGGAATCCGTCGAGACGGTCTCCGGGTTGTTGTTTATGATTACGGCGTCGACGCCCTCGTCCTGCAGCGCCATCACGCCGTGGACGCAGCAGTAGTCGAACTCGATGCCCTGGCCTATCCTTATGGGGCCGGCGCCGACTATGACGACGGTCTTCTTGCCCCTCTTGGCCCCGGCCGACTCGCAGGCGCCGCCGTAGGTCGAGTAGTAGTACGGGGTGGCGGCGGGGAATTCCCCGGCGCAGGTGTCCACCATCTTGTAGACGGGGACGATGCCACGCTCCTTCCTCATGGCGCGGATCTCGTCGGCCTTCTTGCCGGACAGGGAGGCGATCACCGCGTCGACGAAGCCCATCCTCTTCGCCCTGAACAGACGGTCTGGGTCTATGCCTTTCTCGCGGATTTCCGCCTCCATGTCCACGATGTTCTTGATTTTCTGGACGAAAAACACGTCCCAGGACGCGGCGGCGGCCACGTCCTCCACGGCGCGGCCCGCCCTCAAGGCGTCGGCTATAGCGAAGAGCCGTCTGTCCGTGGCGTGCGCAAGCTCGTCGTCCAACTCCTCGCGGGTCATGCCCGTCGGGCCCAGGTGGTTCTCCCCTATCTCCAGGGAGCGGACGGCCTTCAGCAGCGCCTCCTCGAAGGTCCTGCCGATGGCCATGACCTCGCCCGTGGACTTCATCTGCGTGCCCAGGTGCCTGTCGACGGTGCGGAACTTGTCGAAGGGCCACCTGGGTATCTTGACTATGACGTAGTCTATGGTGGGTTCCGCGGCGGCGGTGGTCACGCCGGTTATCTTGTTCTCGATCTCGTCCATGGTGTACCCGACGGCGATCTTCGCGGACGTCCTCGCTATCGGGTAGCCGGTGGCCTTGGATGCCAGGGCCGAGGACCTGGATACGCGTGGGTTGACCTCTATCAGGCGGTACTCTCCGCTTTTGGGGTTGAAGGCGAACTGGACGTTGCAGCCGCCCTCGATTTCCAGCTCCCTGATGATCTTGATTGCCGCGCGGCGCATCTTCTGATGGTCTGCGTCCTCGAGGGTGAGGCACGGGGCGCAGACGATGCTCTCGCCCGTGTGGATGCCCATGGCGTCCAGGTTCTCCATGTTGCAGACGACGATGCAGTTGTCGTCGCGGTCCCTCATGACCTCGTACTCGTACTCCTTCCAACCGAGGACGCTCTCCTCGATGAGGACCTGGTGAATGCGGGAATAGGCCAGCCCGCGGGCGCAGATATCCTCCAGCTCGGATTCGTCGTGGGCGATGCCGCCCCCCGTGCCGCCGAGGGTATACGCCGGCCTGACCAGGACAGGGTACGCGCCGATCTCCCTGACAGCCTCCTTGGCCTCCTCTATGGAATGGACGCTGCGGCTCATGGGTATCGGCTCGCCGATGCGTTCCATGGCCTCCTTGAACAGCTCCCTGTCCTCGGACATGGCTATGGCCTCGGGCTGGGTGCCCAGGAGTTCTACGCCAAGACGGTCCAGCGTCCCGTTCTCCGCCAGTTCGGAGCATATGTTGAGGGCGGTCTGCCCGCCCATGCCGGCGAGGATGCCGTCGACGCCCTCCTTCTCCAGGATCTTGGCCACGGTGTCCGCCGTGAGCGGTTCGATGTAAACGCTGTCCGCCATTTCCGGGTCCGTCTGTATCGTTGCCGGGTTGGAATTGACGAGGACGGTCTCGTAACCCTCCTCCTTGAGCGACTTGCAGGCCTGGGACCCGGAGAAGTCGAACTCCGCCGCCTGGCCTATGACTATGGGGCCCGAGCCTATGACCATGAGCTTGCCGTACTTCTTCCTCACGGTCTCCCCCCAACGGATTTGGCGAAGACATCGAACAGGAACTCGGTGTCCGTGGGGCCGGGGCGCGACTGCGGCCTGTAGAGGACGGCGAAGGAACCGATGCCGCCGAGGCTGAAGCCCTCGACGGAGCCGTCGTTGACGTTTATGTGGTCATAAGTGGCGCCCTCGACGGAGCCCTCGGTTATGCCGTAACCGTGGCTCTGGAAAGTCATGTGTATCCTGCCGCCGTGTCTGACGGGCTGATTGCAGCCGCGGTGGCCCGTCTTCATCCTGAACACCTCGCCCCCGCGGGCGAGGGCCATGACCTGGGCGCCGAGGGATATGCCCATGCAGGGCATGGCGTCGATGAGGTCTGACGCCGTTTCCACGGTCTTCCCCTTAAGCTCGTGCGGGTCGCCGGGCCCGTCGGTGAACACGGCGCCGGCGGCGCCTGAATCGATGATTTCCCGGGCCTTGGCGTCGTACGGGAAACGGATGACGTTGAAACGGGCCAACAGTTCCTCGTAAAGGCCTTTGCACGAACCGCAGTCGATGACCGCGACCTTTGGGCCCTTGCCGCCTAGGTCGGCGACCTTCTTGTGCGAGATCTTGGCCACCAGTCCCTTGGGGCGGCCCTTCCTGAGAAGGGGGGCGGCCTTTGACGGGTCGGAAACTATCGCGCCCATCATGGTGCCCTTGTCCCTTAGCGTGGCGACGACGTCCCTGGTGTCGATGCCGGAAATGCAGGGCACGCCCGCGGCGACCATGTAATCGCCGAGCGGTTCGCCGCCGTACATGTCCGAAGGGGACCGGCATACCTCCCTGGCGACGAGCCCGGAGGCGTGTACCCTGTCGGAGACCATGAAACCGTCCTTGGCGCCGGCGTTCCCCACCAGCGGGAAGGACGCGACGACAATCGTGCCCGCGGCGGCGGGATCGGTCACCGCCTCCAGATGTCCGCCCATCCCGGTCTCGAAGACCACCTCGCCGTAGACGTCGGGCGAGCCTTCGGGCACCGAACCCTTGAAAACGGACCCGTCCTCGAGAACCAGATACCCGCTCGCCATCGGGAAAGAATCAGTTGAGGATTTGTATATAATCCCTTTTGTCAAGCCCCTACAGAGGCGGCTTGCTTGTGTCCGAACGCGGACAAAATCCCTTTCCAATCACCGTTATGAACGCGTTCCGACACGTCGCCACGCTTTGCGACGCGATTCCCGCGACGCCGTTTGTACGCATGGTAACAACGTGCGACGTACTCTGTTCGGTAAATGGCAGATGATCCCGCCAGGGCCGTTTTGAAGCAGTTTCCCCCGTTCCCCCACGCCGTTCCCGACGGATCAGCGCTCGTTTTTCCTTGTTTTTCAAATATTTAGTTTTTT
>JAAYNL010000024.1 GCA_012520845.1 Thermoplasmatales archaeon | reverse complement strand
ATACAAGAGGAAGCGGGCGGAGATCATGGGGGTCACCGGGAACGGCGTGGCGGTCGCCTGAGCCCGGCGGCGGGGCCGCGGGGCGCGGGCGGGGTGCGTGCCGTTTTTGAATTACCGAACAGAGTACTGAATGGGTGTAGATTCGAAATCCTCTGTTTTCGATGTTTCTTTTTGAAAACATTATGAGGTGTCAAACGGTGGTTACGGTGAGTGTTTTTGTAGGGGCAACATTTATTCTTGAAACATATGCTCAATTAGTATATCGTGGGTGTTTTTGTTCAACAGTTCTTCCATTTCTATTTTGACATATTCATCGGTTCTTATTGGGCGGTAGCGGTATCCGTTTCTGTATGAATCAAAATATATACTGGGTATATTTTCCCCGCCCCGGTCTTTAACACTCCAGTCTTGTTCGTTGTCTAACCTTGTGTAGGTGTATGTTAGGTTCGTGTTTTTGTTTTTCACCCGTTTGAACTTTGGCACAAAGGTGATTTTATACACAAAATCGGGGATGTGAAGATTTCCACCTCTGTCAATGGGAGCGCTACGTTCATCGAGAAATAAAATTGGCCAGGACATTTTATGATAAGGTTGGAGGAGAAAATCGATGGTAGAGTTTTCATCACAGGTTGCAATCCTATTTTCTCCACTTTTTATTTCTACAACCCACTTTTTTGGGGATATTTTTAACCCGAATATATTTTCGTCTCCATTCGGTTTGAAGGCCTTTATCCTTCATGCGTTTTTTGGTTTTTGAGTATAACATTGAACAAGAATATTCTGTGAATTTGGGAAGCATTTTTTTGAGTTCTTCCTTCTTTTCATCAGACAAAAGAATGGTGCATTTTTTAGGAATCAGATAGAACGAATCTTTATCGCGTTGCGGGTCGGAATAGATGAACGATCTGCATTCGCGCTCTTTTTCGTATTTTTTTGGAAGCATTATGTGCGCAAAAGGTTCGTAGATAATCTGGTATCTCTCATTTGCGTCTATTTTTTGGACTTCTTCAACAAGGTTGAATATCCTTTTTATACGATTGTCGATTTCTTTATCGAAAGCATCGTTTTTCAAATCTGGAACAAAATAAAAATTCTCATCGCTATTGTAATATACCATTAATGAGACGTTTCCCAATTGCTTTGGAACCAACTGAATTTCTCCGGGGGGTATTTCTCCGGGAGGTATTTGGTTTTGAGATTCATTCCCCAGATGTGTTTGATCCCCATGTATTTGGATATTACCGCCATAAAATGAGGCAGGGTTTATTTCCCAACAGACACCTTCTATTTCTGCTATCTCGTCTCTTTCACAAAATTTTTTCCAAAGGTGTTCATCATCATTTTTCGTAGACATGCATCTTGCGCTAATTTTGGAAACAAGACACGTGCCGGTTTTTCTTCCAAATATACATCCCTCGGGAGTATTTCTCTTGAGGCTTTCGATTTTTGAGAAAATCATGCCTTCATCGATATCCCTTTTCATATCAGCCCATTTTCTGTACAAAAATAATGGGGGAAGGCCAATTTTTTTCATGTTTTTGACATCTAATGTTTCTAACAAATAGTCTATTTCCCCCACAAGGCAAATGATTTTTTCGATATCTTCAAGGTTTTCGTTATTTTCGTCAAGGGGCATGTTGATTGATGAGATGTAACTCATCACTCCGGTTTCTTCGCCGTTGAAGTATTTTTTATAATCAGATAGTTTGCCACTCCCCTTGCGGACGTTGTGGATAAACAATTTTTTTAAAAGATAATTGGCACGGGGTTTCCATTCGGTATTTTTTTCCATTATTTTAGCATATTTTTCCGCGGAATCAAATTCCTCCTTTCTATAGCAAAACCAAAAAATATGATCTAATACAATAGCATCAATTGGTTTGCCATTGAATTTTTCAAGGGCCTTTTTATAGTATTTTTTAGCGCCTTCCTCATCTCCTTTTTTGTCAAGGATGCTTGCCTTGTTCAAAAGATAGTTATTAGAATCTTTTTCATTCTCCGGTCTCTCAAGGTATTCCTCCGCCTCATCCAATTTTCCCAAAAGAATCAATGTAGTGGCAATGTCATAATTGAGCGCGCGTTTACTTTTATCATGAGACATAAATTGCTGATTCTCTGCCTTTTTCAAGAAAAACAATCCGACTTCAAAGTTATTTGAGCTAATGAACGTTCTTCCGATAATCCAGTACGCATATCGTGGGAAGTAGTCAGACAATCCGATTTTATCACTCCAGTTCTTGATTTTTTTACACAGTCTTGATTCGGTTTGTTTTGTCATCATTCCTTTGCATTTGATTTCCACCATGGCTTTTATAGTGTGAAATGCCAAAGGGTATTTTTCATAAGACTCTAGGGACTTCAACAAATCGTCACGCATGCTCGGGCTAAATTTTGGGTTGACAATTTTTTCTACGAGAGCGTTCATGCCCTCATGCTCATAATCGGAAATGGGTGTTTTTTTAGACATTTTCTTACTCAATACGTATTAGCATTTGTTGTACAATATTTTTAAATTGGTATTCAAGACGATTAGTGTCATTCGAATTTAAATATCGATTGTTTTTGTGATTGGTTGCAGCGTACGCACCTGATACTTCATTCCAATTAGTCAAATCTGTGGGTATCGCATACTCTGTTCGACAGATATTGATGCGCTTAGATATTTTGGGGTCAATGGTTGGGCAACGGTAATTTCATGAAAAATCTCTGTGGTTAGGTTTCGATTGTTGTTTCTGTGGGAGGTTTGGGGAGGCGAATGTGGGAAGGTTTGTTGGGAAACATACCTCTGCCGAATCACCGACAGAATAGATGCCACCGCAACCAATATATCACAACCCGCCGTTGCGAGCCGTATGGGACTCAGGGTAAGGGACATAATGACGACCCAGGTCGTCACGCTTCGCGAGACGGACACGGTTAGGGACGCCACCGTCAAGTTCGCCGTGGACGACGTCTCCGGCGCCCCGGTCGTCGACAAGAACTACCGCCTGGCCGGCATCCTCAGCGAGAACGACATCCTCGGTCTCTTCGTGAAATACGAGAAGCGCCTCCGCCGCGAGGGCTCGGACCAGCACATGCTCCTCGCCCCCCTGGACGGCCACTTCGAGAACCCGGAGATGGCCGCGATCATGAAGGAGATCTCCGAGACGAGGGTCGGCGACATAATGAGCAAGACCGTCCTGACCACCACCCCGAACTCCACCATAATGGATTTGCTGATCAAGATGATGGACATGGACGTCAACCGCATCCCCGTCCTGGAGCAGGGGGTCCTCGTCGGGATCGTCACCCGCGGCGACATCATCTTCTCCATCTACAAGAGGAAAAAGGTCTGAGCGATGGAGGTCCACGTCCTCGCCAGCGGCAGCGACGGCAACTGCGTGGTCATCGAGCATGATGGCAGGGCCGTGATGGTCGACGCCGGCCTCAGTCTGAAGAGGATCGCCGCGCTCATGGACCTGAACGGCCTGGAACCCTCCTCCCTGGAGGCGATACTGGTCACCCACGAGCACACCGATCATACCAGGGGCGTCGGCCCCGTCGCCAGGAAATTCGACGTGCCCGTCTATTGCAACCCGCCGACCCTCGCCGGCGGCCAATTCGGCAGGGTGCGGCACGTGGCCATCTCCACCCTGAACCCGTTTTCCGTCGCCGGGTTCGAGGTCACGCCGCTGCCGACGTCCCACAACGCCGCCGAGCCGAACGCCTTCCGCGTCGCCGCCGACGGCAGGAACGTCCTGGTGGCCACGGACACCGGCTACATGACCCCCGAGGTCGAGGAGGCCCTCGCCGGCGCCGACGCCGTCCTGCTCGAATCCAATTACGACGCGGGGATGCTCCGCGACGGCCCGTACCCCCACTTCCTGAAGAGGCTCATAGACAGCGACCTCGGCCACCTTTCCAACGTCGCCTGCGCCGAGGCGCTCCGCAGGACGTCCGGCGACGGGCGCAGGAAGGTCTTCCTGGCCCACCTGAGCAGGAACAACAACACCCCGGACACCGCCAGGGAGACGGTCTCGGAGATCACGGGCATGAAAAGGATGACCGTGGACTGCCTGGAGTTCCCGGGGGACACCCGGGTCATCAGGGTCTGACGTCGACGATGCGGGCCTTGCCGTGGTTCACCAGGGCCTCGGCCATGACGGCGGGCATCCTGACCACGTCCTCCTTGGACAGGTCGTAGTCCCTCTCCGGGCCGGAGAACCTGGGCAGGTCCTCCAGGATCCTCACCGTGACCCGCTTACCGAAGGGCGATTCCCCCTCCCCGGCCATTTCCTCGGCGGCGGAAGGCGGGCCGTCGTCGTCGAAAACCGGCATGTCGCCCAGCGTCTCCGGGACGTACGCCTCCGGCGCCGGGCGCGCGGCGCCCGCCGCCTTGGGCGGCACGGGCTCCACGGCGTCCAGCGTCGTCGCCCTCGTCCTGCCGTAGCCTATGCCGATCATCCTCCTCGTCAGCGCGAGCGTGGAGTCGAAGAACTCCAGCTCCTCCGGCGTCAGGAGGTCCCGCGGGTCGTCCCCGCCCATGGCCGCGGTCATGCAAGCCCTCAGGATCTTGTCCACCCGGATGTCGGTGACCCTCTTGACGTAGTCCAGGGTGTTCCTCCTCCTTTCCAGGGCGCCGTCGGACACGATGGAGTCGGGGTCCTCGGCGGCCAGGCGCTCGTGCCTCTTGGACGCCTCGGCGGCGAGGGCCCTCATAGCCTGGTAGAGGTCCCTCCGCACCCTGGACAGGCCGGTGGAGCCCCGCTCCGTCCGGTAAACGGACGTGAGGTCCTCGAACGTCATCCCCTTCCCGCTTCCATCCATCGCCGCACCATCGGGGCGGGGCTATTTCATTGTTGCTTGGTGCGCGATGGGGACGGCGGGTTGGTTCGGCGTTCAAACGTTTAGTCGATTCGGGCAGAAGCGGTTTTGGAAACGATCAAACATAAGGAACTAGGGCGAGTGCGAATACTCGTAATTCGAGCCCACCGTGTCTTGCCGCTCGGAGGCGCATTGACGATTTTTTAGTCTGGGTCATTTAATTGTAATACCACTGCATTTTATATCCGTGCAGGTTAATGACAGAAATGAGATTATAGCCGAGGCTATGGATTCGGGCGGGAGAGGAAACTATGGTCGGTTCAGACGGAATGCAGTTACGCATGGAGGGGAAACGATTCAGCAACAGGTCAATCCCTTTATGCATTTTGCAGGACGTTTCAGTGCTCAATAAAATCGTCATGGACGTGGCATCGGTAATCTACCTTGAGAAAAACCCAGAAAGGAAAAGGGTGCGCAGAGGGTTCAGGGACGACTATTTTCTTTCCATGTCGGCCATTACCCCAGGTTCCGCCGTTGCGGAAATACGCATCGAAAAAACAATGCCGCAGAAGACGTTGGTGGAAACCGAGGAGGAAAAATGCGTCTATGAGGCGTATGACATAGTCTCGGAATACCTCGGCGGGAACATGGACGTGGAGGTGAATGAAAGGTACGTTTCAAAAATCGGTCCACATCTCAACGCCTTCGGCGGCGGATTGAAGGAAGGGGAGAGGTTTCTGATTGGAAGGGATGGTAAGATGTACACATACGATACCGAAGTCAGGCGTAAATTGATCGGCGAGGACGCGGAACATTTGGAGATGTTCGAAATATACGGCACTGTTTCCGAAATCGATTGTGACACCAGATCGTTCAAGGTGACCTACGGCGGGTACTCCAAACCCCTCAGGATGACATTCCCGTTCAGCGAATCCGCCAGCGGGTCTCTCGTCAAGGGCGCACTGAACAGAGGGAAAGTGTTCGTCAAGGCTGTTGGACGTTTCAAGGGGAAAAAACTGTCGAAAGTCGAACAGGTTGAAGAATTCGCAATTCTTGACACCTTAGACATCCAGGCAAGGCTTTACGAAATGCAATTCATCGAGCCGGGATGGGCGGAAGGTGGCGGCGTCGCGTTCGACAAGAACGCCCTCAACGATTTTGCCGCCCTTTTGGACACATTTGTTTATTGGCCCAGCGAAACACTCCCGCGCATATTCCCGACGCCCGAGGGCAATCTGGAATTTGAATGGGGGTGTGGTGGGATCGATTTGATAATGGAGGTCGGTCTTGAAAATTTGACCGGCACGTTGTTTGTATTCACGGAGCCGCCGAGGGAAATTAAATTAGATTTCAAAAAACCAGATGATTGGGCAAAACTCATGGAATATGTAGGGGGCGAGCATGGGAATCAGTGACGATACGGAGTTGATAAGGCATATCATCCCCGAATTTATCCAGGGCGGAGAGGTTTCTTCTCAGGCGTTCAGGCCTCCGGACTCGGGACTACTGTCTACATACGATGGGGACATGATTACGGTTTTAGATTCCTTAGCACATTTTAAGAGGATGGGGAAGAAGTCTATGGCCGTGGCAACGCTCCAGGTAAAAACCTATAAATCGTTTGATTTAAAGGTTGTCGCGGACAGGCTGGAATACGACGAACACGTCACAGTAGATTTCACGGACATCTCTAAATCAAAATGGAGAGGAGTTTCAAGGAAGCTGAGGAATCTGGCGGTTGAGCAAGACCGAATCATTTTTTTTGACGCTCCATAAGACGATGAGATGTGGATAAAGAAAGCAACGCGAAGCCAACTTACCTTGTTTACATGTTTTCAGAAGCCATGAGGCCTTCCGGCGAAGGCACTGAGGTGGACGTCTCCGTGTCCCCGGGCTCGGACAGGCCAGGCATGGACGGCTACGACCCGTGGCGTCGGCGCATCATACTCAGGGTCGCCGCCCCGCCGGCGGACGGCAAGGCCAACGCCGAGGTTTCCGAGCTGGTCTCCGCGATTACCGGGTTCAGGTCGGAGATAATCAGGGGCAGGACGTCCAGGCAGAAGACGGTCTTCGTCCACGGCCCCCCGGGAGAGGTGCTGGGGAGGTTCGCCGCCCATGGCGACTGACGCGGAGCGCCTCGAGGAGGCGGAGGCCGCCCTCGAGGAGATCCGTTGGGCGACGGACGCCATCGTGCTGGTGGAGGGCCCGAGGGACACCGCCGCCCTGCGTTCCCTCGGCGTCGACGGGAGGTTCGTGGAGGTGCAGTCCCAGGGCGGCCCGATAAGGGCGGCGGAGGCGGTGTACGAGGCCGGCGCCCGCGCCATAATACTGACGGACTGGGACAGGACCGGAGGCAGGCTCGCCGAGGAGCTGAAGAACCAGCTTTCGGCGCTGGACGTCCCCTGGGACGCGGACCTGAGGGCGAGGCTCTCCAAGGCGTCGAAGAAGGACGTGAAGGACGTCCAGTCCCTGCCGTCGATGATCGCGAGGCTCAGGGAAACCGTCCGCCCGTGAGCTCCCGGCACCGCAACATTGTTTATCCCTGGAGCGATTGCCCGTACGGATGAAAGGAGCCTTCATCGTCTTCGAGGGGATAGACGGCACCGGCAAGTCCTCCGTGTGCACGGCGGTCTCCGAGTCGCTTTCGCGCCTGGGTTACGACGCGGTCACCACGTACGAGCCGACCCCCGGCCCCATAGGCTCCCTGGTCAGGTCCGAGGGCTTCGGCCCGCTCGCGGAGGCGCTGCTGTTCGCGGCGGACAGGGCGGAACACACCGTCTGGGTGATGGGGCGCGTGCGGGAGGGGAAGGTCGTGCTGTGCGACAGGTATTTCGCCTCCTCCCTGGCGTACCAGTCGGCCGCCGGGGCGGACCCCGGCTGGATTAGGGGGATAAACGCCCCCGGGATGGTGGAGCCCGACCTCACGATACTCATGGACGCGCCCGTCTCCGTGGGCATGGGGAGGGTGGGCTTCCGCGGCGAGGCGACGAGGTTCGAGGACCCGGGCTACCTCGAGAAGGTCAGGTCGGCGTACCTGGATTACGCCCGCGAGACGGGCTGCGCCGTGCTCGACGCCACCGCCCCGGAGGCGGAGGTGGCCGAGCGGGCCTTGAAGTTGGTTTTGGGCTTATTGGAAGGGATATGATGCATCCGGCAGAGGAAATCTATTGCGAGAAGAGCAACAAGCTCAGGGGCAAGACCATAGTCATGGGCATAACGGGCAGCGTGGCCGCCACGGAATGCTTCGGAACCATCAGGGAACTGGTGCGCCACGGCGCCAAGGTGAGCGCCGTCCTGTCCCGGGAGGCGCGGAAGATGGTCACGCCGGAGTCCATGGAGTTCGCCACGGGCAACCCCTGCGTCACCGAGCTGACCGGCATGGCGGAGCACGTCGACTTCCTCGGGGACTCCTCCGGCGCCGACCTGTTCATGGTGTACCCGGCGACGGCCAACACCGTTTCCAAGATTGCGAACGGCATCGACGACGGCCCCGTCACCTCCATGGCCACGGTGGCCATGGGCTCCGGGGTGCCGATCATGGTCGCCCCGGCGATGCACGACGCGATGTACAGGAACCCGGCGGTGGCCGAGAACATCGCCAAGCTGAAGGCCTGGGACGTCAAGGTCGTCGGCCCCCGCGTCGACGGGGGGAGGGCCAAGGTGGCCTCCCGGGACGAGATCGTGGCGTGGGCGTTCAAGCTGCTCTCCAAGGACGACCTGGTCGGCAGGCGCATACTCGTCATCGGCGGCCGCAGCGAGGAGCCGATCGACTCGATGAGGATGATAACCAACCGTTCCACGGGTCTGATGGCCCTAAGGGTGGCGGAGAGGGCGTTCGAGAGGGGTGCCGACGTCACCCTGTGGATGGGCGCCGGCGACGTGCCCATACCGGACTACATGGACGTCAGGAGGTTCGAGACGGTGGCCGACCTCGTCTCCATGGTCGGGACCATTGACCACGACGTGGTCATCGTCCCGGCGGCGCTGGCCGACTTCTCTCCGGAGAAGCCGAAGGAAGGCAAGATACCGAGCGGGAAGGCCTTCAAGGTCAACCTGGTGCCCGTGCCGAAGGTCCTGCCGCTGATCCGCGAGAGGTGCGGGAAGGTCATAGGCTTCAAGGCCGAGTCCGGCCTCACCAAGGAAAAGCTCACCGACAGGGCGAGGCAGCGCCTCAAGGAGTACGGCCTCGCCGCGGTCGTCGCCAACGACATCGACGTGGCCGGCAAGTCCACGTCCTCGGCGATCATCGTCACGGCGGATTCCGCCAAAGACATAACCGGGCCCAAGGAGGACGTGGCCGACTCCATACTGGATTATTGCGTGAAACTATGACGACCGCCCGTTGCCCCGGGCACGTCACCTGTTTCTTCCGGCCCGTGGACGGGCCCGGCGGCCCGGTGGGCTCGCTGGGGGTGGGCATAAGGCTGTCCATGGGTGCCGTCGTGTCGGTGGAGCCCCGGCGGGACGCGAAGGTCGACGTCACCATGGACGGGGCGCCCCACGACGCGCCCATAACCAAGCGCGTCCTGGGCAGGCTGATGCCTGGCGCCGGCGCCGACGTCACCGTCGTGAACGAGCTTCCGGTGGGCATGGGTTTCGGCATGACCGCCGCCGGCGCGATAGCCGCCGGGCTCTGCGCGTGCGGGCTGCTGGGTCTCGATGAAGGCATGGCATACTCCGCGGCCAACGAGGCCGAGCTGGCACTCGGCGGCGGCCGAGGCGACGTGGCCGCCATAATGTCCGGGTTCCACGTCCCCGTGAGGATCAGGGCGGGGATGCCGCCCGAGGGGGAGGTCGTGGATTCCGGCTTGACGGTGCCCGTCCTTTCCCTGGCCGTACTCGGGACCCAGATGCCGACGGGCGAGGTGCTCGGCGACCCCGCGACGTTGCGCAGGATCCGGGACGCCGGCGATGGCCTCGTGGACGAATTCCTGGAAAACCCCTCCTTGGACGCGGTCATGTCCCTGTCCCGCGGGTTCTCCGCCGCCGCGGGCGTGGAATCCCCGGAAATGAGCGGGTTTCTTGACGGCATGCGCGGCCGGGCGGCAATGTGCATGCTCGGCAACAGCGCTTTCTCCCCATCCGTCCAAAGGGGTGGGGAATGGATCGCAACGCTGTCCTCGACGGACGAGCCCGCCCGTATCATTCGTAAAGGGTGAAAAGCATGTCGTCCCCGCCCACGTCCCAAAGTCCCAGGCGGGCCCCGCAGTCGAGCCACCCGTGGGCGTAGTTCACCGCGGCGAAGGCCGTCACGTAGTCGCCCCCGGCGAAGAAATGCAGGGCGTCGTCGTAATAGGACCGGGCCATGCCGAGGAAGTCGTCCGAGAGCCTCCGGCCGAAGGACCTCTCGGGCGTGGCGACGACCAGGGCGTCGAGCGCCCTTTTGGTCGTGTCCAGGTATTTCTCCATCCTTTCCCTGGTCACGGTCGTCCCGTCAGTCATCGGAGATCACCTTGACCCCGGCGCCGCCGTGCCTGCTTTCCCTGGGCCTGACGTCCACCAGCAGCGGGCTCTCGATCCCGGCGCCGACTATCATGGCGATGCCGATCGGCATCGTCTGTATGTCGTCGGTCATGCCCGACGTCAGCCCCTCCACGGACGACGCTATGGCCTTCAGGTCGTTGGGGTTCGTCACCTTCAGTATAATCTGGGTGCCGCACTGGCTGAGCACGTTCTTGTCGATTTTCGCCGGCCTCTGGCTGATGACCATGAGGCCGAGGCCGAACTTCCTCCCCTCCGAGGCTATCGTGATGAGCGCCTTGGAGGACAGGGCGGCGCCTTGTTGCGGGCAGTAGTTGTGCGCCTCCTCCACGACCATCATCATCGGCGGGACCCGGTCCAGCTTCCTCATCTCGAACATTATCGTCCCGAGCCTCCTGACGATGAGCTCCTGTATGTCCGGGGGCACCCCCTTGAGGTTGATTATCGTCGTCTTGCCCTCCTCGATCAGCTCGTCGACCCGGTTCCCGCGGGTGGCGAATATGCCGATCTCGTCCAGGTACTCCAGCTCGTTGACGAGCACGACGTTCTTGGTGTCCGGGTCGGCGGAGAGCACGTCGATCAGGTCGCGCACGGAATACACGTCCTGGTGCTCCCTGAGGGCGTCTATGGCCTTCTTCAGGCTGGTGAGGTGGCTGCGGACGTCGTTGGTCCTGGTCAGCTCCAGTATCTCCCTGGCCTCCAGGGACTTGAGGGTGAACCTCAGCGGCTTGATGAGGCCGTCGTCGGACCCCATCACCGAGAACTCGATGATCTTGTCGGCGTACCCGCGGGGCACGACGCCGAATCTCCTGTCCCCGCCCTTGCCGACCTCCCTCATGGCGCCGTACTCGCCGTGCGGGTCTATCACGAGGCAGGTGACGTCCTTCTTCATCAGCTCCTCGATGACGTCCCCGGACATGTAGCTCTTGCCGCCGCCGGTCTTGGCCAGTATGCAGGCGTGCCTCTGCAGCAGCTGGTTGATGTCCAGGTACACCGGCAGGTCGTGGCCGTGGAGCAGCCCCACGTACCCGCCGGCCTTGGTGTTCTTGTTGAGGCCGAGCACCCTGCGGACGAGGGTCTCGCCCGCCCTCCTTACCTCGGTCCCGGCCTTGAAGGGCGTCCTCGGAACCAGGAGGAGGTTGCGCTCGTCCCTGTAGCCCACGACGTCGACCTGGGCGCTGACGGTCTCGTCTATGTCGGTGTCGCCGTCGAAATCCAGGCCCCTCTGCATCGTGAGGTTGGTCTTCCTGACCAGGGAGCCGATTTGGCACAGCACCGGCCCGTATTCGTGGTGGGTGACCTCCACGTACTCGGATTTCTCCAGCCCGGCGGAGGTGACGACGCAGTTGAACGAATTGGTCCCGACGTTGCCGTAGATCACGCCCACGGTCTCCTCGCCCCGCGGTTTCCGGGCGGGCGCCGGAACGGCGGTCGGCGGCGGGACCGGTTGCGCCGGCGGCATAGGTATGGCTTCCCCCGCGGCGACGGCGTCGGCGGCGTCGCGCGCCTGGGCGGCGCCCGCCCGCTCGCCACGGGGCAGTCCCCCGGACATTATCCTGTCGGACGGCCTCGTGATCGCGTTTCTCTCCCTGTCGCCCTCATGCAACGACATCATGCATCCCGGGTACCCATTGCGGGGGGCGGTTAAATGTTTTCCCCAGCGTGCGCTAGGTATTTTATTGCGGAAGCGTTTGTCGGGGACATGATAGTCGTCGGGGGATCCTCCTCAAGGGACCTTGCCAAGGAACTGGCCTCGCTCCTGGGATGCGCTTACGTGCAGGCCGCCACGACGAGGTTCCCCGACGGGGAGTGCTACACGCGCATAGACAGCCCCGCCCTGGAGGACGACGTCGTCATAGTGCAGAACACCTACCCGGACGGCAACCTCATAGAGATGTTCCTCCTGCAGGACGCCGTCAAGAGGATGGGGGCCAAGAGCATCGTCCTCGTCATACCGTACTTCGGGTACGCCAGGCAGGACAGGGTGTTCAGGCCCGGGGAGCCGGAAAGCGCGAAGGTGATGTCCCAGCGCCTCGACATGCTCGCGGACGGGGTGATAACCGTGGACATCCACAAGCCGGACGTGCTGAGGTTCTTCACCTGCCCCACCAGGGACCTGAGGGCCGCGGGTCCGATAGCCGACTACTTCTCCGAGAGGGGCGGCATCGACATAGTGCTGGCGCCGGACCTCGGGGCGGCCGGGAGGGCGGCCGACGTCGGGACGAGGATGGGGAAGCCCCACGACTACCTGGAGAAAGTGCGCATCTCGGGCACCGAGGTCCGCGTGAAGCCGGCGGAGATAGACGTCGCCGGCAAGAACATCCTGATCGTGGACGACATAATCGCCACGGGCGGCACCATCATAGCGGCCACCTCCCAGCTGAAGGAGGAGGGCGCCGCCAGCGTCACCGTCGCCTGCACCCACGGCGTCTTCGTCTCCAACGCCCTCGAGAGGCTCACGGGCAGCCTGCTGGACGGCGTGCTCTGCTGCAACACGCTGGAGAACGAGGTCTCGCACATCTCCGTGGCGCCGATCATCGCCGACACCCTCAGGAGCGGTCTCTGAGATGGACAAGAAGGATTACGCCGAGTGGTACCTGGAGGCCGTGGAGGCCGCCGGCCTCTCGGACAAGAGGTACCCCATAAAGGGGATGAACGTCTGGACGCCCTACGGCTGGAAGATCATGTCGCTGATAGACGCCGGGACCCGGGCGGAGATGGACGCGACGGGCCACGACGAGGTCCGCTTCCCGCTGCTGATCCCGGAGACGGAGTTCAAGAAGGAGGCGGACCACATCAAGGGCTTCGACTCCGAGGTCTACTGGGTGACGCACGCCGGGGAGAACGAGCTCGACGTGCGCCTGGTAGTCAGGCCGACCAGCGAGACCGCCATGTACCCCATGTTCTCCCTTTGGGTCAGGTCGCACCAGGACCTCCCGCTGAAGGTCTACCAGATAGTCAACACCTTCAGGTACGAGACGAAGCAGACCAGGCCATTCATCCGCGTCCGCGAGATACACTTCTTCGAGGCCCACACGTGCCACGCGGACGAGGAGGACGCCCAGAGGCAGATAGAGGAGGACCTGGGGATCCTGGAGAGGGTCATGCGCAGGCTGTGCCTCCCCTACCACCTGTTGAAAAGGACCGACTGGGACAAGTTCCCCGGCGCCCACTACACAGTGGGCATCGACACCGTGATGCCCAACGGCAGGACGCTGCAGCTGGGGTCGGTCCACCACTACAGGGACAATTTCTCCATACCGTACGACATCACCTACGAAGGGGCGGACGGCAAGCACAGGCACGTCCACCAGACCACCTACGGCATGAGCGAGCGCCTCCTCGGCGCGATCGTGAGCGTCCACGGCGACGATTCCGGCATCGTGCTGCCGCCGGCCGTCGCGCCGTTCCAGGCGGTCATCGTGCCCATCCCGAAGAAGGGCGGGGCCGACGAGGTAATGGACGCCGCCCTGGGGCTGGAGGCGGTCCTGAGGGAGGCGGGCATCCGCGTCAAGCTCGACGCGAGGGACGAGAGGCCCGGCAACAAGTATTATTATTGGGAGGCCCGCGGCGTCCCGATCAGGCTGGAGATCGGTGCCAGGGACATCGAGAACGGCGTCGTCACCTTCGCCAGGAGGGACACCGGCGAGAAGGGGACCATGGCGGCGGACAGCGTCGTCGGCGGCGTCGAGCTGCTCATGGAAGCGATCTCCGAGTCGATGAGGGAGAAGGCCTGGGAATTCCAGAGGGCCTCGGTAGTCGACATCGCGGACATGGGCGACCTGCCCGAATCGATCGTCCGTTTCGGATGGTGCGGTTCCGAGGGATGCGGCCTCGAATTCGAGGAAACCACGGAGCTGAAGATGCTCGGCACCCCCTACCCCGGCGAGGAGTACGACGGGAAGTGCCTGGTGTGCGGCAAACCGACGAAGACCGCGGCGTACGCCGCCAGGACGATGTGATGCCGCCGTTCGAGGAGGGGGACCTCGTGTTCCTCGAGGGCCCCGACGGCAGGAGGCACTGGGTCAGGATCGCCGACGGGATGCTCAAGATCCGTTCGCTGGGGACGGTGGACGGGTCCAGGTTCAAATGCCTCGCGGACGGCTCCTCCATCGACATAGCCGGGAAGACCTTCAAGGTGTTCGTCCCCGGGACCGTCGACCTGATGGAATCGCTGGAGAGGGGCGCCCAGGTCATAACGCCCAAGGACGCCGCCGCGATACTGATGCACTGCGACGTCAGGCCCGGCATAACCGTCCTGGAGGTCGGGGCGGGCTCCGGCGGCCTCACGACGGCGCTGTGCGCCGCCGTCGGCGACGCCGGCCGCGTGTACACCATCGAGCTGGACGAGGCCAACGCCAAACGGGCCCTCAGGAACCTGAGGAGGGCCGGCCTGGACCGCCGCTGGCACTACATCCTCGGCGATGCCGCCGAGATACGGCCTGACGGCCCGGCGGACGTGCTGGTGATGGACGTGCCCGTTCCTGCCGCCGTCCTGCGCAACCTGGACGGCAACCTCAGGCCCGGCGGGCGCGTCTGCGCCTACGTCCCCAACGCCAACCAACTCCAGGAGGCGGTCGAGACGATGCGCGAGCTCGGCTACCACGGCGTCCACGCCATGGAGAACATCCGCAGGGAGATGGTCGTCCACCCCGGCGGCGTGAGGCCAGCTTTCGACGGCCTCGGCCACACGGGGTACCTGGCCTTCGGCCGCAAGGGGTGAAACCGCCGCCCTTACGCGCGCACGCACCAATCTAAATACCACGGGTCGATATACGGCCGATGGCCCTCATCGAGATACTTGTTGAGTTCAAGAAAGGCGTGGCGGACCCCGAGGGGGACAACGCCAGGAAGACATTGGAGGCCCTCGGGTTCGAGGGGATCAAGGATGTCAGGTTCGCCAAGACCTTCCTCGTGGAGGTCGACGCGGGCCCTGCCGAGGCAAAGAAGGCCGGCAAGGAAATGTGCGAGAAGTTCTTCGCGAACCCGGTCATACAGAAGTGCACCGTTACCGTGAGGTGACACGATGGACCCCAAGCTAACGGCCAGGATCGACGGCCCCGTCCTCATTTACGAAATCAGGGTCCTGGGGGCCACCGACGCCGAACTTGATTCCATCTCCAAGGCCATGGGCCTGGGCCTCGACGTGGAGGAGATGAAGGGCATAACCGAGTATTTCCGCGAAGAGGGCAGGAACCCGACCGACGTGGAGCTCAACTCCCTGGCCCAGGCCTGGAGCGAGCACTGCTGCTACAAGAGCTCCAAGAACATCCTCCGCGAGTTCGTTTTCTCGATCGACCACCCGGACGTCATGTCCAGGGGCGACGCCGGCGTCATGGCGTTCGACGACGACCACGCCTACGCCCTCAGGATCGAAAGCCACAACCACCCCTCCGCGCTGGACCCCTACGGCGGCGCCGGCACGGGCATCGGCGGCATAATCAGGGACGTGGTGTGCATGGGCGCGACGCCCATAGCGGGCGTCGACCCCCTGTGCTTCGGCCCGCCGGACTGGGACGGCCCCATGGCCAAGGGCACCAAGCACCCCCGCTACCTGTTGGACGGCGCCGTCGGCGGCCTCAGGGACTACTCCAACAGGGTGGGCGCGCCCATAGTCTGCGGCGGGTTCTTCTTCGACGAGAGGTACGTGGAGAACTGCCTCGCCAACGTGGGCTGCGTCGGCTTCCTGGAGAAGGGACGCCTGCTCAACAACTTCGCCGGGGGCCCCGGCGAGGTGTTCGTGCTCATCGGGTCGCCTACCGGCAGGGACGGCGTACACGGCGTCACCTTCGCGTCGGCCGACCTGTCGGAGATGTCCGACGACGACGCGGGCGGCTCCGTGCAGCTGGGCAACCCCACGCTCAAGGAACCGATCATACACGCCTGCCTGGAGATTAACGAGATGGGCCTCCTGACCGGGATGAAGGACCTGGGCGGCGGCGGCCTGAGCTGCGTCATAGGCGAGATGGCCTACGGCGCCGGCTGCGGCGCGGATTTCGACCTGGACAAGGTTCCCGTGAAGGGCCCCGGCCTCGCCCCCTGGGAAATCTGGATCTCGGAAACCCAGGAGAGGATGATGGCCACCTGCAAACCGGAGAACGTGGACAAGGTACTGGCGATCTGCGAGATGTGGGACGTGCCCGCCACCGTCGTCGGCAGGACCACGGCGGAGCCCAGGACCCGCCTGTTCTGGGAGGGCGTCAAGATATTCGACGTGGACACCCGCTTCCTGACCGGCGGCCCGGCCTACAACAGGCCATACGTCATCCCCGACGTCTCCACCAAGGCGGACGAGGAGTTCCCCGAGCTGCCCGGCCACGGCGAGGTCATACTCGCGCTGCTTTCCGACTACAACGTGGCGTCGAAGGAATGGGCCTGTTCCCAGTACGACAGCGGCGCCGGGGGCCGCCGCGTGCTCGGCGCCTTCGTCGGCCCCGTCGGGGGCCAGGGCCCGGGGGACGCCGCCGTCCTGACGCCGGTCCCGGGCAGCCACCGCGGCCTGGCCATAGCCCTCGGGTGCAACCCGTGGCACACGGACGCCAACCCCTACCACGGGGGCATGGGCGCCGTCGACGAGACCTGCAGGAACCTCGTCGCCGTGGGCGCCAAGCCCCACGCGATCACCGACTGCCTCAACTTCGGCAACCCACAGAAGCCGGACAGGCTCGGGGTCTTCAGGGAGGCCGTGAGGGGCCTGGGCGAGGTCTGCGCCGCCCTCAACCTGCCGATACCGTCGGGCAACGTCAGCCTGTACAACGAGACCGCCGGCTGCGCCGTCCTGCCCACCCCCATGGTCCTGGGCACCGGTATAATCGAAGACGCCAGGGAAGCCGTCTCGGCGGACATCAAGGGCGAGAGCAACCTGCTCTACGTCGTCGGCGACACGCTGGACGAGATGGGCGCGTCCCTCCTGTTCCGCAGGTTCGGCGGCAGGGGAGGCGACGTGCCCGGCGTGGACCCGAAGAACCTAAAGGACCTGACGGAGAGGATGCTGGACGCGATCGGCGCCGGCCTGGTCCTCAGCGCCCACGACTGCTCCGACGGCGGCCTGGCCGTCGCCGTGGCGGAAATGTGCATATCCGGCGGCATCGGCGCCGAGCTGGACCTGTCCCACATCGACCTTGAGATGCCCAGGAAACTCTATTCCGAGAGCAACACCCGCTGGGTGGTCGAGGTCGAAAGGGAGGACGCGGCGGCGTTCAGGGAACTCATGTCCGGCAGGGCCGTCCCCATCGGGGAAACGGGCGGCGACTCCCTGAGGATACCCGCCGCCTACGTGAACCTGGGCGTCGAGGAGATGAGGGAGGCGTGGAGCCGCCCCCTCGCCGAGGCGATGGGGGGTGGTCTCTGATGGCCGGGAAAACCAGGGTATGCGTCGTCAGGATCGAGGGGTCCTCCGGGGCGGACGAACTGTACAACGCCTTCGCCGCCGTGGGCGCGGAGGCGGAGAAGGTGCACCTGAAACAGCTTTCCGGGGACTGCCCCGCGGTCCTGCGCAGGGACCTCGGCGAATATGACGTGCTCGCCCTGCCCGGCGGGATGGCCGGCGGCAACTATGTCAGGCCAGGGGCCATAATGGCCGCCAGGCTGAAGACCCAGATCGGGAAGGAGCTGAAGGGGTTCGTGGACTCCGGGAAGTTCGTCCTGGGCGTGAACAACGGGTTCCAGGCCCTGGCGGAACTGGGCCTGCTCCCTTCCGGCGCGTTCGGGAAGCCGACCATGGCGTTCATATGCAACCCGACCGGCGCCTACGAATGCAGGGACACGTACGTGGACGTGCTGGATTCCCGGTGCGCCGCCCTGTCCGCCGTGCCCAGGGCCAAGTGCGCCCACATGCCCACGGCCCAGATGTGCGGCGGCATCGTCTTCGAGACGAAGAAGGTCGCCGGGCGGCTCATCGACGACGGCCAGATACCTTTCGTCTACGCCAAGCCCGAGGGCGACGTGCCCAAGGAACTTTGGAACCCCAGCGGGATCCCGGAGGCGGTGGCCGCCGTGTGCAACCCGGCCGGGAACGTACTCGGGATGATGCCGATGCCCCAGAGGGCCATGACCGGGTATTCCGAGCCCGGGTGGAACAGGAAGGCGCACGCGGAAGAGGGCCTCGGCGCCGCGGTGCTGAGGTCGATAGTGGGGAACGTCCGCTGACTCAAAGCTCGACGCGGACCTCGACCTTGTCGCCGTCCTCCAGCCCCAGGGTCCTCCTGAGGTGGTACTGGCACACCAGTTCGATGGTCTCCTTGTAGTGGGACCTTTCCGGCACGACGATGGCGCAGTTGATGTTCTTCAGCTTCGCCTTGTAGGCTATGACGTTGCCGAAGGTCCTGCCGTCGGCGTCGAACCCCTTGATCATCCTGCCGGACGAGGCGCGGATGACGTCGAGCTTGCCGATGTCCTCCAAGTCGACCTTGACGTTCAGGGTGCCCTCGAATGGGGTGAACCCAACCGCGTCCTCGAACTGGTTGACGTAGGGCGTCTGGCACATGTAGTAGCCGCCCTGCCCCATGCCCGTGGAGACCGTGCCCTTTATGACCAGATGGTCGGTCATCTCGAAAATCCTCCTGTACTCGCCGTATTCCTTCTTGAGGGCCTCGATACCGGACTCGGTGATCTTGATGCGCTGCCTCCTGGATCCGAGGTTCCTGACGATGTAGCCGTTGTCCAACAGTTCCAGTATCCTCTTCGAGGCCGACTGCTGGCTCATGCCAAGCTCGTCGCCAAGCTCCCGGGAGGAGACGTTCACGTACTCGTCCATGCCCCCGAGCAAGGCAATCTTGCGCAGGGCGAAGGTGTGCTTCGGGTCGGCTTCCCGACTCGGTTCAGACACTGTTCCTCCATACCCACGCCTTCGCCAGCCAGGTGCTGCATGCTAGACCGCAGGCGACGGCGACGGCTGCGATGGGCGCCGACCCCCAAAGGGGGACGTACCCGCCGATGATCATGAAACACTGCAGGGCGGCGACGCCGAAGAAAAAGAACTCGATTGCCCGCCAGCCCCAGGGGCTCCCGATGAACATGGTCCCAGACAGGGCGATCATGGCCACGCCGGTCAGCGCCAGTAGGGCGACGGAGGCCACGGTGGCGCTGCCGTCGGACGCGGTGTAGGCCGCCACGATCAGGGCCCAGACGGCCGCGGCGACGGACATCCATCGGGTCAGCACGATTTCCCGGGGTGTCCTGCGTATCATAGGGGCGTCACCTCCCCGTCCCCGAGGAGCATGCTTATGTTCTGTATTATCAGGGTGAAGGCGAAGCACGCCAGGGTCACGTTGATCCCGAACTCGGCATCCTTGAAGGCCAGGTAGCTGAGGGCGATCACCACCAGCATGAGGCTGAAACCGCCCGCCAGGACCTTTCCGCGCACGTAGCTGCATACCGTGAGCGCGGACATCGTGATCAGGAGGATGGTGACGAAGATCGCAATGAGCGGCGACTTCATGTCCTCGGGCGCCCCGACCAGCGCGACGCTGAGCGTCAGCACCCCGGACATCAGGATCGCCACGCCGCTGACGGTCTCCATGGCGCACTCCATCTTGGAGGCGAGTTTGAGGGCGAAGACCGCGGCCGTCAGGGCGGCCAAGGCGATGCCCAGCGTGAACAGGTCGGACGCGACGCTTCCGTAGGTGCACATCTCGAACGCGAGATCCGTCCTTATGTCCCATTCGGGGTGCGCGGAAGCCGCTATGACGCCCGTGAACAGGGGAATCGCCACGGCTATAAGGGCCCCGTAACCCGCCCCCCGGTTCCTTTGTTCGACAGCCATCGGAATCACCCGACGTTGCGTACCGTTATAATAGTTTTCACGCATGGGCGGGCATGAAGAACGTTTACTTCGTCGGCACGGCCGGCAGCGGGAAGAGCACCCTGGTGGGCGCGTTCGGCGAATGGCTCGGCACCATCGGGGTCGAGGCCGTCACGGTCAACCTCGACCCCGGGGTCGACGCCACGCCCTACGTCCCCGACGTGGACATACGGACGTGGGTTTCCCTGGACGACGTCATGGACGCATACGGCCTGGGCCCCAACGGCGCCCAGATCGTGGCCGCGGACCTGATGGCGGTGAACATCGGGAAGCTGAAGGACGAGCTTTCCAACCACGGTTCCAGGTACGCCCTGATCGACACGCCGGGGCAGCTGGAACTGTTCGCGTTCAGGCAGTCCTCGTCCCTGACCATAGATTCGCTGGGCAGGGGGGACTCGTTCCTGACCTACCTGACCGACCCGCTTCTGTGCGGGACCGCCAACGGGTTCGTCTCCGGCATGATGCTCTCCACCCTGGTGCAGTTCAGGCTGGGCATACCGACCCACACCGTCGTGACGAAATCCGACCTGATCGACGAGGACGACGCGGAGAGGCTGACGCGCTGGTTCGGGGACCCGGACCCGCTGTACTTCGACATGCTGGAGGAGACGTCGGATCCCCAGTCGGTGGTGGGTACGGAACTGCTCAAGGCGCTGGAGAGCGTCGGCGTCTTCGGCGGCATCGGCACGGTGTCCGCCCGGGACGGCACCGGTCTGGAGGATCTGCACGCGGTGCTGGAGCGCTCCCTCTTCGGCGGCGAGGACCCGGCGCCGGAGTGAGGTCAGCCGAACATAAGGGCCGGGGCCTGCTTGACCTTGTTCCTGCCGGCTTCGAGCACCTTGTTCTTGGCGTCCAGGAAGTCGCCCATCTCGACGGTGTCCCTGCCCGCCCTTATGGCGAGCATGCCCGCCTCGGTGCATATGGACTTGATCTCTGCGCCGGAGGAGCCTTCGGTCAGCTCCGCCAGCTTCTTGGTGGACACGCCCTCGTCGATGTTCATCTTGGAGACGTGTATCTCGAAGATGGCCTCCCTGCCGCGGCCGTCGGGCAGGCCGATGTCTATGATGCGGTCGAACCTGCCCGGCCTGAGCAGGGCGTCGTCGAGGATGTCGGGCCTGTTGGTGGCGCCGATGATCTTGACGTCGCTGGTCGGGGTGAAGCCGTCCAGCTCGGCGAGCAGCTGCATGAGCGTCCTCTGGACCTCCCTGTCCCCGGAGGTGGAGACGTCGAGCCTTTTGGCGCCGATGGAGTCCAGCTCGTCGATGAATATGATGCTGGGCGCCTTGTCCTTGGCGAGGTCGAACAGCTCGCGGACCAGCCTGGCGCCCTCGCCGATGTACTTCTGGACCAATTCCGAGCCGACCAGGCGTATGAAGGTGGCCTGGGTGGCGTTGGCGACGGCTTTGGCCATGAGCGTCTTGCCGGTGCCCGGCGGGCCGACGAGGAGGACGCCCTTCGGCGGCTCTATCCCGACCTTCTCGTAGAGGTGGGGCCTGAGCAGGGGGTCCTCGACGGCCTCCCGGAGTTCCAGCATCTGCTTTTCCAGGCCGCCGATGTCGTCGTACGTCACCTCCGGCTTCTCAACGATCTCGGCGCCGGTGACTATGGGGTCGAAGGAGGTGGGCAGCACGCCCATGACCGCGAGGGTCTGCTTGTTGAGGGACACCCTGGACCCGGGGATCAGCTCCTCGGCCGGGCAGTACTCGGACACGGAGACCATGAAGTCGGGGCCGGCGGAGCTCTTCACCACGACCTTGTTGTCGGGGAGGACGTCCCTCAGGGTGCCGATGACGAGCGGGGGGCTCTTGAGCCTCTCCATCTCCGTCCTGATCCTGGTGAGGTCCTTCTGGAGCCTGAAAAGCTCGCTCTCGGAGTAGCGCTTCTCGTTCTCCAGGTTCTGCAGCTCCTCAAGGAGCCTGACGTTCCTCTCCTCGAGGGACCTGATCTTGGCCTTGAGTTCGGAAGCGAGCTCTTCGTTGTAGGATTCCGTCAATTCTAACCCCCCTTTTCTATCCGATGGTCGGACCCTTATAATAACCTAAGTCATGCGCACGTCATATTTATTACCCTTCCCGCTTTATGGCGGACCCATGATATGCGAGATGTGCGGCAAGGACGTCCCGGTCACCCGGCCCGTGTTCATAGAGAGGTCCAAGATCAACGTCTGCGCCGCATGCGCCAAGTTCGGCGAGGACGCCAAGGCCGGCGGGGCACCGGGTTCCGCCCCCAGCGCCGTGGCCATCGAGCAGAGGCTCGAGAGGCGGAGGAGGCGCATGGGCACCAGGGACGCCTACGCCGGCACCGAGACCGTCAGCCTGGTGGAGGACTACGGCAGGGTCGTGAGGGAGGCCCGCCAGAAGAGGGGGCTGGACCTCGACGAGTTCTCCGACTCCATAGGGGAGAGGAGGGGCACCATCTCCAGGATAGAGGCCAACGAGCTGGTGCCGGACGACAAGCTCCGCAAGAAGCTCGAGAGGGAGCTGGACATCACGCTGATGGAGACCGTGCAGGCGTCCGGCGCCGTCACCGCCAAGTCCCAGGGCCCCATGACCCTCGAGGATTTCATCAAGAGGGAGTGACCCGCAGCTGGCCGCGGGCCCGTTCCATGAAGGGTTCGACGTCCACGCCCGCGTCCCTCAGGACGAACATGGCCGCGGCGACCACGTCCACGTTCAGTTTCCTCTGAAGGGCGTTGCAGGCGGCGACGAACTCGTTTTTCGGCATCACGCTTTCCGCGGCCGCGACCATGGACGGGAAGACGTCCTCCTTGGCGCGGCCGGCGGGTTTCCGGGCCTTCCCGGGGGCGGGTTTGGAAAGCATCGCCAGGACGCCCTCGGGCGGCCTGTAGGCCGCGGGCACGTCCACCGAGGAGATCTTGAAGCCGGGCCTGAGGTATTCCCCGTCGGCCGTGACGACGCCCTCGGATTTCAACAGACCCAGCAGCTTCGTCGCGTCGCCGTGGTTCATCCACCGGAAATCCATGGAGACGCCCATCAGGAACTCCTTCTCGGATACGACGTCCTTGCCCTTGTTCCTGAAGAATGCGGCGGCGCACAGCCTGAGGTCGTCCATGGCCCGCAAACGGCACGGGGTTATTTATCGTTCGGCCATCACGCCCTTATCGAAATGTTTTAACAGGCTTAATACGGATTCCTTGTCAACTTATATATATGCGCGAAAAACATGGATACGGCGGTTATTGCCTGTTAATCGTAAACGGACGAGGTGTGTCTGATGGCCAAAGCTATGGATGTCGCCAGTTTCTTCATAGAAGCGCTGGGGGGATCGAACGATCCAATGACGAATCTGCGGTTGAACAAACTTGTTTATTTTGCCCAGGTTTGGAGCCTCGTCCGTCTTGGGGAACCGCTCTTCGATGAACCCATGGAAGCCTGGAAACTGGGTCCCGTTGTGGTTTCCGTGTATAGCAGATACAGCGGTTACGAGAAAAAAGCCATCGAGGAGCATGACGAATACGACATCGACGTGTTTTCAGACGAACAGAAGGAAATCCTCGTAGACGTTGCACGTGAATACCGGAGGTATTCAACCTCCGCGCTAGTCGATTTGTCGCACTGTGCGGGGGGGCCATGGGACAGGGTGCACGATGAAAACATCAAGAGGAAAATAGAATACGAGGACATATTGGAGCACTACTCCAAGGAAGAACCCTTGCCGAGGTTCGACCCATCCAAAATACCGAAAGGGCGGATAATAAGCAAAAGGGACGAAAAGGGGCGCCTGGTGCTTCCAAGGGATTTCGATGACTAAGCTACCGTGGGAAGTATGGTATGCCACGGTGGTGTTTGAGGACAAAGACGAATCAAAAGACCGTCCCGTGGTCATATTGGAAGACGACGGACGCAGGTGTCGGGCCTTGGGCATTACCTCCAAGGCTGGAAAATGGGGCGACGCCCACCGATACGCCTTGATTTATTGGGAATACGCCGGCCTCGACAGGAAATCATGGGTGAAGCTTGGCGACGATTTGATTTTGGAGCCAAAGGATTTCGTCAGGAAACTCAAACGTTTGCACCCCGTGGACGAAGTGAATTTGAATGCGAGGCTGCTCGAGTATAGATCGTCGCGCCTTTGGTAGCCCGACTTTGAATGAAGGCAAACCTTTATTATCGAGGGCTTAATATCAGCCAACACTCCGCATGGTGAATCTATGAAATACACGAGGTTCGAGAAGGCTAGGATCGTCGGTGCCAGGGCGCTGCAGATTTCGTACGGCGCGCCCGTGCTGGTCGACTACGACGCGAACATGACCGACCCCGTGGAGATAGCCATGCTCGAATTCGACAGGGGCATGGTGCCCATCACCGTCGAGAGGGAATGATCGCAGGGGTTAGCTTAAATGAGTGAAGCGGAAAACTACGGGCTTTTGGTGGAGGAGGACGTGTACCTCACCTCCGGCGTCCACATCGGCACGCAGCAGAAGAGCGCCGACATGATGGATTTCATCTACAAGGTGAGGCAGGACGGCCTCTACGTCCTCGACGTCAAGAAGACCGACGACAGGATAAGGACCGCCGCCAAGTTCCTCGCCCGCTTCGACCCCAGGAGGATCCTCGTCGTCTCCTCCAGGCAGTATGGCCAGAAACCCGCCAGGGAGTTCTCCAGGGCCATCGGCGCCCCGGCCTCCGCCGGCCGCTTCGTCCCCGGGACCCTCACCAACCCCGCCATCTCCGGGTACATGGAGCCCGAGGTCATCCTTTGCACCGACCCCGCGGCGGACAGGCAGGCCCTCAAGGAGGCACTGGGCATCGGCATACCGATCATCGCCATGTGCGACGCCAACAACGAGACCAGGAACGTGGACCTCGTCATCCCCACCAACAACAAGGGCAGGGTGGCGCTCTCCTGCGTGTACTGGCTCCTCACCAGGGAAGTCCTGATGGCCCGCGGCGACCTCAAGCACCACGAGGATTTCGCCCTGACCATGGAGGACTTCGAGTCCAAGCTCTGAAATAGGCCCTGGTCCAATCGAGGGCCATGCGATACCCCGCAGTGGCCGGCCATTTCTATCCCGAGGGGAGGGAATCCCTAGCCTCGGCCGTGAGGTCCTGTTTCACGCACCCGCTGGGCCCCGGCCTTCCCGGGGAATCCTCCGGCGCCAGGGAAATCGTCGGCGCGGTGGCGCCCCACGCCGGTTACATGGCATCGGGCATGAACGCCGCCCACACGTTCAAGGCGATCGCCGAGGACGGCCTCCCCGAAGCGTACGTCATAATCGGCCCGGACCACCGCGGCATCCCGTTCCCGGCGGCCCTGTGCAGTGACCCGTACCTAACGCCGCTGGGCGCCTGCGAAATCCACACGGAGATCCTGGGGAAGCTTTCCGAGACCGTCGTGAACAGCCCGGCGGCCCATGGGTCGGAGCATTCCGTGGAGGTGCAGGTCCCGTTCATACAGACCATAGACCCAGACCCCAGAATCGTGCCGATAATAATGAGGGACCAGAGCATGCCCGCCGCCAAGCGCCTCGCCGCCGCGGTCCGCGACGCGTGCGAGGGGCACGACGTGATCGTCCTGGCGTCCTCGGACTTGTCCCACTACGTCCCGAAGGAGGTGGCGGCGAAGCTGGACGGCATGGTCATGGACGCCGTCTCCCGCCTCGACGTGGCCGGGATGTATTCCGCGATACGGGAGTACGGCATAAGCGCCTGCGGCTACGGTCCCATCGCCGTGGCGATGGAGGCGCTCTCGCCCAAGTCCGCGGACGTGTTGGCGCACACCGACTCCTGGGACGCCCTCAAGCACGACAGGTCCGCCGTCGTCGGCTACGGCTCGGCCGTGTTCCGCAGGCGCTGACCCAAACAAACAGTTAATTAGCCCCGCACGGATTTCGCGGCCATGTTCTGCGAACGGTGCGGCAGGAATCTTTCCGACGGGGAGTCCTATTGCCCCGAGTGCGGTTTCCCGGTCCGCGGGGACGTCCTGCCGCCGGCCTACCGGCAGCCCGTCGTCCGGGAGTCGGACACGCTGCTCACCGTCGCGTCGATAGCCGTCATGGTTTACGCCGGCATGGCGCTGCTCACCGGGCTGACGATGCTGACCATGGGGGACACCATGATTTCCATGATCGAGCAGAACCCGTCCGTGTACGAGATGTTCGGCCTGACCGCGGAGGATTTCAGGAAGCTGCTGCCCGTCGCCATGGTCGAGCTGCTGGTTTCCGGGGTGCTCGCCGCCGTTTCCTCGTTCTTCACGATGACCCGTACGAACCACAGGGCTGCCGTCCTCTCCTGCCTCGCGGCGAGCCTGACGCTGCTGGTGACGATGGACATCATGCTCCTGGCGGTCGGGTTGCTGGTCACTTACTGCATCCACCGGTCCAAGGCGCATTTCCTTTCCTGACTGCATATTTAAATAAAATACGACCGATTCAGCCACATGGAAGGCGAAGATTCAGCGTTCTGCGTCCACTGCGGCAGGAAGATGCCCGCTGACAGCGCCCACTGCCCCAACTGCGGCATGGCCGTGGACAAGGGATCCGCGTACGCGTCCGGCCAAATCCCCTACAGCGCCGCCGCCAATGTGAAATCCGGCCGCCTGGACCTGGCAAAGATCCTGCTCATCCTTTACGTCGCCCTGTCCGTCCTGTCGGTGCTGTCGCTCCCGATGTCGCTTTCCATGCCCGAGGACCCTGCAGTCGCCGACGTGTTCGCCGAATGGGGGCTCACCTACGGCGACATAAAGGACATGTCCATAGTGAGCGCCGTTTTCACCGTAATCTCATTGGCGTTGGCGGGCGTCAGCCTGTACCACGTCCTCAACAAGGGCAAATGGAAACCCGCGTGGACCTTCTGCGCGGCGGCGTCCCTCGTGTATCTCGCCTCCGTCCCCGTCTATCTGCTGATGGGTCTCAGGTCGGCGGCCTTCCTGGCCATGATGGCCGTCGGGGCCGCCTTCTCGATCGGCGTCGGGCTGATCGTGACCTACTTCATATACGAGTCGAAGGCGCAGTTCTCGGACGTGGAGTCCCGGTACTGAGCCTCACACCCTCTTGAGGTAGCCGAGGCTGGGTTCGTAGACCTGACCCTCGTCCATCAGCTCGTTGGAAAGCTCCTCGACCCTGACGGGGGCGATGCCGTGCTTCGCCGCCTCCCTCTCCAGGGATTCCCTGTCGGCGCCGTCCTTGCCGCCTCCCTCGAGCTCCCCGATGAGCCTCATGATGATCTCTTTCTCCTCCTCCGAGGAGCCCCGCTCGTCGGGGCCGTCGATCACGATCTCGTCCTCCCCGCCGTAGATTTTCTCGGGCAGGCCCAGGTCGATTTGCTCGTCCGGCAGCAGCGCCCTTAGGGAATTCTGTATCATGTTCAGGTACCTGGTGGAGTCGGGGTTGCCGTAGTATTCCAGGGCGTAGTGGATGGCCTCGGCGCCGTCCCTGTCCATGCCGCCCTCGACCAGATCCTCGATCGAGGCGCCGCCGATGGCCTTTTTCATGTCGAGCAGCCTCTCCCAGGTCGCCCGGGCGGTGCTGAGCATCCAGAGCCTGCGGGTCTCCTCGTCGATCTCCTCGATCCTCTCGGGCCTGACGGTGACCATGACGCGCCCGTCGTCCCTGGCGTAGGTCCTCACCTTGCCCACCACCGCGACGTAGGACGGGGTCTCCAGGTCGGCCATGGCGACCGAGGCGGCGGGCTGGTACCTTCCGACGTTTATGAAGAAATTGCCGGAGGCGTCCTGTATCCTACCGGACCACAGCGGGTCGTCGTCGGTGCCGCGGTTCTCCTTCTCCAGGAGGACCCCGGCGATGAGCACCCTGTTGATGGGGGCGCCCAGGGGGCTGATCACGTAGTTCGGCGACTTCTCCTCCGCGCCCCTCTCCTCGAGGGTGGAGTTGTTGAGCTCGCCGGCGAAGACCCTCCATGCGGTTTCCCTGAGGATCATATCGTCGCCTCCATCTCGGAAAGGAGTTTTTTCGCCTCGGCGTCTATGTCGATCTCCAGGAACTCCGCCTCCCGGGCGATCATCATCGGCCCGAACTCGTCGCTGAGGACGTTGCCGGTGGCCTTCATCTGCTTGATGATCACCTTGCCGGCCATGCCCCTGGAGGCGGCCTCGGGGTCGCCGCGGGCCTTGGCCAGGCCGACGGCGGCATCGAGGGTGACGCCCGTCAGCTTCTCGGTCAGTTCCCTGCCCACGTGCACGTTCATCGCGCCGGTCCCGTCGTCCAGGACCAGTTTGAGCCTGAGGTCAAGCACGGGCTCCACGGTGCCGTGGGACACGCATTCGCCGTTGAGGATGGCCCTGTTGCACTCGGGGCACCTCTGGATGAGGCCGCTGCCCTGCCTGACGTCGACGACCACGCCGGTGACGGACACGTCTATCCCGCCCCCGACGGCGATTATCTCGCTTATGGTGCTTTCCGTCGGCCCGCCGACGGCGTCGCCGAAGTCGGCGTCCGCCTCCTCGACGGACGCCCTGTCGCCCATGTTGAGCTGGGGTATGCCCCTCCACGCCCTGACGTAGGCGTTGCTGACCGTGTACGTCCTGCCCTCGACGAGGCCGAAGTCCTCCCAGGCGGAGAACTGGACGTTGCCGGTGTCGTCGGCCATCTTCCCGGAGAACACCACCCTCGGCTCGCCGCGGACGGTGATTTCCCTTCTTTCCACGTCGATCACCTTGCCGGTGACGTTGACGCTGCCCATCCCCTCCCGGAGGTCGCCGATCTTGGCGTCGACGGGCTCGCCGCCGGAGTACGGCACCGTTTCGATCCTCTCCTTGCTGGCCTCGATGGTGCCGCGGTTCCCGACGTTTATCTGGACCCTCTCGTTCCAGAGCCTGGTGTACGCGTTCCTGAATTCGTAGACGGCGCCCGTCTCCAGCTCCACGCCTTCCCCTTCCCAGACGGTGAAGGAGGCGGTGCCGGTGTCGTCGCCGAGTATGCCCGAGAATATGGTCTTGGGCTGCCCGCGGACCGTCACGTCCTTGCTCTCGCCGAACACCACCTTCGCGGTGATGTCCACGCTCTGCTCGTTGCCCGTTAGGTCGCCGATCTTCTTCTTCACGGCGTCCGCGGTGATGAAGGAGACGCCCTCGTCGCCCAGTTTCCTAACTATGGCCTTCTTGGCGTTCTCCACGTCCACGCCGAACCTGTTCACGAAATTGTCCAGTTCGGCCCTTATGTCCTCCTCGCTCACCTTCTTTCCGAGCACCCTTTTCAGTTCCTCTACGTGGGGTGTTAGTTCGTTCCCTTTCATTCGTATCCCTCCCGGGACGGTTGCTGATTGCACGGGACTGTTTATATTCGTTTGTCGCTACAGTCAGCCTAAGCGCGGGGTCAGCCCCTGAGGCATCCCAGCGGCACGACGTAGACGCCGTCATCCCTGCGGTACGCGTATTCGGTGCCCGTCACGACGGCCAGGAACGACGGCGTGCCGACGGCGTCCGATTCCACGGTGTCCCCGAGCTTCTTCAGGTTCTCGGCAGCGTCGTCGATCATGCCCGCGCCGAGCTTGACCTCCACGGCGCCCCACCTGCCGTCGCGCAGGAGCACTATGGCGTCCGCTTCCAGGCCGTTGCTGTCCCGGTAATGGAACACGTCGCCCCCCAGCGGCTTGGAGTACGCCCTCAGGTCCCTGACGGCCAGGGACTCGAACAGCAGGCCGAAGGTGTTCAGGTCGTCCATCAGGTTCTTGGGCGAGGCGTTCAGGAAATACGCCGCGATCGCCGGGTCGCAGAAATGCCTGACGTCGCTCGTCCTTACCGTGGCTTTGGAGCGGAGCCTGGGATTCCACGCCGTCAGGTTCTGCGTCACGAACAGTCTGTCCAGCGCCCCGAGGTAGTCCCTTACAGTGTTGATATGGGTTTCCGTACCCATCTTCGCGTTCAGGTCCGCCTGTATCTTGGTATTGGCAACGGACGTGGAGACGTTTCTGGAAAGCGATTTCATAATCATTCCCATTCTCGATCCGTCGCGCTGCACGCCGTCGACCGTTTTTATGTCGGACCCAAGGATGGTTTGGCAGTACCCGTCGATCAGCTCGCGGGCGACGGCGGGGTCCTTGCCGATTGTTTTCGGCCACCCTCCCCTGACCGTCAGTCTTGCCAGGTCCTCCAGGGCGAGGGGGGACCTGGCCCCGATGTCCATGTTTTCGAACAGATCCGATAAACCGACCGTCCCCGCGGAGTCCCCCGACTCGAAAAGGCTCATGGTCGACATCCTCATCCTCTTTATCCTCCCCGCGCCGGAATGCTTTATGGACGACTCGTCGACGACCGTCGATCCCGTCAGTATGTAGAGCCCTTCCCCGGATTCCCTGTCGACGTCGAACCTTATGGCATCCCATAGCCGGGGCTCCATCTGCCATTCGTCTATCAACAGGGGTTTTTCCCCTTGGAGCAACAACGACGGTTTGACCGCCGCCATTCTTCTGTAGTCTTCCCTTTTGTCCTCGTCCTGCAGGTACACGGCGCTTTTGGCGACCTGTTCGGCCGTGGTCGTCTTGCCGCACCATTTCGGTCCCTCTATCAACACGGCGCCGAAGGCTTCGAGGCCTCGTTTCAACTCGATGTCGGCATACCTCGGCCTATATTCTTTCATGGATATCCTTAGGGGCCATCCAGATATAATGTTATTGTAAGGATTGTGGATTTTTTATTGTATGAATAATGGAATATCTGTTGTATGGATTGTGGATTTTTTATTGTATGGATTATGAATTCGGGGTGTCGATGAACCGATCCCGCCCTTGCCAAGGTTTAAATCACCAATAGCAATTAGCCAATATGGTTCCAAAGAAAAGGATTGACGAAATCCTCGACGGGTACGATTTGGAGGGTTTGACGATTGCCACCCTCTGCTCCCATTCGTCCCTGCAGATTTTCCACGGGGCCAGGAAACTCGGCTTCAAGACCGCGGGCCTCACGATTTCCCACGACACGAGGTACTACGACGCGTTCCCGCTGGCGAAGCCGGACAAAATATTCAGGTACAGGGACTTCGACGACATGGAGGCCAGGGTCGGCGAGCTCCACGACGAGAACGCCATCATCATCCCGCACGGTTCCTTCGTCGAGTACATGGGGCCGGGGCGCTTCGAGGACTACCCCGTGCCCGCCTACGGCAACAAGGCCGTCCTCCAGTGGGAGTCGGACAGGGCCATGGAGAGGGAGTGGCTCACCTCCGCGGGCATCGAGATGCCCCGCCTGATTTCCGATGCCAGGGAGATAGCGGAGCCGGTGATGGTGAAGTACCACGGCGCCAAGGGCGGCCGCGGCTTCTTCATCGCCAAGGACTACCCGGACTACAAGACGGCCGTGGACAACACCCAGCCCCACACCATACAGGAGTACTGCCTGGGCACCAGGTACTACCTGCATTTCTTCTACTCGCCGTTCAAGAGGGACGGCTACCAGATTAAGAGGGGCGGTGCCCTGGAGCTCATGTCTATTGACAGGAGGGACGAGAGCAACATCGACGAGCTCTACAAGATGGGTTCCGTCGACGACGCCAGGGGATACGGCCTGAACCCCACCTTCGTGGTCACCGGCAACATCCCGGTGGTCATCAGGGAGTCCCTGCTGCCAAAGGCCTTCGACATGGCCGAGAGGGCGGTCGAACGCTCCTACGAGCTGTTCGGCGGCATGTGGGGGCCGTTCTGCCTGGAGACCATCGTCAACGACCAGCTTAAGTTCAAGGTGTTCGAGATCTCCACCCGCATCGTGGCCGGGACCAACCCGTTCATATCCGGCTCGCCGTACTCCGACATGGTGCACCCCGGCATGAGCACAGGCGCCAGGATCGCCCGGGAAATCAGGGACGCCGTCGACGCGGGCAACCTCAGGGACCTGATGACCTGAGACGTTCATTGGAAACGATTTATACGAATTAGGCCCATTAATGGCGGATGGTTTCGGCGGGAGGCGGCGCTGAGGGAGCGGGCCCATGCCGGGTAGGGTGGACGGGATGATATCGAAAAGACTGCAGGGCGTGCCCCCGTCGGGCACGGTGAAGATCTCAAACCTGGTCAGCCAGATGGTTGCCGAGGGCAAGGACATCGTGTCGTTTTCCATGGGGGAGCCGGATTTCACCACCCCGGACAACATAATCAAGGCGTGCGTCGACTCCCTCGAGGGGGGGTTCACCCACTACACCCCGTCCGCCGGGATACCGGAGCTCAGGAAGGCGATCGCCCAGGTCGCCTCCAGGGACAACGGGATCCCCTGCAAGCCGTCGAACGTCCTGGTGACGCCGACCAAGCAGGCCATATTCCTGATCGCCCTCGGTTATCTCGACCCGGGCGACGAGGTGCTCCTGCCGGACCCGGCATGGGTCTCCTACGAGGCGGTCGTCCGCCTGGCGGGCGCGACGCCCGTGTACGTCAACACGACCTCCGAGGACAGGTTCGTCATAGACCCAGACAGGGTTTCGGAGGCAATCACCCACAAGACGAAGATGATGATAGTCAACTCCCCGTCCAACCCCACGGGGTGCGTGCAGCCCAGGGAATCCCTGGCCGCCATATCCGAGATATGCGCCGACAGGGGCATCCGCGTCCTTTCCGACGAGATCTACGAGCACATAGTCTACAGCGGGAAGCACTACTCGATGGCGGCGTTCCCCGACGCCTTCGAGAACACCCTGACGGTCTCCGGCCTCTCCAAGACGTACGCCATGACCGGCTGGAGGCTCGGCTGGGTCATAGCCCCGGAGGACGACGTCAAGGCGATAAACAGGCTGCAGACCCACTCGATAACCTGCTGCACGTCGTTCACCCAGCCCGCCGCGGTGGAGGCCCTCCTCGGCCCCCAGGACGCCAGGAAATCGATGGTCGGCGAGTTCAGGAAAAGGAGGGACCTGGCCATGGACCTCATCTCGGAGATCCCCGGGCTGGAGTGTTCCCTGCCCGACGGGGCGTTCTACCTGTTCCCCAAGTACGACGCGAAGATCTCGTCCACGGAGCTGGCGGAGATCCTTCTGCAGAAGGGCTGCGTCGCCGTGACCCCGGGCAGGGCCTTCGGCCCCGCGGGGGAGGGGCACTTCAGGCTGTCGTACGCCACCAGCGAGGACAGAATCATAGAGGGCATGGGCAGGATCAAGAGGACGCTGGCCGACCTCTGACCGCGCCGCCCCCCAAGGGGCGCGCGCTCACGCATACTATTATACGGCTCGGGCAATTACGGGTTCGGAAATCACGCCCAGGCGAAGGCCCCCGCGGGCCCCCGGGTTTTGAGACGGGTTGAAGGCAATGAGCAGGAAGCTTTTCACGGTCGGGCCGGTGAACGTCGAGCAGGACGTCCTGCGGTCCATGGCGAAACCCATGATCACGCACCGATGCAAGGAATACAAGCAGCTGCACGGCGGCATCGTGGAGAAGATACGGAAGGCGTTGGACACGGACATGGAGGTTTTCCTGGTGTCCGGGTCGGCCACCGTTCTGCTTGAGGGCGCCATAAGGAACGGCGCCACCCGCAGGACCCTCGGCATAACGAACGGGTCCTTCGGCAACAGGCTCATCGAATGTGCCAGGCTGAACGACAAGGAGGTCGAGGCCATAAACGTCCCGTGGGGCAGGCCGATGCAGCCGAAGCACATCGAGGGCAGGGTCGGCAGGGGCGTCGAGGCCGTCCACTGGGTCAGCAACGAGTCCTCCACCGGGGTGCTCAGCGACAGCGTCGCCCTGGCCGAGGAGGTCAGGCGCCAGAAGCCCGACGCCCTCACGATCGTCGACGCCGTGACCTCCGCGTTCGCCGTCGACCTGGAAATCGGCCGCATGGACCCGGACGCCCTGGTCTTCGGCACGCAGAAGGCCCTCGCCCTGCCGCCCGGCCTCGCCATAGCCCTGGTCAGCGACAGGATGGTCGCCAAGGCCTCGAAGGTCCCGGCCAGGGGTTTCTACACCGATTTCCTCAAGCTCAAGAAGAACGCCGACGAGGACTACGCGCTCACCACCCCGCCGGTCTCCCTGATGTACGCCCTGGACTTCCAGCTGGACAGGATCCTGGCGGAGGGGATGCCCGCCCGCTACAGGAGGCACGACGAGATGGCCAAGGCCGTCGAGAAGTGGGCCGACAGGAGGATGTCGGGCCTGTTCCCGGAGAAGGGTTTCAGGTCCAAGACCATCGGCGTGATAAACCGCGGCAAGCTGGACTTCGAACCGTTCCACACCGCCCTCAAGGCCAAGGGCTACGAGATTTCCGGCGGCTACGGCGACGTCAAGGAAACGACGTTCAGGATAGGCCACATGGGCGACGCCACGGTGCGCGGGGTCAAGGACCTGCTCGACGCCATGGACGGGATATTGGAGGGAATGAAATGAGGATACTCGTTTCCGACCCCCTCTCCGAGGAGGGTCTCAGGATACTGGAGAAGTCCGGCATACCGGTGGACGTGAGGACCGGGCTGGACGAGGAGGGCCTGTGCGCCGCCATCGGCGGGTACGACGGCCTGATAATCAGGAGCGGCACCAAGGTCACCGCCAAGGTGATCGAGGCCGCCGACCGGCTCAAGGTCATCGGCAGGGCCGGCGTGGGCGTCGACAACATCGACGTGCAGGCCGCCACCCAGAAAGGGATACTGGTGATGAACACCCCGGCGGCCAACATAATCTCCGCCGCGGAGCATTCCTGCGCCCTCATAATGTCGATGGTGCGCAACATCCCCTGGGCCCACGCCTCGATGCACGACGGCAAATGGGAGCGGGGCAAGTTCACGGGCACCGAGCTCAACGGCAAGACCCTCGGGATAATAGGCGTCGGCCGCGTCGGCGGCGAGGTGGCCAAGCGCCTGAAGCACTTCAACATGAAACTGGTGGGCTACGACCCGTTCCTGCCCGAGGAGGTGGCGGAGAACCTGGGCGTCAGGCTCACCAGCCTGGAGGAGCTCCTCCGGGTTTCCGACATAATGACGATCCACACCCCCCTGCTGCCCGAGACCAGGAACATGATCTCGAAGGAGCAGTTCGGGATGATGAAGCCGACCGCGATGCTGGTGAACGTTGCCAGGGGCGGGATAGTCAACGAGAGGGACCTCTACGAGGCGCTCAAGACGAAGAGGATAGCGGCCGCCGCCTTCGACGTCTGGGTCAACGAGCCGCTGAGCGGGGAGGAGAAGGCCCTGCTCGAATTGGACAACCTGATAACCACGCCCCACCTCGGGGCGAGCACCCAGGAGGCCCAGGAGAGGGTGGCCGTCGAGATCGCGGAGAGCGCCGTCAAATTCCTGACCTCCGGCGAGGTGTCCAACGCGATCAACGCCCCCAAGGGGCAGCTGGACCCGGAGACGGCGCCATACGTGCCGCTGGCCGAGGCCCTCGGGACGATCGCCCACGGCTTGAACGGCAACAAGCCGGTGGACCGCCTGGAGATAGTCTTCCGCGGCGCCCTGGCCTCCAAGGACACGAAGAGGCTGGGCGTGCACGTCCTCATCGGCATGCTGCGCAACATCGTCGGCGACGACGTCAACATGGTCAACGCCTCCGGCATCGCCAAGGGCAAGGGGATATCCGTGGTCGAGTCGAAGGAGGAGGAGTCCCACGCCTACGACTCCACGCTGGTGGTCAGGGTCCGCTCCGGCAAGGGCGTGCGCACCGTGCGCGGCACGGTCTTCGCCGAGACGCCCCGCCTTGTGGGCATCGACGGCTACTCGTTCGAGATGCCCATAGTCGACAACATGCTGTTCACGGCGTACAAGGACAAACCCGGCGTCATAGGGATGGTGGGCAAGGTCCTCGGCGACGCGAACGTCAACATAGGGATGATGTCCGTCGGCAGGGACGAGCCCATGGGCAACGCCGTGATGGTCCTCGGCGTGGACCAGGAGATCCCGGCCGGGGTCATGGAGAAGCTGAGGGGGGAGGTCCCCCTCGAGAGGACACTGTTCGTAAATCTGGGGTGACCGCAATGGAAGGAGTGATAACGTACGAGGAATTCACCCGGGCGATCGTCAACAGCCCGAGGCACGTGGGGGAGATGCAGGGCGACGAGGCGGCCCAGGTCGCCAGGAACGTCCTGAACTTCTTCGGGTACTACGACAGGATAATCGACAACGTCCTGGACCCGGAGACGAGGAACATGTTCTACATGCTGGAGGACGCCTCCCTGCTTACGACGGAGAGGGAGGAGACCACCCTCTACGACGGCAGGGAATGGAGGGTCCACTACTGGCTCTTCCGCAGGGACAGGATCGCCGCCCTGGCCGAGGCCCCCGCCGAACCCCTTAGAAAGGTGGAGGAGGAAGAGTCCGTCTACGAGATGGACGACAGCATCTGGGAGAGGTCCGCCCCCGGGGGAGAAGGGGAATAAGCGGTCCGATGGCGGAACCGTCGGTATTCCCCTACGCCCACAGGCCGTACCAGGCCGAGATCGTCCGCGGGATAACGGAGTCGCTTTCCGCGGGCCGCCACTTCGTGGTCGAATCCGGGACGGGCACGGGCAAGACCGTCGCCGCCCTTTCCGGCGCGCTCGACGCGGCATTGCCCCGCAATTCCAAGGTAATCTATCTTACGAGGACGAAATCCCAGCAGCGCCAGGTCATGCTGGAGCTCCGAAGGATTTCCCGCAAGAGGCCGGTGTTGGGCATCACCGTCCAGGGCAGGAACCCGCTCACGTGCCCCCGCATCTCGGACGATCCGGAGCTCTCCGGCGGGACGCCCGAGGAACTGTCCCGGCTGTGCTCCGAATTCAAGAAGGAAGGGAAGGGCGGGCCGTGCCCGCATTACCTCAGGGCCATGGAGGACGCGGCGGAGATCGCGTCCCGCGTCAGGGACGAGACGCCGACCCCCGAGGAGTTCATAGACCGCTGCACGCGCCGCGGCGCGTGCCCGTACGAGGCGGCCAAGGCGCTGATTCCCATGGCCGACGTGATCGCCGCGCCGTACTCGTTCCTGCTGTCCCCCCTCGTGTCGGGGCATTTCGTCAGGTGGGCCGAGTCGCCCCTCGGGGAGATGTTCGTCGTGGCCGACGAGGCCCACAACCTCCCCGACTACCTGAGGGACGTGATGACCTCCAGGTACACCACGCGGGCGCTCGACCTCGCCGCCAAGGAGGCGGCGGAGTGGGGCGACCCGTCCGTGCACGACGGCGTCCCGGCCTCCGCCCTGGTCGGGGCCTTCGGCAAGTGCCTTTCCGAGGCGGCGGGGGAATTCGTCGCCGATGGCGAGGACGACGCCCTGCTGCCGCCGTACCATCTGGAGGACGAGATGATGTACGCCCTGGGGTGCACCTCGGTGACCCTGCGGAACATGTACAGGAACCTCGCCGCCGTCGGGGAGTCGATCAGGGAAAGGAAGAAGGAGATGCGCAAGCTCCCGCGCTCGTACCTCGGGTCCCTGGGGGATTTCCTTATGTTCTGGACGGGCTGCGACGACGAGACCTACGTCAAGCTCGTCGAGGGCGGCGAGAACCCCGCCTTCGAGGCCTACTGCATGGACCCCGCCCCGGCGGCGGCCCCGTTCAGGGAGTGCGCCGGGTCGGTGCACATGTCCGGCACCCTGGGCAAACCGGAGGACCACGCGCTCGAGCTGGGTCTTTCGGGTTCCGACTGCAGGGTGTACCCGTCGCCCTTCGACCCGGCGAACCTGCTGTCGCTGCACACGACGGACGCGACGACGAAGTACGACGAGTTCCCCACGCCGGAGAACGTCGCGGCCATAATGGGCCACGTCGTCGGCCTCACGAAGGCCGCGGACAGGAACACGGCGGTGTTCTTCCCGTCGTACAGGGTGATGGACTTCTTCCTGTCCCAGGGGCTCGCGGAGGCCGTCGGCAGGAAGGTGTACATGGAGAGGAGGGGCATGGGCCAGGCCGAGCTCATGGAGACCATCGACTCTTTCAGCGGCTCCGACGGCGCCGTGCTCTTCGCCGTCTCCGGGGGCCGGGTCAGCGAGGGCGTCGACTTCCCGGACAAGGCCCTCGAGCTGGCGATAATCGTCGGCATACCGTACCCGTACATGTCGGCCAAGGTTAGGGCGCTGGAGAGGTACTTCGACATCAAGTTCGGCGACGGCTGGGAGCGGGTGGCCGCGAAGCCGGCGGCGCGGAAGATGAGGCAGTCCCGGGGCAGGCTGATAAGGTCCGAGGGGGACAGGGGCGCATGCGTCGTCCTGGACAGGAGGACGCCCGCCCTGGAAGGCTACGACTCCCGCGGGTCCGAGGACCCGGAGGCCGAGGTCGCGGCGTTTTTCTCCATGTGATTTTTAGGCACCGTTTCAAAAGCCTCCGGCGATTTGCCTCAAATCCCTATGACGGATTGCCTCAAATTCCTATGACGGATTGCCTCAAATCCCTATGACGGATTGCCTCAAAAGTCTCCGACGCGTTTGTTCAATTCGTCTATTCCATCGAGGTCGAATTTTGTGTCGAATTCATCATACATTGAATCTATGAAAGCGAATGCGAATCTCGGGTAATGCTCTATTCCATCGTCGGTTTTCCGCACATTGCCCTTCTCAAACAAAGCCCGCCTTTTCACGCCATATCTTTCTTTGATGGATGAAAGGGACTTCGCCCGCGTGTTGTTGCCGGATTTCGCCTCCAACGCGGTCACGATTCTCCTCATCGTCGTGATGAAATCCACTTCGAGGGACCCTTTGGAAAAGTAGTACGGTTTGTGGTTGCATTTGGATATGCATTCGGCCGCCAGGTTTTCCAGTACCGCCCCCCTGTTCGTCCTAGAGTCCCCCGCGGCCACGGCGCGCGCCGTTTCCCCGCCAAGCATGGAAACCAGCAGCCCAGTGTCCCTCATGTAGATTTTGAAGTGGTTTTCTCGCACGTTGCTTTTCAACGGCATCCTCGGCTCCGTGAGGTTGTGGCATTTCTCTATCACCCCTGCCTCGGAAAGCCAATTGATGCTGCGTTCGTAGGTATTGTACGCCGGAACGAAACCCCCCTCTATTCTGGAAAACATGAACTTCTTGTTCTCTTCGCTGAGGTGCACTGGAATCGAGTCAAAACAGGCAAAAATCCTGTCCCTGTCCTTTGCATCGGAGTATTTTCCGATGTCGTCCCTGTAGCCAGAGAGGATTTTATTCTGGATGCCGCGGACCTCTTCCAAATCTCTCGTTTCCAAATATGTGGTCACCGCCTCGGGCATCCCGCCGACGACGGCGTACAGACGGAACATCTCCTCCATTTTATCCAGGATGAACGGGTCGATGCTTTCGAGCTTCGAGATTTTTTCCCTTATGTGGGATATAACGCCTTCCTTGACGCCCATGCCCCACAGGAACTCCTCAAAATCGAGGGACCTGAGTTCGATTACCCGTTCGTACCCGACCGGAAAGGAGGGCACGCTCCCATAGCTCAGGCCGAGAAGCGATCCGGACGCGATTACCCTGCACCTTCCGTCGATGGCGAAGGATTTGAGGGCGGTGCGTGCCCCTGGGCACGATTGGATTTCATCCAAGAATATCGCCGTCTTGCCCGGAACCATGTTGAAACCGGGAAATTCCAACGCAATCTTGTCGAAAATGGTGTCCGCGTCGAGGTTCCCTTCAAAAATCCTTTTTGCATCCGGCATGAGGTCGAAATTGATGGAAAGGTGCGACTCAAAATTCTCCTCGATGAATTTTTCCACAATGTATGTTTTTCCGACCTGTCTCGCACCTTTGATGACCAGACATTCCTTGGGTTTCTTTTCATTCCATTTTTGGAGATCTTTCGAGATTTTCCGTCTGAGCATATTCATTCAACGATTCGTCATTAAATAAAGTTTCTATGTTTTTTTTCAAAATATTGAATTTTTTCCAACGAACTTTTTTAATTTTTTTAATTTTTTATATGGAATATTTTATAGAACGAAGAGTTGACGCACTTAAGGCCGACTCTATGGTTGGATTATTAGCAGCCCCGGCCGGGAAACCGTTAAACGGGAAACCAGCCATGGGGTACCGGGGAAGGAATGCTGGATATCCTGTTGACGGTTCTGGTGGGCATCTGGGTGTTCGTGCCCGCCCTGCTGCCCAATTCGGCCGCGGTCGTGTTCGGCGGCGGCACGCCCATGGATTTCGGCAAAAGCATGGGCGGGGAAAGGATACTGGGCGACGGCAAGACCTGGCGCGGGTTCTTCGGCGGCGGGCTCTCCGGCGTGGCCGTCGGCCTCGTCATGATCGGGGTCTCGATGCTCGCCGGATCGGAGGACGGCTGGGGATTCGGCCCCCTGCCCGGCGCGCTGTCGGTGCTGTTCTGCCTGTCCTTCGGGTCCCTTTTGGGCGACATCCTCGGGTCCTTCCTCAAGAGGCGGTTCGGCGTGGAGAGGGGCGGGAAGGCGCCCATACTCGACCAGTACGATTTCGTCATCGGGGCGTTCCTCCTGGCCATGGCGTTCAGGTGGGACTGGGTCATGGCAACATACGTCGACGGTTACGGGTGGCTCTCGCTGATCGCGTTGCTGGTCCTTGTGCCGCTGCTGCACCGGGCCGTCAACATAATCGGGTACAGGAGTGGGTTGAAGGATGAGCCATGGTGAGAAGGAATTCATAGCCGCGCTGGAGGGGTGCGGGGCGCTGCGCTTCGGGGATTTCACGCTGGCGTCCGGCGCGAAGAGCAACTACTACATAGACATCAAGAGGGCGAGCACCGACCCCAGGGTGCTGGAGCTCATGGCCGGGGGGATGGCCGCCCTCATGGAGCGGGAGGGCCTGCGCCCGGACAGGATCGCCGGCGTGGTCCTCGGCTCGGTGCCGTTGGCGACGGCGCTGTCGCTGAGGACGGGGATACCGTTCCTGATGGTCCGCAAGGAGTCGAAGGACCACGGCACGAGGAGCCTGATCGAGGGGACGTTCTCCCGGGGCGAGGACGTCCTCGTCGTCGAGGACGTGGTGACCTCCGCGGGATCCCTCGTGGACGCCGTGGGCAGGCTCCGGGACGCGGGCCTGGACGTCTCCACGGCCATATCGGCGATCGACAGGGAGGCCGGGGGCTCGGAGAGGCTGGCGGCGGACGGCGTCAAGCTCCATTCGCTGCTGAGGGCCTCATCGATCCCGGGCGTGGGGAAATGAGGCCCCCGAGGGACTGCAGCCTCTGCCCCCTGGGCGCCGGGCGCACGAAGATCGTGATGCCTTACGGCGACCCGAACGCCAGGGTGGCCCTGGTGGGCGAGGCCCCGGGGGAAAGGGAGGACCTGACCGGGCTGCCCTTCGTGGGCAGGGCCGGCGCCATCCTGGACGAGATGTTGGCGGAGGCCAGGATCGACAGGGGGAAACTGATGATAACGAACGCCGTGAAATGCAGGCCTCCCGGCAACAGGGACCCCACCCCGGAGGAGATTGCCGCGTGCCGGCCGTTCCTGATGTCCGAGCTGGCCGGCAGGGACCTCGTCGTCGGCCTGGGGAAATCCGCCTGCGCCGCCGTCGCCGGCATGGAGGGGTCGATGGCCAGGTTCGCCAACACCTCCGCCAAGATCAGGATAGGCGGCAAGGACGTGCGGTTCATGTACGCGTACCACCCCATGGCGACGATCTACTACCGAAAGGCCAGGGACAGCCTGAGGGAGACGTTCAGGGAGGTGGCGCTGTGGGTCTGAGACCCAGGGCGTTCGCCCTGGACATGGACGGCACGGTCTACAGGGGCGACGAGCCGATCCCGGGGGCGGCGGGGTTCGTCGCCGCCCTGGCCGACGGGGGGATCCCGTACGTGTTCCTCACCAACAACTCCTCCCGCGGCGTCGGACATTACCTGCGCAAACTGAGGGGCATGGGCATATCCGCGGCGAAGGAAAACGTCCTCACCTCGGCCACGGCCACCTTCCGGTACCTCGATTCCCACGAAAAGGGGTCGAGGGTGATGCTTTTGGGCACCCCGGAATTCGAGGCGGAGGCGAGGGAGGCCGGGATCGACGCCGTGGACACCGACCCGGACGTGGTCCTGCTGTCCTTCGACAGGACGATCACCTACGCCAAGATCAACGCGGCGTACAGGGCGCTGAGGGCGGGCGCCCGCTTCGTCGCGACGCACCCGGACGACCTGTGCCCCGCGGAGGACGGCTACGACATCGACGTCGGGCCGTTCATCCGGATGCTCGAGTCCATGACCGGGGCGAAGGCCACCGTGGTCGGCAAACCGAACCCCTTGATGCTGGAGATGGCCGCGGGCGCCATGGGCGTCGCCCCCCGGGACGTCGTCATGGTCGGCGACCGCCTGTACACGGACATCCGCATGGCCGCCGAGGCCGGGAACGAGTCGTTCCTGGTGCTCACCGGCGAGGCGACGGAGGGGGACGCGGCCGTTTCCGAGTGGAAGCCGACCCACGTCGTCGGTTCCGTGGCCGACATCGCCCCGTACCTCGGCCTGTGACCCAGCGCCGCCGGGGCATATAACGGAAAACCGGGGCTTCGTAAGAAATGCATAAATATAATCCCCCTCTATCGTGAAACGCCCGCGGGAGCGGGCAATGGGATGCGCACGGAACTCACGTTCCCGATCCCCCTGGATGGGATGGGGTGGAATTGTACCTAAAGAAAGTGGAGATGGAGAATTTCAAGTCCTTCGGGGGTAAATTGGAAATACCCATGATGGAGGGCTACACCGCGATCACCGGCCCGAACGGGTCCGGCAAATCGAACATAACCGACGCCATCCTCTTCGTCCTCGGGCCCAAAAGCTCCAAGGCGATGAGGGCCGGCAGGCTCACCGACCTTATCTTCGACGGCGGCAAGCAGAGGAAGCCCGCCGACTTCACCAAGGTCTCCCTGGTCTTCGACAACGAGGACAGGATGCTGCCCTGGGATTCCGACACCGTCAAGCTCACCAGGCACGTCAAGTTCGCCGCGGACGGCGAGAACTACAGCTCCCATTTCTTCGTCAACGACCAGAGGTCCACCATGTCGGAGTTCGACAGCCTGCTCACCCGGGCGAGGATAAGCGCCGACGGGTACAACATGGTGCAGCAGGGCGACGTCACCGGCATCGTCCAGATGAGCAACGTGGACCGGAGGAGGGTCCTCGACAGGATCTCCGGCATAGCGAGCTACGACGCGGACATCGCCAAGGCCCAGGCCGAGAGGCTGGAGGCGGAGACGAACCTGGACCGCATCGGCATCCTGCTTACCGAGCTGGAGGCGCAGATCGAGCAGCTGAGGAAGGACGTGGACTCCGCCAGGAAGTACCTGGAGGCCCAGTCCCGCCTCGAGATGGCCAGGGCGCAGCTCGTCCACAGGGGCTTGGAGGCCGCCAGGGCCGAGCTGGAGTACAACGGCGAGAAGATCCTGGAGCACGAGCGGGAGATCGCCGACCTCAAGTCGAAGAGGGAGGAGGTCCGCGAGCTCATCGTGGAGCTCGAGGGCAGGATACGCGACGTGGAGGCGGAAATAGAGGCCAAGGTGGGCCCGGAGTACGCCGACCTCAAGAACAGGATCAACAACATGCTCGTGGAGGTAGCCACCCTCCAGGACAGGATCGAGACGGCCAGCGAGGAGAACGACGAGCTGGAGCACGGCCTCGCGCTGCTGGCGGAGGAGGCCGCCGAGGCGGAATCCGACGTCCTCGGGTGCAGGGCGTCCATGGAGTCGAGGGCCGAGGACCTGGCCGCCAGGGAGGCGGAGCAGAAGCGGGTCCGCGACGACATAAGCGAGATCAACGCCGAGATGAGCAGCAAGGGCGGCGAGCACCTGGAGCTGCAGAAGAAACTGGAGAGGATAGAGGCGGACCTGGACGCGAAGCAGGCCGCGGAGCACGAGGCCCGCGTCAGGGAGGCCACGGCGACGACGGCGGAGGAGGACGCATCCAGGGCGCTGGCTTCCCTGGAGGAGCAGCTCTCGGCCGCCGGTTTCGAGATCAAGGACTGCGAATGGTCCATCCAGGAGGCGAAGGCCGAGGCCGGCCCCGCCGACGTCACGGAAATCACGGACAGGATACTGCAGGCGAAGAAGAGGGAGGCCGAGCTGGAGAGGCAGGAGGCGGACCTCATCAGCGCCATAGGGCGCATAAGCGACGAGTACAACCAGCTGCTGGCCGAGAAGAAGGTCTCCGACAGGGTGTCCCGGGGCAGCGAGGCCGTCCTCTCCGTGTTGGAGATGAGGGACAAGGGCACCATCGGGGGTATACACGGCACCATCATGGAGCTGGCGTCCGTCAACCCGGAGTACGAGACGGCGCTGGTGATAGCGGCCGGCGGCAGGATGCAGGCCATAGTCGTCGAGGACGACCAGGTGGCCGCCGACGCCATGGCCGTGCTGAAGAAGACGAACGCGGGCAGGGCGACGTTCCTCCCGCTCAACAAGATGCTCGACGGCAAGCCGCGGGCCAAGGCCATAATGGCGGCCGAGGAGGCCGTGGGCTTCGCCATCGACCTGATAGAGTTCGACCCGCAATACCAGGCGGCCTTCTGGTACGTCTTCGGCGACACCGTCGTCGTGGACACGCTGACCGAGGCGCGCCGCCTGATGGGCGGCGTCAGGCTGGTCACCAAGGACGGCGAGCTGATCGAGGCGTCCGGCGCGATGATCGGCGGCACCGTCGGCAGGGCGCCGGGACTGAGGTTCGGCGCCTCCTCCCAGTCCAAGCTCGATTCCGTCGGGGCCGAGCTGAGGGCGGCCAGGGACGCGCTGGACGCGCTCAGGGGGCAGATAAGGGCCCTGAGGGACAACATCCGGGAGATGGACGCCCAGATGCGCCAGGCCTCCGCCGGCAGCCAGAAGGTCCAGGAGAAGCTCGGCCGCTACGAGGCCCAGCTGTCCGAACTCAGGAACAAGAAATCCCGCATCTCCGCGGAGGTCGACGCGGCCAAGCTCAGGTACGGCGCCGCCAAGGACACGCTGGCCAAGGCCAGGGACGCCCTTTCCAGGGAGTCGGAGGAGCTCGAGGCCCTCAGGGGGGCCCGCACCGAGACCCGCGCCCGCATATCCGAGATAGCGCCCGCCGAGATGCAGGAGCGCATACGCGTGGCCAGGGAGAGGGACCACGACCTCATGGCCGAGATATCCGAGATATCCAACGAGCTGTCCTCCCTCAGGGCGGAGATGGCCGGTTACGAGACGAGGCTGGAGAGCATCCGGTCCGAGGAGGGGAAGGCCCGCGAGAAGATCTCCCGCAACTCCGAGAGGATCCAGGCGGCGTCCGAGGAGAAGGACGCCAAGTCCGTTGAGCTGAAGGCCCTCAGGGCGATGGAGGCGGAGATGGAGGCCGGCATAAAGGACCTCCGGGACAGGAGGGACAAGGTCACCGAGGACAGGTTCAAGGCGGAGAGCCGCAGGGACGCCATGTCCGAGAAGATAGTCACCAAGGAGGGCTTCAAGGCCTCCCTGGAGGCGCAGACCGCCATACACGAGGAGAACATACGCCAGCTCGAGGAGGAGGTCGCCGAGATCTCCATAGAGGTGGAGCTGCCGCTGCCCTCCGAGGAGGAGCTGCGCCGCACCGTCAAGTCCTGCGAGACCGTCATGGCCCGCATCGGCAACGTCAACCTCCGCGCGATAGAGGACTTCGAGGAGAGGAGCGAGCGCCACGGCCGCCTCAAGGGCGAGACCGACATCCTTGAGATACAGATCAAGGAGCTCACGGACCTCATGGAGTCGCTGAACTCCGAGAAGAAGGGGCTCTTCATGGAGACCTACGAGGGCGTGCACGGCTACTTCAAGGAGATATACGCCCAGCTCTCCGACGGCGGGGAGGCGTACATGGCGCTGGAGGACGAGGACGACCCGTTCGCCGGCGGCCTGCTGATCAACGCGAAGCCGAAGCACGGCAAGATGCTCAGGCTCGACGCCCTCTCCGGCGGCGAGAAGTCGCTGACGGCGCTGGCGTTCATATTCGCCATACAGGAACTGCAGCCGTCGCCCTTCTACGTCCTGGACGAGGTGGACATGTTCCTGGACGCGGTCAACGCGGAGATGGTCGCCAAGAGGATAGCGGAATCCGCGGGGAGGACCCAGTTCATACAGGTCTCCCTCAGGAAGGTGACGCTGGCCAGGGCGGAGCACCTGATAGGGGTGACGAGGCAGCCCAGCGGCGTGAGCAAGGTGATAATGCAGCCGGACTTCGCCGAGGTATCGAAATACGAGGAAGAGGCATTGAGGCAACAGAGGCAATCGGGGGATGGGGTGGAAACATGAACTGCGAGACGATTGAGAGGATGAAGGATCACCTGACGTTCCACAGGGCCCTCATCGACGACAACGTGGGGAACGAGAGGCTGGACAGGTACATGGGCATACTGCTCGGCCAGGAGACGGAGAGGATGCCCGACCCGACGGACGAGGCCATACGGTCCATATTCAGCCTGGTCTTCGAGAACCACCTCGATCCGTGGGAGATAGACATCAGGGAGTTCGTCAGGCTCTACAACGCCAAGGTGCGCGAGAGCAGGATCGACATGATCGTGGCCGGCAAGCTGATGCTGATGGCCTGGAGGATCCTCAGGATGCAGACGGACCGCACCCTCGAGGAGTCCGAGAGGGACCAGGCGATCTACGACGACTTCCTGTTCAACCTCGACCCGGATTTCTTCCTGCCCGAGGAGGAGACCCTGTACGTGCCCCACGCGGAGTTCTCCGTGGCGGTCCGCAGGGACCCGGTCAGGCCGGTTACCATGCTGGAGCTCCTGGACGCCTTCGACGAGGCCCGGGAGGAGATGGCCGTCTACGAGGAGAGGGAACGCGTCAGGCAGGAACTCAGGGCCCGGGAGCCGAGGAAGTTCGAGAACAAGGCCCACGAGGAGGACGACAAGAAGGAGCTGGAGCAGGTCTGGGAGAAAATCCAGAAGATGGGCACCGGGCCCATGATGCTCACGGACCTGTTCACCGGCGACGTCATGGAGAACATCACAGTCTTCGTCGCGGCCCTGCACCTCGTCAGGGACGGCAAGATCAACGTCTGGCAGACCGAGCTGCCTTACGGCGAGATATACGTGGAGATCAAGACGGACTGGGCCACCGGCACGGTGGAGGACGAGCTGTCGCCCGCGATCCGCGAGGCGGTGATGTAAGTTGGAGTCCAAAGGCGCGGTGGAGGCGGCCCTCTTTGCCGCGTCCGGGGGCCTGAGGGTCAGGGACATAGCGGAACTGACCGGGCTCTCCGACTCGACGGTCAGGTCGTCGCTGAAGGAGCTGGCGGCCGAATACGAGGAACGGGGCTCCGCCATACGGATCCTGAAGATAGGCCCGGAGTACCTGATGCAGCTGCGCGAGGAGTACGCCCGGTATTCCGAGAAGTTCTCCCGCATGGAAATCTCCCCGGCTCTGATGAAGACCCTTTCCACGATCGCCTACAACCAGCCGGCGCTTCAGTCGGACCTGTTCCGCGCCCGCGGTTCCAGGGCCTACGACGACGTGCGCGAGCTCATCGAGATGGACCTGGTCCACGGGAAGCCCAAGGGCCAGACCCTTGAGCTGACGACGACGAGGAAGTTCGCCGAGTACTTCGGCATCGAGGGCGGCAGGCCCGAGGACGTGCGCCGCTGGATCGAGGAAAACGAGCGCAAGTGATCATACGCGGCGGGCGACCGCCGCCGACAGCGCGAAGAACAGCGCCGCGAACCCGAACAGGGACAGCACGGCGACCCCGGGCGTTATCTGGAAGCCGCCGACGAACAGGTCGAACCCGAGGTATGCCCTTTCCGCGGCGACCCGCTCCGCCGGGAACGTGGACCTCAGCGCCTCGGACCCCAGCACGTCCCTGTAGAGCGACCCGGCCTGGGTCGACGGGAACAGCGAAAGGGCGTCCCTCACCCCGTCGGGGAGGACGCCGAGGGGGACGTACGTCCCGGTGAAGAAACCCATCAGCAGGTTGACCAGCATCACGAACCCGTCGTACGCCGCCCTGGATTTCACGAACAGCATCAGGAAATACATCATGGCGCAGGAAAACAGGGAGGTCGGGAACATCAGCCCGACGGCCATGGCGATTTCCGCCGCGCCGACGCTCGCCCCGGACGCCAAGACCCAGACGACCGCTATCGCCAGGAAGAGGGACGTCATCGACAGGGAGACGACGAAGGTGGACACGAGGTAGCCGCCCGTGATGGCGACGGATCCCGCCGGGGACGCCCGGAAGTCCCTGACGGCCCCCGTGTACCTGTCCTTGACCATCGAGCCCAGGGCCACGGCGGCGGACGTGACGGGTATGATGCATAGCATGCCGCCTATGACCCAGGCGTCCGCCATGACGCTGGCGGAGGGGAATTCGGCGTATTGGGATATGACGCTCGGCCTCAGCATCGCGAGGTACAGCACCAGGATTATGGCGACGCCGCCGAGGGCGACGAACACCGAGGACCTGTCCCTGTAGAAGACCTTCAGGTTCCTCTTCGCCAGGGCCCACGTGTCCTCCAGGACCTCCCGGGCTATCACGCAAGGCCCCTCCTGAGGTTGAGGACGGCCAGCAGGAAGGCGGCGACGGCGCTGGCAAGGATGACGGCGGCGCACATCCACGGCTCGAGCATGAAATCGCCGACGTAGAGGTCGAAGCCGACGTACGCCCTGTGGTCAATCAACTCCGAGGGCGGGGCGCCGGCGTACATGGAGGCGGCAGCGTCGGCCGCCAGGATTTCCCTGAACAGCGAGGCGGAGCTGCTCATGGGGAGGACGGAGAATGCGGAAGAAACGCCGCCGGGCATGTCCCCGAGCGGTATGTACGCCCCGACGACGAAACCGGAGAAGACGCCCACGGCCGTGGAGATGCCGCCGAAGGCGCTCTCCTTGCGCAGGAAGGTGACGACCAGGAACAGTATGGACGTGGACGACAGCACGGATATGGCGAGCACGCCCAGCACCTTGGCGAACTGGATGCCGCCCATGGTGGTCCCGCCGACGGCGAGCATGAACGCCTGGGACAGCGCCAGGACGCCGAGGGACATGGCGGTCGCGATGAGCATCGTCGACAGCAGGTATCCGCCGGTTATCGCCAGCGGCGAGACGGGGGAGACGGCGAAGTCGTTCGCCCTTTTGTGTTCCCTGTCGGAGACGAAGGCGCCCAGGGCGCCGAGGGAGGTGGTGACCGGCACTATGGCCATGAGGCTGCCGATCATCCAGAGGTCGGTGGCGTTGGCCGCTCCCGGGGCCTCGAGCCCGGTCACGTAGGCGTCCCTGATGAAGAAGGCGTAAAGGGCGAGGACGACGAGGGCCCCCAGCATGGAGTAGAACACGGCCATCCTGTCCCTGAAATAAAGGGCGAGGTTGCGCCGGACGATGAAAGGCAGCGCGCCCCCAGTCAACGTATCGCGTCCCCCGTGATGCCGATGAAGGCGTCGTCCATGGTGCCCATCTTCACCTCGAGGGTGTCTATCAGGTCCTCGTAGCGGTTCAGCAGGGCGATGGCGTCCTTGGTGCACCCCAGCCTTATCCTGACCCTGTCGCCACGGAATTCGTGGGCGACACCGTCCCTCGTCAGCCTGTCGGTCAGCGCCCCGCTGTTGGCCGACGACAGCACGAGCACGTCGGACGCGTACTTTTCCTTGAGTTCCGACGGCGTCCCCTCGGCGGCGATCCTGCCGTGGTCTATGATGACCACGTGGTCGGCGCCCTCCGCCTCCTCCATGTAGTGGGTCGTGAGGAAGACGGTCACCCCCTCCTCCTCCCTGAGCCTGAGGATGGCGTTCCAGATGTTCTTCCTCGTCTGCGGGTCCAGGCCGGTGGTGGGTTCGTCGAGCATCAGCAGCCTGGGCTTGCTTATGAGCGCCCTGGCGATGTCCGCCCTCCTCTTCTGCCCCCCGGACAGCTTGCCGTAACGCCTGTCGACGTACTCATCCGTTCCCGCCGCCGCGGCCGCCCACGCGACCCTTTCCTCAAGCTCCTCGTCCCTCAGCCCGTAGAGGGACCCGCGGGTCATGAGGTTCTCGCGGACCGTAAGCAAAGGGTCCAGCACGCTTTCCTGGAAAACGACCCCGAGGTTCCCGCGGATCCCGGCGTCGTCCTCGCCGAGGACCAGGCCGTCCACGACGATTTCGCCCCCGTCGGGCTCGAGGAGGGTACAGATCATGTTTATGACCGTGCTTTTTCCCGCCCCGTTGGGGCCGAGGAACGCGAAAAGGGCGTTCTCGGCGACCGAGAACGAGACGTCATCGACGGCAACGAGGTCCCCGTAGCTCTTGGTGAGTCCGGTCACCCTGATGATGTCCGCCATGATAGGTAATTAGATGGTTATTTATTGGATTTTTTTACCTAATGGAAAACCCGTAGGTGGGATGCGGCGGCCGCATACGCAATCTTTAAGTCGGTTTCGTCAGTTGGGCGTCCGATAGAAATGGCTGTGCCCCTGGATGTTCTGAAAAACGCCATCGACAAGAAAGTGTCTCTCCTCATCAAGGACGGAAGGGTCCTCGAGGGCAGCCTCGGCGGATACGACGACCACATGAACATGGTGATCGACGATACCACCGAGACCCTGGCGGACGGTACGGAGCGCAGGCTCGGGACCGTGGTCCTGCGCGGCAACAACATCATCAGGGTCACGCTTCTTTGATGTTTCAGTGGGGTTTCGCGACATGGCACCAAGGCTGTTCGGCACAAACGGCGTCCGCGGCATAGTGAACGAGGGCATAACCGCCGAGTTCGCCCTCAGGCTCGGCAAGGCCATAGGGAGATTCATGTCCGGCAACGTCGCAATCGGCAGCGACACCAGGACGTCCGCCGACATGGTCAAGTACGCCGTGGCATCGGGGATAATGGCCTCTGGGCAGAGGGTCCTGGACCTGGGCGTCCTGCCGACCCCGGCGCTGCAGTACTTCGTGAAGACCCACAACCGCGTTTCCGGGGGCGTCATGATTACCGCTTCCCACAACCCGCCGGAGTTCAACGGCATCAAGTGCGTCGATTCCGACGGCACCGAGATGCACCGCTCCAACGAGGAGCGCATCGAGGAGAATTTCGCCGAGGATTCCCCGGGCGTCCCGTGGGATGCCGTCGGCTCCTACGAGAAGGTGTCCGGTGCGTCGGAGTCCTACGTCAACGCCATCGTGTCCAAGGTTGACGCCGCCAAGATCAGGGCGGCCAACCTCACCGTCGCCCTGGACGTGGCCAACGGCGCCGCGTACAAGACGGCGCCGTTGCTGCTGAAGAAGCTCAACGTCAGGGCCGTCACGCTCAACGCCAATCCCCAGGGGGAGTTCCCCGGCCACCCCAGCGAGCCGACGGAGGGAAACCTTTCCGACCTGATAAGGCTGACCAAGTCCCTCAAAGCGGACCTCGGCGTGGCCCACGACGGCGACGCGGACAGGGCCGTCTTCGTCACCCGGAAGGGAGAGTACGTGAGCGGCGACAAGAGCCTGGCCCTCTTGGCCTCCTACGCCCTGGACGACGGCCCGGGCACGGTCGTCACCCCCGTCAGCACGTCCTCCGTGGTGGAGGAGGTGGTCCGCGGGAAGGACGGCGACGTCGTCTACACGGCGGTTGGTTCGCCCATAGTCGCCAGGAAGATGATGGAGATAGGCGCCGCGTTCGGCGGCGAGGAGAACGGCGGCCTGATTTTCCCGGAGATGCAGTACTGCAGGGACGCCGGGATGACCTTGGCCAAAATGCTGGAGTTCGTGGCCGTCAAGGGGCCGCTGCACGCCCAGATCGAGAAGCTGCCTGTGTACTACGTGGAGAAGGCGAAGATCGACTGCCCGGACCACCTCAAGGACGGCCTCATGGAGGCGATGCTCGCCCTGGAGCCGGACAGGGAGTCGGACACCACGGACGGGGTCAAATTCATCTTCAAGGAAGGCTGGGTCCTGATGAGGCCCTCGGGCACGGAGCCGATATTCAGGATCTATACCGAATCCAAGGACAAGGAATGGGCCGTGTCCAAGTGCGCCGAGTACGTGGAGAAGGCGAAAGCCTTCGTCACCCAGAACTCTTTGTGAATACGGCCAGCGCCTCCTTTATGAGGCGGGCGGCCAGCACGGAAGTGGCGCCCGTCGGGTCGTAGGGCGGGCAGACCTCCACGACGTCGAAGCCGACCAAACGGTCCCCGACGGCGTTGATTATCTTCTTGACGTCCAGCGGCGTCAGGCCGAAAGGCTCCGGGGTGCCGGTGCCCGGGGCGAAGGCCGGGTCCACGCCGTCGATGTCCAGGGTCACGTACACCCTTTCCCTGCCCAGGGATTCCAGGATCCCGTCGATGACGGGGCCGACGCCCCTCTCGTGCACCTCGTAGGCGCTGGTGTACGGCACGGGCTCCGGGTCGTCCAACTCCTCCTCGGAGATGGAGCGCACGCCGACGACGTGGACGTTGTCCAGCCCGTGGCGGTCCGCGGCGCGCCTCATCACGCAGGCATGGCTGTCGGGCAGCCCCATGTACTCCCTCCTGGAGTCCAGGTGGGCGTCTATCGATATCACGGAGACGTCCTCGTACGCCCCGATGACCGGGATGGACACGGAATGGTCCCCGCCCATGACCACTGTGAACTTGCCGGCGGAGATGGCGGGGCCCATGGCGAAGCGGATCTCGTCCGCCATCTCGGCGGGGGTGAAGAAATCGTCGCAGTCGCCGTAATCGTGGAGTGCCAGATCCCTCAGGCGGCCGTGCTCGAAATGGGACGTCTCAAAGGCGTAGGACGCCTTCCTGATCGCGCCGGGCGCCTCCCTGGCGCCGGCCCTGAAACTGGCGGTCCTGTCGTAGGGCACGCCGAATATGCACGCCTCGGCTTCGGAATAGCCGGAATGCGCGCCGGCGAAGGCCGTTCCCGGGGGCATTCACATCAGCTTGTATCTGCCCATGGCGACGAGGTACATGATCTCCGCGCCGCTCTCGAGGTTGCTGGTATGGTCCTCGTTGATGACGATGTGGAGGGTCTCGTACGTCTCCAGGTCCATGAGCTGGACCTCGGTGTCGCTGACGGAAAGCACTTGGGCCTTCCTCTTGTCGATCATCGGGACTTGGACCTTGGAGCTGACGGGGCCGACGAAGGTCCTCTTCGCGCCGGTGAAAATGCCGATCGCCTCGATGTTGGCCTTGGCCGAACCGTGTTTGCCGGGCTTGGAGGTGGTTATCGACGTGATTTTACTCGGTTCGTCGTCCACGTTGACGTACCTGCCCACCTTGAGTTCCCTGATTTCCTTCGCTTCCCATTCTGCCATACGGATCGCAACCTTCGTGCGGCCGGTCGGTTCCGGCCGTCTATCGCCCCCTAATGAACGCCGATTTATTAAGCATTATCCAGCCGGGCGTGCGTGGTAAGGTGAGAAAGGCCCCGGGTGCCCCCGGGATAAAGGGGTTTGCGGACCCGCGTTCAGGGGAACGTGAGGAACGTCGCGAAGTCGAACCAGCCGATGAGCCATCCCAGGGAGCAGACCCAGAGCAGGATCGTGGCGGACCACGTCACGATCAGCATGTTCTTGAACTGGTCGTTTTTCTCCAGCCCCATGACCACGAAGAACATGAACCACGCGGCGGCCCAGAACAGCCAGTTGACGCCCAGAATGGGCATGTCGCTCGCGAACGTGTACGCCCCGAACACCAGCGCGTTGATGGTCACGAACAGGCAGTAGAACCCGAACGAGCGGTAATCCGTCTCCTCCGTCCAGTACCCTATGCCTATCCATAGGTAGGTGACACCGAACAGCATCGTCTGCGCCGCCGTCATCGGGCTCCCGAGGACAAGCCACGCCTGCAGGGCTATGAGGATGGACAGCAACCCCGTGAACAGATTCAGGGGGGCGGCGGTCTTTGCCTTGCCGTGCCCCATCATCACGAGCAGGTTCACCATCAGAGTGGCGGAGATGTACAGGCCCGCGAGCCCAAGCGTAATCTCTCCGAACGGGTGCATCCCATCACGCCCCGTATTTGTATTTCTCGCCGACCTCGACCATGGCCCGGACGTTTTCCACAGTGGTGTCCCTGGTGACCTCGCACCCGCCGGAGAGTATGAACCTCCCGTCGGCCCCGGCCTTCTCTATGCAGTCCAGGGATTCCTTCCTCACCTCGTCGGGCGTCCCGTTCCAGAGCGTGGTAATCGGGTGCACGTTGCCGAACAGGATCGCATTCTTCCCGGCGACCTTCCTGGCCTCGGCTATGTCCACGGCGTGGTCGATGCTCAGCACGTCTATTCCGGTCTTGAGCATCTCCTTCATGACGGGGATCGTGTCGCCACAGACGTGGTACACCATCGGGTTCTTGAAGTCGTGCCTCCACCCCTTCACGATCCTGGACAGGGGCTTGGAACAGAATTCGTTGAACGTGTCGGCGTTGATTATCGTGCCGGACGCGGTCGGGTCGGGCAACCAGGTGTATTGGCCGCTCTCGCTGCCGACCCTGATGATCCCGTCCACGAGTTCCGTGGATTTGGCCATCACCTTCTGGGCCAGTTCCGGCTCCATCATCGTGTCCATCAGGAACGTTTCCACGCCCCTGAGGAAACCCCCCGTCGTGATCGGCCCTCAGCTCCACGCGCTTACCAGCGTCCCGGTGTCGTTGACCTTCCTCAGAGCGATGATTTTGTCGACGATGCCTTTCCTGAGCCATTCGGATTCCTTGGGGTTGTACGGGTCGTAAAGGCCCTTGGAATCCACATCCTCGGGTTCCGCGAAGTAGGAACCTAGGACGTTGCCGTAATTGTCGTCGGGTTGCGAGATGTTCATGCCCAGGTCCATGAACATCGCCGGGGTCTCCAGCATCCCGAAGCAGAAGTCGCTTTTCGTCAGGCGGTTGTATTCCATGGCGACCTTGGCCGATTTCTCGGCGTCGTACCTTAGGTCCTTCCAGACATATCCCATGGCCTTGGACATGGATATGCAGGACACGTCGTGGACGGGCACCCTGTCGGGGAGTTTCCCGGCGACGACGGTATCCAGTCTTTCTCTTGGCGTCATTTTGCCCATATTGATTTGCCTCCGAAGGAAAATCCAGATATTGATATAAAAACTATTAGCATATTATTACATATATGATGACAAAATCAAAAACGACGCGTCATCTGCGCCCGGGCCCTTTTTTCCTTTTGCCCCTGGCGGGTCTTTTCGGGGGATCGGGGTATTTCTCGGCGATTTCCCTGACGCGGGCCATGAATTCCCCGTTCAGCTTGTCCCCGCGGAATTCCCCGCCGTAGGCGTCGATGCGCGACGCTATCGAGATCTTGCACGCCAGGGCCCTGGAGATCTTCCCGCGCTGCCAGCGCGGGGACCTGTGCACCTCCGGGTGCTGGTAGATGATGCCGTGCTTCGGCGGCCTTTTCCCCGACTTGAGGTGCCTGAACATGGCTTTCTCGGCGCCCAGCATCTGCACGGTGGACGCCGGGAGCGTGGCCAGGCGGTCGAGGCCGCCGGCAAGGGATATCAGGCGGGCGGCGATGGGGCCGCCGACGAGGGCGTTCACGTTAGGGCATATGCCATCCACGATTTCGGAGACGTATGCCTCGGTCCTGTCCCTGTCGTCGTACAGGCCGACGAGGGTGGTTGCCAAACCCCTCACGGCGGCCATGTCCCCGTCGGAGAAATCGGCGCCGATGGATTCGATGTCGAGACCCAGATCCTCGAGTATCGCGTCCCTGTGGCCGTGTTTCGATATGAGCTCCGCGTAGCGCCTGTCCCGGGCGAGGTCGCCGAGTTCGGGGAAATGCATCCCGTACCACTCGTGGAGGCGCTCGCTCATCAGGTTTGCCGTCTCTATCACGTCGTCGAGGCTCCTTATGGCCTGCACCAGGCTCCTGTCCCTGGGAATCGGCTCGGAGGTCCTGAGCTTCGCCAGCCTGATCATCGCCTCCCTCATCAGGGCCTGGTCGAAGCCGTAGTCCTCCGGCCTTATGAAGGAGGAATCGAACATCCCGGGCTTGCCCAGGGTGAACTGCCTCCTTTCCGCCACGGACAGCCTCTCGCGGCCCTCGGCCAACTCCTTTTCCTCCGGGAGCACGCCCCCGCGCTGCATCTCGGCGAGCTTCGAGGCCAACGCGTCCGGGTCCCGGGGCAGCAGCCTGTGTTCGACGACCCTGCGCCCGTCGCAGAGGAAGGCCCCGAACCATTTCGTGACGAGCATCATGGGTACGCCCTCCTGACGGCGGCGATGTCGTCCGGGCCCATCGGCGGGCTGCCCTTGCAGAGGTGCTGCAGGAACGCCTGCAGCTCCAGTTCCTCCATCCTGTTGTACGCCTCCTCCAAATCGGACCCCTGGGTCAATGCGCCGTGGTGGGCCATCAACATGGCGTCGGAGCCGGAGGCGGCGGCCACCGCCTCCACCAGCGCCCCGGAGCCGGGCATGTGATAGGGGATAACGGCCACGTTGCCGAGGAGCAGCGCCCCCTCGGGGGTGTACGGCTCTATTTTGCCGCCGGTCACCGACAGGGCGGTGGACCACGGCGGGTGGCAGTGGACCACGGCGTTCACGTCCTTTCTTTTCCTGTAAAGGGCGATGTGGAAGCCCGTCTCTATCGACGGCCTGCCCCCGGAGAGCGGCACGCCGTCCATGCCCACGAGCACCATGTCCCCCGGGGCCAGTGAACCCTTGTTCCTGCCCGAGGGCGTTATCAGGACCGCGTCGCCGACCCTGACGCTCACGTTGCCGCCGGCGGAGAACGTCAGGCGCCGCTCGTACAGCCTGGAGCAGACCCCGGCCAACTCGGAGCGCGCTTCCCTTTCCGTCATTCCGCCACCTTGCGTATTTCGTCCGGCCTCAGCACGCCCCTCTCGGTTATGAAACCGGTGACGTACCTGGCCGGGGTCACGTCGAAGGAAGGGTTCAGCGCCCTCACGCCCTCCGGGGCGACGGGCCGGCCGCCGAGCCTGGTGACCTCCTCCTCGCCGCGGTCCTCTATGGTTATGTCGCCGCCTTCCCCGGTGTCGAAATCGAAGGTGGAGACGGGGGCCGCCACGTAGAACGGCACGCCGAGCTCCTTCGCCAGGACGGCCTTCTCGAACGTCCCGATCTTGTTGGCGAAGTCCCCGTTGGCCGCGATGCGGTCGGCGCCCACGATGACGAGGTCGACGCCTTCCCTCATGTAGTGGCCGGAGGCGCCGTCGACGATGATGGCGCAGTCTATGCCTTCCTGCTTCAGCTCCCATGCGGTCAGCTGCATGCCCTGGAGGCGGGGCCTCGTCTCGGAAACGTACACGAAAACCCTCTTCCCGGCGGAGTGGGCCTGCCTGATCGGCGCCAGGGCGGTGCCCACGTCGACCGTCGCCAGCGCGCCGGCGTTGCAATGGGTCATCACCTTGGCCCCGTCCTTGATGAGGGGCCCGCCGTGCCTGCCGATCGCCAGGCACCTGTCTATGATCGACTGGGCGTATCCGTCCGCCGCCGCGACGGGGTCGTCGCCGGCCCCGATGCGCCCGACCATCCAGTCCACGGCGTAGAAAAGGTCGTAGGCCGTCGGCCTCGCCGACTTGACCAACCCGGCGGCCTTCCGGATGTCCTCGCCGTTGAGGGCGGCAAGGCACATGGCGTACGCCGCGGCGGCCCCTATGGAGGGCGCGCCCCTGACGACCATGTCCCTTATCGCCTCGGCCACCTCGGCGTGGCCGCCGAAGGAGACGAAGGCAAGCTCGAAGGGGAGTAGCCTCTGGTCGATCATCCAAACCCGGCCGTCCTCGAACCACACCGCCCTGCGTTCCCGGGCCACGCCCTCTGTTTCGGTCCTCAATTATTCACCGCCTCCGCATGGCCTTTGGGGTTTAATCTGTATCGTTCCCATGCGCCAACTTTATTACGCCAAAAGGCATTTGTCAAACTGTGTCCAAAAAGTCCAGAACCCATTCCGAATTCGAGATATACTCCACGTGCGAAGGCGGGGTTCCGGGGTTGGTCCAGGTATCCGAGCCGCTGCACAGGGACATAATGGCGGCGCTGCGGGACAGGAACCTCTCCACCACCGAGATCTCCGAGGCTCTGGGCAAGGCCCAATCCACGCTTTCCATACACCTCGACGCCCTGGTGAACATGGGCCTTCTGAAATCAGTCCCCGACGAGAAGGACAGCAGGAGGAAGATATTCTCCCGGTCCTGCACAGAGGTCGCCTATTCCAAGGACTGCTGCAAGGACGGCATCGCCGAGAGCAAGAGGCTCCTGGCGGAATCCATCTCCAACCCGGACACATTCCACAAGTTCCTGATAAGGGCGTTCCTCATGAACTCGGACGGGAAGGGCCTGAGCATCAGCCCCGCCATGAAGGTGATCGGGGGCCTCCTCGGCGATACCCTGTTCGGGAAACACAAACCCTCAGGCCTGGAGGGGGCGATCGAGCTGCTGCAGGATTTCTACGAGAGGAACGGCCTCGGGGAGGTCTGCATCTACACATTCATGCCGCTGACGATAATCGTCAGGGACGACTACGACTTCGAGTACATGACGGATTCCGTCGCCAAATTCAGCCACGGGGTCTTCGAGAGGGTGCTCTCCAAGGCCACCGGGGAAACGTACGCGGTGACCAGCGCAGAGATATTCGGCACCGGGAACAACTACTACAAGTTCATCCTCGAGCCTTCCTGATCCCCTCGAAGGTGAGGAGGGCGCCGTTGCCGAGGGTTTCCGCGGCGACGAGGTCCATTTCCACCCCGTTCCCGGCGACCCACCCCGGGCCGTCCGCGGGCGTGGGGGCGCCGGTGCCCCCGATGACCACGCCGCCGACGAATACGGTGAAGCGGTCGACGAAGCCCGAGTCGAAGAAGTGCCAGATGGTTCTCCCGCCGCCTTCGACGAGCATGCTTTCGATGCCCATCCCACCCAGCTCCCGCAGGGCGGAACTCAGGTCGAAGGGGTCGCCGCACCTCACGGTCTCGGCGCCTGCCCATTCCCTGGCGCACGAAGACGACGTCGCTATGACCGTCCTCGCCCTGCCGTCCAGCACAAGGGCGCCGTCCGGGGTCCTGCCGTTGGGGTCGATCACCACGCGCACGGGGTTCTCGTCGCGGCCGAGGCCCTTGACCGTCAGGTGGGGGTCGTCGGAAATCACCGTGCCGACGCCCACGGCTATGGACCCGTACCCGGCCCGCAAAGCCTTCACGCGATCCATGTCCTCCTTGGAGGAAATCCTGATCTGGGTTCTTTCGACGCCGGCTATCCTGCCGTCGGCGGACATGGCGCAGTTCACGTGTACGAACGGCCTCACCCGCATTCCCCCGGCGTGACGGTGAAGTGGTAGATGCCGTCCCTCCTTTCGACGCCGAACCTGACGTCCAGGAACGTCTCCAGCGTGTCCATCTGGCTCAGCAGGTGCCTGCTGATCCTGGGCGCGGTGAAGGAACTGACGCCGTCGGCCATGGCCATGTACGGCAGCAGCTGGTCCGCGGTGTTCACGTCGAGGGTCGCGCCCGATTCCATCTCCCTGAGGAGGTCCCTGCCCGCGTCCCTGCCCGCGTTCTTCGGCGGGTCCCTGTGCATCGAGAGGGAATTGGCGCCCAGCATGCCGTTCCCGTAGGTGGCGACGAGGGACAGCCCGGCGCCCTTGGACCTGCCCTTCGAGGACCTTTCCAGCGCGATCTCGGATCGGTGCACCGGGTCCAGGACCTCCTTCGCCCCGGCTATTATCTGCTCGGGTACCCGGTCCGGCAGGTTCTTGACGAAGCACACGCCACCCACGGATTTCAGCGGGCCGAGGGTGTCGAGGTTCAACGGTTTGATCCTGCCGACGGGTTCGACGGTGACCCGGACCTTGCCGCCGCCCTCCGGGAAGAAACCCCTTTCCAGGATTTCCATTCTGGCGTCGATCCCCATCCTGCCCATGAGCGGGAACAGGAGTTGGGGATAGAAGTCGATCGGCGGCGCCCACAGGACGTTCGTCCCGCCGGACACCGTCATCGTATGCGTCCTGTCGTGCTTGATCCCGGCGAGTATCATCGCCTGGAGGACGAGGCTGATGCTGCCCGCGCTCCTTATGTCGACGTGCACGTCGTAATCCATCCCGTCGCCCGGGGTTATCGTCAGCTCCCTCGACCCCGGGGAATTGCCCTGGACCGTCGCGCCCGTCATCTTGGTGACGGCCTTGACGGCGGCGCAATGCTGTTTGGAGAGCCCCTTCGTTGGGCGGTTCTCCCTGATTTTGAAAAGGCGCGTCTTCGTGCCGGTGATCGCCGCCATGGCGACGGAGGTGCGGACCATCTGGCCGCCCCCCTCGCCCTTGGAACAGTCTATCTCCAGCATTCCACCGCCTCGGGCTCATATGTCCATGGCCGATTTAAACAATGCCATCCCGACCGCAATTCGCGCGGTAAAAGGCAAAAAGGTGCAGCCGCCGGGATTTGAACCCGGGTTAGAAGCTTGGGAAGCTCCGGTCATAACCCCTAGACCACGGCTGCTGCATATCGGGAATTTACGGTCCGTATTTGTAACTTATGCATTTTCCCTGTCCGTTGCCGTGTGCTCGGGGACGCGGGGCTCGGCGTTCCGTGCCGGCCGTTCGTCGATCGCTGAACGCGTCGACGTAAAAATCGGGCGGCGATTTCACGCGCGGGGAGTATGTGGCGGCGTCATCGAAAATATTGTCGTGTCTTCATTTGATTACGAATTTATACTAAGAGCAATATCTTCGTGGGCGACGGGGGGCGGTCTGGGACCAGTGGGCCTCTAAAACCTAACCAGCGGAGTTCGATTCCCCGGCCCCTCGCCTCCAGGAGGCGGTTTCGATGGTCGGTTTCACGGACGCTCAGATCCAAAGGCTCAGGGAATTAGGGGACGGGAGCCACGACGGGGTCGTGTTCGTGTCCGCCGCGGAGAGGGACAGGGAATTCGCCAGGGCGTTTTCCGCGCTGGAAGCGGCAAACGCCCGGCGTTTCGGCGAGATGCTGGAAAGACCCAGGAGGCACGGGCTGCCCGCCCTGGAGGCCAAGCTGGCCGACGCCCTGGTGTCCATGGGGTTCGTCGAGGTGAGGACGCCGACGATGATTTCCATGGCCTCCCTGGAGAAGATGGGCGTCGGCGAGGGCACGCCGTTGGGAAGGCAGGTTTTCCGCGTCGGCGACAAGAGGTGCCTCAGGCCCATGCTGGCCCCGAGCCTCTACATGGTGATGAGGAAATTCAGGGACTTCACCGACGGCCCAGTCAGGATATTCGAGATCGGGTCCTGCTTCAGGAAGGAGTCCAGGAGCAACGTCCACCTGGACGAGTTCACCATGCTCAACCTGGTCGAGCTGGGGCCGGAGGGCGACGCCTCCGAGAGGCTCCTCGAGCTGATAGCGGCGACGATGGGGGTCCTCGGCCTCGGGTACGAGACGGTCGAGACGGAGTCCGAGGTGTACAGGAGCACCGTCGACGTGGAGGTGGGCGGCGAGGAGATGGCCTCCGGCGCGGTCGGCCCCCACTTCCTGGACCCGGCCCACGGCATAGACGAGCCCTGGTGCGGCGTCGGGTTCGGCCTGGAAAGGCTCCTCGCCGCCATCGAGGGCAGGGACAACGTGAAGAAGATGGGGCGCAGCATCTCCTACCTGAACGGCGCCAAGATAGACTGAGGCCGCCCCATGGACGTGGACGGCATCCTCGGCAGGGCCCTCGAGGGCGGGGGAATAGGCGGGGACGACGCCCTGAGGCTCCTTTCGCTGGAAGACCCGGCATCCGTTTCAAAACTCTTCGCCGCCGCCAGGGAGCTGAGGGACGCCAATTTCGGGAACAGGGTCTTCCTTTACGGTTTCGTTTATTTCTCCACGTACTGCGGGAACGAGTGCGCCTTCTGCCACTACCGCAGGCAGCACCCCATAGCCAGGTACCGCAAGGGCAGGGAGGAGGTCGTCGCCCTGGCGGGGAGCCTGATGGACAGCGACATCAACCTCGTTGATCTGACGATGGGCGAGGACCCGGCCATGCACGCCGACGGTTGTTCCGAACTCATCGACATTGTTTCCGCCGTGGATTCCGCCGTCGACATCCCGATAATGGTGTCGCCGGGCGTGGTGCCCCGGGAAGCCTTCGGGGCGTTGGCGGAGGCGGGGGCGGACTGGTACGCCTGCTATCAGGAAACGTACAACAGGTCCCTTTTCGGGAGGCTGAGGGTGAACCAGGGCTTCGACGCCAGGGTCGCCGCCAGGGAATCCGCGGTGGAACACGGCATCCTGGCCGAGGACGGGATCATGGCCGGGGTCGGCGACACCGTCGCGGACCGCGCCGACTCCGTCATGCGCATGGGCGCCGGCTGCGACCAGGTGCGCGCGATGACCTTCGTGCCGCAGGAGGGCACGCCCATGTGGGAATCCGGCACCGTCGGGACCGTGGAGGAACTGAAGGTCGTCGCCGTGCTGAGGCTGGCGTACCCGGACAAGCTCATCCCCGCGAGCCTGGACGTGGAGGGCCTCGGCGGGCTGCGCCCCAGGTTGGACGCCGGGGCGAACGTAGTCACGTCCATAGTTCCGCCAAAGGCGGGGCTGGCCGGCGTGGCGCAGAAGGATTTGGACATCGAATCGGGGAAAAGGTCCGTGCGGGCCGTCTTCGAATGCCTGGATTCCATGGGCATGAAGGCGGCGAGCAACGCGGAATACTCCCGTTTCGTCAAAGAGAGGAAGGCGTCTCTATGAGGATCTGCCTGGTCGGCGGCGCCCTGCAGGGGATGGAGGCGGCATACCTGGCAAGGCGCGCCGGCTACGAGACCCTGGTCATCGACAGGAGGGAGGACGCGCCCGCCTTCTCGCTCGCGGACGGATGCGCCGTGCTGGATCCGATCGAGTCGCCCCGGGAGGCCCTGGCGCTGATGGGCGACTGCGACGCGGTGCTGCCCACGTGCGAGAACCTCGCTTTGCTGGAATGCCTCTCTCGTCTGCTCTCGGATTACGGCGGCCGGTTCCTTTTCGACATCGACGCCTACAGAATTTCCCGGTCCAAGGCGGAATCGAACGCGGTCATGTCCCGCCTCGGCGTGCCGATGCCAGCCCCGTGGCCCGAATGCGGTTTTCCCGCCGTGGTGAAACCCTCCGTCTCCAGCGGCAGCGAGGGCGTCGCCCTCGCCAGGGACGCGGAGGGATTGGCCAGGGGGATTGCCGGGGTGGAATCCTCGGGCGGAACCCCGGTCGTGCAGGAATACGTCGACGGTACCTGCGTCTCCATGGAATTCATCGGCGACGGCAAGGAATACGCGGGCTACGTCACCACCGAAATCATAGCCGCGAAGGATTACGACTGCAAGAGGGTGGAATGCCGCCCCGGCATACTGCCCCCCGGATCGGACACGGAACTGAGGGGGATCGGCTTAGCGATATCCGCGCATCTGGGTCTCGACGGCATCCTCGATTTGGAGGCGGTCCACACGCCCAAGGGGCTCCGCGTCCTCGAGATGGACGCCAGGCTGCCGAGCCAAACCCCCGCGGCGGTTTTGGCGGCGACGGGCATAAACCTCCTCCGCGAGATGGTGGCCGGATCCTGGGGGAAGCCGAGGGCGGGGGCGTCGGTCTACGAACACTACGTCGTAAGGGACGGCGCGATGGAGTCCTGCGGCGAGGGGGAATTCGCCAACGTCCGCGCCCCCAGGCTGGAAAGGGGCCTGTTCGGCGCGGACGAGATGATCACGGATTACGTCGGGGGGGCGGGGGAATGGAGGTTCACGATGATTAACGGCGGAGCGACAATGGAAGCGGTCGAGGCGAAGAGGAAGGCCTGCCTGCGCAGGATTGTGGACGAGGAATCGATTACGCGCATAATCGACGAGGGCCCGGGGGGACCGGCATGACCAGGCTGACCGCGGACAACCTGGACGGGTTCTTCCCCAAGATACACTATTTGGACGGATACCTGGAGGAAACCACCGGCCTGGGCCTCCGCGCCCTGGCCTGCGAGGCCGCCGGCGTCGCCGAGGCCGACATCGACTTCGACGCCCTGTCGGTGGCGGTGGTGCCCGTAACCTCGGGGAAGGGGGTCATAAGGGGCTTCTCAGAGACCGTGGCGGAGACCATAAGGAGCTTGGGCATCGACACCGTCGTCACCGACGCGTGCGACGTGGCCGGCGTCGCCGAGGCCGTCTCCCACGGGTTCGACATAGTCCTCATGGCGGACGACGACAGGTTCATCGCCGTCGACAGGAAGAGGGGCGTGTTTTCCGACAACGTCTGGTCAACCGCCCGCGGCTACGTCACCGCCCTCAGGCTGGCCGCCGGGGGTTCCCTGGAAGGCATGACCGTGCTCATCATCGGCGCCGGCAGGGTCGGCGGCACGGCTTCGACGATGCTTCTGGAGGAGGGGGCGAGGGTCGAGGTCGTCGACATAAGGCGCGAGAAGACCGAGAGGCTCGCCCGCAACGTGCCGGGAATCGTCCCGAGGTTCGACCTCGCCGCGGCGATCTCGGAGAACCTGCTGATACTGAACGCGTCCCCCGGGAAGATCTCGGGGAGGAACGTCAGGGAGGGCGCGATCATATCCTCCCCGGGCGTGCCATACGCCTTCGACGGGGAGGGCGAGGCGAAGGCGAAGAAGATAATACACGACATCCTCGGGTTGGGCGTGGCGGTGATGGTCGTTTCCGCCGCCAACCCGCGGGATTCGCACATAAGGGAAGAAATCAAACTCGGGTGATCGGAATGGGATACGGGATAGCGCTAGATTTGGGCACCAGCGGTTTCAGATGCCAGGCGGTGGAAATCGCCACCGGGGAAACGGTGGCCACGGCGATTACCACCAGGCACCCAATCCCCGGGATGAACGTCATCGACCACGTTAATTTCGCCCTGGATTCCGGCGGGGACGTGGCAAACGGCCTCATGATCGCCACGGTGTCGAAACTTTTCGAGGAACTCGGCATCGACCTCGGCAGGGTGGTAAGGGTGGCCGTGAGCGGCAACCCGTTCCAGCTTTCCATTTTCCAGAACATCGAGATCAGGGACCTGGCCTACGCCGGCAAGACCACGCTGAGGGAGCTCGGCATAGTGCCGCCGAAGAGGGACGGCGCCGTTTTGAAGGCGCGGGACATGGGCCTCAACGTCCCCAACGCCGAGGTCATCATCCCGCCGGCGGTCGCCCACGAGATAGGGGCCGACGCCGTCGCCATGCTTTCGGAGACCGGGGCGATGGACGAGGGCGGCGTCAGGATCGTAATCGATTACGGCACGAACGCGGAGATGGCCCTCCTGGTCGACGACCAGATCTACACGGGCTCCGCCGCCGCCGGCCCGGCGTTGGAGGGGCAGCAGGTGAGGGACGGCATGCTCGCCGCCCCGGGGGCGATCTCCGATATAGTCATCGACGGGGGCGGATGGACCAACTGGGTCTTGGACGATTCGATGCTCGCCGTGGAGGGGGACACGGTCAACCCGGCCACGGGTGAGACGCTCAGGAAGGGCAAGGCGCGGGCCAAGGGGATCACCGGCACCGGGGTGATAGCGGCGATCTCCTGCGGCATGGAGTCGGGCATCGTCGACGGCGCCAGGATAAAGACGGAAAGCGGCACCCTGAAGCTGCAGGACGGGGTCGAGCTCACCCCCGGGGACATAGAGGAGGCGGGCAAGGCGATCGGCGCCATACGCGCAGGGTACCTCACGCTGATGAGGGAGGCGGGGCTTTGGACCCAGGACGTGCCCAAGGCGTACATGTCCGGCGCCACGGGCCTCTACGTGGACGCCGTCAAGGCCCAGAAGACCGGCCTGGTCACGCCGGGCGCCAGCGAGATAGTGCAGTTCGGCAACACATCCATCAGGCTGGCCAGGAAGATGGTCACGGGGGAGATGACCCTGGACGAGCTGAGGGAGATTTCCCGCGGCCTGAGGTCCAAGCACGTGATGCTGGCGACGTCCGACGTGTTCAGGGACATCTATTCCGTGGAAATCTCCCATTGGATGTACGACATGCCCATGTCCGCGTTCAACGAGATGCTGGACCTGAGCGGCCTGCCGCACCTCCAGGAGCCGGTGGAGTCCCACAACACCAAGACGTCCCTCAGGGACCTGCCCGATTCCGAGAAGGGCACGTTCGCCATACTCCGGGACGTGGGCGTGAGGATCGGCGGGCGCGTGGAGGGATGCGTCTCCTGCGGCGCCTGCGTCGGGGAATGCCCAGAGGAAGCCATCTCCGAGGACGGCGGCAGCGTCGCCATCAGGACTGACAGGTGCATGGGCACCGCCTGCAGGAGGTGCGAGATAGCATGCCCCGAGAAGGTGCTGGCGATAAAGAATCTCAGGCCCGCGGCCTGACGGGCCAGGCGGCCGGGGCGGAACGTGCCGGACTGAACTCTTTAATAATCCCTCCTTAATCGTGGGGGCACGGGCCCATGGTCTAGCGGTTATGACGTCGCCCTTACAAGGCGAAGCCCGCCGGTTCGAATCCGGCTGGGCCCACCACCCCCGCGCCCGCGCGGGAGAATCCGAATGTTATTAATCGGGCCCCCGCAATCCGGTTTCCATGGCGGTAGTCGAGGTCGACATGAAATTCTGCGACAAAAAAACGAAGATCACCGTCACCCCCAGGGACGACGGCGAATTCGACCTGCACATCGCCACCAACTGCGACAGCGTCCGGCGTTACGCCGACAGGCTCGGCGACAGGCTGAGCCTGATCGACATCACGGAAAGGTCCCTCAGCAAGGTGTTCAACCCCTTCAACTGCGAACCCATCACGCTCACTTGCCTGACCCCCGCGGCAATCATCACCGCCGCGTGGCTCGAGTCGGGGATGATGTCCAAGTCGAGATCCAAGATAATAGACGCGAACTGCGTCAAATTCATCGACGCGGGGTGATGGCATGGGCAAATGCCTTTGGAGGGCGACGGACGGCCGTTGCGTCAGCTGCAAATGCAAGAGGATCAGGGCGGACGTCCTGAGAATCGAGGACTACGAGTATTGCCGCGGCGAGGAGGAATACGCCGACTGCGAGTTTTACAAGGAGCTGCCGAAAAGGTGACCCAATACGCCGAATGGCTCGCCGGGGTCGAGGCCGACCTCAGGGCCGGGAAGGACAGGCTGGACGACATAGACGAACTGTTCCAGGCGACTTTCCTGGGCACCCCTGGGGAAAAGGCGCAGGCCGTCTGGTGCATCGCGAAGATGGGGCAGAACAAGGTCCACGACCGCAGGATACTGGACCTGCTGATCCCCATGGCCGGGGACGGCGACCAGTCCGTCAGGGAGTCCGTGGCCTGGGGCATCGGCGAGGCGGCGGGGGCGGGCCTGCACGACGAAAGGTCCGTGGGGACGCTTTTGCAGCTACTCGGTGACGGCGACCCGCTCGTCAGGGGCATGGCCGCCTGGGCCGCCGGGAGGTTGAGGAAAAAACTCGGCATATCCGATCCCGGGCTGGATTCCGCTTTGGAAGGGCTGCTGGGCGACAGATCCGCCTACGTCAGGAAATCCGCGGTCTTCGGCCTCGGGCGGGAAGGCTGATCGGGAAAGCGCCGCCTATGATGGGAAAGCATGGCGGGTCCATCGTCACTCAATCAGTTCCCTGCGAAAGGCGGCGAATACAAATACAAAGATGCGACGTTGAAAGACGCATCAATCATAATCGACGAACTGTCTGAACAAGATTTCACGTTTTCGGAACGTCACAGGTCGAGGCGCAACCAATCGTTCCAAACCGTCGAGGGAGCCAGGGATTTTTACGTCAACGCCATTTCGGAGATGATCGACGTGGGCGCGCCGAATGAACCCTTCGACGTGTTGATCGACACACCGCCTTTGGTGGCATCGAACGAACTCAAAAAACTGTGCAGGGAAAAGATCGACGAGGGGCTGGAGATTGAGTGGTTTGACGTTGCCAGCAGCAGTGGCAAACATCTGCTTCAAGTCCATGATTTCGTAACCGGGGCGGTGGCCGACAACATCAACGGGATAGGGCCCAAAGCATCGCTGTATAAAAAAATCGAAAAGAAGAGGAAAAGGAATGGATAAAAGGAATTGCCGCCACCAACGTCATTTTTTCGGGGGGTCTAACGAGACCCAACGGCCATCTGTACCTTCCACCCGTCGGTGTACTAGAGACAGCTCCCGTTGCTCAAAAGCGGCATGATTCCATGTCTCCGGATGTATTTATGCCACGGGGGGTGGGTGCCCGTAAAGGACGAGAAGACGAACTTCTCGCTGATAAACCGCCTGCCGGACAACGACACGAGGAGACAGTCCTTTACGGGAGGGCATACGCCGACGTCATGGGCGCAATCTTCCGTCTGGACCGCATCGACGACATACTCCGCCGCCGCATGGCCGACAACCTCGCCGCAGGGAACAGGAAGTCCGGAAAGGTTCACCGCCGCTTCCATGCTCCAGTCGGTGGCGGAGGAAAACGTCCCCGGGCACGGTTTACGTTGACAGTGCCGGGGGGATGATTGAGTGGTGCAACCACTTTTTAGGATGTAGTAAGTAAAGGATGGTGGGCCCGGCCGGATTTGAACCGGCGGCCTTCGCCATGTCAAGGCGACGTCATAACCCCTAGACCACGGGCCCGTAACCCCGAGGATACACTCGTTCCTTTTATATGTTTTCACTTCGACTACTCTGTTCGGTAAATGGCAGATGATCCCGCCAGGGCCGTTTTGAAGCAGTTTCCCCCGTTCCCCCACGCCGTTCCCGACGGATCAGCGCTCGTTTTTCCTTGTTTTTCAAATATTTAGTTTTTT
>JAAYNL010000023.1 GCA_012520845.1 Thermoplasmatales archaeon | reverse complement strand
ATGAGAAAATTCGACTACTCGTTCCTCAAAAACTATCGGGTCCCGGCCGATTTTCTCGGTCTCGCCGCGAGGATGGAGGCAATCAGGGTGAAACAGGCAACCCTGCGGGAAAAATACCCTGAAATATTCGCGGGGCTGGAATCCATGGCCAGAGTGCAGTCGGTGAAACATTCCAACGCCATAGAGGGAATCGTCACTTCCGACCATCGCATCGAAGACATCGTCAACGAGGGGAGTGAGCCGATAAGCCATAGCGAGAGGGAAATAGCGGGATACCGCGACGCATTGGATTTCATACACAACAATCACGGCGCTATGAAAGTGGACGAGAAAACCATCCTCGAACTGCATGGAATCATGCTTTCCCGTACGCCGGAGAGCGGCGGTGAATACAAGAAAGAGGACAATTTGATAGCGGGAATCGATTCCATGGGCAACAGGTTCGTACGTTTCGTGCCCACGCCCGCTTCCGAAACCCCCGCTTCGATGAAGCAGCTTGTGCTGGCATATGAGGACGCCCGTTCGGACGCGGGTATAAACAAGATGCTCCTGATCCCATGTTTCATCCTCGATTTCCTTTCGATACACCCGTTCGCGGACGGCAACGGCAGGACGTCCCGCCTCCTTTCTTTGCTGATGATGTATAAAAACGGGATCGACGTGGGTAAGTACATCTCGTTCGAGGAAAAAATCGACGTTTCCAAGAAGGAATACTATCATGCTTTGTACGAATCGTCCCAGGGGTGGTCTGAAAACAAAAACGATTACGTCCCGTTCATCAAGAACTTCATCGGGACCCTGTTTCTGTGCTACAAGGATTTGGATAGACGTTTCGCCATCCTTGGCGACGGCAAAGTGACAAAAGGGAGCAGGGTGGAAGGCGCGGTGGTCAACAGCCTGCTGCCCATATCCAAAAGGGAGATATGCCGCATTTTGCCGGACGTCAGCGAGACCACCGTAGAGGCTCACCTTTCCAGGTTGCTGAAGGAAGGGAAGATAGAAAAAATCGGAACATACAAAAATGCAAGATACGTCAGCAAAGCGCGTTGACACCGTTGGCGCAGAGGGGCCGGACGATAACCTTTCCTGAAGGGGCCGTCCGAGATGTAGAAAGCCTCCCTATTGCCATACCCATGGCGCCCGCAGTGCCGCCGCACTCGAGCGGTTTCCCGGATCCGTCGTTGCATATTTCTTCCGGTTAGGCCCACGAATCATCGGTCCAGTCCCGAAAAACCGTGGGCTCGCACGCACCGACGTGGAAAAGGTGCGTTGGTAATTTCCTGGGATGGGTAAGGTCCCGCCCCCCGTGAAGGAGATGAAACGTCTCGTCACCGGAGGGGGCGGGCAGGAACCGGTGACGGGTGTTGCATCTGAGTATTGGTGTATATAGATGGCACCCCGGGGGCACTCCGGGCGTCACCGCACATGGCGGGCAGCGGCAGAAGGCGAAACGAACCCCATACCCAATTTTATTTACCTCCCCGACAATGGCGATGCGATGGCTGAGCTGAAGTTACCCCCGATCGTGGAGGCCGACGCCCGGGAACTCGTGGAGTTCATCAGGGAATCCGTGAGGAACGCCAAATGCAAGGGCGTGGTGATAGGCCTCAGCGGGGGCCTCGACTCCGCCACCGTGACCAAGCTGGCGGTGGACGCGATCGGCGCGGACAACGTCCTGAACGTGTTCATGCCGTCCCGCGTCACCCCGGCCGAGGATTACAAGACCACCGCCGAGCTGAGCAGGATGTGGGGCACCGAGTACAAGATATTCGACATACAGCCAGCGGTGGACGCCCTCACCGCGATACTGCTGTCGGACACGGAGGCCCCGTTGGAGAGGGGCAACATCTCCGCCCGCTGCAGGATGGTCGTCCTGTACAACCAGGCCAAGAAGAGGGACTACATAGTGATGGGCACGTCCAACCAGAGCGAGCTCATGACCGGTTATTTCACCAAGTTCGGCGACGGCGCCTGCGACATAGTCCCGCTGGCGTCGATGTACAAGACGGAGGTCAGGCAGCTCGCCGACTTCATCGGCGTGCCCAAGGAAATCATAGGGAAGCCGCCCACGGCCGGCCTGTGGGAGGGGCAGACCGACGAGGACGAGATGGGCATAACCTACGGGGACCTGGACAAGATCCTCTACGGCCTGGAGCTGGGCATGTCCGTCAAGGACATATCCGAGGGCACGGGCCTGCCGCGGGAGGAGGTCGAGGGAATCAAGGCCCTCGTCAAGACAATGGAGCACAAGAGGCTCCCGCCACTGCGCCCCGCCGTGTGAGGCCCGTTTCGGGAATTTTGAAAAGGTTTATTAAGGGAACGCCCATGCCAATGGCACTGCTCCTGTAGTGTAGCGGCCAATCATGGAGCCCTCTCGAGGCTTCGACCCGGGTTCAAATCCCGGCAGGAGCACTTATCCCCTTTCGGTCATCGGTCGGGTTCGCCCGCCTCTAACAAAGCGTCCAGATCCCATTCGCCGTCGAACTCCTTCCCGCAGTCGCCGCAGAGCGAGTCCTTCTCGTTGCCCGTGACGAGGCACCCGCCCCCGAAGACGGCGATGCCGCGTTCCACGAGTTCGAAGGCGTCGTCTGTCGGGTATCCGTACATCAGGTAAAGGGTGTTGCAGGAACCGCAACGGGGGCATTTCGGGCGCATGCCATTTCGGATTGCGTGGGATTTCAAAAACGTTTCCCGTAAAACGCGCCCGGGGCCCCGATTTGAAAGGCGTGGAAACGGTTTGTCGCGGATTCGTCACTCCTTTGTGAAATCCTCTTTGCCGGCACCGCAGTCGGGACACGTCCAGTCGTCGGGGAGCCTGTCGAAGGGCACGCCCTCCTCTTCCTCGTCGTAAACGTACCCGCACACGTCGCAAACGTATCTGGCCATGGCATCGCATGCCCCCGACGGGATTTAACTCTCTGCGTCCAACGCCCCATCCGGCCTTTCGAAATCCCGTTCTATGTTCCCCTTCATCATCCCTATAAGCGCGGTCAGGGTCTCCCTCGCGGGGTATTCGCCGCCTATGTCGCACAATTCCGTTATCTCGGCGACCATGTCCATGACGTCCTCCATGGTGCAGAGCATCAGGTATTCGATCGCCTTTTCTATCCCTTCCGACAGTTCATCACCGTCATGCCATCCGCCCGTCCCTAAAAGAGGCGCGCCATTACAGTTAGCCTTTCATACTCTGTTCGGTAAATGGCAGATGATCCCGCCAGGGCCGTTTTGAAGCAGTTTCCCCCGTTCCCCCACGCCGTTCCCGACGGATCAGCGCTCGTTTTTCCTTGTTTTTCAAATATTTAGTTTTTT
>JAAYNL010000022.1 GCA_012520845.1 Thermoplasmatales archaeon | reverse complement strand
ATCTCCGCGGGCGAGAGGCAAGTGTTAGCTCTATCTTTCACCGCGGCCCTTTACTCAATTAGCGGATATGCAGTCCCTGTAATAATCGACACACCGCTAGGGAGGATTTCTGGGGCCCCTCGTGACAATATCGCAAGATCTCTTCCCGATTATCTTTCCGACACCCAGGTGGTAATGCTTATGACCGACACGGAGTATACGAAATCAGTCAGGGACGGGCTCTCTCCATCTGTCGGGAAAGAATATTTGATTAAATACAACGAGGCAAGCAAGACTTCAAAGGTGATCGATTATGGTGGTTGAAAGAGCCGATGCTTCCATTGAGAGGGATAAATCCTACATGTATGACGAACTCGTTGGGTATCCCAGCAGTGTTTTTTACGGTAGGACGAAAACTGATGTCTTCGTCGCTGCTGCCAGCATCGGGTATTATTTCAAAGAATTCGAGCCTATCAAAAACAAACAGAATCTGTTTGTTTCTACCACACTCGGTTCTAAGATGGCTGAAAGCATGTGGATTTTGAAATCGATCGCCATCTCGCACGAGGGAATAGGTGTTTTGGAAAGTACAAGAGAAGTGCTTAATATCGCCCAGGACTACGCCAATTCTGGCATCACCCGTCTTTACAATATCTGGAAAGATGGTGATGACATGACAAGAGATCTTGTTAGGTTGATGATAGAGTCTGTAAAGGATTTTGATGAAAACCCTGTATAACCCCTATTCGTAGAAACCATCTCAAAGACGGACATTATGTATCATTATTGGGAAGGTTTCTCTTCGGCCAGCAGTTGATTTAAGGTTGCCTTGAATACGCCTGGGCATAACTGGCACCAGGTCATCAAAACGCTCCCTTCGTTAAACAACGCTGGATAAAAAATAGTCTCGGCGGCGGAACCGCTACCTGATCCCCGTTAAATCAATAAACATACCATGTAATCCCTCCGATATGTTCGCCAACGCCTGCGAGAGGGCGATGAAGTTCACCCGGCCCGTCATCACGTCCGTCAGGACCGCCGACGGCGCCGTGTCGTCGTCCTGCGGTGCCTTCGTGGTCATCAACAGGGAGGGTTGGATCGTTACGGCGGGCCACATCTTCGATTCCTTCGTGCAGTTCCGAAACGACTTCGAGAAGAACAAGGACAGGAAGGACAAATCGACCCATGTGGGGTTGACGAACCATTCCTTCTGGTGGGGCGCCGACGGCGCCGTCCTGGAGAACGTGTACGTCAACCGGGAGATAGACGTCGCCTTCGGCAAATTGAAGGGCTTCCGCCCCGAGGCCGTCAGGGAATACCCTGAGTTCAAGGTGCCGGACAACGTCCGCCCCGGCACCAGCCTGTGCCGCATCGGCTTCCCCTTCGTCGGAAGCAACACCGAGTTCAACGAGAAGACCAACTCTTTCGTCATCCCGCCGGGCATGCTCCCGATACCGTTCTTCCCGAACGACTGCATCCACACCCGCAACCTGCTCGCCGGCCGATCCAAGGACGGGAACCACGAGATGCTTTACATCGAAACGTCCGCCCCCGGCCTCCGCGGCCAGTCCGGCGGCCCGATATTCGACCGTTCCGGGCGCATAGCGGGCATTCAGGTGAGGACGATGCACCTGCCCCTGGGATTCCGCCCGGAGGTCGCCACCGAGGGCGGCACGGTCGTGGAGAACCAGTTCATGAACGTGGGCGTCGGCGTCCACGTGAAGACGCTCATATCCGTGATGGACGCCCTCGGCATCCGGTACGCGTCCGAGGCGGACGACGACGGTTACAGGATCGTCGGTTGATACGCCATTCGCCACCGTTAAGTAACCCCCCGCCCATAATGCGGCCATGAGGACGGTTCTTTTCGACGGCAGGGAATACAGGGGGCCGTACATCCCCGGAGGCGCGGAGTTACCGGCGGTGAGGGCATACGCCCTGGTCTGCGTCGAGGGAGGGGAAGGGCTGAAGGTGCTGACGTTCCTGCACTCCGACGACATCGCCGCCGAGGTGGCGAACAGCAAGTGGAGGGACTGCTGGGAGAAAAACAGGAACAGGTTCCACATCCAGGTCTACGTATTGGAGACGGACGACGGCCCCGAGGCGAGGGACGCCTTCAAGAGGGAGTTCCTCGACCGCCGCCTGAGGACCATGCCCTGCGACGAGCTCCCCCCGATAGAGGACGATTTCTGAGTCCTTTTCGTTATTTTTCGATTGAAATCCGTATTTTTCGCTATAAAAATCGATTATATAATTTTAGCATAGCCTTATATACTATATATCTCGATTTGATGTCTGGACATGTCTAAGAAACGGCATGTCAGGAGAAAAAAATATGTCTAAGACACGTATAGATCCGACGGCGATGGGACTGCTGATCATCGGCTTCGTGATGCTGGTCGTAGGACTGTTCGGTGTAGACTTCTACATGAACGAGGGCGTTGTGGAATACCTGACTTTCGAGTCTGTTTTCGCCGTCGCCCTTCTCGGCGGACTGGTTCTTGCCATCGCATCCATATATGCATACAAGGCAAACAGCAACTTCGGCACGTGCACCTTCGGCTGGGTGGCGTTTTCGCTGTTCATCCTCGCCGCTGCCGGCGGAGCGTTCGGCGGCCTGTTCGACATCGGCTTTGATCCCGCTGGCGCCTGGACAATCTGGATTATCATAACGATATTCTACTTCGTCTTCGTAATCTGGGCTTTCCTCGCCGGCGCGCCTAAGCTCCTCGTCGCGGTTCTCGCGGTTGCCGCGCTTGTCTTCCTGTTCCTCGGCCTGGCCATGAACAACGGCCCCGTCGCCGAAGACATGAAAAACATGCTCCTCGCCATGGGTATATTCGGCATAATTGATTTCGTGCTCGCCACGTATCTTGGCCTCGCCCTCACCGAGGAAGTCAGCAAGCTCGGCAAGCTGAAGGTGTTCTGACCCAAGTCGGCAACACGGCTTCGGCAAACCCCTTAAACCCCTTAACTTTTCTTTTCCCACTTGGGTTTTATCCGATATCGCGTTCATATTGCCTGTCTCGGCATCCCGTTTCCGTTACCATCCCATACCTCGGGTTAGGCCTCCGCGTCTGATGAACGGGTTTGCGATCCGAAGCCGCACAGAACATCTGGTCGGCGTCGCCGAGTATCGCGACTGTTTTCCAACCACATCCCTTTGTGTGTGACGGCCCGAATCGGACTGTTTTTCCCATTACTAAAAATAATTAAGATTAAAACTTAATTTCATTCTTTTTTATTGGGTAATGAAAAATTCGCACGGATTGCTAATTAACAGCGTTAATCAAATTACGGTATGCGATAATGTTAACGCCGTTATCAGATTGCGCGACATGATTTATTAACACTGTTTATTATGAAAAAACATTAATTGAAATTAATTAATGTGTTTACTTAATTTAATTTATTAATATCAAATAATGAAATTAGTGATGATTTTCAAAGAAAACGACCTGAGAATCGACGGATCGCACCCTATGGTGAAACGTCGCCTTCCGGAACAGGTGTTATCCGCCGCGATCGGCATGTTTTTCCACATATTTTCAAAATTGACGCAAAGTCTACCCTTTTCGGTCGAAAACGGCCCAAATCAAGTTGATATTCGGGGTACCGTCGTGGACGAAAAATTTATAAATAGAATAGAAAAAAGGCGATTTTGAGTAAAAATCATCGAAATCGGTCAAAATTGCACAATATTTCGCTGTTTTTTCACTATTCACAATTAATTAATGTAATACATTTATTTCAATTAAAAATTAAATAATTTGAATTTTAAGTGATTAACACTGTTAATCCAGGACCGGAGCAACAACAGATCGCATCAATTAACGCCGTTATCAATTGAATTTTGATAATTTGAAATTAATTAATGTAATACATTTATTTCAATAAAAAATATTGAATAAAGAAAAAACAGAAGAATTAACACCGTTATAGAAGAATAGGAATGAATACTGATTGAGCGATTGGCCGTGGAAGATGTTCTACACGGCCCTGTTCGTTTTCATCCTCACCTACGCCCTGATATCCGTGGGGAAGACCCCGCGCCTCAAATTCGGGCGGGCGTTCGCCGCCGCGCTCGGCATGGCGCTCATGGTGATTTTGGCCGTGGTCACGCCCGCGGAGGCCCTGGCGTCGATAGATTGGGGCGTTATCCTGCTCCTGCTTGGGATGATGCTCCTCGTGCTGGGTTTGGAGCATTGCGGCCTGTTCGAGATCCTCTCGGATTATCTGGTCTCCCGGGGCGGAAATGGGAAACGCCTCTTGGCCGTCGTGATGGTAATTTCCGCCGCGATGTCCGCCCTCGTCCTGAACGACGCCACCGTGCTTCTGTTGACGCCCGTCGTCATCAGGTGCTGCGCCGCCTGCAGGATGGACCCCGTCCCGCACCTCGTCGGCCTAGCGTTCGCCGCCAACATCGGCAGCGTCGCAACCGCCGTCGGGAATCCACAGAACGCCTACATAACCACGGAAGGCGGTGTCGGTTTTATCGATTTCTTCATCCACCAGATCCCCGTCGCGGTCGTCTGCCTGCCCGTTGCCTACGCCATTTTGGTGATCGCGTTCCGCGGGCGGTTGGATGCGGAGGTCGAAACGGCCTCCGCCGGCAGGGCGTTCGGTCGGGTCAGGAAATACCCGCTGATGGCGATGCTCGTCGTCACCACGGGGGTCTTCGCCGGTTTCGCCCTCTCGGACGTGTTCGGTTACCCGTTGTATTTCCCCGCTGTCGCGGGGGGCGTCGCCGCCCTCGCCTCTATCGCCCTCACCTCCGCTAGGGACGTCCCGTCCGCCGTTGCGAGGGTCGATTGGTCCATATTGGTGTTCTTCGTGGGCCTTTTCGTCGTGATGGAGGGTATCTCCGTCGCCGGGGTGGTGTCGAGGATAACTGACGTGGTAATCGGCGGCCACGGCGGCCCAGGGGTGCCCCTGGGGCCGTTCGTCGCCCTTTCCGCAATACTCTCCAACCTCGTCAGCAACGTCCCCGCGACGATGCTGTTGGCGGGCATGTTCGGTTCGGATACGCCATGGCTGCTCCTCGCTTCGACGACAACGCTTGCCGGGAACGCCACCCTGTTGGGATCCGCCGCCAACGTTATCGTGGCCGAGAAGGCGGAAAACCTTGGCGTCAGGTTGGATTTCTGGAAGTTCGCTGCGGTGGGTTTAGCCGTTACGTTGCCCACTTTGGCGATTGCCGTGGGCTTCCATCTGATATTTCCTTATTAATTAATCTGATTACTTAATTTAATTTATTAATAATCGTGTTTTCAAATGGCGCATCAGGCGTGGTGAAAAGACGTCTTTTTGAATTTCTTGAATTTTTCCAAGAAAAAACCTTGAATTTCTTGAATAATCACGCTTGGACAGGATTGCAAAAACCTGCAAAATTTTTTTAAAAATGTTGTAAAAACCTGCATTTTTCCGTTTCCGATTTGCTGATGGCCATACGCCGCATTCATCAAATCGATGATGGATGAGAGATGCGTCGGGCTCTGACGGGCTCAGATAAACGCCGATGCCGCGACGATGACGGCGGTGCCGATGAAAAGCAACGCTATCAGGACGGCGCCGAGCCTCATCAGCCTTTCCTCCCTGCGGCCCATGCCCGCCGATTCCAATCCGGGTTAATAAAGATAACTGGATTCACTCCGGGACCCTTTCGATCCTTCTTTTGGCAGGGTCCCTGACCTTCGACGCCATTAGTTCCTGCACCGCGTTGTATTCGGCGGGGGAGAGGGCCCTCTCGCCGCCGTGGGGCTGCAGGATGCCGTCCCAGCGGGTGTACCCGGCGTACACGGGGTTGTGCAGGATGTTCCTGAGGTTGTACTTGTTCCAGGCGTTCCCCTTCCTCGTGAGCGTCCCCTCGCCGTTGAGGGCGTAGGCGATGGCGTCCATGGGCATGCCGCCGGAATACATGGAGAATATGCGCCTGACCGTCCCCAATTCGTCGGGTACGGCCGCCAGGTCGTCGCCCTCGATGGAGTACCCGAACGGGGGGTTGAACCCCATCAGGCCGCCCCCTGTCTCCGCCTTCTCCCGCATGCCGATGTAGGTCCTCTCGCCGATTTGCTCGCTCTCCAATTGGGCGATCCTCTGGATCATGTCCATGACGAACCTCCCGACGGCCGTGCTGGTGTCTATGTTGTCGTAGGTGGAGACGAACTCCTGCCTGTGCTTTGCCAGGTCGTCCATCATGGCCATGAAGTTGCGGCTGTTCCGGTGGATCCTGTCCATCTTCAGCACGACGAGTACGTCCCATTCCTTCCTCTCCTCCGGCGAGAACATGAGCCTGTAGGCCTTCCTGTTGGTGTCCCTGCCGGTGAACCCGTCGTCCACGTACTCCCTGGTGACGACGAGCTCATGGGCCTCGCAGTAGGCCCGCATGCTGGCCAGCTGGCCGTCGATCGACCAGCCCTCCTGGGCCTGCTCCTCGGTGGAGACCCTGGCGTAGATCGCGGCCCTTTTCCCGCCCTCCATACCGGTTCAATGAACGGCTGGTATTAATTTCACTTGCACGAAATGCGATTGCGTGATGGATTATCTTAATAACGGTTTTCAAAAATGATAATACAAATAAAAATATTAAGAAATTTCAATAAAAAAGTCATCATAAACAAACTTATAATATGGATAAACGCCATGGGTCGGCATGGCCAGGAAACTCGTCGAGCGAAAACGGTATTTGAAAATCCTCGACCATTTCAAGGACGACAACAGGTTCATCAAGGTCATCACCGGCGTCAGGAGATGCGGTAAGTCCACCCTGTTGGCGCAGCACATCGATAAATTGAAGGGATCCGGGGTAAGCGACGGGGAAATCCTGTCCCTGAATCTGGAGTCGAGCGACTGCGACGACATCGTCGATCACAGGGATCTATCCGAGTTGATTTACGGGAAAGTCCCGAGGAAGGGCAGATTCTATCTATTCCTGGACGAGGTGCAAAGGGTCGAGAATTGGGAAAAAACGGTCAACGCCCTGATGGTGGACACCGAGGCGGACATCTATATCACGGGCTCCAACTCCAGGCTCCTGTCCTCGGAATTATCGACATACCTCACGGGGAGATACGTTTCCATAAACATGTTCCCGCTGTCCTTCGGGGAATACCTGGAATTGTATCCGACGGAGGACGTCGCCGCGTCTTTCGACAGGTACCTCCTGTACGGGGGCTTCCCGGGTCTGGAACGTTCGGACGACACGTTCCTCAGGACGTCGCTGCGGGACCTGCTCGACTCAATCGTGTTCCGGGACGTCGTGCAAAGAGGAGACGTGAGAAACGTCGGCGAATTGGAAAAACTCGTCAGATTCCTGATGATGAACATAGGCAACCCCATGTCCCTCGGGAACATCGCGAAAGGCCTCGGCGGGGGAATCCACCGGAACACCGTGGAGAAGTACGTAGATTTGCTCGAACGGGCGTGCATCCTATACAGGGCGGACCGTTACGACATCAGGTCTACCGCCCTGAACCCGTCCCCCAAATACTATTCCGTCGACACGGGCCTGAGGAATTCCGCGACCGGTTACGCATCAGAGGATTACGGAAGGATGCTCGAGAACGTCGTGTACCTCGAACTTCTTAGGCGCGGGTATGGCGTCGTAATCGGGAAATGGGATTCGAAGGAGGTTGATTTCGTCGCCAAGAAACCAATGGGCGGCCGGGAGTATTTCCAGGTCTGTTATTCAATGCGTGACGAAGCCACCGCGGAAAGGGAGCTTGCGCCCCTGAGAAAAATCGCCGACAACTTCCCGAAGACTGTCCTCGCCATGGACGTCAGGGTGGACGGCACCACTCGTGACGGCATCATCGTCAGGGATGCCGTCCGCTGGTTGCTCGACGACCCGGAGTGAAAAGACCCAGCATCCGCTGGGAACCCACCTCGGCCGTCTCTCCGAACCGCTCAAAGCAACGAGATGCTGTAATCGATTCTTCAAAAATTATTACCAAGGAGTCGTCCCTTTAAAGTGTTATCGAATAGAAAATGTGAAATTTAACCATTGTAAAAACCGGGCCATCTTTCCATAAGCGGGTATGGTGTTGACAAGAATCAATTCATTCGTCATAAAAATGAATTTTAGTTTCGTCGCCTTCATACTCGACGTCTAGACTGTTTTACCAGCAGATAGAGAAACATAGGGCTCCCAATCACCGCCGTTATGACGCCGACGGGGACGCCCGTGGTCCCAACCATCCGTGCGAGGCTGTCTGCGACAATAAGGAAAAATGCTCCGAACGCAGCAGACGATGGAATGAGATACCTGTTGTCCGAACCGATGAGAACTCGAATGATTTGGGGTACGACAAGACCGACGAATCCTATGGTGCCGGTGAAGCTAACACACGTTGCAGTCATCAGCGACACTATCACCAGGCATATTATCCTCGTTCTCCAGGGATTTGTTCCCATGGTTAACGCAACATCGTCACCGACGAGAAGATGGTTCAGGTCATGTCTAAAGTGGTAAAGCAACACGGTACAGGCAATTGTTACAACAAACACCATGAAGATCTGGTCAAGGCTGGCGAACTCTGCCGAGCCTAGTTGCCACATGTATATCTGTTGCATCTGCCTTGGTGTGGCGATTAGTTTTAATATCTGCGTTATCGCGCTAAAAATGTACATGATGCCAATCCCAATGAGAATCATGACCGTCGACGTGACCTTCTTTACCGTTGATAGCAGGACGATAACTGTGGCTGGGATTAATGACATTGCAAAGGCGTTCGCGACTATGGAAACGTCGCCACCAAATGGGATTATTGAGATGCCGAGCACAATGGCTATTGTGGCACCCAGGGAAGCGCCGGACGAGACCCCAGTGGTGTAAGGGTCGGCGAGTGGATTTTGAAGCATGCTTTGCATAACGGCGCCACCAACTGCCAAGCATGCACCGGCAATTGCGGCCATCAGGCCTCTAGGAACTCTCATATCCCAGATGACCTCTTCCGCAGTGGTACGGAAAGGCGTTCCGAAAATCCTATTGTACAAAAGTCTATAAGAATCCACGAAATCCAATTCGTATTTGCCGACCGAGAATGATAAAAAAACAGTCACGATTGCTAAAACCAACGCTATCACAGGAAACAGTTTCCTGTGCATCACGGTGCGATTGTACGCAACAATCGCCTCTTCGTCTGAAACGGGTTTATCGAGCAGTGCCGTTCAATACCCCCCCTTGAACATTGAACTCCTCCTGAGGATGAGATAAATGAAAATTGGACCGCCAATGCACGACATCACAGCACCGACGGGAATTGGATCTGAGGTTATCATCCTGGATATGGTGTCGGCCACTAGCAACAACACCGCCCCGGAGAGTATCGATGCCGGGATGACAAATTTATTGTCGCCACCAATTACGAACCTCACCATGTGTGGGGCAATCAACCCGACGAAACCGATTATCCCTACGAATGCCACCACTGACATGGTCATCAATGCTAAAAGCGCCATACAGGAAATCCTGAACACAGTGGCGTCAACCCCCAACGCTTTCGCGCTGTCATCCCCAAGGGTAAGTATGTTGAACTTCTGGGACATGAGAATCAACACGATTGAACCGATAATGAGAAAGAAAGACATCAGCTGGAGATCGCTCCAGCCGATGTTGTAGAAGTTTCCAACCTGCCAAAGATACGCTGCTTGAAGCGTGTCCTCGTCCGCGCCTACTTGAATGAGTGTCGTTAATGAACCGAAAAACTGTGAGACGGCAACGCCTATAAGAATGATGGTTACGGGTGTTAGCGTCATGACGCGCGAAAGTGCAATAACAATGGCAACGGGAATCATTCCGAATATGAATGCGTTGAAGGAGACTCCGTATATGCCGATTGAACTGCCGAGTGAAAATCCCGCAACGATTGCCAAAACCGAACCAAAGCACGCGCCAGAGGACATGCCCATTGTGTACGGTGAAGCCAATGGGTTGTTCATGAGCGACTGAGTGGTGGCGCCGCAAACCGCGAGTGATGCGCCTGCTATGGTTGCACCGGCGATGCGTGGCAAATTCTTTTGAATCAAGATATAATCATCCCACCATCCTGCGGAATATTTTTCATACGTCACGCCGGCGATATTGTTCCATATGATGCGCGGGACGCTGAACATGCTGAAATCCCTCCCGGTGTCCAGTGTGCATATGAAGCAGAATGTCAGAAAAAGAATGATTGCTAGTATAATCAGAAATGTTACTTTCCTTGCAATCGAGGCGTTGTACTCCTCGATTATTTCATACCCATCATTTGTTTCAACATATGCCATCTATTGGATATATAATCCAACTTATATATCGCAATTGGATTATAAGAACATGGAAATTGAAAACATCCGCATTGAAGACATGAGTTTCGGCTATTCAAAAGGTGGATTGGTCCTAGAAGACATCAATCTAAGTGTTTCGGGCGGACAGGTTCTTTCAATTATCGGACCGAATGGAGTGGGCAAGTCAACTCTCATCCATTGTATGAACAAAATCCTGTCGCCGACGGTGGGAACGGTGTTTATCGACGGAAATGACGTCAAAACAACGCATGTCAAAGAACTAGCGAAGAAAATGGGTTATGTCCCCCGCGCCACGGGTGATTCCTTCCCAATGACGGTCATGGACACCGTGCTCATGGGAAAACACCCGGGGACTGGGCATAAAATAACCAATGACGATGTGAAGGAGGCGTACGACCTTCTCAAACTGCTCAACATTGAATGGCTTGCCATGAGGCCTTTTAACCAGCTCTCCGCTGGTCAACATCAAAAAGTGTCTATCGCAAGGGGACTCATACAGAATACCAAAATTATTCTCTTGGACGAACCGACGTCTAATCTTGACGTCAAGCATCAAATGGACGTTGCCCGCATTCTAAAAGAAAGATCTGTCGAGAAGGGCATAATTGTCGTGATGATAAGCCACGACCTTAACATCGCCTCAAAATATTCAGATTACGTTCTTATGCTATACGACAAAAAGATACACGCGCTAGGAACGCCTTTTGAAACCATCACTGCGAATAACATTCGTGAGGTGTATGGGGCCGAGTCCACCATTGTCATGGACGAGGGGCGACCACACGTCATCCTAAGGGATCCAATGCTCAAGGTTTCTGACCGCGCACCCGCAAATACTATTTGTTCCACTAAATTAAAACCACGAAAGGCCTTGATTAATTAATCCAATTTTTATAGTTCTTGGATATATTATCCAATATGGCAAGTAAAAAAGTTATTGCTGTCATAGTGGTTGCTGCAATAGTTGCAGCGAGCGCCGCAGTGGCCATTATCGCATTAAATGAAGAATCCGTTGATAGCAGAATTCCAACTGGTCGTCTCCAGATTTACGGTAATGCTTTCAACGATGACGTCATCGATAATTACGATGTCGAAATCCTTGAAAAAATCATTTCTGATGGAAACTGGGATGAGGTGAAAGAAACCTATCCCTACGCCGATGCAAACCGCGATGGTTCGATAACGCAGGAAGACGTCGACATCGTTGAAAAGATAATCAACAGGGAAGAGTGCAAAATCTTTTATGTCGACGGAAATGACGACGTTAAGTCCGTCAATTTCCCTGTGGATCATTTCCTCATTGCGGGAAGCATGGTCCATCCCGTCATTGGAGCGCTCGACGTTGCCAACAACGCAGTAGGCAGGGCTGGGAAATCCAGTTCTCTAGATGACAAACTATGTGCACCGACGATTGGTCTCACCCAAATTGGTTCCAGGCCATGGAACATCGATATGAGTCTCGTATCTACATTGGAGACCCAGCCTACGGCCGTCATTACCTTGTACAGTTCCTCGTATGATGCTGTGGTGACAGCCGTCGATGGTGCCCTGGATTGCATCAGGGTTAATACAGAGGCCGGCGATAAGACACTCAACGCCTATTTGCTCCTCGGCGTACTTCTTGGTGCGCAGGAAAGAGCTAACGAGATTGTCGAATTCTACGACAAGTACAGTAATGACATCAAGGGAAAATTGAAAACCATCTCTGATGAAAAGCGAATCACGACCATCTCCCTATATTCTTACTCCATGTGCGGTACCGAGTATTACCTAACAAAGAATACCGAAGCCGCGGGGGGTGTCAACCTTTCCGATTTCAGTGACTCGAACACCAAGACGTGCAAGGACGCCGAGTGGCATCTGAATAACAAATACCAGGCGGAATATCTCTTCGAATACACTTCCTGGGGGTTTACGGCCTTATCCACAAAGAATGAACTTGCCGAGGCATACGACTATTACGGCCAATGGTTCACAAAAATGGATGGGTATAAAAACGGAAAATACGTCTGTATCAACAAAGATCTTCCCGATATTATAAGGATAACTTACGTAGCATCGATCCTTTATCCAGAGTTGTTCGGCACGGATTATGGGGACAAGGCCAATCAGGAATTCATTGACAAATTCTTTGGATACCTGAACGAGAACGCTCCAGATAAGAAATACGATGTCACTTCAGATGGTACGTGGGTCATCACATACAAAATGGCTCACGGGACTGACAAGCCGCCTGTTTGAAACAGAGGATCCGGGCCGTATTAGGCCGGTAAACCCTTTTATTAACTATTTTATAAGTATGACGAATGAATTAAGAAAGACAGCATCCAGAATACTGATTATTTAGAAAAATGCCCAGCTCACGCTAAAACCATTGCCTTATGCCGTAACGCACCCGCAGTGGGCGCTCAAAGCAACGAGATGCTGCCGTTTATCTTCTCGAAGGTCTCCGGCTCGATTATGGCGCAGTGGTCGCCCTGCCTGATCACGCCGTCCCACCGGACGTAGCCGGCGTAGATGGGGTTGCGCAGTATGTTGTTGATCGACTGCTTGTTCCATTTCCCGCCCTTCTTCGCCGGTATCTTCGCTTCGTTGAGGCAGTCGGCTATGTCGCCCATGGACCTGCCCTTCGAATACAGGGAGTATATCGCCCTGACCGTGTACATCTCGTCGTTCACCACTTCCAGCTTGCCGAGGCTGTACGTATACCCGTACGGATGCCCCGAGCCCAGAAGCCCTTTCCCGAACCTAGCTTTCCGTTCCATCCCAAACTTCACCCGTTCGCCTATCTGTTCGCTCTCCAGCTGGGCGATCCGCTGCAGGATGTCCCGCACGAACCTGCCCATGGCGTTCTTGGTGTCGAATTTCTCCTGCACGGAGCAGAAGTCCTTCCCGGAGCCCTCGAGGTCGTCCATCATCTTGGCGAAGTTCACGCTGTTCCTGTGAATCCTGTCCATCTTGAGGACTACGACGACGTCCCAGGAGTCCATCTCCGACATCATCCGCCTGTACTCGGGACGGTCGACGGTGCGCCCCGACTGGCCCTCCTCCACGTACCTGCCGGCTATCCGCCAGCCCTCGTACCTGCAGTAGGCCTCAAGGCGCTTCATCTGCGCGTCGAGCGAGAAACCTTCGTTCGCTTGTTCCTCGGTCGACACGCGGACGTAGAGTGCAGCGCGGGCACTCTCGGTGCATCCCATCCCGTCCAAAAAGAATGAGGTGCGGCTATTTAAAACCGTATGACGGGTGTCCGCCAATAATGAAAAATTGTCATACGGTGTTCAACAACCGAAATCGACGGCGAAAGCGCGGCTTATGAAAAGAAAATGTGAAAAGGGAAAGGGTTTGGGTTCACGGTTAATGCCTTGCCGGCCCGATCACATCATGCCGCCGACGCCGCTCATGCCGGGGCCGCCGAGGCTGGGGTCGGACATGGGGTCCATCGGGGGTGCCCTGCGGGAGGCGATGACGTCGTCGATCCTGAGGACCATGTTGGCGACCTCGGTCGCCGAGTTGATCGCCTGGACCTTGACCCTGAGGGGCTCCACGACGTCGAGCTTCAGCATGTCGGCGGCCTTGCCGGTGCCGAGGTCGAGGCCGTAGTTGGCGCCGCCCTTGGTCTTCTCGTGGGCGTGCTTGAGGCTGATGATGGCGTCGATGGAGTCGATGCCGGCGTTCTCCGCGATGGTCCACGGGATGATCTCCATGGCCTTGGCGAACGCCTCAATGGCGAGTTGTTCCCTGCCGCCGACGGAGGAGGCGTAGTCCGAGAGCCTGAGCGCGAGTTCGATCTCGGCGGCGCCGCCGCCCGCGACGACCTTGCCGTCCTCGATGGCCACGCCGACGACGCGGGATGCGTCGACGAGGGCCCTCTCGACCTCGTCCAGGACGTGCTCGGTGCCGCCCCTGATCACGATGGAAATCGCCTTGGGGTTCTTGCAGCCGGTGACGAAGGTCATGGATTCGATCCCGACCTCCTTCTCCTCGACGAGCGTCGCGGTGCCCAGGTGGGCGGCCTCGATTTCGTTGACGTTCCCGATGAGCTTGCCGCCGGTGGCCTTGGCGAGGGCCTCCATGTCGGACTGCTTCAGGCGCCTGGCGCAGAAGATGCCCTTCTTGGCGAAGTGGTGCTGGACCAGGTCGTCCACGCCCTTCTGGCAGAATACCACGTTCGCGCCGGAGGCGGCGATTTTGTCCACCATCTTCTTGAGGTTCTCCTCCTCCTGGTCGATGAAGGACTGCATCGCCATCGGGTCGGTGATGCTGATCTGGGCGTCCATCTCGGTCTTCTGGGTCTCCAGCGCGGTGGTCAGGAGTGCGATCTTGGCGTTCTTGACGGCCTTGGGCATGCGGGGGTGGACCCTCTGCTTGTCGATGACGATGCCCTCGACCATGTAGGAATCGCTTATGACGCCGCCCGCCTTCTTCTCGAACCTGATGTCGTCCGTGTGGACGGTGCCCTTGTCCTCGACGGCCCTGGCGGCCTTAACGATAATGTCGGAGAGGTGCTCGCTCTCGCCGCCGACGGACTTGCCGGTCATGGCGGTCATGGAGACCTTCTTGAGCATCTTGTCGTCCTTCACGTTGACCGCTATCTTGTCGAGGACCCTTACCGCCTCGGCGGCGGCCATCTTGAACCCGTTGGTGATTACGGTGGCGTGGACGTTGGAATCGATGAGGTCCTCGGACTGCTTGAGGATCTCGCCGGCGAGGACGACGGCGGTGGTGGTGCCGTCGCCGCACTCGGCGTCCTGGGTCTTGGCTACCTCGACCACCATCTTGGCGGTCGGGTGCTGAACGTCGATCTCCTTCAGGATGGTGACGCCGTCGTTGGTCACGATGACGTCGCCGATGGAGTCGACGAGCATCTTGTCCATGCCCTTCGGGCCGAGGGTGGAACGGACGGCGTCCGCCACGGCCTTCGCCGCGGCTATGTTGTTGAACTGCGCTTCCTTGTCCTTGCTCCTCTCGGTGCCCTCTTTGAGCACGATGATCGGTTGGTTGCTTCCTGGAACGTACATGGTAATACTCCTTGTTGCTGGGTTTCAGTAATTTTGTTCTTCTATATAAACATTTTCTATTGTTTCCTTAACGTCGATGCGGCGCGCGCGGAAATCAGAAGACGTCCAGCACCCGGATGCCCACGGAGGCGCCGAGCCTTCTGATCTCCGCAAGGGCCTTGGGCGACCCGCGGTACCCCCTCCTTGAAACCCTGGCCGAGAGCAGCGGCCTGTCGTTCAGCGGGTCCAGGTACATCGTGCCCACGCCCGTGCCCGCGACGGCGTCGACGAATTCGACCTCGTGGCCCTCCAGGTGGTTCAGGACGGGGCCGACGAGGGCGTAGACGTCCACCCCCGCGTCCTTCAGCGAGCGCATCGCCGAGAACCTCCTCGCGGGCAACGGCGCCCCCGGCTCAAGGATTTTGGAATGCCTTTCGGAAATGCCCGTGACGGTTAAGCCCACGGTGCCGGGCATCTCCGCGAGCAGGTCCAGGTCCCTGAGGATCAGGTCGGATTTGGTATGCATGTGTATCTCGAAGGAATGGGCCTTCAGCACCTCGAGGCAGCGCCGCGTCAGCATGTACTTCCGCTCCACGGGCTGGTACGGGTCGGTTACCGTGCCGATGCCTATGACGCCTGAGACGTTCGGCAGTTCCATCGACAGACGGGAAACGATGTTCGACTTCACCCGCGGCGCCCGCCAGCCCTCCCACGGGGACCTGGTTACCTCTGGGGCGTAGCAGTAGACGCAGCCGTGGGAGCACCCGGAATACGGGTTGAGGGCGTAGTCCATGTCGGGCAGCCCGGACGGGGAAAGGGCCCGCCTGCATTCCACCACGGTGTGCGGACCCACGTCAGTAATAGTCGTCGATCCTCCTTTGGGCCATATAGTCCCTTAGGACGCCGGAATGGCGCTCCCAGGTCTTCCTCGGTATCTCCATCACCCTGTCCACGTGGCCCATGGCCTTGTCCAGGGTATCGTAGGTGAACGGCTTCATCTGCAGGGCGGCCCTGACGTTCTCCCTGACGTTCCAGACGCCCACGGGCATGATGTACCCCGGGTGCGCCTCCCTGAATATGACGACGCCCGCGGTCCTGCGCTGCTCGTGGAGCAGTTCGTTGACGGCCATGCGCGACGCGTAGTAGCAGCCGCCGATGGCGGCGTACTCGGAACGTCCATCGTACAGCTCGAAGTCGGAGATTATCTCCACGTCCTTCCCCAGGGGGTTCCAGGTGGTGTCGGGGTACCACGCCTCTATCAGCTCGAAGCGCCAGGTGCAGGGCATCATAAGGATGCACCAGCGGTTGTCGAGCTCCTCCCATTGGTAGACGCGGAACTCGTCGATCGTAGGGTTGAACTTGGTGGTCTTCAGCAGGTTCTTGCCGATGATGTCGTCGACGGCGGTGATGCTCCACCTGGTGGGGACGAAGCGCCTGTTCCTCTCGATGCCCATGGTGGCGACGGAGAAGGCCTTCTGTATCTCGGAAATGAGGGTGCCGTTCTCGTAGGCGCGTATGACGGCGTCGGCCGCCTTCATGTCCGTGTCGTAGAAACTCCGTTCCAGATGCCTGTCGAACCTGCCGCTCTGGGACCTCATCCTCTCCATGCGGGCGGAGGGGCCGAAGGGCTGCACCTCGTCGTCGAGGATGACCCTGCCGCGGGGCTTCTGGGAAAACAGCGCCTCCACCTCGACGGGTTTCTTCGTCAGCGCCAGCTCCTGCACCTGGTCCACGATCTTGCCGGCGGACCTGAAGTCCCTGGCGTCGATGCGGAACTTCCCGCGGACCAGCTTGAACCTGAAATCGACTATCTCGTCGATCGTCTTGCCGACCCACATTTCAGGGGTGTCCATCTCGGAGGTGT
>JAAYNL010000021.1 GCA_012520845.1 Thermoplasmatales archaeon | reverse complement strand
CGTGCTTCCACCCGACGAACCCATGCCCCACCCTCGTCGGGGCCTTGGGGGCCGTCACCGTCGTGCCGTAGTCCCGGGTGATTGGGTCCACTGGGGTGCCTTCGGCGGAGTCGAAGGTTATGGTGTACTTCTTGGGGGTCCACTGGGCGAACAGGGTGGCGTTGCCCGTCACCGGCAGCAAAGTGCCTTTGGCACGAAGCTCCTCCCCGAGCATCCACCCGTCGAGGGTATGTCCTTCGCGCGTTGGCTCCGGCATGGCGATTTCGTCGCCCTCGATTGCATTCTTCGTCTCGACCACGCCGCCGTTGTCGAATTTGACGACACAGGCCATCAGCGCTGTGATGTCCATAACGCCCTCGAGGGTAATGGTGGTGTCGGTCTTGCCGTCGGACCATTTGCCGAACGCGTAACCCTCATTGGGGACGGCCGTCGCCTTGGCGATCCAAACGTCACCGGACGTGTTCTCGATGGAATACTCGACGGAGGCGTGGTTCCCGGCTCTTACCACGGCGTAATCGGTGCCAACCTTCTTCTTATCCTCAGCGTACTCGGAAGCGCTCACGACCATTCCAATCGGTGCGTCGGCGAGATCCTTAAATACGGGCAGATTGTCGGGCATGACGCCTCCGTCTACAACGACGAGGGCGATGTCGCAATACCTGAAGGCCGAAAAGGTCATCGATTGCACGCTTTGCGTGCGCACGAGTTTCACGCTCGAATAAATGAACGCCTCGCTTTTTAAGATGATGCCGTCGGGAATGATTACCTCGGAAAGCTTGGAATACGCAAAAGCGCCGTTTTGAATAATCGCCACGGTTGACGGCACCTCGAAAGACTCGGCGAGAGATTTGGGCGGGTACCACACAAGGTCCCTCGGAACGCCCGCGGCGTGCTTGTAGAGGACCCCTTCGTCGACCTTGAAGGTCGTGTTGTCGGGATGCACGGTTACGTCGAGGGCGAGGCATTTGTAGAACGACGGGTATCCGATTTCGGACAGGTGTGCCGGCAGGACAATCGATTGCAGGGAAACGCAATTGAGGAAAGAGAAGATCCCGATCGCCGTCAGTTTGCTTTCCTCGGGAATGTCGAACACGGTCAGGGATCCGCAATTGCGGAAGGCGCCGTTCTTTATAGACGTAACGGATGCGGGCAGCTCGAAGGAAACGATGGCTGTGTCTAAGAAGGCGTTCTCATCTATCGTCTTAAGGCCTGCCCCCGTAAACGTCACGGTTTTCAAACCCGTGCAGCCGGAAAACGCTTCTTTGCCGATGGTTTCGACCGTCGAGGATATGGTAACGGACATCAACTCGGTGCAGTTTTTGAACGCTTCGTTCCCTATGGCCGTCACGGAGAACTCGTACGTGTCGGTGCCGGCATACCCGTTCCATGGCCCGGGCAGGGTGATGTCCCCGCTGTATATGGGGGTCTTCGGCATTACGTTCAGCCCGACCTTCTTGTCGGCGCTGCTGGTCATGACCTTGTATTTGAACCCTTCATATTCGAACGGCGAATCGACGATCGTCCCAAGGATGCACGCGGTGACGTCCATCCCGTCTTCGATGGCCAGCGTGGCCGTCGTCGCGCCGTTGCTCCACTTGCCGAACGCGTAGCCCTCGTCGGGGACGGCGGTCGCCTTGGCGATCCAGACGTCCCCGGACGGGTTCTCGACGGAATACGTTACGGAGGCGTGGTCACCGCCGCCGACCTTGGCGTAGTTGCAATCCGCCTTCTTCGTCACAGGGTCTGCGACGCTGACGACGTTCCGGATCTTCGTGCCGTCCGGCATCAGGTTGAAGTCGGGCACGGCGTCGCCCTCGACCAGTATGAGGGCTATCGTGCAGCTGCCGAAGGTGTTCGCGGAAACGGCGGTGCCGCCGTGCATCCGCAGGACCTCCAGGGTCGAGGACGCGAAAGTGTTGCTGCCGAGGGTCGCGGGGCCGAGTATGCGGACCTCCTTCCCCTTGAACCAATCGAATGCGCCCCAATTGATTTGCTCAACGCTTGCGGGCACCGTCACATCGGCCTCGGCGAACGAGAACGCGGCGGTCCGAATCCTTTTCACGGTATCGGGTACCGTGAACTCCGTCGCCGGGAGCTTTGTGGGGTACCACACCAATTCGGTGACGCCGGTCGAATCGTATTCGTAAAGGACCCCGTTGACGATCTTTAAGGATGCGTTGTTCTGATCGACTTCGATGCCCAGAACCGAACATCCGAAGAAGATTTGGTGCCCGAGCCCCGACGCGGGCAGGCTGGCCGGCAGGGTTATCGACGGGAGTGCCGAGCAATTGACGAACGCACCGGCGCCTAGGGTTACCAGGCCGCTTGCGGCCGGGATGATGAACTCCGTCATGGACGTGCATTCATAGAACGCGTAGACCCCTATTTTCGTAACGGTCCCGGGCAACTCGAATGAAGTCAGGCGGGTGCCGCGGAAAGCATTCTCACCTATCGTCTCAAGCTGGCTCGTCCCCGTGAACGTCACAGTCGCGAGGTTGGACATGTAGAATGCCATGTTGCCGATGGTTTTCACCGTCGAGGGTATCGAAACCGACGTTAAGTCGGTGCACGATTTGAACGCATTCTCCCCGATGGCAGTCACGGAGAACTCGTACGTGTCGGTGCCGGCATACCCGTTCCATGGCCCGGGCAGAACGATGCCCCCACTGTATATGGGGGTCTTCGGCATTACGCTCAGCCCGACCTTCTTGTCGGCACCACTGGCGACGACGCGGTATTTTATCCCGTTGTGTTCGAATTCCGCGTCTACGGTAACCCCGATAAAATAAGCGGTGATGTCCATTGCATCCGCGAGGGCCGCGTCCGCCGCGGCGGTGCCGTCCGACCAAAGCGCGGCGTGACCCGCGTCGGGAACGGCGGTGGCCTTGGCGACGCCTGCGTCGACCGAATACGTCAAATCGCCGGCGCCGACCTTGTTAACCACGGCGTAGCCCCAGCCGGCGTTCTTGTTGGTTCCGGAAACCCCTATGGAGGATGCGACGATCACGTTGGCCGAGCCGCCCGCGACGTTGTGCAGGTTGTTGGGGGAACCGTCGACGACGAACAAATCGACCGAGCAGTCGCTGAAAGCCGTGTTGTTAAATGTCGTGCCGCTGCCCAAATGCACGATTTTCAACGATGCCGACTTGAAGAAAGCGTTGGCCATGACCGATTCCACGCCCGTCGGGATTTTCGCTTCGGCGATTTTGGAATACGCGACGGCATAGGCCCCGATATGCTTGACGGTGCCGGGCAGGACCAGCTCCGTCGACTTGCAGGGATACCAAATCAGCAGATTCTTTTCTTTGTCGTACAGCGCCCCGCCCTCGGACGAATAGGTTGAGTTGTTGGCGTGCACGGTTACCGAAAGGACCCGGCAATCCTCGAATGCACGACCCCCCACGGTTCCCACGCTCGCGGGCAACGCAATCGATCCCAGGAATATACATTGCATGAAGGCTTGGGCGTTGATGGTTTCCAACAGGCTGTCGGCAGGTATGTGGAACTCCGATATCTTGGAACGATAGAACGCTTGCCCGCCGATGGTCGTGACGGATTTGGGCAGGTTGAAGGATTCTAACTTGCCGCTTCCACAAAAAGACTCGTCGCCGATCGTTTCGAGCACGCTGCCCTCCGCTATGGTCACGGCGGTCAGCTTGGAGCACATGTAAAATGCCCTGTTTCCGATGGATTTGACGGTGGAGGGGATTGTCACCTTCGTCACGTCACTTTGATTGAACGCTGTCACCCCTATGGCCGTCACGGAGAACGCGTACGTACCAGCATCGGAAAAGCCGTTCCAGGGCGCGGGCAGGGTAATCACCCCAGCGTATGCGTTCTGCACGACACTCAGCTTGACGTCCTTGTCCACTACCTGAGCCTCGTATTTAATCCCGTTCACCACCAACGGCGGAGGTGAGATTGCGCCGGGTTCAAAGAAGTGTGCGGTGACGTCCGTGCCGTCCGTAAGGGCTTTGTTGTCGGTGACACCGTAATCGGACCAGAACGCGACGAAGCCCGGATCGGCCTCGATGGTAGCGGTGGCGACGCCGCCCGGAAGTGAATACTTCACTTCGCCGTTGGCCTGGACTTCCACGACGGCGTAACCCCAGCTGGCGTTCTTGTTGGCTTCCATAACCCCTATGGAGGATGCGACGATCACGTTGGCCGAGCCGCCCGCGACGTTGTGCAGGTTGTTGGGGGAACCGTCGACGACGAACAGGTCGACCGAGCAGTTGCTGAAAGCCGTCGCAGACACCGTCTGGCCGCCGCCCAGGTACACGATTTTCAACTGCAGCGAATCGGCGAAGGCGTTATCGGAAATAGTGGCGACGTAGTTGTGTATCTTGACCTCTGTGAGTTTGGAGCCCTTCAACGCGGAATCCCCGATTGTCGTGACGCCAATCGGAACGGTATACGTCGTGGACGCGGGGGAATGCCACAACAATATGGTCTTAGGCTCGTTGTACAGCGACTTGCCGCCGGTATCGACCTTGAAATGCAGGTTCTCGGCGTGCACGGTAATCGTGAGGGCCTCGCAGCCCTGGAATGCACAGATTCCAAGAGTGGTTAGGTTTTTTGGCAGCTCGAATGATTCCAGTAAGACGCAGCCCTTGAATGCTTTGTCCCCTATCTCCGTCAGATTGTTCAAACCCCCGGGGTTCCCCACGGTAAACGTTTTTAAGGATGTACATTCCTCGAATGCGCTGGGCTCAATATTCGTCAACTGAGAATTGTCCCCGGATACGGTGAAACTGGTCATTAAACTGCATTCCGCGAATGCGCTGGGCAAGATGTTCTTGACTAAGTTGTCTATGGTTACGGATGTTATTGTGCTACAATCGAAGAAGGCACCTTCGCCTATTTCGGTGACTTCGTAATCGTCCCAGCTTCCCAAGACGACGTCGCCTCCAGTGAAATCTTGCGTCGTGTCGTACGCACGAAGATAGGTTGGTAATCCCGCTTCAATAACTAAATATTTCACCCCATCCTTATATACGTATTGTGGAGGATCTGGAGGGGCGGCATCGCAATCGTCGGCGGGGGTAAACATCAGGCAGGCAATGGCGACGGCGAAAATCAACGCCGCCGCGCCGCAGAGGAGAAGGAGGCGGGAGCCGTCGCGCCCACCCGTCTTTCCCTTGCGGGATTCGGTCTTTTGGTTCCCGTTCATGTCGAACACACCTCGACGGGCGTGGGCGTGCCGAAGGCAGACCGGACCCGCCAACGCCCCTAGTATGCCAACGGCCGATATTTAAACATACCTTGATGCCGCCGGCCGCGTTCCCGCACCCAAGCCGTTTTGATGCGAAAAAACGCGCGTCCCCACTCAACGGATCGCGACCAAATCCTATTAATAGGTCGCTTCGGCTTGGAGCGTCCCGATGATGAAACTCGTCATAACCGAGAAGGCCAACGCCGCCCGGAGGATCTCGACGATCCTGTCCGACGGGAAAACCGACAGGACCAAGGTCGGCGGGGCGAACGTCATCAACTTCGTCTCCGGGGGCGACGAGTACAACGTCGTCAGCCTGAGGGGGCACATCCTCGAGCTGGACTACCCGAAGGAATACAGCGACTGGGAGGCCGGGTCCCCCGTCGACCTGGTGTACGCGCCCCAGGTCAAGGTCGTCAAGGTCAGGAGCGCCCTGGACGCCATCGCCAAGCTGGCCGAGGCGTCGGACGAGGTCATAATAGCGACGGACTACGACAGGGAGGGGGAGCTCATCGGCCTGGAGACGGTCCGCGCCGCCGGCGTGGACATGTCCAAGGTCAAAAGGGCGAGGTTCAGCGCCCTCACCAAGGGGGAAGTCGAGGCGGCCTTCGCCAACCTTTCGCCCCCCGACGAAAAGTTGTCCGACGCCGCCGAGGCCAGGCAGATCATCGACCTGTCCTGGGGCGCGGTCCTCACCCGCCTCATATCCCTGGCGTCCGGCCAGAAGGGCAAGAACTTCATGTCCGTCGGCCGGGTGCAGAGCCCGACGCTTAAGCTCCTCGTGGACAGGGACGAGGAGGTGAGGGGCTTCGTCCCGAAGCCCTACTGGGAAGTTTCCTGCAAACTCGGCATGCTCGCCTTCCGGGCGGACCACGCCTCCAACCCGTTCTGGGAGAAGGGCGACGCGGAAAGGGTCATGGCGAGGTGCGAGGCGGCCGAAACGGCTACGGTCACATCCTATACCGTCGAGACGAAGGAGGAATACCGACCGCCGCCCTTCGACACCACCCAGATGCAGGTCGAGGCCAACAGGATCGGCATACCCCCCGCGGCGGCGATGAAGCTGGCCGAGGACCTGTACACCGGCGGCTACATCTCGTACCCGAGGACAGAGAACACCGAGTACCCCAAGAGCCTCGGCCTCCGTTCCGTGCTGGAAAGGCTTAGGGACTCCGACTTCAAAAGGGAGGCGGAGGAGATCCTCGCCCAGGACAGGATCGTCCCGTCCAGGGGCAGGCGCAGGACCACGGACCACCCGCCCATATACCCGACGGCCGCCGCCAAATCGAGCAACATGAAGGGCGACAAGTGGAAGCTCTACGAACTGATAGTCAGGAGGTTCCTGGCCACGCTGGCCCCGAACGCCGAGGCGGAAATCACCGAATGCGTCGTGGACCTGGCCGGCGAGGAGTTCCGCGCCGAGGGATACGCCCAGAAGAAGGAAGGCTGGAAGAGGTACTACGGAAAGTACCTCAGACGGAACGACAGGAGCGTCGACCGCCTGAGGGTCGGCGACGGGGTCGACGTCCGCGGCCTCTCCATGGAGGGGCTGGAGACCAAGCCGCCCTGGAGGTACAACCAGGGCTCCCTCATCCAGGAGATGGACCGCCTCAACCTCGGCACGAAGAGCACGAGGCACGACATAATCAGCAAACTCTATTCCAGGAACTACGTCCAGGGCAACAACATGGTCCCGACGCCGAGCGGCGTCGCCCTCGTGAAGTCGCTGGAGGTGCACGGCGGCGGCATAGCCGAGCCGGCGATGACCGCCCAGCTCGAGGATGACATGGCGCTCATCGCCAACGGCGGGAAGACCCTCGACGAGGTGGTGGGCGAGTCCCAGGCGATGCTGCACAGGGCCGCGACCCAGATGGAGAGGGACAAAAAGGAGATAGGGGACGAGATCCGGTCCGCCCTCAGGGCGCAGAAGCACATCGGGACCTGCAAGGAGTGCGGCAACGCCCTCTCCATCAAAAGGTCGAGGAACGGCAACTTCATCGGATGCGACGGCTACCCCGATTGCACCGTGACCTTCCCCATGCCCCGCGGCGCGCTGGTGGAGACCACCGAGGAAACCTGCGAAGAGTGCGGGCTGCCGAAGCTCAGGATAATAAGGAGGGGCGTGCCGCCCCAGACCGACTGCGTCGACCCCAAATGCCCCAGCAACGTCGCCAAGACCGATCTGGGGCCGTGCCCGAAATGCGGCGACGGCCGCATCGTGATGATGTACTCCAGGGCGGGGAAGAGGTTCGCCGGCTGCTCCGGCTGGCCCGAATGCGACGTCTCCTACCCCCTGAGGCCCCGGGGCAACGTGACCCCGACCGGGGAATCCTGCGAAGAATGCGGCGCCCCGGTGATAGGCTACGGCAGGGGGAAGTCCTGCATCGACATGAAATGCCCGTCCCGCGGGAAAAAGAAGTGATCACGACGGCACCAGCGGCCTCGGGCCGTGGTCCGCGCAGTCCGGGTCCCCGCAATCGGGGTCGTCGCACCCGCCCTCGACCTTGAGAACCAGTTTGGAAAACGCGCCCGTCTCCTCCGCCGCCTCCTTTATGGCTGCCTTGAGGTCGCCGGCGGGAATGCCGTAGACCAGGGCGTTCATGGCGCCCTCGAATTCGCCGACGTCGCCGTCGAACGCCGACTTGAGGCTCGCCCTCCCCTCCAGGGACGTGGTGCTCACCGACAGCATCTGCCCTCCGGACTTGAAGTTGGCCTTGATGTGCCCGACCATCTCCGCCCCGGCGGAGGCCGAGCGTACGGCGACGGACGAGACGAACGCCGCCAGCAGGGCGTTGGATTCCGCCGCCGGCGTCCCCCTAAGGTCCCCGGAGAGGACGGCGGTGACCGCCGTCGGCAGGTACTCCGCCTCCCGGGTCAGAGCCCCAGCCCCCTGAACAACGCGTCCAGCCCCTCGCCGGTGTCCGCCCTGGCCCTGTATATCGGGCCGGCGTAGCCGAAGCCCCTTATCGCCTCCTCGATGCCGGCGAGCCCGTCGGCGTCCACGGCGTCGACCTTGTTCAGGAGCACGTGCCCGGCCACGGACAGTTGGTTCCTGAGCGGCCTCTCGAACATCCTTTTCATGGTGCCGAACCTCTCGGCGTCCACTATCGCGACGACCGTCACGTCGTCGATGGCGAGGCCGGTGACGCCGTCAACCGCCCTTACTATCAAGGAAGGGTCCGCTATGCCCGACGGCTCGACGACGGCCACGTCGGGACCCATCCCGATCTGCAGCGTCCGCAGCGTGTCGATCAGCCCGGTCTTGAGGGTGCAGCAGACGCAGCCGCCCCTGAGGTCCCTGACCTCGACGCCGCCCCTCTCTATGACGTCGCCGTCGATGCCGGTAGAACCGAACTCGTTCTCGATTATGGCGAATTTGCGACCGCTCTCCGAGAGCGGTTCGATGAGCCTGACGATGACGGACGTCTTCCCGACGCCCAGCAGACCGGCGACGACGATCAAGCGCATGGGTTGCCGAAACGGCTTCGCCGTATATATTTGGGTTGAAGGCCCCGGTCAGAACGGGGCGCCTTCCCCTTCCGCGGAAGGCGGGTCGAAGTGGTCGTTGAGCTCCTGAATCTCCAAGGAAATCCTGACGTTCCTGCAGAAGGGGCACTCGACCTTCTTCCTCAGCGCCTGCTTGAGGGCGAAGTAGCCGGAATCCAAATCGAGGATCCTCCCACAGTCGCAGTAGATCTTCCTCATGGTGCTGCGGCTGTATTCCGAGAAGAACCCGTTGCCACGTTTCCCGTGGCCTTCCATAGCCGCCGCTACCTCCATCTATTACCCTCTCTTTGCCCCCACCCCGGGGGAACGACCATCATGACACACGCCAAAAGTCGGCGTGTCCCTTCCCTCACGTGGTCGAACAACTCCATAAAGCACGTGGCATATAAGCCTATTCCCGACGTCGGCGGGGGTGGGTGTTTCAACGGTGTTTACCGCAGACCCGATAGGAATATTTTCGTTACTTCCATCCTCTTTTCCGCGTTTCCCACAGGAAAAAATTCCGTGGGGAGGCCCGATGCCGCCGTGGGGGCGCACCGAAAGCCTGCCGCCGCCGGCCGGGGGCGGCACAACGGGCCTCGGTTAACGGCGTTTTGCAAACCTTGGGTTACTGGCTCCGTATATTCCCCGTTTGCGAACGCGTCGCGCAAGGACGGGGGGCGGTCCCTCCCGGTGTTATCCCGGTCTTTAAAAAGGGCGTCCGCAGTGGAAATGGGGGGGTATAAAACCGCCTTGGTGAACCTATAAATAAAGATGGTCACAAAAGGTCCTGCAGACGCCCCAACTGCGACAGCACGTAGGCCCGAATCTCGGTTTCCGGGGTTTTCGGTAACACCCTTTTCCCCGCCCTGAGGACCTGCCTTTCCATCGGCTCCATGGCGGCGCCGCACGGGCAGGCGATCTCCGCGTCGGGCTCCAGGGAAACGTCGGCCTCGAAGCACTCGGGGCACCGATAGGGGTGTTTCCGGCCCCCGAACTTGCCCCTCTTGGAAATCGCGGCGCCGTCCCTCTCGACGATGTCCATGGAGAAATCGACGGTAGGGGCGTTGCTGATCGACGTGCCGACGCCGAACCCCGTCACGCAGGTTCCCGCCAGGTCGGCCACGGACCTCTCGTCCAGGCCGCCGGACACCATTATGCCGACGTGGCCGTGGCCGTTCATGTCCAGCTCCCACCTGATCTCGTCGATGAGTTCCTTGAAGTTGCCCCGGCGGGAGCTCGGCGTGTCAAGCCTCACACCGCGCAGGTCCCCGACGGCCCGGACGGCATCCATGACGCCGTCCCTTTCGTCGGAAAACGTGTCTATGAGCATTATCCTGGGGACCTCCGGCTCGATGATCTCGTCGAAGGCCCTGAAGGCGCTGCGGTTGTCCCCCATTATCAGCATCAGCGCGTGGGGCGTCGTGCCCAGCGGCTCCACGCCCACGAAGTCCCCGCCGATCCTGGACGACACGGCGTCGCAGCCACCGATGAAGGCGGACCTGTCCAAAACGCCGGATATGGCAGGGTGCATCCTCCTGTTGCCGAAGGCGGTGACGTTCTTGCCCCGGGCGGCGAGCTTCGTCCTGGCCGCGGCTGTGGCCACGCCGGTGGGTTGGCAGAGCATCCCCAGGATCGACGTCTCGGCGACGCCGAACTGGGCATACCTGCCGTGTATGTTCGCCACGGGGACCCGGACGCTGTTCCTGGACCTTGGCCTGAAGACGGTGCCCTCGGGCACGGCGTAGAGGTCGACGGGCATGCCCTCCAGCAGCCTGACCACCTCCTCCAGGCCGCAGAAGACGGCCCAGGGCCACCCCCGGGGGAGGCCGCCCGCCGTGAACTCGGCCCACACCTCGGTGGAGGCGTGGCCCCTCTCCTCCAGGATCCTCTTGGTCCTCGGGAAGTAGACGTCGGCGGTCAGGCCGTCCCGTATCTCGGCCTCGGAAGCGGAGAACAGCCTCCCCATGGTATCACAGGGAGAACGCCCTCTTCCCGGGGAACACGGCCTTTGAGCCCAGGCGCTCCTCTATGCGCAACAGCCTGTTGTACTTCGCGGTGCGCTCGCCCCTGGCGGGCGCCCCGGTCTTGATCTGCCCGGAGCCCCAGCCGACGGACAGGTCGGCGATGGAGCAGTCCTCCGATTCCCCGGAGCGGTGGGAGACGACCACGGAGTAGCCGTTGTCGAAGCACATGGCCGCGGCGTCGCCCGCCTCCGAAACGGTGCCGATCTGGTTGACCTTCAGCAGCATCGAGTTGGCCGACTTCATGGAGATGCCCTTGGAAAGCCTCTCCGTGTTCGTCACGAACAGGTCGTCCCCGACAATCTGCACCTTGCCGCCCACCTTGGCGGTGAGCTCGGCGGTGGTCTCATAATCGTCCTCGGAAAACGGGTCCTCTATGCTGATGAGCGGGAACTCCTTCGTTAGGGCGGCATAGTAATCGCACAGCTCGCCCGGCGTCAGTTTCTTCCCGTCTATGGAATACTTGGCGCCGTCGAAGAATTCCGACGAGGCGGCGTCCAGGGCGAGGAAGACGTCCTTGCCGGGTATGTAGCCCGCCTCGGTTATGGCGCCCATGATTGTGTCCATGGCCTCGGCGCTGGTGTCCAGGGGCGGCGCGAAGCCCCCTTCGTCGCCCAGGTTGGTGGCCGCGGCGCCGTATTTCCCCGCGAGGAGCTTCTTGAGCGACATGTAGATTTCGGCGGATGTGCGCAGGCACTCGCGGAAGTTCCTAGCCCCAGCGGGTATGATCATGAATTCCTGGATTTTCAGGTTGCCGCCAGCGTGCTTGCCGCCGTTGATGATGTTGAGCATGGGCACAGGCATCGTGACGCCGTCGGCGCCTACGTGCTCGTAGAGTTCCAGCCCGAGGGCCCCGGCCCCGGCCTTCGCGTTCGCCAGGGACGCGGCGATGATGGCGTTGGCGCCCAGGTTGCCCTTGTTCGGCGTGCCGTCCAGGGCGATCATCGCCTCGTCCACGGCCCTCTGGTCCGCGGCGTCCATGCCCACTATCGCCTTCGATATGTCGTCCCTCACGTGGCCTACCGCCGCCGTGACGCCCTTGCCGCGGTACCTCCTGCCGCCGTCCCTCAGCTCGTGGGCCTCCCACGTGCCGGTGGACGCGCCGGACGGCGCTATCGCGGTGTATGCCCTGCCGCCGACGTGCACCTCGGCCTCGACCGTCGGGTTGCCCCTGGAATCCAGGACCTCCCTCGCCCAAACCTTCTCAATCTTCGCCATTACGCTTGTTCCCTCCCCTGTTGTTTGTAAAGCTCCATGCCGGACACGAGCAGGTCCCTGTCCTTACTGGTGAACCCCTCCCCGGAGGAGGAGACCACCATCGAAATCTGTTTCCCCGCCCCGGCCCTGATTTGGTGGATGAGGGTTAGGGCGGCGTTGATCCCGTTGACCTGCACTATGAGGTCGAGGTTGCTGAAGACCAGGACCGGTTTTTGGGAGCCTTTGATGAATTCCATCGCCTCGTGCATTATCGTGCCCGGCTTGGACGCTTCGACGTAGCCGGGCCTCGGTCTCATCGAGAGGCCCTTGACGGTGACGTTGCCGCTCAGGAACCGTTCCTTCACGGCCTTCGGGTTCTCGTCCGTCACCACGGCCACGTCCGCGTCCTGCATAGCCAGGGCGAACGCCAGCCTGTACGCCGTCTCCGGGGTGTCCTCGAACACGACGTATGACTTGCCGTGGCGCAGCGTCGCGTCCCTCGCCGGGACTATTTTCTCCTTGTTGCGCCTGCGGAAGAAACCTTTTTTCTTTCTCTTGGCCTCCTTCTGCGGGACCGCCACGGCGGCCTTCTGGTCCCCGGCGGGGCCGAGCCTGCGGACCTCCTCGAGGACCTCGGAGCTGCGGTAGGGGCTCTTCAGGCTGCCCCGTATGAATTTGGAGTCCGTAGGCAGCGTCTCGTTGCCGCTGGTCAGAATCAGGACCTTCAGGTCCGAATCCAGGTCTATCTCCCCGAGCAGCGGGAAACTGGGCTCGCCGTGCAGGGACGAATCCAGTATCAGGATGCCGGGCTTGAACGAAACGAGCTTGGCCCTGGCATCGTCCGCGTCCTCCGCGGTCGAGGTCTCGTAACCGTTGACCTGCAGGATGTCGGATATAATCTCAAGGATTGCCGGGTTGTCGTCGACTATCAGCACCTTCATGCGCACGCACCATCGGACCCATCCCCAACGACGCTATGCCGAAAGCCGGGGGGACGCATATTAATTGTTTGGTCGGGGCCGCACGCGGAAGGCGCCGCGACGCCGGCGCGGATCACTGCTTCCTGCTTTCCCTGGCCTTGGGCCTGAGGTTGCTGTACCCGCACTTGCGGCATCTCTTGCCCGCCTTGGGATTCGTGGCGTAGCATTTCATGCAGACGGTCTTGTCAAGCAGCCTGCGCTCCGCCTCTGGGAAACGTGCCATTGTATGTCCTCCTTCGGTCCCAATAATCAGGACTTATTTATACCATTCGTAGGCGGGTGCCGAAAGATTCCCCAACCCAGATTAATAGGCCGGGTACGATGACCCGCCATGGAACTGGAAACGGTCAGGGAGATGTACTCCCAGGGCTACGACTGCGCCCAGGCCGTGATACACGTCATGGCCGAGAGAGTGGGGTACGACGAGGCCGCGATGATGAGGGCGACGACGTGCCTGGGCATGGGCTTGCTCGAAGGGAGTGTCTGCGGCGCGGTCCTGGCCGCCTACGTAATCATCGGCCTGGTCCACGGCAACGAAGGGCCGGACATGGCTGCCAAGGGGATGGCCCTGATTAAGAAGGAACAGTTCATGACGGAGTTCAGGAAGAAATACGGTTCCTTGGATTGCCCCGGCCTGATGGGGTTGGACGTCAGGAAGGCCGAGGACGATTTGGAGGCGCACCGCACCGGCAAGTACAGGGACTTCTGCCCCTCCCTATGCGTAGACATCGTAGACATCCTCGAAAGGATACTCTGATCAACGGAAAAGCGCCCGCTGGGTCTTGAACTTCCCGATGGTCGCCACCGGGTCGTGCTCCAGCAGCTCATGGGTGACGAAATCCGGTTCCAGGGATTCCACGACGTCCACTATCCCGGGATTGGTGAACGGGCGGTGGGCGTCCGCGGCGCAGATGATACCGTAGCCCTCGGCAACCCTGTCCTTGAACGGCATCGCCAGATAACCGTCGGGCCTCATGTCTTTTTTCAGGTATTCGGCGGACAGGTTCATGTGCAGATGGATCACGGAAAGCCTGTCCCTCAGCCCCGTCGGGTACCTCTCTACGATCGATCGGATCTTCTCGACGGCCTCCGCCTCGGTGGAGACGCCCCCGGCGGCTATCAGCAGATGGCCCGTGTCCAGACAGACGCCCCAGTCGTCGAACTCCAGCTTGGATTCGAGGAATCTCCAACCGGAGCCGTCGAGCAGCCTGAGGCCGGGCCACCACAGGTTCTCCAGCATCAGCGTGAAGGGCGGCTCGCCCCCCGGGAACCCGGAGACGGCGGCGTTGAGCATATCAGCGAAGTCGGCAAGGACATCCGGGTCCGCGTCGGAGTATTCCCAAAGGCCGATTTCGTCCATCGGCGTGCTGCAGGCGTGCAGGACGCCGTATGCGGGGCGGACGGCGGCTGCCATGCGCATCGCGTCGGCCAGGTTCCCCACGATGCCTTCCCGGTCCCTGCCATAGAAAAGGTGACGGACATCGCCCTCCGGCATGTCCGCCGGGACCTCCCTTTCGCCCCTCCAGACGGAACGCCAATCCATGGCATACGGGAGGTGGACGCCGGTGGCGTGGCCCTTGAAGGCGGCATCCGTCTCGGAATAGTTCGTCAGCAGCTCGACGCCGTCGGCGCCCATGGCCGCCAAGTTCTCGGCATGGGTGCCTCCCCCGGGTATGTAGGACAGGGAACCGTAGACGGTATGGTTTATGAGGTGCTTCATAGGAGGTCGAAAGCCGCCTCGATCGCCGCGTTCATCGCGGAATGCCTGTCGAAGCCGCTGCCGACTATGAGTGCGTCGTTGGGGCCCATCTCCTCGAGGGCCCGTATCCTGGCGGCGGTCTCCGGGTTCTCCTCGTCCATGTTCCAGTCCGGCGGTACCATGAGCTTCCCACCCCTGTAGACGGCGGTGGTGCACCCGGCGGCGCCCGCCCTTATCCCGGCGTCCCTCTGCTGCATGCCATTCTCGATTTGGTCGGCCACGCCCTTGACCACCACGGCCTGGGAATGGGAGCCCACGACGGAAGTGCCCATGTCGACGTCGACGACGCGCACTGGGGTCTTCTCCAGGAACTCCGTCCCAACCCTGGTGATGGAGATGCCACCCTGGGACACGGATATGAATCCCATCTCCCTGAGACTGATTATTATCCTCCTTACGCTGCCTTCGCCTATTCCGATTTCGTCTGCCAGCCTCTTCCTGCCCATCTTCCTGCCGTCGGAAAGGGCGTACATTGCCCAATACACATCGGCATCGGAGAACCTGAAGGCTGGTCCGTGCGCGGGTACCTCGATTATCTTCATCCTCAGAACGTCCTGGTCTTCCCGCTTATAATATTCTCCGTGACCTTATCAATGTTCGCCAGGTAGCCCGCGGCTATCTCGTGGGCCTCGGCCTTCCATTTCTTGACGTCCCTGGGGTTTTCCGTGACTATCTGGATGCTGCAGCTAAGGGGCTCGCTGACCGGGCTGCCTATCTGGGACAGTATCCTCACCAGCACCTCGGCGTCCGGGGTGGTGCTCTTGGAGATGTCCTCCGCCATCTGCGTCGACAGGATGTTGTAGATCTTGCCTATGTGCGTTATGGGGTTCTTGCCGGAGGTGGCCTCCATGGACATCGGCCTAAACGGGGTTATGAGGCCGTTGGCCCTGTTGCCCCTGCCGACGGACCCATCGTCGCCCATCTCCTGGGAGAGGCCGGTGCAGGTCAGATAGAGGACGTCCCTGTCGTAATCGTCCGCGGTGTTTATGTCCAGGATGAGATTGACGTCCTCGTCGCCTATGATTTTCAAGGCGTTCTCGTACACCAGGTCCTTGAGGTGCTCGATGGACGAGATGTAGGCGGATTTGTCCTCGATGTGTTTGTCGACCATGGCGCAGGCCACGGTCATGGTGACGTCCCTGCCGACCCTGGAGGCCATGACCTTCACGTCCTGGCCCGTCTGGGGCATCTTCTTCTTCATCGGGCCATTGATGTATTCCTCGGTCTCCAGCACGAGCCTGTCCGTGATGGAATAGGGGGCGTAGCCCACGCCGAAGGAGGTGTCATTGGCCAGGAACTTGGACGTCTGGTAGACGCCCCTGAGGTCGTCGGACCCCTGGCCGAGCTTGGCATCCAGTATTATCTCGGACTCCGGGTCCAGGTTGGGGAAGGTTTTGCGCAGGTAGTTCGTCGCCGCCTTCAGGGCCTCGGGTATGCACGGGAGGGAGACGGTCTTGCCGTTCTCCTCCACGTAGGTGGTGGCGCGTCCGACGAGCATGATGTACGCCGGGTTGACTATGGTGCCGCCGCCGTAGGCGGGCTTGGACATGCCGGCGACGATCTGGGTCTCGTCGGTGTTGTGGTGCAGCACCTTCCCGAACTCGGATTTGTACATCCTGCACAGGGCCCTGGAAACCTCCTCCGCCAGGGCGTCGGCGACGCTGTCCGGGTGGCCTATGCCTTTCCTTTCGACTAGCTCGTACTGGCCCATCGGGGTGGGTGTCTTGTCAAGGGTCTCTACGTAGATGTTCTTGGCCATGGTCTTTCCTCTCGGGATTATTATTGTATGCCAAATAGGGCAAGTCCGTTAATAAATCCGATTGATATATATATTCTTATACGAATATATTTTGCGTGGCCATATGAAATTCCCCCCCTCGACCGACATCAGGAAAATCAGGAAAGCCCTGGACCTGACCCAATCCGAGCTCGCCCAAGCCTCCGGGATCAGCCAAAGCACCATCGCAAAGGTGGAGCGCGGCACCATATCGGCCAGTTACGCCACCATCGTCAAGCTTTTCGAGACGTTGGACGAGTTGGGCAGGACCGAGGACAAGAACATAGTGGCGTCCGACGTCGCGTCCAAAGGCGTGGTCACCGTGCAGCACGACAGCAGCGTCAAGTCGGTTTCCGACCTGATGAAGTCCACCGGCTTTTCCCAGCTGCCGATACTGAGGAAGGACGTGCCCGTGGGCAGCGCCTCGGAGAAGTCGATATTCAACCTGCTCAGGCAGGGCATGACCATGGATGAGCTGGCGACCACGAGCATAGACAAGGTGATGGAGGATCCCTACCCGCTCATATCGGAGAACACGCCGATATCCACGGTGACGTCGATGATGGCCCACTGCGAGGCAATCCTCGTGGGCAACCGCGGGAAAATCGTCGGCATCATAACCAACGCCGACCTGCTCAAATTGATTTGAGCCCCTTCCTCGTCAACCTGAAGTGGTCCATATCCGCGGCGGCCAGGGCGCCCGGGAACACCGCCGCCGCCTCCGCCGCGAGTTCGGCGCCGTCGTACCTGTTGCTGATGTGCGTCAGGATCAGGTGGCGCACACCCGCGGCCTTGGCGATTTCCGCCGCCGCCCCCGCGGTGGTATGGCCCGTGGCGTCTGCCACGTCCCTCTCGGAACCCATGAACGTTGCCTCGTGGATCAACAGATCCGCCCCCCTGCACGCCTCCGCGATGGCGGGGGTCGGCACGGTGTCGCCCGATATGACGATCCTCATGCCGGGCTTTGCCGGTCCCAGCACCTCTTCCGGCACGACGCCCTTGACGGTCTCGCCGTCGGAAATCCTAGAGAAGTCGTTCCCGGGCTCCAGCCCAAGCGACAGCGCCTTCTCCCTATCGAACCTCCCCCTTGTCCCCTCCCCCTCCACGACGTAGCCGAGGGATTCCACGACGTGCTCGGTCTCCACGGCCGTGACGGTGAAGCCTTCGCATTCAAAGGAGTCCCCGGGGGCGGCGTCCACGACCTCCAGCCCGTACGCCAGGGTGCCCATGCAGGAATCGAGCATCTTCCTCACGGATTCCCCGGTGCCTCCGGGGCCGACCACCAGGATCGGCCTGTCGCGGCCGGACAGGGACATCGTCTGCAGCAGCCCGGGCAACCCCAGCACATGGTCGCCGTGCAGGTGGGTGAGGAAGACCCAATCCACCTTCATAAAGGAGAACGGCGAGAACATGAACTGTCTCTGCGCCCCCTCCCCGCAGTCGAATATCGCCACGCCGGACCTGTGGCGCAACGCGATGCAGGGCATGGACCGCGCCTTCGACGGCACGGCCGCCGCGGTGCCCAGAAAAAGGATCTCGAACATGTTCAGCCGACGTAATCGGGGAGGTTGCGCTTGTTCCTCTTCTTCATCTCCCTGTAGTGCGCCCTGCACAGGCGCACGTTCCCCTTGCCGCCGGGGACGGGGAGGCCCGAGGCCTCGACCTTTTTGTTGGAGATGGACCTCTCGGCCGGTTCGTTGCAGCCCTCCACGTCGCACGTCTTGCCGTCTTCCGCCATGCCCCCCCAATTCGACGGATGGCTTAATAATGTGTCCGTCCGCGACTGCCAAATAGATATACCCTCGGGCAGATGACGTACCATGGCGAACGGAACCCTGGGCATGGTGGCGTGCCCGATACTCGAGGACGAGATGGTGTACAACCTCTCCACCGACGCCGAAGAAAAAAACGTCTTCGTGCTTGAGAACGAGTACTGCGGCAGCGCCAAGCGCAAACTCTCGGAGGCGGGTATACCCTTCGAATCGCTGGACGAGTCCGCATTCATTGATGCGGGCGCCCCCCTCCCCGAGGGCGCCTACAACGTGGTCATCTACATGATGGACATGGGGCTCCACCAGGAGCCGGAGGACCTGGGCTCCGCCATCAAGGAACGCCTCCTGGGGTTCCAGCACCGTGTCGACGCCGTGATGCTGTATTACGGGCTGTGCGGCAAGGGCCTCGAGGGTATCGAGGAATGGGGCTCCGAGAACCTTTCCGTCCCCATCACCATCCTGAAAGACGCGGAGGGCAAGGTCTGCGACGACTGCATCGCCGTGCCCGTGGGCGGCACCGACAACTACCTGCGGCTGCTCAAGGAATACCCCGGGGTGATGTACCTAACCCCATGCGTCGCCTGCAACTTCGACGAGTTTCTCAACGCCATGGAACTGACCCGCGGCATAGAGGGCAGCGGCAGGGACAGGGAGGAGATGCTCAGGATGATCCTGGAGATGGCCGACTACAGGCACGCCCTCAAAATACAGACGGGGTTGGGCGACCAGGACCTGTTCCAGGCCAAGGCCGAGGAGTTCTGCGAGAAGTACAACCTGGAGCTGCTTTACCTGGAAGGCGACTGGGTGACCCCCGTCGTGGCAGACCGCACCTACGCCGAGGCGAAGGGTTTCCTCAACGCAGGCTGATTCCCTTTTCCAGGGCCAGCAGCCTTTCCTTCATTCCGACGCCGGCGGCGAACCCGCCGACGGAGCCGTCCGACCGCACCACCCTGTGGCACGGCACGATTACCGGCACGGGGTTGCGGGCGCAGGCGTTGCCGACCGCCCTCGCTGCCCCCGGCCTTCCAAGCGCCGCGGCCAACCCGGAATACGATTCGGTTTCCCCGTAGGGTATGCGGGAGACCGTCGCCATGACATCGCCCGCAAAACCCCCGGGCATAATGGTTTCGACGTCGAACGAGGTCAACCAGCCATCGAAATAATCCCGGAGTTGCCCGACGGCGTGAGCTATCTCCTCCGGCGGCTCCCCGGGGGATGGTTTGCCGCCGAAGGTTATCCCCGTCACCGCGTTTCCCCGGAATCGTATCCTCACTGCACCGAAACCGTTGGGCATCTCGGCAACGTACTCAGCATCGTGAAGCGTTTTACCACCGACCACGTTCGGCGAAGCGTCCGGCGGGATATAACCGATGCGTCGCGCCATCGCGCCAAAGCCCGCATGGGCGCAACGGTCGGTAATTAATAAATTAATTAGTCAAATAATAAAATAAATAATTGAACATTGATTGCGCCCAACCCGCCATAACCCTTGAAAACCGCCTCCCCAGCCAAACCTGTGAAACCATTAAACGTGTTCCGACGTATTGGGGGGTGTGGCAAAGGTATCCCCGTCAATGCTTTCCGCGGATTTCTCCAGACTTGGAGAAGAGTTGTTGCGCATAGAGAAGGCGGGGGCCGATTGGGTCCACATCGACGTCATGGACGGGATGTTCGTCCCCAACATAACCGTCGGACCCCTCGTCGTCGAGGCGCTCAGACCCCTGAGCGACATATTCTTCGACGTCCACCTGATGATCGAACGCCCGGAAAGGTACGTCGACGAGTTTGCCAAGGCCGGGGCGGACATGCTCACGGTCCATGTAGAGGCCAAGGGCAACCTGAAACGCACCCTGCGCAAAATCAGGGATCTGGGTCTGAAGGCCGGAATTTCCCTAAACCCGGGAACGCCCGTATCTAAGGTGTCCAAGGTTCTGGATCTCTGCGACGCCGTCCTGGTCATGACCGTGCAGCCCGGCTTCGGCGGCCAGGCATTCAGGGAAGAGGGGTTGCCGAAGATCGAATGGCTATCCGATTACGCCCGGGAAACCGGGCACAATCTGGAGATATGCGTGGACGGCGGCATAAACAGGGAGACGGGAAGGAGGTGCGCCGAGGCCGGCGCCACCGTTCTCGCCGCCGGCAGCTACCTGTTCAAACTGGAGGACATGGCCTCCGAGATAGCATTGTGGAAAACCTTCGGTGAGAGGTGAGACGTATGAAACTGAAAGGAATGAAATTCGATAGGGCGCTGGTCCCGTTCGTGCTTGTCTGGATATTCCTGGGTCTTTTCGTCGCCCTCGCGTATTTCGACGTGATGATCGGCGTGGCCCTGTCCTTGATGGCGTTTATGTTCGTCGCCCTGTTCTTCGGCGCCCCGAACGTGTCGGACAAGTGACCGGTATGGGCGTAAACCTTTCCTCCGTCGTCGAGGCCACTGAAATCGAGATGTCGGACCTTTGCGGCAAAAAGGTGGCCGTTGACGCCTACAACGCCATCTACCAGTTCCTTTCAACGATTCGGCAACGGGACGGCTATCCCCTCGCCGATTCACAGGGGAGGGTCACCTCGCACCTCTCCGGCATACTGTACAGGACCGCCAACCTGATTGAGGCGGGCATAGAGCCAGTGTACGTGTTCGACGGCAAGCCCCACGTGATGAAGGCCGACACCCTCAGGGAACGCAGGGACAGGAGGGAGAAGGCCGAGGAGGAATGGATGGAGGCCGTGGAGGCCGGGGACATGGAAAGGGCGTTCACCAAGGCCCAGCAAAGCTCCCGGATGACCGACGAGGTCCGCGACACGTCGATCGAGCTGCTGGGTCTTATGGGGGTGCCCATCGTAATGGCCCCCTCGGACGGCGAGGCGCAGAGCGCCCACATGTGCGCCGTCGGCGAGGTGCACGCCGCCGCTTCCCAGGATTACGACAGCATCCTTTTCGGTTCGCCGAGGCTCGTGAGGAACCTGACCTCGTCCGGGCGTCGTAAAATCCCGGGCAGGAACGCATACAGGGACGTCAGGACCGAAATCATAGAGAGCGGCGAACTGTTCGGGACCCTGGGCGTCACCAGGGAGCAGCTGGTGGACGTTGCCATCCTCATGGGCACGGACTTCAACCCGGGCATCAAGGGCATCGGCCCCAAAAGGGGTTTGGACCTTATCAGGAAGCACGGCGACATCGAGTCCGCCCTCGCCCACGTCGGTGGGGAGATACCCGGATACCAGGAGGTCAGGGACATATTCCTCCGCGGGGAATACGTGGAGGGGAGCGACCTATCCGTCGGCGGCCTGGATTTCGACGGCGTCGTCGGGATGCTCACCGAGAGGGACTTCTCCGCCGCCAGGGTGGAGGCCGCCCTAAAGCGGATAGAGGAGGCCAGGAAGACCAACAGGTCGAAATCCTGCCAGAGGTCCCTCTCGGACTGGTTCTGACGCTGCCTTTTCGCGATTTACGATAATGCATTCCATCATAGCGGTCATAACCACTTTACCTGACAGAACGAGATGCCTCCCAACGCTTAAGTATGACAAATGTAATACATTTCCATGGTCTATTCCGTCAGATTCTCGCCTCAGGAAGAAGAGTTGATTGAGGAGTACGCAACACTATATCAGATGAAGAAATCCGAGGTCATCAGGAAACTGACTATCGAAGCCATAGAAGACGAGATTGACGTTGAGGCATTCAGAAGAGCCAAACAGCATTTTGATGAAAATCCTGTCACGTATTCGCACGAAGAAGTTGGCAGGAGGCTCGGATTCCGTTGATTTATAAGGTCGAGTACAGCGAAGGCGCATTGTCTTTTCTGGAAAAACTCGGGAAAAAGAATCCGAAGGATGCACGACGTATTTATGAATGGATTGATAACAATCTCAATAACTGTGAAGAACCGCGTAGAACTGGAAAGGCTCTGACAGGACAATTCAAAGGATCGTGGAGATATCGCCTTGGGAATTTTAGGATTCTCTCAGAAATACGCGATGACGTTCTGGTGATATTCGTCATTGAGATAGGCAGTCGTAAAAGAGTGTATGACTGATTCCGGTCCGCACCGCGCGTCTTTACCAAACAGAATAGGTCTTACCGCCAACGTTTATAAATCGCCTTTACATAGGCCGGCCAACCGCACGGGGATGAGAAGCCCTGCGGGGAGGTGGCCGCGATGATAAAGCAGGTCAGACCGAACTACGACGCACCGATCATGGAGAAGGAGATCCTGGAATTCTGGGACTCCAACGGGATTTACGAGAAGACCGTCGCCCACAGGGAAAACGGGGAGGATTTCTACTTCCTCGACGGGCCGCCCTACACCACCGGCTCGGTGCACCTGGGCACCGCCCTCAACAAGACGATCAAGGACGTCCTCATCCGCTACTGGAGGATGAGGGGCCGCAACGTGAGGGACCAGCCCGGTTTCGACATGCACGGCCTGCCCATCGAGGTGCAGGTCGAAAAGAAGATCGGCGTGAGGTCCAAGCAGCAAATCGAGGAATACGGCATCGGCAGGTTCGTCGAGACGTGCTCCGCCTTCGCCAAGGGCCTCATGAACGACATGACCCTGCAGTTCAAGAGGCTGGGCGTGTGGATGGACTGGAACAATCCGTACAGGACCCTCGACCCGCAATTCATCGAGGCGGCCTGGTGGACCCTTTCCGAGGCCTACAGGAACGGCCTGCTGGTCCGGGACAACAGGGTGCTCACCTGGTGCCACAGGTGCGAGACGGCGCTGGCTGAGGCCGAGATAGAGTATTGGGACGAGGACGACCCGTCCGTGATGGTGGAGTTCCCCGTGGTCGGCGGAGACAGGTCCCTGCTGATTTGGACCACGACCCCATGGACGCTTCCGTCCAACATGGCCGTCGCAGCCCACCCCGAGTTCTCCTATGCCCTGGCGGCCATGGAGACGTCCGGCGGCGCGAAAAAGGTCATCGTGTTGGAATCGGCTCTCGCCGAGGTCGCCAAGGCCGGAGGGTGCGAGAAGTGGGAAATCCTCGATAGGATGACCGGTGCCGACCTCGAGGGCATGGAATACGAACCACCCTTCGCCGTCCCTGGGCTGGAGAAGACCCAGTGGCTCCATAAAGTCGTCTTGGCGGACTACGTCGAAGAAGGGAACACGGGGTTGGTGCACACCGCCCCGGGCTTCGGTCCCGACGACTTCGAGACCGGCAAGAAATACGGCTTGGAACCGTTCTGCCCCGTGGGCGAGGACGGTAGGTTCACCGACGGGTTCCCGATGATGGAGGGTAAGAAGGTGAGGGGGTCCAACGAGGCCCTACTGGAGGACCTGGATTCCCGTGGCCTGCTCTTCTCCTCGGCCAGGCTGAGGCACAGGTACGGCCACTGCTGGCGTTGCAAATCGCCGATAATATTCAGGAACACGGACCAGTGGTTCGTAAAGGTCACGGACATCAAGGGCCGCATGCTCGATGAGATCGACAGGGTGAAGTGGGTGCCCGACTGGGCCGGCTCGTCCAGGGAAAGGAACTGGGTCGAGGGGGCCAGGGACTGGTGCATAACCAGGCAGAGGTACTGGGGCATCCCCCTGCCCGTCTGGGAATGCGGGTGCGGCGAGACCAGGGTCGTCGGCAGCTTCGAGGAGTTGTCCAATGGCGACGGCTATACCGAGGGCATGGATCCCCACAGGCCCTGGATCGACGGCGTGACGTTCAGATGCGAGTGCGGAGGCACCATGATCAGGGTCGGGGACGTCCTCGACGTTTGGTTCGACTCCGGCGTCGCCGGCTGGGCCGGCCTCGGATGGCCGTCCGGGAAGGACGGGCTCGAGAGATGGTGGCCCGCCCGGTTCATCGTGGAGGCCCACGACCAGACCCGCGGCTGGTTCTATTCTCAGTTGGCGGCGGGCGTGATATCCTTCGACAGGGCCCCCTACGACGAGGTCATGATGCACGGCTGGATCCTCGACAACAAGGGCCAGAAGATGTCCAAATCCAGGGGCAACGTGGTCGACCCCATGGACCTGGCCAAGGACGTCGGCGCCGACTCCATGAGGTTCTGCCTGCTCAAGGCCAACGCCCCTTGGGAGGACACCGCATTCCAAAAAGAAATGCCCAGGAACGCCAGGAAGGTCCTAAACACCTACTGGAACGTGGTCAACTTCGCCTCCACCTACATGAACATCGATGGCTACGACCCGTCCGCCCACACCATGGAATCCATGTCCGTCGATTTCCGCGACGAGGACCTGTGGATGGTTTCCAGGACGGAAGCGATGAAGAGGGACGTGGAGAACGCCCTCGAGTCGAGGGAGCTGCACAGGGCGTGCAGGTCCCTGGAAAACTACATCCTGGAGGACCTCTCCAGGTGGTACGTCCGCCTCGTCCGCGACAGGACCTGGGCCGAGGGCGGGGACGTTGTGGCGGACAAGAACGCCTCCTACTTCACGCTGCATTACGCCATAATGAACGCCGCCCTCGCCTTGGCGCCCTTCTGCCCGTTCATCTCAGAGGAGGTCTATGGGCACATGGGCGGGACCCTCGAAAGCATCCACATGGAGGATTGGCCGGGCCACGACCCGGGTCTGATAAACGTCGGGTTGGAGGAGAGCATGGCCGCGGTGCAGGAGATAGTGGAGATCGTCGCCGCCGAGAGGCAGAAGATGGGCAGCAAGCTCAGGTGGCCCCTTAAGGCCATTTACGTCGTCGGCCCCGAGGGGGGGAAGGTGAGGACGTTCGACCGCGTGCTCGCCCAGCAGGCCAACGTCAAGTCCATCGAATACGTGGACGCCGCGCCGAGCCCCAGGAAGGACCTGGTCGGTACCAATTACGCATCCGGCGCCGTCTTCATCGACTTCGAGGTCACCCCCGACATCCTGGCGGAAAGCTACGCCAGGGAGATCATCAGGAGGATACAGCAGATGAGGAAGGACATGTCCCTGAACGTGGAGGACTTCATCAACTGCGAGATCGACGCCGAGGGGGAGGTCGTCGAGCTCTGCGCCCAATGGGTGGAGCACATCTCCGGGGAAGTCAGGGCGTTGAACCTTGTCTTCTGCGACTCCCCCGGCGGGGACGAGGTCAGGTCGTGGGAGATAATGGACGGCGAGGTCGTCATCGGGGTGTCGAAGGCCGCGATGTGAGTCCGGTTGTGCGTTTCGTTTAACCAAACGTGCCGCCGGCGGAATTTGCATGACCCGTCCGCCCCCCATCGACCGGGGAAACGGATGTGAAATTGGACATTGGCGCCGATAAAGGGATGGAAGGTATCGTTAAATACGGGGGATAGTTATGAATGCATGTCCTGATAAGACCCGCGGGTCGGTTGCCGTTAGGTGGCCATCAGCACTCGCGGGCAATGGATATCTTTCCGTCGATTATGTCATTGCATTCGAAGTCGCCGCACCCATAATACATTCCGACGGATCTCGTGACAGGATCCGTCGACCTAAAACAATCTGTGAAAACCAGCGTTGGTACGCCGCCATAACACCGAATGCGGTGCCCGGGATGTTTCATCAGCCTTTGCGGGCGTAGAGTTCCCTTACGGCCTCCGCCGTCTTCTCCACCAACTCCCGGGGATCAAGATCTTCGACCGTGGATTTCCTCCAGGCGCGGTTCTCGCCGTTCAGCTTCGGCACGGCCCCGGGGGCCTCGAACAGGAACGGGTACACCACCCAGATCCTGTCCTTCTCCCTGACCATTATCGGTTCCAGCGACGAGGCGGGCTCGCCCACGTCGATGTCGAGTTCCTCCTTGATCTCGCGGACCGCGGCGTCGGCGGGACGCTCGCCCCTCTCGATCTTGCCGGCGCAGAGGGACCACCTGCCCGGGTAGGACTTCGCGTCGCTGGGTCTTTTGAGCATTATGAAACCGTCGCCCACGTCGACGACGGACGACACGGCGTGGATCTCCCTCACGTTTGGCAGTTCGACCGCGCCCGCGTCGGCGTCGACCCTGACGAGGTCCCCGTCCCTTATCAGGGATACGTCTATGGAGTCGACCATGGGCGTGGACGATATCACCGCGCCGGTGGTGACGATGGTCTCCGCCGTCTCGTTCACGACCGCCGCGGGGCCCTTGCCCTTGACGTGCAGGTCGTACATGACGAAGGAGCCGACGGTGCTCCCCTTGCCGCTGGGGAACACGAACACCTTTCCGGCGATGTTCCCCTCCTTGTGGGTCAGGAGCCTGCCCGTGGCCTGCTCCACGCCGCCCAGGAACCCGAACGGCTCGTCCAGCACGATCGCCTCGCCCTCGGCCTTCCCGCCGTGTATCTTCCTCCCGACGAGTTTCATTGTATCGCCCTCAGCAGATCCGACATGTCGCCGCAGACCACCTTCTGCGAGCAGAGCGTCGGCAGGTAATTGCCCGCCTTGCACGAGTTGGTTGCGGTCCTGGAGAACGTCCCCTCGATCGGCGCCACGACCATGCAGGTGTCGGCAAGGACGGGGCCGAACCCCTCCATGACCTCCACCTCCTTGGGGCAGGCGGCGCGGACCGCCTCGGAGGTGCAGAACCATACCTCGACATCCTTCCTTTTCTTCTTCCCCTTCAGCAGTTTGGCGATCTCGCCCATCTCCCTGACGCTGAGGTGGGGGCAGCCCAACGCGATGAGCTCGACGTCGTCCGCGGTGTTGAGGGACTCCTCGGCCTCCTTCAGTTCGGCCGGGCCGATCTTGATCGTTTCCAGGCCCGTCAGGTCGCATCCAGCGGCCTCCGGCGTGACTCCCTCGGCGTGCCACATGGCGACCGCGCCGGAGGCTGCCATGGCCGCGGCCAGGGACTTGGCCTCCTCGACCCCCGGTTTGATACCTTTGAAATACGGCACCCCCGCGCCTATGCGGGAGCCGACGGCCTGACCCAGCAGCGAATGCTCGAACAGCGTGTCCCCGATGTCGGCCTCGACGACCACCGTGGGCTTTCTGTTCTCGTCCAGGTGGTAGCCGTAATTGGCGGTCTTCCCGATGATCGCCGCCGCGAGGGCGCCGGGCCCGCCCTCCCTGTTGGTCCTGGCGCCGAAGAAGGAGTTGGCCATCGACAGCGCGGAGGATTCCGCCCAGGCGATGTGCTCGCCGACGCCGGGGACGTTCGCCCCCAGATAGGGGGTGCACGAGCACGTGGTCTCGATGCCCATCATGCCGTAGAGCTCCACGATCCTGAGCTGCTTCTCGGCGAAATCCCCGGCGATGTGCATCTCCGGCCACCTCTCCCTGTCCATGCCGATGGGATTGAGGGTGGACCTCACCGCGACCTTGGCCCCGCCCGCCGCCATGTCCTCCAGGTAAAGTAGGCCGCCGTCGCCTATGGTCTTGTAGGAAGCGCCGGAAAGGTGGGCCGACGTGATGTCGACGAGGTTCTCCGCGCCGTAGACCCTGGCGAGGGCGACGACGAGTTCCATGGCCTTCCTGGCCCCCTCACCGCGCTCACCGTCGAGAATCGCCCTCTCGCCGTCGTTGAGTTGCATGTTCCGGTATAGGGAAGGGAACGATAAAGCCTTTGAAACCGTCGCGGGCCCGGCTTCACTTCCTCAGGCAGAACGGCAGGTCGCCCTTGCCCCTGTGGTACGCCACGCACTCGCAGCATTTGCCGTGGCGCTCGCAGTTCCCCGGGCAGACGCACTTGATTTCCCTGTTGTGTTCGCAGACCATGGTACCGAATGGCCGCGGGTAAATAAAGAATGGGCGGAAACGGGTTTCGGCGCCGGGGCGGCGGTCACTCGTAAGTCGAGTACACGCCGCCGACGAGGGTCGCGGCCGTCAGGATGACCGCCGACAGCACAGCGTAGTCGGCGGAAAGCTTGCCCACGCCGAAAATCACCTCCGCGGAGAAATTGATGATGAAAAGCACGATGATGAAGAACACGATGGCGATGACGACCATCATGATCACGGCCAACACCCCGAAGACGACCGCTTTTAAAGTATCCGTCGCACCCATTTTTTTCCCACCTCCGACCGCCGTATAGCCGTCGGTTGCTTATATCCGTTGCTGGGAAACAACGAACCGGGAGGGAGAGGGCATACCGGGATTCGAACCCGGGTCAAAGGTTCCGGAAACCTCGATAATATCCTGGCTATACCATATGCCCGTTGGAACGCGTTTGCGGCGGAAGGGCGATGACCCCTCCCGCCGGTGCCCGAGAGAGGAGGGCGAACGGGTTTCGGCTCAGTCTTTCTTGCCGAACTCGGTGTAGCCGCATTTCCCGCAGGAGACGCGGTCCTTGTGGGTCGCCATGAAAATGCCGGGACCGCACTTGGGGCATACGGGCTTCTTGGGCTTGCCGCCCTCGAACGCGTCGCCCTTCCTCACGGACTTGGGGGCGCTCCCGCCCTTGCCAGCCTTGTCGCCGGCGGCCTTCTTCTTCGCGGCCATGTCACTCGGCCCCCGGCGCGGCCTCGGCCTCGGGCGCGGGCGGGACGTACTCCGGCTTGGTGTAGCCGTTCCTCGCCATTATGTGCTCCTTCTCGACTTCCCAGGCGGCTTCCAGGGTATCGTACATCTTGGCGTACCCCTCGGAGACGCCGATGCCGTACTTCGATTCCATGGACTCGATCACGACGACACCTTTGCCCTTGACCGCCTTCTTGAGCTCCTCCACGACCGCGGCCTTGGCCGGCGTGGCGCCGCCCCTGTGGTCCACGGTGAAGCGGATCTCCTTCCTCTTGAGCAAAAGGTTGTCCTTCTGCTCGCTTACCTCTACCTTCATTCGTATTCCTCCATTCTCTCCCAGAGTTCACGTATTTCCTTCCGGGACTCCGCGTCCGTGGCGACGTGCATCATCCCCTCGCCGGGCATCCCGTAGACCACGTCGCAGCCGTCCGGGGAAAGCAGGACGCACGGCAGCAGCGCCAGGTCCTCCTCCCCCTCGACCCTTATGGCCCGGGATTCCCCCTCCAAAGCGTTTCTGACCGCGTCGCAGAGCTCCGCGGTCACGGTGCCCGCCGGGTTGCGGGCCACGGAGACCTCCCACCCGCCCTCGGAGACGAGGCGGGCGAACTCCGTCATCTCCCGCCTTTCCGTCATGCCGTCGTAGACGGCCAGGTCCGGCGGGTTCCCCAGCCTCACCGCCGCCAGGGATACCACGTCCCCCACGGTGATGAGTTTCTTCGATCCTAGTTCCCTCAGCTCGGGGTCGCCTATCGGCCTGCCGACGGGTCTCTTGAACTCGCCCCGCAGGGATTCCGGCAGGCGGCGGCCCCCCATTATCAGCGCACCCTCAAGGCGTATTTGCCGTTGGCGGTTATGCCCATCCTCTTCGCGATGTCGGACTTGGTGTGGTCTATTATGACGAGGTACCCCTGCCATTCCCTGGAGGTCTCGCCGCCGCACCTCGGGCACGCGTCCATGTCGGAGACGAAGCTGCATTCCTTGCACGCCTTGTTCGCGACGTTGCTCACTGGGCCTCACCCTCCTTCCTGTTCTCCTCCTCGATCCATTCGATCCTGCCGAGGCCGGGCTGGCGCATGGTCAGGCCGATCTTGCTGTCGAGGGGGTTGTTGTCGTTGAAGTCGATGCTCACTATCCTGACGCGGACCCTGTCGCCCACGGAGAGCGTCTTGTTGGTCTCCTTGCCGATGAGCCTCTGGTTCTCCGCGTCCACGTCCACGTGGTCGTCCATGACCTGGCTCACGTGGAGCAGCGCGTCCATCGGGCCGATCCTGACGAAGGCGCCGAACCTGACTATCTCGACGACGGTGCCGTCGATGATCTCGTTCTCCCTGGGCTTGAACACGAGCTGGTCGAACTTCACCGTCTGGTATACGGCCCCGTCGCCGTGGACTATGCGCCCCGGGCCGACGGGCTCGACGTTCCTTATAAGCACCGTGACGGCCCTGTCGTGGCCCTTGCCCTCGTAGGCCTCCCAGGTCAGCCCGTCGATGGCGTCCGCGATGTCCCTGCCGAGCTCGGACGGCGGCACCCGCACGGTCCTCTCGGCCTTAGTTAGCATGTACATGGAATGGTCCTCGTAGGTGATGGGATTAAAGCCCTCTTATATAAAATTCATTGTACGCGCATTCGCACGCGTGTTGATAAAGAGGGAGGGGGGCCCGCCCCCCTCCCGGAAGGGTTTCCGCCTCAGACGACGTAAAGCACCGCGGTGACCAGGCATATGGTCGACAGGAGCTTCACGAGCACGTGGATCGACGGGCCGGCGGTGTCCTTGAAGGGGTCGCCGACGGTGTCGCCGACGACGGCCGCCGCATGGGCCGGGGATCCCTTCCCGCCGTGGTTGCCGTCCTCTATGTACTTCTTGGCGTTGTCCCAGGCGCCCCCTCCGTTGTTGAGGAAGTTGGCCATCAGGATGCCGGTTATCGTGCCGACCATGATCAGGGCGCCGACGGCCTGCGGGGCCACGGCCTGGCCCATGTCGCCCATCGCGTACCTGTAGATCAGGCCGAAGGAGACGGGCACCAGGATAGGCAGCAGCGCCGGCGCGACCATGGCCCTGAGGGCCCCCTGGGTGGCGATGTCGACGCACTGGGCGTAGTCCGGGTCGGAGGTGCCGGCCATGATGCCGGGGTCCTCCCTGAACTGCCTGCGGACCTCCTCGATCATCTCCCCCGCAGCCTTCCCGACGGCGGCTATGGCCAGGGAGGCGAAGAAGAACACGAGGACGGCGCCGATGAGGCCGCCGACGAATATCAGCGGGTCGCCTATGTCGACGCGCATGACGTCGATGATCGAAAGCCCCTGGACCTCGCCGACTATCTCGAAGTAGGCCGCGAACAGCAGGAACGCCGCCAGGGCCGCGGAGGCCATGGCGTATCCCTTGGTCAGGGCCTTGGTGGTGTTGCCGGCCGCGTCGAGCTTGTCGGTCCTGTCCCTGATCTCGTCGGGCTGGTTGCTCATCTCGACGATGCCGCCGGCGTTGTCCGTTATCGGGCCGAAGGTGTCCATGGCCAGGATGAACGTGGACGTGCCGAGCATCCCGATGGTGCCTATGGCTGTGCCGTAGAGGCCGAGAATCTCGGGGGCGACGCCGAGGCCGGTGACGTCGGCGTTGTATCCGAGTATGTAGGTCGCGGCGATGGCGACGACGATGCATATGACGGGCAGCACGGTGGACTCGAGGCCCATGGAGATGCCGGTGATGACGTTGGTCGCCGGGCCGGTCTCCGAGGCCTTGGCGATTTCCTTGACGGGCCTGTGCATGCCGGTGTAGTACTGCGTTATGAACACTATCGCCAGGCTGAGGGCTATCCCCACGATGCCGCAGGCGAGGAAGTAGTACCAGGTGCTGCACTCGTCCTTCAGCAGCCAATACGTGGCCACGGCGAGGAACGCAATCATGAGCGCCACCGACAGGTAGTAGCCCATGTTCAGGGAGGCGAGGACGTCGGAGTCCTCGTCCCTCATGCGGACCACGAATATCCCGACGAGGGAGGCGATGAGGCCGAACGCCATCAGGACGAGCGGCAGGTAGATCCAGTTGGCGGTCATCCCGGCGACGCCCTTAATCACGGCGAGGCCGATGACCATGGAGCCGATGATCTCGGCGGCGGTGGACTCGAAGATGTCCGCGCCGCGGCCCGCGCAGTCGCCGACGTTGTCGCCGACCAGGTCGGCTATGACGGCGGGATTCCTCGGGTCGTCCTCGGGTATGCCGGCCTCGACCTTGCCGACGAGGTCCGCGCCCACGTCGGCGGCCTTGGTGTAGATACCGCCGCCCAGCTGGGCGAAGAGGGCCGCGAAGGACGCGCCGAAGGCGTAGCCGACCACGGCGTGCAGGGTCCTGGTCATGTTGCCGTCCATCCAGATCTCGTAGCCGAAGAAGACGGCGAACAGACCGACCAGGCTGAGGGCGGAAACGGCGATGCCGGAGACGGCGCCGCCGCGGAAGGACACCTTGAACGCCTCCCTGAGGGAGTCGCAGGCCGCATGGGCGGTCCTGATGTTGGAATTGACCGACACCCTCATCCCGATGTATCCGGAAAGGACGGAGAACGACGCCCCGATCAGGAACGCGATGGCGACTGGCACCCCAAGATAATCCTCGAATTTGTCCACAAGACCCCCGAGCGCCAGTATGACGGCGAGGATCACGCTGATGATTCCGATAGTCTTGTACTGGCGGGCCAAGTATGCCATCGCCCCGGTCTCTATGGCGTCGGAGATTTTCCTCATCTCCGGGGTACCCTTCTCCCTGGACCAGATGTCCCGGAAGAAGTAGAGGCCGAAGGCCAGCGCCACCAGTGCGGCTATGGGAATCATTATCAACAGATTGTCTGTCGTTAACTCAATCATATATGATTTCCCCTTCTGTTAGGTTGGGTTCCCGTACTGAGTGCCCCTATTAAAAGGATGCCTAAAATTATAAAGTCACTCGACGAAGGGCGACGAACGGTCGACGCCCCTGGGGAAACGCCTCCCTGGGTCGTCGGAGAGGAGGACGGGGACGCCGTCCGCCGACAGGTACCCGTAGCCGAGGGTGTCCACCGGGTTAAGGACCTCCCTTCCGAACGCCGCGGCGGCGCAGGCCGCGCCGGCGTCGCAGGTGAGGGACAGCACGACGTCCGGCCCCGCCGCGTCGACACTTCCGGCCACCCTGTCGAGTTTCGACATGACGCACGAGGCGGACGTGGTTTCCAGGCCGACGACCTCGACGCCGTCCCGGGAAAGCCTGCCGGCGAGGGCCTCGGCGGACTTCCTGCCCCCCACGGAATTGCAGAATCTGGCACAAGTGTCGCAGGTCCACACGAACACCCTCTTGCCCACCAAAACCTCAAGCAGCTCGGGATAGTCCCGATCCCTCACGAGGACCAACATGACGATTATGTATATTGGGGGCCTATATAGCGATAACCCAGAGGTGGGTCCCTTGGCTTGGTACGCTGTCGACGGCATGGACGGATCTGGCAAAAGCACCGTGGCGGAAATCGTCGCGGAGGCCCTCGAGTCCAGGGGCCGCAGGGTGTTGGTCGTGGCCCATCCCGACCGCGGGACGTTCCTGGGCAGGGTCAGCGCCCGGTTCCTCGTTTCCGATTCGCCGGTCAGCGCGATAGGCGCCTCCCTATTCTATTTCCTGGATATGCTCCAGTCTGTCTCCTCGCTGAAGCTGAGGTGGCGGAAGTACGACGACGTCCTGTTCGTGAGGTACACCATGGCCGTCGGGTACTTCCCCGGGAAATGGTCGATGAAGGTCAACTCGTTCATCCGCAAGATACTCCCGTTCCCGGACTGCGCCATATTCGTCGACGTCGACGCCGCCACGGCGATGGAGAGGATAACCGACAGGGGCGAGGAGCTCCAGATATTCGAGAGCGAGGAGAAGCTGGCAAGCACCCGGGAGAGCATGCTTTCCCTCTGCGACGGCTGGATCGTCCTGGACAACGGCGGCACCGTCGAGGAACTGAGGGAGGCCGTGGAAAGGGTGGTTTCCGGGTCGTTGGCCGGCGGGGGTTGACCCCGCCGCGCTGGCTCAGCCCGTAGAATGCCTCCCGACGATTTCCAGGAACGTCTTCTCGTTCGCCTTTATCCAATCCTCGAACCTGTCGGGCGAAGCCGCCTGACCGACTTCCCGTACGAAGGCGGCCATCGCCGTTTCCGGGATGGTCCCCGCCAACTCAGCCAACGAATCCCCGACGCGGTAGTGCACCTCGTACCCCGGGACCCTGCCGTCGGGTCCCTTGGCCGTGGCCCCCCTGAAACCCATTGGGGCGAGTTGGTGGGAGGCGCAGGACGACCCGCACCCCGATATCCTGATCATGGGCAACGCGCCTTCCGCGAGCCCGTCCTCGACTCCCGATTCAAGGAGTGCCAGCAGCATGCCCCTGGAGTCGGCCCTGCCGACCTGGCACACCGTGCCGCCGACGCAGGCGACGGAACCGCGGAACGGCGTCGTCGCTGCGTCGCCCAGGGTCGCGGCGACGGAATCGGCCGCCCCCTTCGGGAGGTTGACGAAATACACTGTCCTGTCCGTCCCCAGCCTGATTTCCGAGCCCGGGTTCCCCTCGAGGACCGCCAGGTACCTCGGCAGGTCCGCCACGGCCGGGCCGCCCCCGACGGGACGGTGGCGCATTGCGTACAGACCGTCCCTCTGGGTCATGGGCCATCCCCCTTCCGGGCCCGAGCCGGTGCCGAGCGACGGCTTCGAATCGACGCCGAGTCCCCCGCGGGACTGGGCTTCGGAAAGGGCCTCTTTGAATGCGGCGACGAACCCGTCCTCGCCCATGGAATCCCTCATGAACCTGGTCCTCGCCCTGGCGCGGGACTCCCTGTCCCCGTGCTCCGAGAACACGTCCACCATCGCCTCGACGCAGTAGACCGCGTACATCGGGTCCAGGCCCTCGGCGACCAGGGCGCCGTGCCTGCCGCCGGAGTTCCCGAGGCCACCGGCGGCGTAGACGTCGAAGGTGCCGTCGGGCCGTGCGACGAAGCCCAGGTCCCTGGTCTTGGCCTGGACGTCGTCCGTTCCGTTGGAAAAGGCCACCTTGAGCTTCCTCGGCAGGTTCGCGTGGGGCGCGACGCCCAAAAGGTACCTCTCAGCGGCCAGGGCGAACGGGCGCACGTCGAAGGCCTCCCCCGGGTCTATCCCCGACAGGGGCGATGCGGTGACGTTCCTGGGGAAATCCCCTCCCCCTCCGAACGTCACGATGCCCGCGTCCAACGCGTCCCGCACCAGGGCCAGGGCCCCCTCGGCCGGAAGGTTGTGTACCTGCACCGTCTGGCACGTGGTGAAATGCACCAGGTCCGAACCGTGTTCCTCGACCGCCTTGACGATCAGGGAAAGCGCGTCCGCGGTTAGCCTGCCACCCGCGAGCCGCAGGCGTACCATGTGCTTCTCCGGGTCCTTCTGCGCATAGGTCCCGAAACCGCCGGAGACCCCTTTGTATTCCGCCCTCCCGAATTCGCCCGACGCGAACTTCCGCATGGCGTCCTCCAGGACGGGCAGCCTTTCCCTGATCAGGCCCAAATCCGGGCCTTCCCTGCCTTTGATAAAGAGTTTTTCGTTTGTCGGCATCGTATCGCCGGCACCCGATGGCATGGTGCGGTTATGATATTAACCGTCCCTGCGCTCCGACGGCCCCTTGCGCCCGATCCATGCGTAGAAGCCGACGGCCTCCAGCCACCGGGAGACGTACCGCATGCAGGTGCCGAGGGCGAGGGCGGTGAACACCGTCCCTTCCCTAACGCCGACGAAAGCGCCGAAGTGGGCCAACGATATCGCCGCGGCGGCGATGACCATCGCCATGTCCACGAAGACCTTCGTCTTGCCGAAATCCATCCTGGTGCGGAACGAGATGAACATTATGAGGTACTCCGGCGGCATCATCGTCAGGTTCGCCGCCACGAGGAGGCTGACGCCCACGGCGAGGACGGCGCAGCTGGCGAGGACCGCCAGCCACTGGAAAACGTATCCCTCGATCCAGAAATCCCCGAACAGGTAGGCGAAAACGTCGCATAGCACGCTGAACACGGCGACCGTGGCTATCTGGGTCAGGTATATCGGCCTGTACAGGTTGCCCATTATCAGCACGCCCAGGACTATCAGAAGGGCGGAGAACAGGGCGTTTGCCGTGCCCAGGGTTATCGGGAACACGAGGCTCAGCACGTAGGGGACGGAGGACATGGGCGACGTCCCGAGGACGGCCCTGGTGGCCAGTACGACGGCGAAGGCCATCAGTACGAGGGCGGCGCCGGAAACCGCGATCCTCCTAGGCAGATGCTCTTTTCCCGCCCCTTCCATGGCCATCCCTTAGTTATGGCCTTATTTATCCTTGTCGCGGGCGCGCGATTGATTCAATCCCTAAGACACCCGATCGGCACCACGTGCGTGCCGTCCGCCATCGTATACGCCAGCTCACCACTGGTCAAAACCATCCTGAACGAGGGTTTCCTCAGCCCCGCCTCCGATATGAGCCCCTCCAGCTTAACGAGGTTTTCCGCGCCAGATCTGACGTTTTCCGCGCCAAGTTTCACCTCAACGAGCCCGTACCTCCCGTCGTCGAGCAGGATGACGGCGTCCGCCTCCAGGCCGTGCCTGTCACGGTAATAGTGCACCTTGCCGCCGATGCCCGAGGCATAAACCTTCAGATCCCTAAGGCACATGCTCTCGAACAACAGGCCGAAGGTACGGAAATCGTCGACGAAATTGTCGGGGGTTATCCCCAGGTACAGCGCGGCGATCGACGGGTCCACGAGATCCCTTTTCGGGGTTGACCTTATCGCGGTTCTCGATCTGATGGACGGGTTCCAGGCGGGGACGTCGTCTATCACGAAAACGTTTCTGAGGGCGTTCACGTAATCGTTGAACCTGGATTCGGAAAGTGTGGAATCGCCGCCCAAGGCGTCCCCGTATACGGTTTTCATGTCCGCGGGCGTAGACACGTTCCTGGAATAGGAGCGCACGATCCTTTTCGCGGTTTCCGCGTCCTTCGCGTATTTGGAAAGGGAAAGGTCGTCGCTCTCGTATATCAGGTCCAGGTAACTCCCCAGTTTCACGGCGCATTTCCTGTATTCGAGACCGATGTTCTCGGGCCAACCGCCCCTGCAGAGGCAGTACGCAATGTCCCTCGTCGAGAGTTTCGATTTGCCCTCGACGTTTTCGTCGCCCGAGAAAAGCCCGTTCAACGAAACGGAACCGTTGGAATCCCCGGATTCGAACAGGCTCATGGTCCTCATGAGCAGAACGCCGATCCTCCCCGCGCCGCTGTGCATGAAACTGCCTTCGGAGGGGACCCTTGAACCCGTAAGGATGTACAGCCCCGTGCGTCTTTTCCTGTCGACGTCCATCCTGACGGCGTCCCATATCCTCGGGTACACCTGCCATTCGTCTATCAGACGCGGACTGTCCCCCTCCATTATGAGCGACAGGTCCGTTTCGGCGGCCAACAGGTAATCCGCGGATTTCTCCGGATCCTGCATCTCTATGAAGCTATTGGCGTGTTTTTTGGCCGTCGTGGTCTTTCCGCACCATTTAGGGCCCCTAAGGAGGACTGCCCCGAAGGTCTCGAGATAAAACTCCAATTGCGCGTCCATCTGCCTTGGAATATACCCGTTTGATTCCATTGCATCGCTGGATACAACATCTCACTACTTATTTCTGCCTGTGATTTGTCGTGATTCCTGCACGTGATTTGTAGTAATTCCTGCACGTGATTTGTAGCGATTCCTGCACGTGATTTGTAGTGAATGTCTTCCACGGATTGGAAACGCCGCCGCGCCGCGGTTCGTTCGACGCATGTCGGCGCAACCCTTTTATCGGGCCCGCGTGTACGACCCAGCGATAACATGGAACGTCTCGTGGAAGTCAGGGACATCGAAGTGAGGGAGGGCATGTCCGTGGACGCCCTGGTAAGGGCCATGGGGGGTTCCGGCGGGTTCACCGCCCAGAAGCTTTCCGACGCCACGGACCTGGTCGAGAGGATGGCCCGGGACGGTGAGTGCCTCAGAATCCTCTCGTTCCCGGCGTGCATCATGGCCACCGGCACCCGGGGGGTGATCGTGGACATGGTGAGGGACGGCCTCGTCGACCTCATAATCACCACCTGCGGCACCCTGGACCACGACCTGTCCCGCACCTGGAAGGCGTATTACAAGGGCGATTTCCTGATGGACGACGCCAAACTCCGGGACATCGGGGTGAGCAGGCTCGGGAACGTCCTCGTGCCTGACGAATGCTACGGCGAGGTGCTCGAGGAGAGGCTCGCCCCTATGTTTGAGGAAATCTTCGCCGATACGAAGTCCCTGTCCACCAGGGAAATCATCGACGCCGTCGGCTCCCGCCTCGACAACGAGGACAGTTTGCTCTACCAATGCCACAGGCGCGGCGTTCCGGTGTTCGTCCCCGGCATAACGGACGGTTCCTTCGGCTGCCAGCTCTGGATGTACTACCAGTCGCACCGGGACCTCAGGATTGACCTGTTCAAGGACGAACAGGACCTGAACGACCTCACCAACGCAGCGGAGAGGGTCGGCGCCATCGTCGTCGGCGGCGGCATATCCAAGCACCACGTCATATGGTGGGGGCAGTTCCGCGGCGGCCTGGACTACGCCGTGTACCTGACGACGGCCCAGGAATTCGACGGCTCCCTCTCCGGCGCCCAAATAAGGGAGGCGGTGTCCTGGGGCAAGGTGAAGGCCGACGCCGGCCAGGTCACCGTCGAGGGGGACGCGACGATATCCCTCCCGATAATCTACGCCGCGCTAAAGGAAAGACTGGTCAGATGAGCGGGAAAATCGTCGTCATGGGCGGGGACGGCATCGGGCCGGAGGTCGTTTCGGCGACGGTCCGGGTCCTGGAATGCCTCAACGACGGACTCGAGTTCATCCACGCCGACGTCGGCATGCATTCCTTCGAAAAGACGGGGGAATACCTCCCGGGGGAGACACTTTCGGCCATAGAGGGGGCGGACGCCATCCTCGCCGGGTGCGTGATCGACCCGGAGCCGACGAAAGGGTACAGGAACCCCTTCGACGAGATCAAGAAGCGCCTGGGTCTTTTCGCCGACGTCAGGGAGGTCGGCAGGGTCGTCCCGAAAAAAGCCAACAAGAAGGTGTCGATGACTGTCGTAAGCGAGAACCCCCTCGTGGAGTCCACCATATCTGAAATCGAGAGCGTCGACGGCGTCGTCCTCGAGAGGCGCACCAATTACGAGCTGTGCAGGAGGCTTACGGGCTTCGCCACAAGTCTGGCGGCCAGGGACGGGCACAGGAACGTCACCTGCGTGCACCACGCCTCCGCCTACAAGGTGTCGGACAGCATGTTCAGGGACACGTTCATGGAAACCATGGTCGGCGCCGGCATCGACCACGGGGAGATCGAGGTGGACAGGGCCACCTACGAAATCATCGCGAACCCGGGCAGGTTCGACGTGATCGTCACGCTGTCGCCCTACGGCAACCTGCTCCTGGCCGAGGCCTCCGCCCTGGCCGGCGGGATGCATTACGTGCCGTCCGCAAGCCTCGGCGCCGAGAAGGGTTTCTTCGAGCCCATGCACGGCGCGGTGCCCGCGTTGGCGGGGAAGGACGTGGCGAACCCGACGGCCTCCATGCTCTCCGGGGCGATGCTGCTCCGTCACCTGGGTCTCGGGAAGGACGCCGACGCTTTGGTCGATTCCCTCAACGAGACCGTTAGGCTTGGCCTGTGCACGCCCGACGCGGGCGGCATCACCGGCACCATGGACCTGGCGGACAGGGTCTGCGAAATCATCGGGAAGGGCTGCCGTTCCTCTTCTTCCTGACGAGGAACAGGGCGGCGGCCGCGCCGGCGCCAAGGATGAGAAACAGCAGGAGCAGGGACTGCGTCTTGGCGCTCGTGCCCCCGACGTGTGAGAATTTCACGTGGATGTCGGAGTCGAGGAGTTCGTCGGAAGCGTACCAGAAACCCGTTCCGGAAGGGTTGAGATCGTCCTTGTGCTCCACGCCGTTCACCGTGAAGGACAACACCTTACCACCCTTGGCGGGTTTCAGGACGATGATCGACGTGGCCGGCGACCAAGTGACTTCCCCATCGCCCTCCATTGTGTAAAGCAACTCGGGCGCCTGCACTTCGGGTTCCGGCGCGGCGTCGAAGGCCCCGGACACGAACGCCAGCATCGACGCGACCGCGACAACCGTCAACGCGGCGGTCCACCTCATCGGATCAGCCCCTCCTGGTCACGTAGGTGGCGGTACCCAACATGACGGTGATGGAAATCAGCAAAAGCCAGAAGGACGGCCGGAACAGTTCCACGGAGGCGGCGTCGGAATATCTGATATCGAACACCTGCTCATCGTCCTTGTTCTCGATGACGGTGCGGCCGTCGACCACATCGACTTCTTTCCCGTTGAGAAGGACCTTCTTGACGTTCTTGCCGAACAGCATGTAGACTCTGCCGTCGTCGTCGGAATCTATGGCGAAGCCGCCGTCGCCGGAGACGTTTACGACCAGGTTGTAGTCGGCGAGGTCCGGGGACAGGAGGGCGACGATGTCTAAATCGGATTCCACTTCAAGGATCATCCAGCCGTTGTCAATCTCGGCCTCGGGGGGCAGGTCCTTTATCTTGAACCCGTCGTCGGGGGTCACGAGGATTTTCACCTGGGTATCCTTGGGTACGAGGTACGTGCCGTCATCCTCGGGCGTCAACACGTTCCCGTGACCGTCGACGACCACCGCCGAGCCCTTGCCCTTTGACATCTCGATGCTGAGGGTCACGTACTCGACAATGGCCCATTCCAGGGTCATGCCGGGGGGTGCCTCGTAGTTCGGGTCGGCGCTCTCGAACGCTATCACGGCCTCGTACGTGCCGGGCTCGGTCGCGGAGCCGCCGGAAACCACGGCGGCGGTCACGCCGTCCGGCAGGCCGACGACGGAAACGGACTTCTCGGCACCGTCGTACCTGAACTCGGTGACGGAGAGGGCCACGTCGGACATGTCGGCGTTGGACGGCGCTTTCTCGATGACGAAGGTCCCGGACCCGCCGGGGCCGGCGTAGTTGCCGCCCTCGGCGGGGGTCACGGTCACGGTCGCCGTGCCGGCGCCCGTGTTGTCGGAATAGGAGACGACGTACTGGGACGGGTCGACCACGTTGCCGTTGGAGTCGGTGACCGTCACGGCGGGCTCCTGGGGCGTGCCGTCATAAACGACAGGACCCGTCTCGACGGTGACGTCGAGAGCCCCTATAAAGGGAGTTATTGAGAAGGTCCCGTCGAGTAAAACGATATAATAGTTCTCCCCAACATATAGGGTGCCGATTGTTATGGCGTACTCACCCACGTCCTCGCCGGCTTCCCTGGACAGTGCGCCGGTGAAGACAAGTTCTAACGAACCCGAATGGGTATAGGATATTGCCGGGTCCCCTTCGCCGAAAACCTTCGACTGGCCGGGATCCGCGATTACGGTTATGGTGTACTCGTTCGCGTCCCACTGGGCCACGCAGGTCTCGCCGTCGACGGGCATGGTCGACGGCACCTCCGGGAGCCAGCCGGCGAAGGTGTAGCCCTCCCTGGTGGGGGCCTCCGGGGCGAGGACGGCGGTGCCGTAGTAAGCTACTATGGGTGCGACCGGACTACCGCCGGCGGAATCAAACGTTATCGTGAATTCCTTATTTTCAATCACCCAATCTGTTTGCGCCGTGCCCGTCCAGTTGAGAGATTCGGCGTTGGCCGCAATCGTTAGCGTGTACGTATCCGGATTTGTGCCCCTGTCACCGGAAACCACGTACCAATCGGCTACGGAAAGGGCCATCGGCGGATTTACACTGACCGTGAATGAGACAACGTGTTCCTCCCCATTGACCACGTAAGTCCCGGAAACTGCGATAGTGGCCGTCGCAAGGTCCGCCTTTGAAACAGTCAGGGTCCCCAGGACGCCGTCGGACACGGTGTAGTTGTTCTGGTCGACGGCGCCCCACTGGATTTCGTATGTGTTGTCGGAGGAGCCCGCGGCGACCTGCTGGCCGGTGGTGACGAGGGTCG
>JAAYNL010000020.1 GCA_012520845.1 Thermoplasmatales archaeon | reverse complement strand
TCTATGTGGACGCGCCTTGCGAATCCAACAGGGTCCACATCACGTTGAACCAGATGGGCAGGTACAACTCCCACCTCCGCTGCAGGACGAATCTCATGGTCGACGGCGCGGAGGTCAGGAACCTCATTAACGTGCTGAAGAGGGAGAGCGGCCTGCCCTTCGGGGAGGCCAACCCCGTTTTGGAGACGGACATGGCCGGCGGCGCGGCAAGGGCGACGATCGTCGGCTATCCGCTGAGCCCCAACGGGGATTCCGTCGCCATCAGGAAGCATTCGGACGTGCCGTGGACCCTGACCAAGCTCATTTCGAACGGCACCATGGACAAGTTTTCCGCCGGCCTCCTCTCTTTCCTGGTCGACAACAGGTCCACCTTCCTGGTCTGCGGCGCCCGCGGGTCCGGGAAGAGTTCCCTGCTCGCGGCGCTGATGTTCGAGTTCCCCGTTTCCCAGAGGATACTGACCATCGAGGACACGATGGAACTCCCCGGGGAGAGGATGAGGTCGATGGGCTACAAGGTGCAGTCGATGCTCATCGGCGACAGGCTCGGCGGCGCCGCGAACGAAAGGGCGGGCGAGGCGCTGAGGGTGTCCCTGAGGCTCGGGGAATCCGCGATAGTGCTGGGCGAGGTCCGCGGGGCCGAGGCGAAGACGCTCTACGAGAGCATGAGGGTCGGCAGGGCCGGCAGCTCGATACTCGGCACGATCCACGGCGAGGACGCAAAGTCGGTCTACGACAGGGTGGTCCACGACATGGACATCACGCCGGAGGCGTTCATGGCCACCGATTTCCTCGTCACGATGGGGACGTTCAGGGAAAGGGGCGGCACGAGGCAGGCCCGAAGGCTTTCCGAATTCGTCTCCGTCGGTTCGGAGCCGGGGGAGTTCATAGACATGGGCGCCGGCACGCTGTCCCTCTCGAGGCCCATTTCCAGGATAATGGAGTCGACGGGCATGGACGAGGGGGAAATAATCTCGGAGGCGTCGGCCAGGGGCGAGATGAGGCAGTTCCTCGCCGAGAAGGCGGCGATACACGGGGACGGCCTTCTGGGTCCCGAATGGGTACTCGCGGCGAACCGCCACCTTTACGCAGAACTGTCCAACGGCAACAGGGATTACGGCTCGATCGTCGAATCGTTCAAGGCGAAGTTCAGAAGGTTCGGTGGTTCCCAATGAAGACTGGCGCGAAGGTCGGCATCGCGGCTTTGGGGTCCGTCGTGGCCTTCTTCGCGTTGGCGCACGCGGCGGGGCGGGAAACCGCGCTAAGGTTCATTCCCGCCCTCGTCCTGATACCGGTGCTCACATACCTTCAATTCAAAAGACCCAGTTTCCCGTTCACCGCGGGCAGGCTCCTCAACGAGGCGCCTTCCGCAATCGGCATGATGGCGGTCGGGATACGTTCCGGCGATTCCTTCGACACGGTGGTCAGGAACGTGGCGGAGAAGGGCCCGAGCGCCATAGCCTCCCTGTTCAGGGGCGTCGTTTCCGGCGTGGACTGCAGGGACTCCCCGTCGATATCGTCGGGGGTCGCAGCGGTGCTTTCAAACGCCCCCAGGGCCGCGAATCCGTTCAGGAGGGCGGTGCACATGCTCATGGCCGCCGCCGACACGGCCGATGCGGCGGAGAGGGAAAAGATGGTTTCCGATGCCGAGAAGACCGCCCTCGACGGCCTGAGGGAGATGGGCGAGGCCTACGGGGCAGGGCTGAACACCCCCTGCATGGTCGTCTTCGGCCTGGGGATCCTTGTCCCGATGATACTGGTTTCCATACTGCCGATCGTCTACCTCGGCGACGCGATCAACGGAGGCGCGAACCTTGATCCGGACATGTTGATCGGCATCACGCTGGTGCTCGTCCCCGCCGTCATCGTGGCCGTGATCCTGTCCGTCAGGGCAAAGAATCCTTTCAGGGCGCCCACTTCCCCCGGCGATTGGAAGGTTGCGGCGGCTTTCGCAGCCTCCCTGCCAGTTTTCGCCGCCATGGCGGTGAACGGAGTGGAGACCCAGACGGCGATATTCGTTTCCGCTTTCGCGGGTTCGATGGCGGCGCTGGCGGCCACGGTTCCGGCAGTGGCGGGGGAGAGGGCAAGGCGGAAGGTCGAGAGCGCCCTCGGTGACCTCCTGTTCGAGACCGGCAACTCCCTGACGGCCGGGGACAACTTCGAGGGCGCGGTTCTAAGCGCCCTCGCCGGCAGGAAGGAATGCGCCATGCTGAAAGTCGAGTTGGAAAGGGAATTCGTCCTTTCCAGGGGCGACACCGAGGGAGCGGTGCGCAACGCCATGCTGCCTTACTCGGCGGGGATGGCCGACGCCTACGCCCGAATCTACAGGGCGGCGGAAAGGAACCCGAGGGACGCCGGCAGGCTCGCCTCGTCCCTGGCGAGGCAGAGGCAGGACCTGGAATCGGTCAGGAACAGGATCGGGAACAAACTCAAGTCGATGCTGGACATGATGACGGGCACCGCCGCCTTCTTCGCCCCGATGGTGTTGGGCCTGAGCGTGGCGATGATGGGCCCCCTGGCAAGGGTGGCCGACCTGAGCTTCGCGGGCGACGTGCCTTTGGTGCTCACGGCGTACCTCGTGCAGCTGTCGGTCCTGATGACGGCGATGTCGGCGTCCCTATCGGGGCGCGGCGGGCCGGGCGAATGGGTCATGAGGCTTGGCCTTACCATACCCGTTTCCCTGGTCGTGTTCGGGATATGCTCGGCGGTGACGATTTGAAACGTCTGGGCAAGGGGAATGCAGTGAGGCGGGCAAGAGCGGAAGTCTTGGCGCATGGCCACCCCGGTTGTCAATTAGGAGCACAGCGTTCGAATCCTGTGCAGGGAAGGGAATGGTCTTATCTGCTACCCGCCTCGAATCTAGCATGCGGGTCCGGATTTAATACCTCTTCCCGCCAACGCCTTTTGGGGGTTTCGCAACATAAAAAATGGAAAGGGTTTGCCGCATCCCGGGGCGTTCAGGCGTAGAGGGACGCGATATGCGCCTTTAAATCCGCGGGGCAGGCGTCCTTGCACATCTGCAGGGTGACCTTGTCCTGGAAACCCTTGTTCTTCACAGTGTTGTACAGGACCTCGGCGCTGCCGTCGTCCCAATCTACGCGGAAATCGGCGGTCTCGAAGACGTTGCGTACGTTTTTCGCCTCGGTGCCGAACACGTTGGCGCAAATCGTGACGCATTCGTTCTCGTTGGCGGGGTCCGCCATGTAGTCCGAGGCGAGTTTGACGCCCTCGACGAACTTCTTCACGGCCTCCGTCTTGCTTTCGTAAACCTCCTTGGTGGTAATGTAGCAGGATATGCCGAAGGAGCCGTTGTCGCTGTTGTTGCCGACGGCTTTGGCGCCTGTTACCATGTCGGTCGCGTTGGCCGGGTATGGGAGGCTGGCCCCCATGACGTCGATGCTTTTCGCGTCGAGGAGGCTGACGAGGGTGTTCGCCTTCGCGTCGATCAGCTGAACGGGTTGGCCCTCCCTCGCCTTGCCGAAATCCGAGTATTCGATACCCATGAAATCGAGCCAGGCCTTCAGCTCGGATTCGCTCGTCGCGCCCTTCTGGACACCCAGTTTGATGAATTTCTCTCCTCCGGCCTTTGACGCGGCCGCCGCCGCCCACGAATCGCGAACGGCTTCCTTATTGGGGTTTTCCTTGTCGTAAAGCACGAACTTATTCGCAAGGTCGGGACCGGAGACCCAGATTTGGTTCCCGGTGCTTTTGTTGACGTTGCAGAGGACCACGATCCGATCCCCTTCCTTGTTTAGGGCCGAGGCCGCGGGACCGTCCCCGCAGGCGGCTATGTCCGCCGAACCCGTCAACATGGCATTGACGGCGTCCGCGCCGCTGCCCGTGACCGTGATGTGTTCGATGCTCACTCCCGCCTTGTCGAAGAAACCCTTCTCCTTGGCTATGACCTGCGTCTCGTAACTGGATTTGTTCAGATATACGACGCGGAGGTCCTTTTCGTCTTCCTTGTCCAATACCACGTACGCCGCCGCGGCACCGACCGCGACGAGCGTGAATACCGCGATTATCGCACCTATTTTTCTGCTGTCCATTTCACAAACCCCTTTCTCTCGCACAGGCAGGCGGGGAGCCTGCCCGCGATTTCCTCCCTCATTGCCACGAATCTTTCCGAGGAAAGGTCCCTCGGCAAATCGTCGGGCACGGCCCATTCACCCAGGATTTTCCCGGGGGAATCGGAGAACATCACTATCCTGCCGGAAACCATGAGGGCCTCCTCGATGCTGTGGGTGACCATCACGATGGTCTTCCCCGTGGTTTCCCATATCTTCACGAGGTCCCTGTCGAGTTTCCTGCGGGTCTGCTCGTCCAGGGCCGAAAACGGCTCGTCCATGAGGAACACGGAGGAATCCATGGCGAGCAGCCTCGCTATGGCGACCCTTTGCTTCATGCCTCCCGAGAGTATGTTCGGCCGGGAGTGGCAGAACCCGAGCATCCCCACCTTCCCGAGGGCCTCAGTGGCGATGGCGTGCCTGTCCTTTTCGGGCACGCCCTTGCTTTCCAAGGCAAGCTTCACGTTGCCTATAACGTCCATCCAGGGCATCAGGCTGTATTCCTGGAACACGACGCCCCTGTCCGGACCGGGGCCGACGACCATCGAACCGTCCGCGACGACCTCTCCCTTGGTCGGGGGCTCGAAACCCGCCATGAGGTTGAGGATGGTGGTTTTGCCGCACCCGCTGGGGCCGACAAGGGCAACGAACTCCCCTTTCTTCACGGAGAGATTCACGCCGTCGAGGACAAGCCTGGCCGATTTCTTCATCCTGTCGGAGTAATAGGCCTTGGACACGTCGCGCAATTCGATGGCAACCATCAGTAGCCCTCCTCCATGCCGAGTTTGTGTCGGGCGTATTTCTCGATGCCAGTGAAGACGACCTTGTCCATCAGCAGCCCGATGGCGCAGATTATCACGATGCAGGCGAAGGCGCCGACGTAATCCAGTATGCACCTCAGGAGTTCGATGGATGCCCCGAGGCCGATCCCGGAACCGACGAGCATCTCGGCCGCGATGAGGACCCTCCAGGCGCTGCCCATGCCCACCCTCAGGCCGTTGATGATGTCCACGGTGGCGTACGGAATCAGTATCTTCAGGAACACCACCAGGTTGCCGGCGCCCATCATCCCGCCGGCCCGCAGGACGGTGTCAGGCACCATCCTTATCCCGCCGGCGACGTTGATGGTTATGACCATCGATGACACCATGTAAATGATGAAGATGGCGGATTCGTCGCCGATCCCGAAGAGCAGTATCGCTATCGGGATCCATGCCAGACCCGGGATGGTTTGCAAAACGGTTACAGGGACTATGCCGACGGAATAGAATTTATCGAAGTACCCGAGGAGCGATCCCAGCGCCACCCCGGTGAGCGCGGCGAGGGCGAAAGCCACGAACCACCTCTTCAGGCTGGCGAGGACGTGTTCTGTCAGGCTGTGCCCAAAAAGGTTCGCATCCTGGGAGAGCCATTCCCATAACCTTCCGAAGGAATCGGCGGGCGTCGGGAAGGCCATGGAGAGGCCAAGGAATGCGTTGCCGTACAGCGCGAGCGCCTGCCACATCAGTATGACTATGGCGACGCCGGCGGCGAACGTGGCAAAGGATATGGCGACATCCCGCACCCGCCCGGATCCCATGTCGAAATAACCTTCTTCGTCGGGTTCGGTCTCGTCGAGGTGTTTGGCGATATGCCTATCCTGATACAGGTCCAGTTTCCTCAAGGCGATACCTCTTGCTGCGGTACGCCTCGTATTAGCTCAGCCAATTTATTTATAAGTTTAGTTATTTCTAAAATAATAGGTGAAATAATAACCCAATGTTGGCAACCTCGGGGAAACACGTCCCGTGCCAACGGTTTTTCGCATTCCGGGGTTATTTGATGGGTTCCCACATACCGGTTTTCCGACTCCCTTTCTGACAACGAATCCTTTGGATATAAATTAGGAAACTGCGCGATGGAAAGTACGGGCGGAAATCCAGGCTTCGGAAGCGATCGGAGGATGTTTTCGACGTCCCAACCAGTATCGCATCACACACCTTTCTTTCGGTATCGCTTAACCCGTCTTTTTCAGACTCTGCCAATATTATGTCGTATTATGCCATTATTCTGACGTATTATGACATTTAATGATGGGGGGCGGTTGTCGAACCAATGGCGATAAAACTTTGGCGGTATCCTTAGGCAAATGATATGCCCGCATTCGTCACCGTGACGCTGCACGGTTGTGTCAGGTCGCCACAAATCGCTCATCCTCCCCATGGTTAGAAAAGATTATATGCCATGATATGTTCAACGTGTTGTGGGAATGGATAATTCCCCGTTCTGCGGCACTTTAACGCAGGCAGGTGCATTATGGCTGAGGATTCGCTGAAGACCGGTACGACAACGATTGGGATCAAATGCAAGGACGGCGTCGTGATGGCGTCGGAACGCAGGGCCACCATGGGCCACATGATCGCCCACACCAACGTCCAGAAGGTATTCAGGATCACGGACAACATCGGCATGACCATCGCGGGCCTCGTCGGCGACGCCCAGCTCATGGTCAGGTACGCCCAGGCCGAGGCCTCCCTCTACTCCATGAAGAGGGGCGCCCCGATGTCCGTCACCGCCGCCGCCACCCTGGTGGCGAACATCATCCGCCAGGGATTCTACCTGGGCCTCATCGTGGGCGGCCACGACGGCGAGGGCGGCCACGTCTTCAGCATCGACGGCGCCGGCGGCTGCATAGAGGACGACTACGTCAGCGTGGGTTCCGGCTCCCCCTTCGCCCTCGGCGCGATGGAGGGCAGCTACAGAGAGGGCATGTCCAGGGAGGAGGGGATAGACCTCGCCATAACCGCGCTGAACTCCGCCATGAGGCGCGATTCCGCCTCCGGCAACGGCATGATCATTACGTTCATAGGCCCCGACGGCTTCGAGAGCGTCCCCGAGGACGACATCAAGGCCAGGGCGGCCGAGCTCGGGTTCAAGTACCCCAACTGAACGTCTGCCCAAACAGTTTCACTACCTTTGCGGTGGTTTCGATAGCATGAATGCTGAGAGCATATTGGAGAGACTCAAGGAGTCCGTCCGGAGGATAGTCCCGGAGGATATCGACATTACGTCAATAACCCTGGAGGGCCCGAGCGTCGTCATCTACACCAAGGATTTCGACAAATTCTCGGAGAACCAGGACATAATCAAGGCCCTGGCCACGGAGCTGATGAAACGCTTCGACATCAGGCCCGACCCGTCGACCCTCGAGGAGGCGGACGCGGTCGAGAAGACAATCAGGGAGATGGTTCCCGAGGAGGCCGAGATCGTCGACCTGTTCTTCGATTTCGACCACGGGGTCGTCACCATCGAGGCAATCAACCCCCAGTCCATAAAGGGGAAGAACAACGCCCTGCTCAACGACCTGAAGAGAGACACCGGGTGGAACGTCAAGCCCGTCAGGGCGCCGCCCATCCATTCCAAGACGGTGTCGGACGTCCGCGGCTACACCAGGTACAACAGGGAGGAGAGGACCAAGATCCTCAACCGCATCGGCCGCCGCATCGCCCGCCCCATGCTCAAGGGCGGCGACCAGTTCGCCAGGATAACCGCCCTCGGCGGGTTCAGGCAGATAGGCAGGTCCGCGACGCTGCTCCACACAAAGGAGTCCCGTATCCTGATCGACTGCGGCCTCGACCCTTCCAGCGACGACGCGCCGTACTTCGGCATGCCGGAGATGCAGCCCCTGAGCGAGATAGACGCCGTCGTCATCACCCATGCGCACATGGACCACAGCGGCCTCCTTCCCGTGCTGTTCAAGTATGGATACGACGGCCCCGTCTACTGCACGCCGCCCACCAGGGACCTGATGATAATGCTGCAGCTGGACTTCATCAAACTGTCGTACGGGGAGTCGGACAGGGCACCCTACGAGGCGTCCCACGTCAGGAACCAGGCCCTGCACGTCATCCCGCTCGACTACGAAAAGACCACGGACATATCCCCGGACGTGAAGCTGACGCTGTACAACGCCGGCCACATCCTCGGCTCGTCGATAGCGCACTTCAGCATCGGGAACGGCTTCCACAACGTGGCCTTCACCGGCGACACGAAATTCGAGAAGACCTGGCTCTTCAACCAGGCGAACAGCAGGTTCAACAGGCTCGACAGCCTCGTCCTGGAATCCACCTATGGCGGCAACAGGGACGTGCAGCCCTCGAGGGCGTCTGCGTCGGAGGAGCTCGCGCGCCTCCTCCAGCAGGCCACGGAGAAGGGCGGGAAGGTCCTGATACCCGTGTTCGCCGTGGGCAGGTCCCAGGAGGTCATGCTCGTCATAGAGGAGATGATGAGGGCCGGCAAGCTGCCCCAGATGCCCGTTTATCTGGACGGCATGATCTGGGAGGCCACCGCCATACACACCGCCTACCCCGAGTACCTGAATTCCTCGCTGAAGACCAGGATATTCCAGCAGAACGAGAACCCGTTCCTGTCGCCGATTTTCAAGAGGGTCGAGACCTCGGAGATGAGGTCCGACATCTGCCATTCCCCGGACCCGTGCATCGTCCTGGCCACGAGCGGCATGATGCAGGGCGGCCCGGTCATGGAGTATTTCCGGGAATGGGTCGACGACCCCCTGAACTGGCTGCTGTTCGTAGGCTACCAGAGCGAGGGTTCAATGGGCAGGACGATCCAGAGGGGCCGCAAGAGGGTCACGCTGCACACCAGGGGCAGGACCATGGACCTGGACGTCAAGATCAACGTGGAGACCGTCGACGGATTCTCGGGCCACTCCGACAGGAAGCAGCTTATGAAGTACATCTCGTCGCTGAGCCCCAGGCCGTCCAAGGTTGTAATAAACCACGGCGAGGAGCGGAAATGCGCCGAGTTGGCGACGGCCATCTACCAGAAGCACAGGATGGAGACCCGCGCACCTGCGAACCTGGAGACGGTCCGCCTCAGGTGATCGAAAGAAAAAACCCCGGGTGGGGTAATGGGTTTGCCGGGCATCCGCCCGGGGCTTACCAGTTGACGCACCTGAGCTCGAAATAGGACTGCGCGTGGAAGCAGACGGGGCAGACGTCCGGGGCGGCCTTGGCCATGTGGATGTGCCCGCAGTTGCGGCATTTCCACGCGACGACCTTGCCGTCGGAGGTCTCGAAGACGACGCCCTTCTCGATGTTCTTGAGGAGCTTGAGGTACCTTTCCTCGTGCACCTTTTCCACGGCGCCGACGCCGGCGAACTGCTCGGCTATGTCGTCGAAGCCCTCCTCCTTCGCCACCTTGGCGAACTCGGCGTACATCTCGGTCCACTCGTAGTTCTCGCCCTCCGCCGCGTCTTTGAGGTTGGCGACGGTGTCGGGTATCTGGCCGCCATGGAGCGCCTTGAACCACAGTTCGGCGTGCTCCTTCTCGTTGGCGGCGGTCTCCAGGAAGATCTCGGAGATCTGCTCGTAGCCCTCCTTCTTCGCCTTGGAGGCGTAGTAGGTGTACTTCATCCTCGCCTGGCTCTCGCCTGCGAACGCGGTCCATAGGTTGGCTTCGGTTTTGGTTCCCTTGAGTTTCTTTGCCATGTTGAAAAATTCCTCCGAATTCCCATGATGGAGGCAATATTTAGTTGTGTTCTAAACGGCGCTTAACGACGTTACCTCGGTTTCCGCCGGAATCTGCCCAGGAATCCGGTTCCGGGCAGCTCGTCCCTGAATTTCCTCTTCATCAGCTTCTCGTGGGCCCTCCTCGCCTCCGTGTTGGAGGGGTCGAGCTCGATGGCCCTCTCGATCTGCACCCTGCCCTTGGCGTAATCCTTAAGGTCCTTGACCAGGAGAATCGAGTAGTTGATGCGGTAATCAGGGTTGTTCGGGGCGAGGTCGATCGCCCTCTCGTAGAGCTCCGCCGCCTTGTCGAATTCCGTCAGCTGGTACTTGCAGAAAATGGCGTAGCTGTTGATCAGGGCGTCGTCGTCCGGATACCTGTCCACGAGGATCTGGTAGTGGCAGGCGACCTCCTCCGCGTGCCTCCTTTTCTTTTTCAGGACGGTGATGAGCGCCTTCCTGGCGTCGTCGTGCCCCGGGTCGTTGCGGAGTATCGCGTCGAGCTGCTCCACGCCGCCGCCCTCGTCGCGCATGTCGTTGAACAGGATGTCGGCGAGCAGCATCCTAGCCGCGTTGTCGGTCGGTTCCTCGGAAATCCGTTCCCGGAGGGTGGCCACGGCGCCGGCGCCGTTGCCGCTGGACCTTTGCCTCTTGGCCTTCTCCGTCGCCTTCCTGCTCATGTCCGCCATGGCGCCCCCATGGTTCGGCAATAATAAATCGTTGCTCAAGCATCAGTACGCATGAGGCTTTACCTCGCCGGGCCGCTGTTCTGTCAGGCGGAAAGGGAATTCAACGAGAGGCTCGCGTCGGAACTCAGGGCTGAGGGCCACGAGGTTTTCCTGCCCCAGGAGTTCGTGCCAACCGACGGCGTCTACGACGAGGCCTTCCTCCTGGAGGCGTACGCCAGGGACCTGGAGGAGATCGACGCGGCGGACGCCTTCGTCATCGTTCTCGACGGCAGGGTGCCGGACGAGGGCGCCTGCGTCGAACTCGGCTACGCCCTGGCCAGGGGCAAGGACCTTTTCGGTTTGAAGACCGACGTCAGGGTCTCGGAGCGCGGCGGCGACAATGCCATGATCCGCGGCGCGCTGAGGGGGAGGGTCCATGGCGACATCCCGTCCTTGATCGATGCATTGAGCCAGTGATCGACGAACATTGCGCCCGCCTTTCCCGTTTCTTTCTGGTATAATATTTTTAAACGTAACGAAACCATACCAATCCCATGGCATCCCCCAAAACCACCGAGAGCAAACCAGACGAGTCAGAGAAAGAGAAGGCGAGGAAGAGGCGTCAGTACGTCTCCCCGCACCCCGACGGCGGTTGGCAGGTGAAGCCCGAGGGGGCGACCAAGGCGACCAAGCGTTTCAAGACCAAGGCCGAGGCGGAGGAATTCGCCAAGGACCTCGCCAAGAGGCAGGGTGTCGGCATGGTCCGCCAGAAGAAGGACGGGAAGATCCAGAAGAAACGCTGATCACCGTTTCCCGCCGAACAGGCCTATTATGCCGTTGTTCAGGCCCACCCTGTAGTGGTTCGTGTAGACGAAGGACACTATGGTGGACGTGAACCCCATGAATATCAGGTAACCCAGATAGGTAAGGGCGACCCTTTCCAGGTCCACGCCGTAATAGATGACGAGGATGAACAGGAAGAACAGCAGGCCGAAGGCAAAGAAACCGCTGTAGAGGGTCGTCTTCATCCCCTCCCACAGGTAATAGTCCCTGGCCTGGCTCTTCACCCGTGCCCCGGTGTCCCTCGCGTTGTACCACGGTATGACCAGGGCGGGCATGAACGAGGACAGGGCCATTGCGACCAGGATGATCTGGGTGAAACTCATCCTGGACAGGAAGATGGGGTTCAGGAAAAGGTACGAGGAGATGACGACGCCCAGCACGTAGACGCTGACGAGGAGGGCGGTGAACGCCTTCATATCGAAGTCGTTGTCGTAGGGCTCGTCGCGCAATTCGACCCTGTCGATGTCGATAACCGACGGTATCTTGTAGAGCCAGAGGACGAACCTTCCCCTCGGGGAGTCCGTGCCGTCGTTGCGCAGGCTCCCGATGTACGCATACACCCTGCCGATGTATTTCCTGAAGTGGGCGGACAGGGTCGACGTCACCCCGTGGGCCACGAGGAACGTCGCCACCATCAGCAGGTACAGGCGCACGGTCAGCAGGGCAATCTTCTTGAAATCGCTGTCTAAGTTGAACTCGAAACCCATCCAGGGGCCGAATTCGAACAACCAGCTGGTGAGCATCGGCGGGAAGAGGTAGTTCCCGACGAGATAAAGCAGGGCGGCGAACGCCGCCGGGACGATGAGCAGGAACGGCGCCCACTTCGCGGGATCGAGGGTGCCCTTGTCGCAAACGGCTAAGCAAAGAATACCGAAGACGGCAAATACGGCGACGAAGCTGAGGGCGAGGGACAGCAAAACGCCGCCGAAGGTCCAGACGCCCGAATGGACGCAAACGGCCAGCGTCAGCAAGAGGGAGGCAAAGACGACGTAGGGGAAGGCCTTGACCACGAAGGCGTCGACCTTGGCCCTCTGCCTGAGGGGGTCGGGGTCCCTCGCGAGGAGTCTGCCGTAGTCGGTTCCATCCAGTTTCACCCCCGGGTCATCGTCTCCCATTATAAATCAGCCTTGCATAAGTTATATTTAGGCAAGCGGGGGTTGACGGCACATGGGCCAGGGGAAGGGTTTGAAAAACCGCGGCAACAAAAGGGGGGACGTGGCCGAGAGGCTCGCCGCCGTTTCCGAGGAGACCGGGACCGAGTACCGCGCCATTGCCGATTACGGGTTCGACCCCGAGTTGGCGTCGAAGAACATCGAGAACATGATCGGCGTGACCCAGGTCCCCCTGGGCTTCGCCGGCCCCGTGACGATAAACGGCGAGCATGCGAAAGGCTCCTTCCTCGTGCCGTTGGCCACTACCGAGGGCGCTCTCGTCGCGTCCGTCTCCAGGGGCATGTCCGTGGCCACCGCCGCCGGCGGCATAACCGCCAGGGTGCTTTCGGACGCCATGACCCGCGGCCCCGTCTTCAGGGTGGACGGCATAGAGCACGGCATAAGGGCCGTGGCCTGGATAGAGGGAAACATGGCCAAGCTGAAGGACGTGGCCGGCGCCACCACCAACCACGGCAGGCTCCTCGGGATAAGGCCGTTCCTCAACGGGAGGAACCTGTTTCTCAGGATGTCCTACCACACCGCCGACGCCATGGGCATGAACATGGCGACCATCGCTTCCGAGGCGGTCTGCGCCGCCATCGCCGAGGGTACCGGCGCCACGCTCGTTTCCGTTTCGGGTAACGTCTGCACGGACAAGAAACCCGCCGCGATCAATTCCATACTGGGCCGCGGAAAGACCGTCGTAGCCGAGGCGTTCATACCGAAAGGCCTCGCCGAGGCGAGGCTGCGCGCCAGCCCGTCGGCGATCGCGGAAACCGCCATGCGCAAGAACCTCGTCGGCAGCGCCATGGCCGGCAGCCTTGGCTTCAATGCCCATGCGGCCAACATGGTCGCCGCGCTGTACATCGCCACGGGGCAGGACCCCGCCCAGGTGGTCGAGGCGTCCTCCTGTTTCACCACCTGCGAATCCGACGGGGACGGCCTGTACATAGCCGTGAGGATGCCCTCCGTTGAGGTGGGCACCGTCGGCGGGGGCACCCGTTTGCCCACCCAGTCCGAGGCCCTTGACATGATCGGGTGCAAAGGCGCGGGGAAGGCCGGGAAACTCGCGGAGATAGTCGCCGCCACCGTGCTGGCCGGGGAACTTTCCACGCTCGCCGCGCAGGCCGCGGGACACCTTGGCAAGGCCCACGGGGAACTCGGCCGCTGATCAGAATCTGATTTTCGGTTTTTTCCTCTTGCCCCTGTTGGATTTGGCCTCGGATGACCAGCCGTCCTCCAGCCTGATCTCGCGAACGTCGCTGCTGTCGGTGCAGCGCTCGATGATCTCCCCGTCGGGGCCGATGAACGCGCTGCCGCCGCCGAGGTCGGTGCCGCTGTCCGGTCCGACCATGTTCACCAGCATGATGTGCATCGAAAGGGCGGTCGCCCTGCCAACGGCGACCTTGACGGCGGCATCCATCTGGGTCTTGGTGAACGCCGCGCCGGCGATGAACATGTCGACGCCCTGTTCGGCGTAATGCTCCATGAGCTCGCAGGAATAGAGTTCCTCGCCGAAGCCCAACGCGAACCTCAGGTCGCCGCGCTGCAGGACGGTCGGCGTATCCCCGGGGACGAATACGCCCTCCTCGTCGAAGGCGCCGTCCCTGGAGAGCATGGTTTTGTAATGCGCTTCGACCTCGTTGCCCTCGATCAGCAACATGGCGTTCCTGACGCCCTCCGGGGTCTTCACGGGCGCACCGCAGATTATCGCCGACTTCCTCCTGGCGGAAAGCTGCTTCAGCAAGGAAATCACCAGCATGTCCACCGCCTCCGGCTTCATCCTCTCCCCGTGGACGTAGCCGCTGCAGTACATCTCCGGGAAAACGAATACGTCGGACTGGATGTTGTCCACCCTCATCCTCGCTTTGTAGAAGTTCTGGGTGACGTCGTCCACGTGCCCCCTGGATTGGACCATCGTGATTTTCATGGTTCCGAATCCTGGGCGAGTGTTATTTATCCTTCGGTTCCGGGCGTGTGAAAACGGATTAATAGGAAAGGCCATTATCCGGCGATGCCCCTAATCAACTTCGGGTACGGGGATTTGTGCGGACTCCTCGGCGAGGAGGTGCCCAGGGAAACCCTGATGGAAAGGATCCCCATGATCGGCGCGGACATGCATTCCGGCGACACCGGCGGCGACGCGATGTCCGTGGAGTTCTTCCCCGACAGGCCCGACCTGTTCTGCGTCGAGGGCATGGCAAGGGCGCTCAGGCCTTTTCTGGGCCTCGGCGGCGCGCCGTCCTACGAGGTGTTCGAGTCCGAGGTTTCCTTCATAGTCGAGGACAGCGTCCGCGGGGTCAGGCCCTACGCCGCCTGCGCGATAGTCAGGGGCGTCGACGTGGACGACCGCGTCCTGAAGTCCATGATGGATATGCAGGAAAAGATGCACGTGACCGTCGGCAGGAAGAGGGCGAAACTGGCCATAGGGATACACGACCTTTCCGCGGTCAGGCCGCCGTTCACCTACAAGGCCGTGAAACCGAACGAGATAAGGTTCGTGCCGCTGGCCTCGGAAGAGGAGATGGATTTGGACGGGGTGCTGGAAAAACACCCCAAGGGGCGCGAGTTCGCCCACTTGCTTGAGGGCAAGGACAGGTACCCGGTCATCGTCGACGCGGACGGGGTTGTCCTTTCGTTCCCGCCGATCATAAACGGGGAGGCCACCACCGTCAGGGTCGGCAAGAGGGACCTGCTGATAGATGTAACCGGTACCGAACCGAGGGCGGTCAAGACCGCCCTGGACCTTGTGTCCACCGCCCTGGCGGAAAGGGGCGGCACCATATATTCCGTGGAAACCTTCGAGGGCGGGAGGTCCTTCATCGCCCCCGATTTGACGCCCACTTCCTGGTGCATCACTTCCGGGGAATGCTCCGCCCACCTCGGCATTAAGCTGAAGCCGAAGGAAATCGTCGAGGCGTTGCGCCGGATGGGCTACGCCGCCCATTCCGACGGCGGCAGGGTCAACGTGGACGTGCCCGCGATAAGGGTCGACATAATGCACAAGGTCGACCTCTACGAGGACGTGGCAATTGGCCACGGGTACGAGAGGTTCGGCGGCCGCCATGGACAGACCCAGACCACCGGTTCCCTGATGCCGTCGACGAGGTTTTCCGAGGGTATCCGCGACCTGTTGGTCGGTCTCGGCTACACGGAGGTAGTAACTCTGACGCTGAGCTCCGAGAGGGACGAGTTCGAACTTCCGAGGATTCCCGCCAAAGGGACCGTCAAACTGCTCAACCCGATCTCCGAGGACCATACCTGCCTCAGGGCGTCGTTGTTCCCGAGCCTCATGAGGGTGTTCAGGAAAAACAAGCACAGGGACCTGCCCCAAAGGATTTTCGAGATCGGGGACGTCGTCGACGGCAGCCGCAGGAAGGGCAGGGTTTGCGTGGCCGAAGTCGATTCGAGGTCGTCGTTCACGGGCATCAAGTCCGTCGCGGAAACGCTGCTCAGGGAAACCTGTACTGAATACGCCCTGGAGCCGTCCGCCTTGGGCACCTTCATCGACGGCCGCGGGGCCGAAGTGGTCAGCGGAGGCGAGACCGTGGGCTGGTTCGGCGAGGTCTCGCCGGCCGTGCTCGAGGATTTCGAGATATCCCATCCGATGGCCTTCGTCGAACTCGATTTGGCCCCAATGGCCCGTAAAAGGGGCTGATTCCATGGAGGTCGGTGACGAATTCCCCGGTTTCAGATTGACGGATCAGAACGGCGCCGAGGTCGATTCCGCGGAGCTTGCGGGCGTGGCCCACGTAGTCTATTTCTACCCCCGGGACAACACCCCCGGCTGCACCGCGGAGGCCTTGGATTTCAACGCTTCCCTGGCCGAGTTCGAGGCCGTCGGCGTGCGCGTCCTCGGCGTCAGCGCCGATTCGGTGAAGTCCCATGCCAATTTCGCCGACAGACACGGGCTTGGTTTCACGTTGCTGTCCGATCCCGACAAGGTTCTGCTCAACGCCGTCGGCGCCTGGGGGACAAAGAGGATGTACGGCCGGGAGTACGAGGGGGTCTTCAGGACCACCTTCCTCATCGGGAGGGACGGGCGGGTCGCCAGGGCCTGGAGGAAGGTGAGGGTCAAGGGCCACGTCGCCGAGGTCCTCGAGGCCGCCAGGGCCCTTGGGTGAAATCACCCCGACAGGTCTGACAACCTTCCCGCGGAATCCGAGCGGCCGACTCGGAAACCGGGTTCGCCGTCGAAAAGACATATTTTCCTGGCGGCCATCACGGAAAGGTATTCCGCCTCGCTGGGACATACCAGGACGCACCTTCCGTAAAGCTTCCCGGGTTCGTGCAGCCCAACGCCCGCCTCCTCGGCGAAATCCCTCGCCAACAAAACCGCCCTCCCGTCGCAACCCTCGCCGACGAAGACGCAGCCGCCGGCATCCGAGGCCTCGAGCGGCACTATCTCGGAAGGGTGGGAATACGGCCTGTTCACGGTGGTTCCCTTCTTGGATCCGGAAGGTGCGGGATTCGGCAGGGTCGAATCGTCCCAGACGACTATTTGCGGATACCCCCTGAACGAAATCTCGTCCGTACCGACCCTGACCGAGACGTCCCTTCCCCGGAAACGGGCGGAGGACGCGCCGTCGGCGATGCCCGAGGCGAGTTTTCCCGCGACCATCGCCGCCAGTTCACGCCCGACGCCGGACGAGTTGAAGAAGATGGACGCGGGGCGAACCCTTTCCCAGAGTTCAGCGATGGCGCCGGCGCAGCCCTCGGGGTTGTATTCCGTCAATCTGGGGTTCCTGACGTGGTAGAGGGTGTCCAAACCCATCGAGATGTACCTGGGATATTCTGATTTCAGGTCGAGCCCTCCGAAGACCACGCCGAACACCTGCCCCGGGTGGTCGGAAATCGCTTCAACCAACCCGGCAACGTCGCGTTCGTCACCGAAGTTGTCTATGAACACCATGGCCCCGTCTGCAATCTCTTGGTCGATGTCGTAAACGGACAGCATGCCGGGGGGCAGCCTGACCTCGTCGGTACCGTCGGGGCAGGTCCCGCCGCAGGTCCCGTCCGAACAGGAGAGTCCGCAGGACCCTCCCGGGCAGGTCTTCATCGGCAGGCCCCCATGAAACCGAGCAGGGCGGCGCGCCCGCCACGTTTGGCGGGGGAGTCATCGGCAACGGGATCGGAAACCGTCAGCGATCCCTCGGCGCCGACGGAAAGGCGGCCCAGACCCAGGTCGTCGCTTCCGAAGGCTTCGGCAGCCTTTCTGCGGGACGTCCTCGGGGGCCAACCGACGGAATCGAGCACATGCACGCAGCACGGTCCGTCGATGCGGCGTCTGTACGAAAAACCGTCGTTTAGGAAAACGCCCACGGACCCGTTCCCGATGGCGGCGAGGCTGCAGAGATGGGGCATGCCGAGCATCCCCGACAGATATCCTGTGAGGATTTTGTTTCCGCAGAAGACGATCCATTCGCGACCACCCATCGACGCGGCGAAAATCCTGGCCAAGGCACCGATGTCGGATTTCTCGAAAACCGGGTCGGAGAGCAGCACGTTCCTTTCCGCCCCCGACATGGACAGGGCCTCCGAGCAATCCATGCCGCCGATGCCGGCGGCAACGGTCCCGAGCCCGGCGTCCTCTGCGAAGCGGAAGGCCGCATCCAGCGCGCGGGACGACGCGGCATCGATGCGCGGTACCCCGTCGCGTTCGAACGAAACCAGGACAATCACATCCAAGCGGTCACCACCGTCCCATTCCAACCCTTCGGGCCCGTATAACCTTATGCACGGCCGATGGGGCTCAGCGTGGCCCCGGAAAGCCTCGGGACCATGGCGGCAAGGACGGATTGCCTGGTGAGCTCGAACCTGTCGATCAATCCGTTGCTCAACAGCCATATCGCGCCGCGGCCGCCGCTGTCGCCCCTTAGCCTTTTGACGGCGTGACCGACCGTCTCGCCGGACCTGACGGCGTCGGCCACGTCGTCCGGGTACCTGAAACCCGGGCCCATCCCGATGGACACGCGGCCACGCCTGTCGAGGACGGCGCAGTATTGGACATCGTATAGGCCGTCCTCCAGTTCGAACACCCCCGCCTCGATTCCCACGGAGAAGTCGCAGTCGCCCAGCGCGGCCGCCGCCCTGTTCTTCGCACCCTCCGGGGTCTGTTCGCCGAAGGGTTGTTCCGGCACGCCGCTGGAGACCTTCTTCGGAATCACGCGGGCGGAGCCGAAGGCGGCTTCCAAGACGGACCTGACGGCCTCGACCTTGACGGGGTTGAGCGAGCCCACGGCTACGGTGACGGCGCTCGCGTCGCCGTCGGACCCCGTCTCGCCGGCGAAGGCGGAGGTGGACTGCAGCACGCGGCCGGAATCGGAAAGCACCATCGGGACAACTTCCAAGGCGAGGGCCTTGACGCCCCTGGCCACCCGCTCCTTGGCGATGTACTCGCCCCGGGCCGCCGTTTCCTCGGATACGACGAGCACGTCGACCAGGTCCATGACGTCGGTGGGGCCGTACTCGTCGTCTATCACCAGCATCTCCCACTTGCCTTCCTTACCGGCGAGGTATCGTTCGAGCACGGACATCCTGACGGGCAGGGGGTTGACGCCGGAGCGGCCCCTGGCGGCGAAACCGTCGGACGTGATGCCTACGATGACCCTGTCGCCTATTTTGAAGGCGGCGTCGAGCAAAGCCCTGTGGCCGTCGTGAAGTACGTTGAAAGTCCCGGCGACGGCGGATATCGTCATTACAATACCGTGAGGACGATGGCCGCGATGACGATCAGGGCGCTGATGCCCCACATCGCGAGGAGTTTCCTCTTGCTCGCCTTGAGTTCCGCCTGCTTCGTGTCCCTGCAGAGGTCGGTGCAGTAACCCCCCTCGCCGACGAACGCCTTCCCGCATCTTATGCAATGCCTGTGCTGGGGTATCCTAACGACTTCCTCGGCCATCGGCCGTGTATTGGCGCGGGGGATAAAATATCATCGGGGGGCCCTGCGGTCCATCTCGTTGAGCAGGACCGTTATGCAGTGGTCCGCGTGGAGGCTGAGCGGCCCCACGCTGACCTTGGTGAAGGGGTACCCCGAAATCGCCCGGATCTCTTCCTCGGTGGGGTCCTGGTTGTCCCCGAGGATGAAGCACGGGTTCTCGGGGATGTCGGCCTCCCTGACGTCGACGCCGTCCTCCGCCAAAAGTACGAAAGAGTGTTTCCCCGCCAGCTCATCCAGGAGGGCGTCGAGGGATTTTCCCGCGGCGTACACCCCGGGGGAGGATTTGGTGGGCGTCGGCCCCGGATCCTTCAGTAGGGCGTTCCTGATAAGCGACGCGGTGCTCCTCTCGTCGGGGTTGAGGTACCTGATTTCGGAGCCGACGAACGTCACGACCCTCGGGGCGTCCCTGCCGCCCAGCAGGAGAAGGTGCGCCTCGTTCTCCTTGCGTATCCCGTGGCTCAGGAAGAATGCGGAGTTGACGCATCTGACGAGGATGTCCAGCCTGCCCGCGCCGCCGCAGATGTCGTCCAGCTTGAAGTCGCCGGACGCGTCGGCCCTGTGGCCGAGCACGACGAAGGAGGCCAAATCATTCCTCCGCGTCGAAGTCGATGGTGCCCATCTGCTTCATCATCTGCTTGCGCATCTTGCGGTTGCCCATCATGCCCTTTATGGCCTTCTTGCTGGTGTTGAACTGCTTGATCAGGGTCCTGACGTCCTTGACCTCGGTGCCCGAGCCTTCCGCGATCCTCTTGGCCCTGGAGGCCTTGATGATGTTCGGGTCCTCCTTCTCCGCCTCGGTCATGGAGTCCATGATGTGCCGGAACCTGGCCAGGTTGCGTTGGGTCTCCTCGTAATTGATCTTGTCCTCGTAGCTGCTGAACCCGGGGATCATCGAGAGGACCTTCTTCAGGGGCCCCATCTTGTTCAGGGACTCCATCTGGTAGTACATCTCCTTGAGCGTGAACTTCCCCGAGGTTATGCTCTCGGCGACCTGGGCCGCCTTCTCCTCGTCGTCGACCGCGTCCCGGGCCATCCTGACCAGCTCCGAGAGGTCGCCCCCGCCGAGCAGCCTGGAGATGAATTTCTCCGGGTCGAACCTGTCCAGGTCCCTGATGTGCTCGCCGGTGCCGATGCAGACGATGCGGGCCTTGGTGCTGTTGACGGCGCTGAGGGCGCCGCCGCCCTTCGCGGTGCCGTCCATCTTCGTCAGAATGACGCCGGTGACGCCGACGGCCTTGTGGAAGGCGTCGGCCTGGGGGCCGGCCTGCTGGCCGACCTGGGCGTCGAGGACGAGCAGGCGCTCGTCCGGCTTGGCGACGTCGGCTATCCTTTTGATTTCGTCGATGAGGTCGTCCTCCAGGGCGTGGCGGCCGGAGGTGTCGATTATGACGACCTTCTTGTCCTTGAATTTCCTAAGGCCCCTCTCGACGATGGCCGCGGCGTCCTTGGTGTTCGGTTCCCCGTAGACCTCGACGTTCACCTTCTGCCCGAGCTGCGACAGCTGGTCGTAGGCCGCCGGCCTGTGCACGTCCGCCGCGATGAGGCCGACGCTGAGGTTGTGCTTAGTGAACAGCAGCGCCAGTTTGCCGGAGGTAGTGGTCTTGCCCTGGCCGTAAAGGCCCACCATCATTATTCTCTGGGGTTTGAATTTCAGGCCCTCGCCGCCGTCGACCATCGAGATGAGCTCCTCGCGGATCACCTTCAGGGTGTATTCCTTCATGCCCGAGCCGGCGGGGGGTTTCTCCCTGAGCACCCTGTCCTCGATCTTTTTGGTGAGGCCGAGGACCATCTGGACGTTGACGTCCGCCTCCAACAGCGCGCGCTGCAGGTCGCGGGTAACTTCCTTGATGAGTTCCTCGTCGACGGAGGACGCGCCGGTGATGCGGCTTATCGCCTTCCGCAGGGATTTGCCCAGCCCTTCCAAAACCATGCCGTCGGATTAATCGGCGGGCCTTATTAACGTTGCGTAGGCGGCAATGGCGCGCCCGCGCGCGGCAAAGGATGAGCCGGAGGCGAATCCCGATCGGAAAAAAGCGGAAACGGCGGGGCGCCGCGCATAGCCAAGGCTGTAAAGAAAAGTACGGGAAGAGGCTAGCCGTCAGAAGGGATGGGATGCACTCTACAGAACTAGCCTGTTTTCCCTACTTCAACCATCAACCATGTCGTATTTAAACGTTGCTAAATTCCCCAAAAACGACGAAAGAACGCCAAAAAACGCATGCTGGACAATGGGTTTCCCGAAAGGGTTTCGGACGGTTTTCCCGCCTTTTCCGGATCAGAGATACCCGGATTTCTGCAGGGTGAGGAGGTCGTCAGTGCTGAGTTTCTCGCCGTTCTTGAAGCGCTCGAAGATGAGGCTCGCCTCCTTCTTGGATTCGATTATCTCCTGCCTCCTGCGGGCGTCCCTCTGCCTGCTCTTGATGGCCGCGGCGGCGTCCTCCGCCTTGTGCATGGACTGCAGGGCGGCGATGTGCAGCTTGTGCTCCTCGTCCGCCGCCTTCTTGCACTCGATGAACTTGGCCTGGGCCTCGTCGGCCTCCTTCCTGACGGCGTCGGCCTTGCCGTAGAGCTCGATCATGGCGTCGTGCTCCGTTTGGGCCAGGTCGGCGTACTTGGAGACGTCCCTGTGGTGCTCCTCCGCCTTGGCCTTCATGTTCCTGAGTTCGGTGACCTTGTCCTTGTAGTCGCCGTCCTGGAGGTCGGATTTCTCGTATTCGTCGATGAGGTCGGAAATCTCCCTCATCCTCTTGATGACGCTCTCCTCCTCCTTTTTCTTAAGGACGGAGGTCTGCTGCCTTATCTCGAGGTGGTTGAATTCCCTCCTCAGCTGCGAAATGGATGGGCGCCCCTTTTCCTGGGGCGGGAGGTCCTTCCTGAGTTCCTGGATCTGCTCGCTGAGTTTGGAGACGGCTTTGTTGCACTCGTCCCTGAGTTCCTTGGATTCCTGCACCTTGGCGTTGAACTCGTCCCTGGTCTCCCTGTGTTTGGAGGCCTCGTCGACGTATTCCCTCACCTGGGCGTTGAGGCCGTCTCTGATCGAGACCCACTCGCGGGTCTTGGCGTTCAGCTCGTCCCTCTTCGCCCTGTGCCTGTCGGCCGCCTTGTCGGCGGACTCCGCCTCGCGGTCCAGGCCCTTTATGTCCTCGGGGCCAAGTTCGGGCTCCTCGGCAACCTCTTCCTCGGCCGGGGCCTCCGTTTCCGCAGGCTCCCCGCCCGCCGCTTCCCCCTCGGGGGCCACGGTCTCAAACTCTTCCTCGGCCGCTGGGGCCGTTTCCTGGATTTCAGGCTGTATAGGTTCCTCCTTCAACTCCACCATTTCAAATCCACACTCGTTGTTCAATTGCACCGAAGTTCAAAGTCTCGGCATACTTGGTAAATGACACCCATAACTGTTTTGTTTATAAACATTACGTATTGGGCTACTCTGTTCGGTAATTCAAAAACGGCACGCACCCCGCCCGCGCCCCGCGGCCCCGCCGCCGGGCTCAGGCGACCGCCACGCCGTTCCCGGTGACCCCCATGATCTCCGCCCGCTTCCTCTTGTA
>JAAYNL010000019.1 GCA_012520845.1 Thermoplasmatales archaeon | reverse complement strand
TACAAGAGGAAGCGGGCGGAGATCATGGGGGTCACCGGGAACGGCGTGGCGGTCGCCTGAGCCCGGCGGCGGGGCCGCGGGGCGCGGGCGGGGTGCGTGCCGTTTTTGAATTACCGAACAGAGTAGCGCAGACCAGCTACGTGATAAACGTTTCCGGCATTATTCAGAAAAGACCAGACATCATTTTCTTGGATGGCAATTACAAGGGGACGGCCGAGGAGTTCAAGGACAAATACGGTATACCCAACAACTTCAAGGTGTACAAGATGGGCAGGGACTGGAACAACTACTGCCCCGGGATAGCCGACGGGTTGGATGCCATGTTCAATCAGCTCTACGGTCCGTACACCCCCGAGGAGGAATCGCCGATATCCGAAAACTCAACCCTGATCTGGGCATCCGTTGCTGCGACCGTGGGGATAATTTCCGTCGCCGCCATACTCGTCAGGCGCCAGTAAACCCATTTTTCCAAAACCCTTTCCATTGCCCTTTTCGCAGGGGGCACCCTAACACTTATACGAGGTTTTGTTATCGCATTGGTGTCGCATGACGTTGGACAGGCGAAAGAAAACTACTGCTATGCTGCTGGTGTTGGGGGTCGCGTTTCTCCTGCTTTTCTTCCTAGAGCTCAGGTGGGCGCAATTCTGGCCGCTTTCGATAAGAGAGGTCTGGGATTCCCTTACCGGCAAGGACGAGAATTACCGCATCGTCGTCGTCGACATCAACCTGCCCCGCGTCCTGTTCGGGCTGGTGGTCGGTGCGAACCTGGCCATCGCGGGGGCCGTCATGCAGGCGTTGTTCAAGAACCCGATGGCCTCCCCGTACACCCTTGGGCTGTCCTCCGGCGCCTCCCTCGGCGCGGCGATCGGGATACTTTTCCCGATAGCCCTCATCCCCGAGATAGTGACGGTACCCATCCTCGCGTTCATTTTCTGCATGGGAACGATGTTCGTCGTGTATTCCCTGGCAAGGGTCGGCACGCAGACCCATATGGAAACCCTTCTGCTGGCGGGCATCGCCATTGCCGCCCTTGCCCAGGCCGTCGTGTCGTTCCTCATCTATTTCGCGGGGGAGAAAATGTCGGAAATCGTCCTGTGGGGCATGGGCAGCCTGACGGTCTCCCACCCATGGTCGAAGCTGCCCCTCGTCCTCGTTTTGAGCCTCGTGGGTATCATCGTCATGCTCTTGCATTCCAAGGACCTTAACGCCATCATGCTCGGCGACAACCACGCAATGGATCTGGGCATCGACGTGAAGAGGACGAGGCTGACGCTGTTGGTGGCCTCCTCCCTGGTGACGGCGACGGCCGTTTGCTTCGTGGGCACCATAGGCTTCGTGGGACTGGTCATCCCGCACATCATGCGCATAATCCTGGGGCCGGACAACCGCCTGCTCATGCCGATGTGCGTGCTCGGCGGTGGCGTGTACCTGGTTGCCTGCGACTACTTCGCGAGGATACTTTCCGACACCCTAGGCGTGCTGCCCATAGGCGTGGTGACGTCGTTGATCGGGGCGCCGTATTTCATATATCTCCTCAGGAGGAGGAAGAGGGAGGTGGGTTGGATATGATTCTCGAGGTGTGCAACCTCGATTACGATTACGGCGGGAAACCCGTTCTCCAGGACGTTTCCTTTTCGATACGCCCGGGGGAGATGCTCGGGATACTCGGCCCAAACGGGTGCGGCAAGACGACCCTGCTGAAAAACCTCAACAAAAACCTAAGCCCGAAGGGCGGGTGCGTGCTGTTGGACGGATCCGATTTGGAGGATCGCAGCAAAAAGGACATCGCCAGGAACATAGCCTCGGTGCCCCAGGACAACAGGGTCGGGTTCTCGTTCACCGTCCGGGAGATAGTGTCCATGGGGCGGATGCCCTTCCAGAGCCCCTTCGAGGGCAACTCCTCCGAGGATCTGGCGATTATAGAGGACGCGATGGAGAAGACCGGCGTGACGGAGATGGCGGACCGGTTCGTGAACACCATGAGCGGCGGCGAACGGCAGAAGGTGATAATCGCCAGGGCCATGGCGCAGACGCCCAGGATACTCCTGATGGACGAGCCGACCTTGCACCTGGACATAAGCGCGCAGTTCGACATACTGGAGCTGGTGCATTCCCTTTCGAGGTCCGAGGACATGGCGGTGGTCGTCGTCTCCCACGATTTGCCTATGATGGCCCGTTTCTGCGACAGGATAATGATGATCCACGACCACAGGATACGCGCCATCGGTAAAACGGAGGAGGTCCTCACCCCGGAGAACATGAGGACAGTCTTCAACGTGGACGCGGAATTCCACGTCGACCCGGTGACGGGCAAGAGGTCGGTGACCATGCACGGCTCCACGACCGGAAGGGCGAAATCGACCGGGAAGCCAAACTGACCGCGCTGGGAAAAGGTTCTTTAATGGCATGCCAATCGGCATCCATGCGCTGGGTCCTCAGGGGCAAGATACACAGGGCGACCGTCACGGAGAACAGGCCCGACTACGAGGGAAGCATCACCGTCGACGCCGACCTGCTCGACCTGGCCGGCATATGGGGGGGCGAGAAGGTCCTCGTGGCCGATATCACCAACGGCGCCCGTTTCGAGACCTACGCCATCGCGGGCGAGAGGGGTTCCGGCACAATCGCCCTGAACGGCGCCGCCGCCCGCCTGTGCGAGGTCGGCGACCTCGTCATAATCATGGGCTACGAGCTCACGGACAAACCGATCAAACCGAAGATCGTTCTGGTCGACGGCAGGAACAGGCCCGCGGGGGTCTGAGATGCGTTTCTATTCCGACGGCGGCTCCAGGGGGAACCCCGGTCCCGCCGCCTTCGCCATAGTCGTGGTTGACGGCGGGTGCGTCGTGCACGAGGCCGCCGAATACATCGGGGAGGCCACAAACAACGTCGCCGAGTACCGCGGGTTGATCGCCGCATTGTCCCAGGCGTTGAGGATGGGTGCAGAATCGCCCGAATTCCTGATGGATTCCCAGCTCGTGGTGAACCAGGTGACCGGGAAATACAGGGTGAGGTCCGAGAACATCCGTGGTTTGCACGGGGACGCGATGGCGCTCTTCTCCCTGTTGCCCGGGGCGACCGTGAAGCACGTGCGCAGGGAGGATCCCATGGTGTCCAGGGCGGACGCCCTCCTCAACCTCGAGTTGGACCTGTCTCAGGACAGGAAGTGATCGACCAGGCAGTCCAATGGCACCTCGGACTGCTCGCCCGATTCCATGTCCCTTACCGTGGCGACGCCTTGGGACAGTTCCTTGGCGCCGACTATGACAGCCTTCTCGGCGCCGACGGAGGAGGCGTGCTTCAGCGCCCTGCCCATCTTCCTGTCCATCAGGTCGATGTCCGCCGATATCCCGGCGTCCCTAAGCGACGCGACGATACGGGCCGCCTCGACGCGCACGTCGTCCGAGACGGGCACGATGTACGCCCGCAGTGCCTTCCTGGGGTGTTCCAGGCCCTCCTTTTCCATGGCCAGCAGGATTCTGTCGAAGCCTATGGCGAAACCGGTCGTGAAGACGGGCTCGCCGCCGAACACCTCGGCCAGGGCGTAGGACCCGCCGCCGCAGATCTGCTTCTCGGCGCCCAGGGCGGGGGCCTCCATCTCGAAGACGATGCCCGTGTAGTAATCGAGGCCGCGCACGACGCCGAGGTCCACCTCGACGTCTCCGACGCCCATCGCGTCCAACAGTGCCAGCACCCTCCCCATGTATTCGCCGATCTCCCCCGGCACGGCCGAAAGGACCTCGGGGCCGCCGACGGTCGAGACCAACCCGAAGATGGATTCGATGTCCGCGTCGCCCACGCCGCGCGACTCCAGGATGGGGCGGGCCTCGTCGAACGCCTTCTTGTCGAGTTTCTGCAGGATCTCGGCCATGCCGTCGCCGGGTATCCCGACGGACGCGAGCCTGTCCCTGAGTACGCCTATGTGTCCCAGCCTGACTTTGTAATTTTTAAGACCCAGATCCCTTACCATGGCCGCCGCCAGGGCGATGACCTCCGCATCGGATTCCGGACCCGACCCGCCAATCAGCTCGGCGCCGAACTGGAAGAACTCCCGGTACCTGCCGCTCTGGGGCCTCTCGTACCTGAAGCACTGCCCGAAATAGAACGCCTTCACGGGCTTCGGGTCGTTGCTCATGCCGTTGACGTAAAGGCGTATCGCCGGCGCGGTGAGCTCCGGCCTCAGGGATATGCCGCGGCCGCCCTTGTCCTCGAAGGCGTACAGCTCCTCGACAATGTTCGGCCCGGACCTCGCGACGAAGAGTTCCGTTTCCTCGAAAATCGGGGTGGATATCTCGCGGAAGCCGAAGGTCTCGGCGCGGCGCCTCAGCACGCCCTCGTAGTGCCTTCTCCTCTCCATCTCGTCCGGGAGGAAATCCCTGGTCCCGCGCGGTCTCTGCGCCATGCGGCGCAATCGTGGGGCCCCGATAAAATGGTTGCTTACCTTTTGACCACGATGGTGAGGACGTCCCTGTCCATCAGGACGTGGTCCATCCCGACGGTCTGCCCCGGGAACTTGGCGCTGTCTCCCCACACCATGGCGTACCTGAAGTTGTCCCTGAACGCCCTGTGGATCAGCTCGCACACGTCGCCAACGGTGTTGCCCCTCTTCACGATCAGGGGGATGTCCATGTCCGCCTCCTGGCCCTGGGGCTTCATGTAGACGCGGATCATGTCGATGGTGTCGTAGATCCCCTGCTTAAGTTCTTCCATGCCCTCGCCGGTGGCGGCGGAGACGGGGAATATCGGGTACTCGGGGTTCCTCTCGCGGGCGGCCTCGAGCATGCCGGGCTTGGCCATGTCGATCTTGTTCACGGCCATGATGGCCTTGATGTAGACCCGGTTGCCGGCGAGGCAGTCGAGCATCTGCTCGACGTTGATGTCCTCGCGGATGACGACGGTGGCGTTCACGAGGCCGTAGGCGGCGGCCATTTCCCTGGCCGTCTCCTCGGATATCTTGGTCAGCGGGAGCGTGGTCTTGATCAGCAGGCCACCCTGGGACGCCCCCGTGATGGTCACGTCTGGTTTCGTCTGGTTCAGGCGGATGCCCGCGTCCCAGAGCTCCTTGAAAAGGACGGAGATGTCCGGGTTGAAGACGTCCACCACCAGCAGTATGACGTCCGCCGCCCTGGCGGCGGCGATCACCTCCCTGCCGCGGCCCTTGCCCTTGGAGGCGTCCTTGATCAGCCCGGGCATGTCCAGGATCTGTATCTTGGCGTGGTTGTACTCCATCACGCCGGGGACGACGTCGAGGGTCGTGAAGTGGTACGCCCCGACCTCGGACTTGGCGCCCGTGAGTTGGTTCAGCAGCGTGGACTTGCCGACGCTCGGGAAGCCCACCAGGGCGACGGTGGAGTCGCCCGCCTTCTTCACGTAGAAGCCTTTGCCGCCGCCCTTGGACGCCTTCCTCTTCTCGTTTTCGGCGGACAGTTTGGCGATGCGGGCCTTGAGCTTCCCTATGTGGGCCTCGGTGGACTTGTTGTACCTGGTTTTGGAGATTTCCTCCTCCAGTTCCCTGATTTGCTCCTCGATCGTGGCCAATTGCGCCGTCCTCCACGAATGATGGCGCACCCGTATATTAGCCTTTGACCCGCCCGGGCGGGGAAACCCGACTAATGTTTATTATATGCATAATCCTTCGACGGCGCATGGAAACCGTGCCCATACGCAGGGGCGGGGACGGGTTCAGGGGCACCCCCCTGGCCCAGATCCTCGGGATGGCAACAGCCTTCGCCGTCGGCATCCTCCTGCTTTATATCAGCGGGCCCGGCTCGATCCTCCTGCTCTTCTCCGGGATAATAGTGTACGTGTTGCTGAGGCTCTTCGGGGTCAGGAAACCGGGGATCCAGCTGGGGTTCGGCGCCGTCCTCGTCGTTTCCGCCGTCCTCATAGGGGGGTTGGCGCTGTCCCCTGCCAACATCGACGACATGGAGGGGCTGTCGGGCACGGACGCGGGCTTCTCCGACGTCGTGGTGACCGACAAGGGCGGCGGCATCCATGAGTTCTCGGTCGGACACGCCGCCGGCGACACCGTCCACATACACATCGCCGAGATGAATTCCGTCGCCTACAACTCGTTCACCCACCTCGGGATGGAAAAGACGCCCATGGCCGACGCGTCGGGGACGTATTCCGCGGAAATCGCCCTGGACGGCGGCAAGGTATACGTGTACAGGTTCACCTCCGAGAACGCCGCCGGCGAGACGGGACTGCTGAGCTACACTGGGGCCGCGACGGATTCGGAGGTCACGGCGTTCTGCCTGAAATGGAACGCGTACCACGTCTGCCTACACCTGGCCTTCACCTTCTTCCTCGTGGTGATCCTCGTGGCGTGGATGAGGAAGAGGATGGACGACCTGAGGAAGAGGATGGAGGAGGAGGGCAGGCTGTTCCCGCCCGGGTACGGCAGGTGCGCCGCGTGCGGCAACCTGATTCTGCCGGGCATGTACGAGTGCAGGAAATGCGGCACCCCGGTGCCGGAGGAGCTGCTGCCGAAGGCGCCGGCGATGTTCGAGTGCTCCGAGTGCGGCGCGTCCGTCGGCGAGGACGACGACGTGTGCCCCGGGTGCGGCGCGTCCTTCGACGACGGGGACGACGAAGATGACGACGGAGCCGACGAAGGGCGCATTCTTTGATTCCCCCGCCGGGTCCCGGCTTTACCTTTCGGGTTGTTTTATACGCATTTCGCCATCATAATTTAATACAATCCAGCCGTTTCAGTGACTGGATGCACTCTAACCAAAAGACGCTCAACATGACCGACGCCGTCCCGGCAAAGGCCGCCCCCGCATCCAGGAAGGGCGGCGTCGCCGAAAGGATGGCCGACAAGCAGAAGGAGATCTCCATCACGGAGTTCTTCGAGAAGAACAAGCACATCCTCGGCTTCGATTCCCGCCAGAAGACCCTCATCATGGGCGTCAAGGAGGCCGTGGACAACGCCCTCGACGCCTGCGAGGAGGCGGACATACTCCCCGACGTGTTCGTGAAGATCGACAGGGTCGGCGACGACGAGTACGCCGTGACGGTGGAGGACAACGGCCCCGGCATCGTGCACAGGATGATGCCCAATGTGTTCGGCCGCCTGCTTTTCGGATCCAGGTTCCACGCCCGCCGCCAGTCCAGGGGGCAGCAGGGCATCGGCATCTCCGCCACGATCATGTTCGCCAACATGTCCACCGGGAAACCGGCGCATATTAAGTCCAAGGTCATGGGTCCCGACTCCGTGGCCTGGGGCATGGACATCATGATAGACACCAGGGTGAACCGCCCCGTGGTCACGAACGACAAGGCCTTCGTCTGGGAGGGCAAGGAGCACGGTACCAGCATAGAGTACACCACGGTGGGCAGGTACATCGCCGGCAGGCAGTCCATCCCGGAATACCTGAAGAACACCGCCATAGTCAACCCCCACTGCCGCATCACCTTCGTCGACCCGGACGGTAAGACGACGATATTCGAGAGGGCCACCGACGTCCTGCCCGTGAAGCCCGTGGAGATCAAGCCGCACCCCGAGGGCGTCGAGGTCGGGGAGTTGATGAAGATGGCCCAGGACACCGCCCAGAAGACGATGAGGGCGTTTCTCACCAACGATTTCAGCAGGGTCACGCCCCGGATCGCCAAGGAGCTTTTGGGCAGGGCGGAAATACCGGAGAACGCCAAACCCAAGGGCCTGGACGCGGCGAAGAGCAAAGCCATCGTCGACGCGCTCCCCCACGTTAAGATCATGGCGCCGCCCACGGACTGCCTGTCCCCCATCGGGGACACGCTGATCAAGAAGGGCCTTATGCACGTCCTCGAGGGGGCCAGGCCCGGCTATTACGCCCCGCCCATAACCAGGGCGCCGAAATCCGTCAACGGCAACCCATTCGTCGTCGAGGTGGGCATCGTCTTCGGCGGCGAGCTGCCCGCCGAGGGCCAGGTATCCATCCTGAGGTTCGCCAACAGGGTGCCGCTGCTGTACCAGCAGGGCGCCTGCGCCATCACCAAGGCGATATCCAACGTGGACTGGCGCCGCTACGGCCTGGAGCAGAGGGGCGGCAAGGGCATCCCCTTCGGCCCCGCCATAATCCTGGTGCACGTGGCGTCCACCAAGGTGCCGTTCACGTCCGAGGGCAAGGAGGCCGTGGCCAATTTGCCCGAGATAATCACCGAGATCGAATTGGCGCTGAAGCTCTGCGCCAGGAGCCTGAGGAGCCACCTGAACAAGGCGGACCGCAGGAAGAAGACCCGCACCAAGTTCCAGATCGTGCAGGAGATCCTGCCCCAGCTGGCGGAGAAGTCCGCCTCCTTCCTGAAGAAACCGGTGCCGAACATCGACAGGACCATCTCCGAGATCATGAACGTGGTCTGGGTCGAGCCCATCGAGGAATACGACAAGAAGAGAAAGAAGAAGAAGGTCACCTACCGGCTGTTCAACTACACCAGGAGGGAGAGGACCTTCATGCTCCACGCCCACCTGCCCAAGGAGGCGGTCAACCTCGCCCTGTTCTCGGACCCCAGGTTCGTGGAGATGAACGACGAGGGCAAGGCCGCCTGGCGCATCGACGCCATGGAGCCGTCCTCCAACCTGGACATAACCTTCGAGCTGGACGGGGAGCTCGCGGACACCTTCTCTCCCGAGGAGGTCTACGTCTCCGGCATCAACACGGTCATAGTGATGGGCGCCGAGGCCCTCCCCGGCGACTGGGGGATCAAGGGCATGGAGATAACGGAGTTCGAGGAGGAGGTCCCGGACGACGACGAAGAGGACGAGGAAGAGGAGGAGGTGCTCGAGGATGAATGAGAGGAACGCGAACGCCCAGGACAGCCTTAAGGGCATAGTCGAGACGCTCTACGACCAGCTCGACGGCGGGAAAATCCCGACGATGAGCCTTCCCCAGAGGTCGAAGAGGAACATCGAGTTCGACCCGAAGAAGAACGTCTGGGTCTACGGCGACCAGCAGACCGTCAGGACCGCCAAGACGGTCAACGGCGCGCTGATGATGCTCAGGACCGTCTGCACCGTGGAGTTTATAGACACCATGATTCGCGAGAACCGGTCCTCCACCCTCAGGGAGATGTACTACATTTCCGAGGGCTGGGGCCACGGCAAGTTCGGTTCCCAGAACGAGAGCAACCTGCTCGCCGAGGACCTCGAGATAATGTCCAGGTGCATGAGGGAGGACTTCCGGCTGAGGCCGGAGGAGGACGGCGCCAGGATAATGGGCGACTTCACCCTCACGGAGAAGCTGAAGAGGGGCGGCACGAAGAGGATCAACTGCCTCGACGACGTCGGCGAGTCCGGCTACGGCATACCGTACAACGTGGAGAAGGACAACGTGTCCTTCGTCGGCGGCAACGCGAAGTTCGCCGTGGCGATAGAGACCGGCGGTATGTTCGACAGGCTCGTGGAGAACGGGTTCTGCGAGCGCCACAACGCCCTGCTGGTGCACACGAAGGGCCAGCCGGCCAGGAGCACCAGGCGCTTCATCAAGAGGCTGAGCGAGGAGCGCAACATGCCTATCGTGGTCTTCACGGACGGCGACCCCTGGTCCTTCAGGATCTACGCATCCATAGCGTTCGGCGCGATTAAGACGGCGCACATCTCGGACTACCTGGCGACGCCCACCGCCCAGTACGTGGGGATTACGGCGTCGGACATCCTCAACTACAAGCTGCCGACGGACGACCTGTCCGACCAGGACGTGAACGCCCTGAAGTCGGAGCTGTCCGACCCCAGGTTCAAGGACGACTTCTGGTCATCGGAGATACAGGCGATGCTGGACATGGGCAAGAAGTCCGAGCAGCAGGCACTGGCCAAGTACGGCCTGGACTACGTCACGGACACGTACCTGCCGGAGAAGCTGGCGAACATGGGCATACCGCTGTGATCACCAACCCGGGTCCAGGAGGAACGCCCTGACGTCGCGGTAGATCACGCCCCTGACGCTGTGGCCGTCTTCCCAATGCGGGTCTTGGCCGACCACGTATTTCGGGTATTGGTCGGGTATCGCCTCGAGGTTGCCGAATTCCCTCCGGACGGTTTCGTTCGTCGATAGCATATACGTGACTTGGATGTATATCCTCTCGCCACGTCTGTCCCCTATGAAGTCTATTTCCCCGTCGCCGATTTTGCCGGCGGTCACCCTGTACCCCCTATTGAGCATTTCAAGGAAAACGATGTTCTCCAGATGCCACGACACGTCGTCCTTGTCGTAACCAAGCAGGGCGTGTTTCAAGCCTATGTCCGCGAGATAGAATTTGTAGTTCGGACGCAACAGTTTTTTTCCCGCGATGTTATCGAAGTTGACCCTTGAGAACATGAAGGAATTTTCAAGGAATCGGACATAGTCGTACACCGTGGCTCTCGACACGTCCCCGTATTCCTTGGAGAGTTCCTCGTACACGTTGTTCAGGGACGTTTCCTTCCCTATGTTGTCACAAAGGAATTTCACGATCCTTTCCAACAGCTCTATGTTCCTGATCCCATAACGTCCGACCAGGTCTTTGGATACGATTACTGTGTAAATGTCGGTCAGCGCCGAGTATGCGCTGTCCAGAGGGTAGTCCAGCAACCAGAGCGACGGGAAGCCCCCTATTTTCACAAATTTTTCAAAGGCGTCCCCGATGTCGGATTTCACGCCACGCTCCTCCAGGAACGATATGCATTCGGAGAATGAAAGCGGGCGCACGGCCATGGAATTGTATCTGCCGCCGATGTACGTCGTGTATTCGGACGATAGCAGCTTGGAATTCGAACCGGTCAGGAATATCTCGCATATTCTTTCGGAAATCAAGGACCTGATGGTCAATTCCCATCTGTCGACGTCCTGCACCTCATCGATGAAGAGGTAATTGCCCACATCGTCCCTGCATCGCTTCTTCACATATTCGTACAACGAATCCAGGTTCTGGATGTGGCGGAATTCCAACCTTTCGAAATCTATCCAGATTATGTTCGCATCCGGGTTTTGTTGAAGGATTTCGTCGGCAATCATCCTCAATATCGTTGACTTGCCGCTTCTTCTTATGCCAATCAATACCTTGGCGTTCTCATTCCCGATGAACGGTTTGATGAAATCCAAATATCTCCGCCTTTCCACATATCCGTTCTTCATGGATTAGGATAGGGTTTGGAGGATATAATCGTATTGTTTTGTATGTCTTAAGTTACAAATATTATTTTTTTTGAGAGTATTGTATAATACGATATACAATATATCAGTTGAATCAAGACTGTGTATGTCTTGAATTACAAATATTCAATTAAATGTAGGTTTTTGCACGTCACAATATACAATAAAAAACCATAATGGTCGGTAATCGTGGGCGAGGAACGTTCCTTATGAGCAATCCTTTAATCTATCCACGACGAAGTCCCGTTCCATGTCGGCGAGGAACGGCCCGAGCCTCGGCCCGGACGTCTTGCCGATTACGACGCGGTAGACTGCCTGGTAACCCTTTTTGTTGCCTATGCCGGTTTCCGCGGCGGCTTCGATGAGGGCGCCGTTTATCGAGTCGGCGTCCCATGGGGCATCGGCCAATTTCGCGGCGAAGCTGGCGTAGAACGGCCTGGCGGGATCGTCTTCCGGCAATTCCGGGGCCTCGCTTAGGACGGAGAACTTGACGTTCTCCGGGGCGAATCCGTCTAACCAGTACAGGACGCACCGCATGCGCGCCCGCAGCCTGGAAATGTCCGCCTGGGTCATGCCATCCAAGTCCTCGGTCCTACCGAGTATCCTGAGGGCGTCGTCGAAACCGTCCGCCATCTGCACCACGTTCATCAGGTGTCTGTAGGGGACCTGCTTAGGCTGGGCCTTCGGCACCTCGTTGTGCTGCGCCAGCTGGTAAGCCCTGACGGAGGCGTCGTCCACTTCCGCCCATTCGCCCTCGAAGAAAAGCCGCTCCATGCGGTCGTACTCGTCGACCATGTCGAGTATCCCGAGGCCGGAGTCGTAGTCGATGGCCCTCTGGGGGTTGACGCGGAGGAACATGTAGTTGAGGACCTCCGGCGGGGTCATGTTGATGGCGTCCATCCCGGTGACGGCGGAGCCCGTGGACTTGTGCATTTGCCCCACGCCCTTGAGCTGCACGAACTCGTACGGTATCGGTATCGGCGGCTCGCCGCCGAAGACCTCGCGGACGAGGCGGACGCCGGAGTCGAAGGACCCGCCGGCGGCGGCGTGGTCCTTGCCGAAGGGCTCGGCGTCGACGCCGAATATCTTCCACTTGGCGGGCCACTCAAGCCTCCAAACCAGTTTTCCCTCCATCTTCTCGACGTCGGAGCGGCCCCTGTGGCCGCATCCGCATTCGTACTCGACGTACGGAAACGAATACGTCTCGAATATCGGTTTTGCGTACCTCTGGCATTTTTCGCACAACGGGTTGTATGGGGCGAAGTTATCATCCATATCCCTGCCGGTGACCTCCCTGAGGATTTCTATCGCCAAATCCCGCTTCTTGAACGAGGCGTCCACCGCCTTGGCGAACTTGCCCTCGGCGTAGAGCTGATGGGTCCATACTATGTCGCACTTGACGTTCAGGCTGTCGACGGCGTCCAGGAACGGCTTCACGAAATGCTCCGCGTAGGTGCCCGGGCCGCCGTCCGGGGACGGGATCATGCAGATGGGCTTGCCGACGTGCTCCTCGAAGCTCTCCGGCAGGAAGTCGTAGCGCCTCCTGAGGGGGTCCATGTCGTCGATGAGGTAAACGAGCCTAACCTCGTTGCCCAGTTCCGCGACGGCGCTCCTCACGGACTCGCCGGTGATGGCCTCCCTGAGGCTCCCCACGTGGATAATCCCCGTGGGGCTTATCCCAGTGGCTATGGTCGGTTCGGGATCCCTGCCCACGATTTCCTCCGCCAAGACGTCCGCCCAATGCATCGTATCGGGACTCCGTTATGGGCGGACGCTTAAAGATTCTTTCCAGGGGCGCGATGGGCGCACCGTCCCGAAGCGAAGGAATGCAATGATGTATAAAACGCAGAAGAATAGCATTTTAATCAAATATTTTGCAATAATTTTAGCATTTCTTATAATTATTTTGCAAATAATAATCATAATATATAAGGTAACGGATAATCAAACATGGAGCGCACCCTATACGGAAACCTGCTTGAATGGAAGGCTTCGGCCAAACGGAAGCCGTTGGTGCTGAGGGGGGTGAGGCAATGCGGGAAAACCTATCTGCTCCGCAAGTTCGGCGAGGAGAATTACCGCAACGTCGCCTACGTGAACTTCGAAAGCGACGGGAGGTTTTGCAGGGTTTTCGAAAGGGATTACGACCCGCACAGGATCGTTAGGGACCTCTCCGTCGTCCTGAAGGAAAAGATCCATGAGGACACGCTCATTTTTTTCGACGAGATCCAATCCTGCCCGCGGGCTTTGACGTCATTGAAATATTTCCACGAATCCGCTCCCGGATACCACGTCGTATGCGCCGGGTCCCTGCTCGGGCTGCAACTCACGGGCAGTGAATCCTTCCCCGTCGGCAAGGTCAACTTCTTGGACCTCGCGCCCATGGGCTTCAGGGAATTCCTGATGGCCGCCGGGAGGGGCGAACTGTTGGAACGCATCGACGACATGTTCCGTGGGGCGGAGATGTCGGAGGCCGTGTCCGAAACCCTTTGGGAGGAATACAGGGCGTACTGCTGCGTCGGGGGGATGCCCGAGGCGGTCCTGGAATGGGTCACGAACGGCGACATGAACGCCGTGGACAGGATTCACCGCGAGATCCTCGGGTCGTACCGCCTGGATTTCCTCAGGCATGTCCCGGAGAAGGACGTCAAAAAGGTAAACGCCATCTGGGAAAGCATTCCCGCCCAGCTGTCCAAGGAGAACAGGAGGTTCGTTTTCGGTCACGCCGTGGAGGGGGCGAGGGCGAAGGATTTGGCGGACGCGCTGCAATGGCTTTCCGACGCCGGCCTCGTGCACGTCGTGAGGAGGGTGGAATTCCCCGGGATGCCATTGTCCTCCGCGGCGGACCCGGGGGTATTCAAAGTCTACGCCTGCGACATCGGGCTGCTCAGGGCGATCGCCGACTTCCCCGCGGAACACATCCTGCTCGGCTATCCCGGGGGCGAGGCGTTCATCGGCGGGCTAACGGAAAACCACGTTCTGTGCGAAGTCGTCGCGGAAACCGGGCGCCTCCCGTATTTTTGGAGGAGGGGTTCTGTGGCGGAGGTGGACTTCCTGATGCAGATTGGCGCGGAGGCCGTTCCCGTGGAAGTCAAATCCGGCAAAAGAGCCAGATCCGCCGGGTTGAAGGCGTATATCGACAGACACTCGCCAAGGGCGGCCGCGATAGCGTGCATGTCCGATTTCCGCGGCGGGGACGTGTCGCTCATCCCGCTGTATGCCGCATGGAAAATGCCGGGATACCTGGAATCAAGGCTTCGATGACTTCCGCAGGCGGATCGCCTCCTCGACGGCGTCGGCGCAGCCCCCCACGTCCTTCAGGATTTCCTGGCCCCAGAACCTGAGCACCAGCCATCCCTCGGACTCAAGGGCCTCGTTGACCTCCGCGTCCCGTTGAATGTTCCTTTCTATCTTCGGTATCCAGAAGTCCCTGTTGGTCTTTATTTTGGAATTGCCGATCTCCCAGTCCTTGCCGTGCCAGAACTCGCTGTCGCAGAACACCGCTATCTTCAGCCCGATGAAGGCGATGTCCGGCTTGCCGAAGACCTTCTTGGGATGCTTCCTGTACCTGATCCCCCGGGACCAGAGCTCCCTGCGCAGGGCGAGCTCGATGCCCGTGTCTTTACCGCGGATCCTGCTCATGATCCTGCTGGTCTGCTCCGGGGTGCGCATCGGTGCGTAATATCGCATCGGAATAATAAAAACGGACCGTCGCCGTCGACGCGGACTCGCAGGCGCTGTCGGATCGGTTGGCAAACCCATTTATATCATATTGGCTGGGCATGATTTAATTTTGAGCGATTTATTAAATAGTCAAACCTATGCCAAAGCATGAATCGAACCGTCGATGTCACCGGAAAGACGGGCAGACCAGCCAGATACCTCGGCCTCGCCCTCGCCATAGGCGTCTTCCTAGCTGCCTTCTGCGCATTCGCGGATTCGGGCGCGGACGCCGAACCGATGCCCGGGGAATACACCCTGAGAATCGTGGACATCAACAACCATGCGACCGTTTACCTGCAAGAGCAGTTCGACCCGGACGGCGACGACTTTGTTCTGCCCGCGACGCTCCCGGGCCTGGGGGATTACAGGGCGTATACGAACGCGAAAAGGCTGGGCGACCGCTATAGGCCCGGGGACGAGGTTTCGGTCTACACGCTGGAGTCTTTGGCGACAGATGGGGACGCTTACCTTTACGCGGAGGCGTACGGCGGCCAGACGGAATACGCGCTGCGTTTCACCACCGAGAGCGGGGGGAATTCGAGCGCCTCAATTTCACGTCGGGGGACCAAAACGTCACCCTGCCCCTCGCCGCGGAAATATACGTGACAGCCTACAGGCTGTACCCCGACGAGGGGATGTCCGGCGCCGGCCACGGGCCCGGGGAGACGATCTCCGTGCAAACGCTGCTCGGTTACGGCGTCGTCGAGAACGTCGTAACCCTCTACATCGACCTCGGGGAGGGGTACTACGAAATATGGTATGCCAACAACGGCACCCCGACGCGCTTCGACTATTCGAAGCTCATATCGCAATACGGCGGCGGCTCCCTATACGCCAATATGTACAGGTCGGTGCCGCCCAAGGAGTACATAGGGAGCGCGGACATGGGGCTCGGGTGGATCAAACCCGGCCAGGAGCCGAGCCACATGAACACCAAGGCCGATAACACGGGCCAGAGGGTCGATTTCGGCGGGACCCTCGAGGGCGTGTCCGGGTACCTCTCCGGCGACACGCTGAGCCTTTACGTCATCTGGGCCGACGCGGAGCCCGTTCCCGACACCTATTACGTGAAATACGTCTCGAACGGCGACGCCCTGTGGTACGACAGCTTCCTGGGCACCGATGCGAGCTACCCGCTGACGAGCACGTTCGGCACGGCCATATCGTCCTACACCGCGTACCTCGACCCGGGCATGGGCGGCACCGGATACGATTACTACTGGGGCAGCATCCCCGTGGGCACGTTGAAGGGATCGGCGTCCGGGGACATCGTCACCCTCTACCTGGGCGGCATAAAGTACGGCGTGGTCTTCAAGGACCAGGACGATTCCTTCATAGGGGCGGAGGACTTCCCGGCGACCGACGAGGCCTTCTTCCTGCCTCCCGCGGAGACGCTCTCCCTGACCGCCTACACGGCGTACCTCGACCCCGGCATGGCCGGCGAGGCCTACGGGCCCGGGGACGGGGTCCCCGCGGAAACGATGATCGGGCTGTCGTGGTCCGGCTCCATCTTCTTTTACGTCGACTCGGAGGTCAGGTACTCGGCGTACCTGAACGCGAACAACGGCACGGGCGACCGCAAGGGGCCCATCGGGTTCAGGGACGGGGAGGTCGTTGCCATGCCGACCAAGTCCCACCTCGGCGACGAGGGATGGTCCAAACTGGGCCACGAGCCCGGTTACCTGAGCACCAAGGACGACGGCACGGGCTTCAGAGTGGAGTTCGGGGCCACGGTCCAGGCGTCGGAACTTATCCAGCGCGCCGAGGGAAGGGTCGTGAACCTCTACGTCGCATGGGTCGAGGGGGAACCCGGCCCGACGGAATACACCGTCTACCTGGACCCCCTCCTCGAGGGCGTGCCGAAGGAGGTGTTCTTCACGTTCACCGGCGACAAAGACAACGTCAAAATACCGTCCGCCTCCTTCGTGACCGAGAAGGGCTGGGTCGCACCCGGGCATATCCCGGATCACACTTACTTCCCCGACGGCGTTTCGAGGTTCGACTTCGAGGACAACGTCGAAACCGCATCGCTCATCAACCTTATGGGCGGCGGCACCGAGCTCACGCTCAACCTCGCATGGACGTCCCGGACGGGACCAACCCAATACACCGTGATGCTGGACCCGGGCATCGAAGGGAAGGAAGCCGCCGTGTTCTTTACGTTCACCGGCGACGAAACCAACGTCGACATACCGCCCGCCTCCTTCGTGACCGAGAAGGGTTGGGCCAAGGAGGGCTGGTCGCCCGCCCACATAGGCAAGGAAGGCTTCGCCGTCAAGTATTTCTTTGGTACTCAGGTCGAGGCGGCATCCATGACGTGGTTAGCGGACGGTGGCGTCATCGCGTTGCAACTCTTCTGGAGCTATAACTACTGTGAATTCAAACTGGTCGACATAGTGACCGAAGAACGCTATTATTCATGCGAAATCCTAAGGGAGGGTGGGACGGTGAAGCTCCCCACGGCCGAAGCGATAGGGGCGCAGTCCTACGTAGCATACTCCAACAGGGAAAAGCAGGGCACGGAATTCCAGCCCGGGACTGAATACGCCGTGAGCCAGTTGCCGCCGCCCAACAGAAGGGACGAAATCACCCTCCTCGCAGACGCGGTGAGGGTGTTCACCGTGATGGTGGACCCCGGCATCTCCGGAATCGATCCGGTCGAATGGGGCACGTTCACGGTCACCGGATTCGGTGATGAGCGCTTCTCCATGCCCGACGTGTCCTACGTCAAAGGAAAGGGCTGGGGCGAGGAGGGCTGGGTTCCAGAATCTCTGAAGAGCAGTCCGGGTTGGGACGGCATAAACTTCGGATTCGGGAGTTCGGTGCCGCAGCATTTGCTGATGGAATGCGCGGACGGCGAAAACGTCATCACGCTGTACATCGACTGGGATACCGGCGAGCCCCCCAAGGCATACGAATTGGCCCTCGTATCCATAGACGATCCGACCCACACGTATTGGGATTGCACTTTTCTCGAGTATAGCTGGGTCTACCTGCCTTCCGCGAAACAGTTTGGCATGCAGACCTACGCCGCGTACCGCAACGCCGAGAAGACGGGCGAATCCTTCGGACCCGTGGAACACATCCTTGGGGGTACGCTGAAGGAATGGGCCGGCGATTCCGGCAACCGCATCGTCCTTTACCTGGAAGAAAGGCAGGTGGAGGTACCCCAGGGATGCCACGGATACATCTATGCGAACAACGACACCGAATTTTTCGCGGGACCCTTGGGATTGGACGACGGGGAACCCGTCACATTCCCGACCAAGGCCGACATTATGAAAAAGGGCTGGATCAAAGGCGGTTACGTGCCTAGCCGTCTGGACACCCAGGCTGACGGCGGGGGCACGGGATTCAATCTCGGAACCGGGTATCCGCAATCGGAGGTGGCCGCCTCCGCGGACGGGGAAGGGATCGTGAGGCTCTACGTCATATGGGCGCTATGGACGCCCCCCGTATCCTCGGTCGACTACACGTTGTATTTCGAAACCCTGGACGGCGCGACCCGTTCATGCGGGTTGATTAATTACAGGTTGGACGACGGCGTGGCAACCCTGCCCCAGGCTTCCGAGGACCAGACTCATTACGCTCTGAAGTTCCCTTACACCGTGTACTTCAACCGCGAGATGGACGGCGCCTCGTTCGAACACGGGGAAGGCATCCCCCTGAGCGCATTGGTGGATTTGGTCGGCGGCCGCAACGAAGTCACCCTCTTCCTGAAAGGGGAGTGGGAAGACCAGGTAGACCCCGGCGAGGAGGAGTACCAATACCATGCGCACTTCTACGCGAACAACGGCACCGGCGATTCCAAAACCCAGGGATTCAACGACGGGGACCCTATTCCCATACCGCCCAAGTACCTGTTCTACCAGACGGAATGGGCTTTGGAGGGCCACAAGCCCGACCACCTGAACACCAAGGCCGACGGCACCGGCAAGAGGTTCGAATTCGGGACCACGTACCAGGTATCGGACCTGCCCATCGTGGACGGGGTCGTGGAATTCCACGTGAGGTGGGTTGTGGGGGACTACGATTTCATCGTATACTTCCACGTGAACAACGGCTCCGGCGCCCACGAGGGGCCGATGGGATTTGACAACGACGGGGGATCCGTCACCCTACCGCCCAAGTCCGAGGTCTCCGACCCGTCGTGGGGCATGGAAGGTTTCGAGCCCAGCCACGTCAACACCAAGGCCGACGGCACCGGCAAGAGGTTCGATTTCGGGAAAACGTACAGGATATCGGATTTGGCCGCCCAGGCCAAGGGCGGGGTCCTAAACATATACATCATATGGGTCCCGACGGGATCCGATTACTACGGATTCCTCCACGCGAACGACGGTACTGACCGTTTCTACGGGCCCATGTTGGTCGAGGGCACGTCCATCGAGATGCCGAGCCTGCCCGGCCCGGGCGAGGAGTTCCCGTGGGCCAGGGAGCGTTACGTACCCATCCACCTGAACACCAAGGCCGATGACAGCGGCACCAGTTTCGATTTCGGAACCACGCACCAAGCATCGGATCTCACCGCCGTCGCCGAAGGCAGGGTCGTGAGGCTCTACGTCATATGGGATCAGGTCGAGTTCGAGATCAAATGGACGGTCAGGGGCGATGTGGTCAAGACCGAGGTCCTGACGAAGGAAGACGCGATCGTCCCGCCCGATGACCCGGAGAACCAGGTGTCCGACGACCGCGAGAACCGGTTCAAGGGCTGGAGGGGCTACGTGGAGGGGGCGCCGCCCTCCGCCGACATGACCTTCGCCGCAATCTTCGAGCTCGTCCTAATAAACGTGGACGTCGAGCCTGAATCAATCAACATCGCCGGGGCGGATTCCGACACGGCGGTGCTGCCCCAGGCCATCGTCCAACAGATCCAGACGGCCGCCGCCACGGACGACAAGAAGACGGTGACCATCGAGCTGAGCGGCGGGAAGATCAAGATGGACGCCCCCTCCGTCGGCTCGCTGGCCTCCTCCGAGGAACAGACGGTGGAGCTCCGCCAGATGGACAAGAGCGAAATCAGCCAGGACGTGGCGGAGATGATAGGGGACTTCCCCGTTTATTCCATCAACGTCGGGCAGACGAAGGAGTTCGCCGGGAAGCTGACGGTGTCCCTCAGGTACACGCTCAAGGATGGCGAGAGCGCCGAGAACGTATGGATTTGGTACATCAAGGACGACGGCACCTACGAGCGCATACCCTGCGTCTACGACGACGGCTACGCGACCTTCGAGACCAGCCACCTCTCCCATTACGCGGTGGTCGTCGAGAGCCCCGCCCCCGCCGAAGAGGGGGGGTTGGACATGACGCTGATCGCGGTGGCCGCGGTGGCCGCTGTGGCGGTTGTCGTCGCGGCCGTGATCCTCGTCAGGAGGCGCTGACGGGCCCCCTTCGAGGGGTCGCCTCTCTTCCGCGGAGGAAGAGGGGTTCAAACCCTTTCAATTTACTTTCCCGCGGGGATGTGCAAAATCGGTTTGCGAATAGGCCTGGCCGATTTGCGTAGGCGCGCCACCCCTCCACGGTGTCGGCGCAATCCCGGATTCCCCAATGGTCAGATCACAGGGTGAAACCGTCGCCCAGCAGGAAGTCGTGGACAAGATGCAACCTGATTATCCCGCCGCTGCCGATGTTGATGGGTTCCATCGAGATGATGTATTTCGGATGGTTGTCCTTGAGCGAGAGCAATCGGCCCTCTTCCCTCTCGACGTTGTCCTCGTGTATGCGGTACGCCACCTGGACGTAGGCCTTCTTGTATCCCCGGAACACGACGAAATCTATCTCATAAGGTCCTTTTTTCCCGACCATGACCTCGTATCCGCGTGAAACCAGCTCATTATACACGACGTTCTCCACGAGCATCCCGTAATCCAATCTGTCCCTCCTCCCGGAGACCAGCGTGTGCAACGACGGGTCTGCAAGGTATGATTTGTACAAAGTCTTCAGGGCCTTTTTCCCGACGACGTCGAACCTCTCGCATTTGGAAGCCACGTAACTCGCGAAAATCATGTCGAGGTATCTCTGCACCGTAGCGGGCGTCGTCCTTACGCCCTCGGCCACCAGGTATTTTTTGATGGACGTGGAACTGATCCCCGCGCCCGGCGCGGAAGCCAAGTACCGCATTATGCCGTCGAGAAGGTGCCTGTCGCGCACGTCGTTCATCATGAGTATGTCCTTCTCCTTCGTCTCCTCCAATACAGATCTGATGTATTTTTCCCGGACGGAATCTTCGGGGTATTCGAAACTTTTCGGCAGCCCGCCGTACACGAGGTAATCGTCGAAATCCCTGCGGTCGTCGATTCGCAGCCCGTTCAGCCTTCTGAATTCCCGGGCCTCGGAGAACGAGAATGGGAATATCCTGAATTTTACGTACCTGCCAGTCAATTTGGTCACGAGTTCGCCGGAGAGGAGGTATGAGTTGCTGCCCGTGATGAACACGGACACGCCCTCGTTGCGGTACGCGTTTATCACGGTTTCAAACCCCTCCACGTTTTGGATCTCGTCTACGAACAGGTACCTTTGGCCGCGGACATCCCCTATCGAAAGGGATATCCTTTCGTCCAGAGCGTCGGGCGTGGTCACGTCCCTGTCGACACGGCTGTCCAGGTCCAGGTACAGGACGTTTTCGGGACTCGCCCCCCCGGCAAGCAATTCGTCGCGGATCTGCCTCATTATCGTGGATTTTCCCACGCGCCTCATACCCGTGAGGACCTTGATCATGCCGTCGTCGTAGAACGGTCGGATTTGCGAAAGGTATCTCTCCCGTTTCAGTTCCCGAATGTTTTCACCCCAATTGTATCGATAAAACTTTGTTTTATTAAAAGTTTTTATTCTTTAGACAATTCATTACGCTATAAAATTTGTAAATTTAATATTTTTTATTGCTTTGAAAGATTTCTTACGCTATAAAACTTCTAAAATTTTAATTTTTGCAAATCGAAATAGCAGAACCGCCAAGGCGGTATCGGAAACGAATATTCGCAAGAAGGCTGTGCGGGCTCGTTTAAACACCAGTGCCAGCACACATATTTTTTTACAATACCGGTATGTTAATATATTCCAGGCACATACTGAAATTGGTTGTAGAAAGTGGTTAAAAGGTACAGATCCATCGATCTCTTTGCGGGGATAGGGGGCATCAGGCTCGGCTTTGAGAAGGCGTTTGGGGAAAGGATATCCACCGAATTCGTCAGCGAGTGGGATAGGTACGCGCAAGAAACCTACGTGGCGAATTTCGGAAGCAACCCGCCGGTGATGGGCGACATAACGAAAATCGATGAGAAGGACATTCCCCCCTTCGATATCTGCCTCGCCGGATTTCCTTGCCAGGCCTTTTCCATCGCGGGGCGCAAGATGGGGTTCGACGACGATTACAAAGGGATGTGCAGAGGGACCTTGTTTTTCGATGTCGCAAGGATATGTGACTACCACCAACCCAAGGTAATTTTCTGTGAGAACGTGAAGGGCCTTGCCATACACGATAATGGGAACACGATGGGGGTAATCAAGAAAACCCTGGACAAGATTGGCTACTCCGTCGTAGATGAAATTCTCAACAGTAAGGATTTCGGTGTGCCGCAGAACAGGGAAAGAATTTACATTGTTGCATTCAGGAAGGACATCGACCCGACAGGGTTCAGATTCCCTGAGCCGACTGATTCCACGAAAAGGATTTCCGACATAAAAGAAATAACAGTCCCATCCACGAAATATTTCCTGAGCGAGAGGTATCTTGAGACTTTGCGGGAACATAGGAGGAGGCACGAATCCAAGGGCAATGGATTCGGGTACGTTATTCGCAATGACGATGAGATAGCCTCGGCGATAGTTTGTGGCGGTATGGGGCGGGAGAGAAATCTGATTTACGACCACAGGATTACGGATTTCACGCCAGTCACGAACATCACGGGCAGGGTGAACCGGGAAGGGGTAAGGCGTATGACCCCCCGTGAATGGGCAAGGTTGCAAGGATTTCCCGAATCGTTCAAACTGCCGTTGGCCGACACGCATCTGTACAAACAGCTTGGAAACAGCGTTTCCGTGCCTGTTATTGAGGCGATAGCGTTGGAAATATTCAAGACGCTTAATTTGAATGTTAAATCCGCAGGCATGGGTGAGACGACTTCGAAAATTGCCGAGAGATTAGTTTTTGAAGCGAATCTGTAAGCAAAGCTTTAGCATGTAACGACCATCCTCTTTGTATACATACCCGTAATCGTAGCGAGTTGTGGACGGGGAATCGAGTTTTGTGTTTTTAAAGAGGTATTCCTCAAAATCCTTGCGGTCATACAGGTTATAACATACAATTGCTCCATCCTCTTTTACGGCAAGATATCCCCCGTTGGCTTCTTCCTCGCCCATCCAGGGCGTTCCTGGGACCATTCCTGTGGCAACTGATGACAATAATTTTTTAATTTTTAGGTTATAATACGGTTGTTTTTTTGAAAAATCGAAACCAAATGGATTTTCTTCGGTTATTATCTTACATATTTTTGTAACGTCGGTTCCTTTTCCCGAGTAGAAAATTAGCAGCATTTTTGATACAATTTCAGGCAAATCCGAATCGATAATCATCAAATTGTTTCTGAATATGGGGTTTGACATGCCAGCATACGAGAACTCCACACCTCTTTCTTTCAAAATATCCATCATTTTTCTTATGTCGGAACTATTGCCCTGGTGGGTTTCGGCTCTATAAGCAGCTGGGGCGGCTCTGATGAACGAATTAGCATTTTTCATCGTCTCGTCGTTAGCGCCATGCAATTCAAAGATGAAATTCGTTCTTTTGCTGGGGTTTAACAAAGTGGGGGGCGAACCGATATGGGATTTTATGCTGAAACCCATCTTTACAGTTCCTCCCGCCCTGGGGTCTTCCAGGATGAGTCTCACGTCTTCTTTTTTAGCACTGCTCGCTTTTAACTTGACACGTCCAATTTTTTCCATGAATTTTTCTGCAAAATCGAATGAGCAGGTTCCTGTGCTAATTCGGATCTCATTCAGAAGGCGCTCGGCTTCCTTAGCGTATTCCTTTTGTGGTAAAGGATCCAAATGAAGGACGCCTTTGGCATACACCATCTTTTTTTCTTTGTTAATGATGTATTCGACAGGATTTCCCTTTGATGCGGTTTCTATGCCTTTTATATGGTAATGGACATCCCTATTGACATTTAGCATGTCATCTGCACCGAACACTTCGCCGTCCGAAAGTAATCTGAGGAATACGTAGAATTCGGACCATTCGCCTTTGTTCCCGCTTTTCTTTTTTATTGTCATGTTTTTCCACTTCCTTGATGTTCATCCTAAATATATTTTCTGTCGCCATCACAACACAATTGCGATTGCAACACCTTTTTATACGCAATCCAACCTCCATTGTCCGATGGCAAAGAAGAACGAGGGCGGTTTCCAATCCCAGGCGGGTCTTGTGAGGTATTTCGACACCGAGAACGACCTGGCGCCCAAGATCGGCCCCAAGGCGGTCGTGGGCCTGGCCATAGGGGTTTCCGTGCTGGTCATCCTCCTTCAGCATTTCTTCCCTCTCTGACGTTTTCCAGCGTCTAGCATTTATCGGAGTTGCGCCTATGGGGGCGCGATGAGCGACGGATTGCCGCCGGTTTACCCGTTTTCCGCCATAGTCGGCCAGGACAGGCTCAGGAAGGCCCTCGTCCTCAACGCCGTCGACCCCTCCATAGGCGGCGTCCTGATTATAGGGGAAAGGGGAACGGCCAAATCCACGTCCGTCCGCGCCCTGGCGGCTCTCCTGCCGCCCAGGGAGACCGTCGCCGGCTGCCCGTACGGATGCGCCCCGCTCGACAGGGCGAACATGTGCCCCGATTGTCTATCCAGGAAAGACCCGGATGTCACGGTGGTGCCGACCAGGGTCGTCGAGCTGCCCGTGTCCGCAACGGAGGACAGGGTCGTCGGTTCGATCGACATAACCGCCGCCGTGAAGCGCGGCGAGAAGGTTTTCGAGCCCGGCATACTCGCCGACGCCAACGGCAACATCCTCTACGTCGACGAGGTCAACCTGCTGAACGACCACATCGTCGATTCCTTGCTGGACGTGGCCGCCATGGGGGTGAACACCGTCGAGCGGGAGGGCATCTCCCATTCCCACCCGTCAAGGTTCGTGCTGGTCGGCACGATGAACCCCGAGGAAGGGGACCTGAGGCCGCAACTGCTGGACAGGTTCGGGCTCTGCGCCGTCGCCACGGGCATACACGACACCCCCGAGAGGCTGGAAATCGTGGAAAGGAGACTGGCCTTCGAGGAGGACCCCGGCGGGTTCGCCGCCGGTTGGAAGCGCCAGGAGGAGGCGGTCTCCGCCAGGATAGTATTGGCCCGGGAACAGCTCCCGTCCGTGGGAATGGGCAGGGACGAGATGATGCTCGCCGTCGAGATATGCATCGATTCGAACGTCGTCGGCCACAGGGCCGACATAACCGTGGTCAGGACGGCCAAGGCAATCGCCGCCCTGGACGGCAGGGACCGCGTGACGGAGGAGGACGTGATCGCCGCCGCCGAGCTGGCGCTGCCCCACAGGGCCGGCCCCCCGGGGGAATCCAGGAAGGAGGAGCCCAAGGAGGAAGAGCCGGTCGAGGACCCGGACCCGGACGCCGAGAGCGAAGAGGGCCCGGACGAAAGCGCCGGCGGCCACGGCGACCGGGGCGAAAGCGTCGAGGGGGAGAGCTTCTCGCCGTCCGAGGGGATGGAGGCGCCGGATTCCGATGGCGCCGAGGAACTTTTCGAGGTCGGCGAATCCCACAAGGTGAGACGGGACGCCATCGCCGGGGACCTGAGGGTGGATTCCATCCTCCGCAGTTCCTCCGGCAGGCGGAGCGTCACCGAGTCCTCGGACGGCAGGTACATCGGCCACAGGGACCCCAGCGGAAAACCGGCGAGCATCGCGATCGACGCGACCGTCAGGGCAGCCGCCGCCAAGGGGAGGTCGGACGACCCCGACAGGGCCATAGACATAACGATACACGACGTGAAGGAGAAGGTGAGGCAGAGGAAGGTGGGCAACCTCCTCGTGTTCCTGGTGGACGCCAGCGGCAGCATGGGCGCCGAGCGCAGGATGTCCGCGGTCAAGGGCGCGATCCTGTCGCTGCTCAAGGACGCGTATCAGAAAAGGGACCGGGTGGCGCTCATAGCGTTCCGCGGCTCCGTCGCGGAGACCGTCGTCCCACCCACGGGCAGCACCGACCTGGCGGCCAAACTCATGGCGGAGATACCGACGGGCGGCCGCACCCCGATCGCCGCCGGCCTGAAGGCCGCCGGCGAGCTGATAAGGAGGGAAACCTCCAAGGACAGAAGCGTGAAACCCCTTCTGATCGTCATGTCCGACGGCAGGGCGAACGTCAGCGCCACCGGCGGCGACCCGATGGAGGAGGCCTGGGCCGCGGCGGAGGAAATCGGGGAAATGAAAATAAAGTCCCTGGTCCTTGATTCCGAGACGGGATTCCTGTCCCTGGGCTTCGCCAAGGGGTTGGCGGACCGCCTCGGGGCCGAGTACATGCGCCTCGAGGACCTGACGGCCGAAACGGTCCGCGGCCTCGTGGAGCCGGGCGGCTGGGGACGCGCCAATATCAACGCGAGAGGAGAGGGATGAAATGTCTGAGACACACAAGAGGCCCGTCTATCCGTTCGTGGCCATAGTCGGCCAGGACGCGATGAAGACGGCACTTATTCTGAATGCCGTCGACCCGTCGATAGGAGGAGTCCTGATAGAGGGGGAGAGGGGCACGGCCAAATCCACCGCCGTCAGGTCCCTGGCACTGCTGTTGCCGGAGCACTCGGTCATGTCCGGTTGCGTCTATTCCTGCGACCCGTCGGACCCGGGCGGCATGTGCGCCGCCTGCAGGGCCGGGGGCAGGGGTTCCGAGACGACCAGGATGAGGGTCGTGGAACTGCCCGTGTCCGCCACAGAGGACAAGGTCGTCGGCACCATAGACATTTCCGCGGCGATAAAATCGGGGGAAAAGGTCTTCGAGCCCGGCATATTGGCCGAGGCGAACAGGAACATCCTCTACGTTGACGAGGTGAACCTGCTGAACGACCACATCGTCGACGTCCTCCTGGACGCCGCCGCGATGGGGGTGAACATCGTGGAGAGGGAGGGTGTCTCCTATTCCCATCCGTCGAAGTTCATACTCGTCGGGACGATGAACCCGGAGGAAGGCGACCTGAGGCCCCAGCTCCTGGACAGGTTCGGCCTCTGCGTCAGGATCGGCGGCATCGGCGACCCGGAAACCAGGTTGGAGATTGTCACTCGCAGGCTGGAGTTCGACGAGGATCCCGAAGGCTACGTCGAGAAATGGTCTGACGAAACCGAAAAACTTGCCAAACGCATCGTCGAGGCCAAGGAAAGGCTGCCGGAAGTCGCCGTCGGCAGGGACATACTCACCGAGATCGTGGAGATGTGCGTCTCCCTTGGTATCGACGGGCACCGGGGCGACATAGCCATGGTGAAGGCCTCCAAGGCCCTGGCGGCCTTCAGGGGCAAGAAGGCCGTCGGCATGGACGAGGTCAGGGAGGCGGCGTCGATGGTGCTGCCCCACAGGGTCAAGAAGACCCCCTTTTCCGAGAAGGGTTTCGGCCCGGCCCTGGAGAAATGATCAGCTCACGGTTATTTTCCTGAACCTTCTGACGCAGATCGGCATCAAAACAGCGATGAGCGCCAGCAGGACCAGTATGGAGGCGGCGGGGAACACCCCGACGGAGACGTCCCTGCAGGCGTCGATGGCGTAGCTGACCGGGTTGACCTTCGCTATGTAGTATAGCGCCGTGGGCATGTCGTCGTACCTGACGAGGGCCGTGGACGCGAGGTACAGCGGCATCGTGACGAAGGCCTGGAACGCGGCGTAGTTGTCGTAGATTTCCATGTGCAGGGCGACGGTCGTGCCGAAGGTGGCCAACGCCACCCCGAACAGGGCGAGTATCGCGTAGTACGCGAGATACGTCGTCAGGCTCTGAAGGGTGGCCCCTGCCAACAGACCCAGCATCAATATGACCGTCGACTGGGCGAGCCCCCTTACCGTGATGAAGATGATTTTACCGACGAGGATCGATTCCCTGGGCGAAGGCGCGGCGAGGAACTTGCCGAGGTACCCGAGGGATTTGTCGAACATCATGGAGGAGCCGCCGCTGAGGCCGGTGCCCAACATGGTCATCACCAATATCCCCGGGAGGATGAAATCCATGTATCCCGGCCTGTTGATTGGCATCACCAGGCCCATGAACAGCAGCCAGGCCGCGGGCAGGGCCAGGCTGGAGGCCACGTTCAACGGCGCCCTGCCCCACCTCATCAGGTCCCTCTTGACGTATGCCAGCGCGTATCTCATTTCATCTCCTCATCATCACGTTCCTGAATTGTCTGGTGTTGAACGACCCCCCGTCGGAACCGGGGCCGACGGACTGCACGTAGGCGTCCTCAAGGGTCGGTTGCCGCACCGAGGACGAAATCACGTCCACGCCCTCGGATTTGAGATGGGCGACCAACGTTTCCATGTCGGCGCCGCCCTCGGGGGTGGAAAACATAGCGTTTTCCCCGTCCGTCTCTATGAATACGATGCCGTCCGGCAAGGTCCCGGGAAGGACGCCGGTATACCTCACGGTGATTACGTCGTCCAATTCAGCGACCAGTTCCCTGGGAGTCCCTTCTTTGGTCAGGACGCCGCGCTTCAGGATGCCGACGCGGTCGCAGTATCTCTCCGCCTCGTCCATGTGGTGCGTGTTGACGAATACGGTGATGCCCCCGCCCCTCATGTTCTTGATGTATTCCCAGATGGACCTGCGGGAGGCGACGTCCAGCCCGACGGTGGGTTCGTCCAGGAAGAGAACCTCCGGGTCGTGCACGAACGCCTGCGCCAGCTCAAGCCTGCGCCTCATGCCGCCGGAATACCTGTTCGTGGCTTCGTCCGCCCTGTCGGTCAGCCCCATGGCCCCGATGGCCTCGTCGACCCTCCTCTTCCTGACGGATTTGTTGTGGATGCCGTATAGCTTGGCCATGAGGTCCACGTTCTCCCTCCCGGTAAGCCTGATGTCCACGGCCATGTCCTGGGGCACGTAGCTCATGGACCTGCGGACGCCGACGCTGTCGGTGAGGATGTCGTGGCCGCACACCGTGGCGGTGCCGGAGGCGGGCCTGACCAACGTGGTCAGCATCCCGACCGTGGTCGTCTTCCCGGAACCGTTCGGGCCGAGCAAACCGTAGATTTCCTTGCCCACGGAAAGGTCCAGGGAATCCACGGCAAGGTTGTCGCCGTATTTTTTCGTGAGTCCCCACGCCATTATCTGGGTCATCTCCCCAGCCTCCTGCGCACGGCTTCCATGATCTCGTTTATGTTGTCGCCCCATCCGTCAATGTCCGAGGGGCCATATATATCGATTGACCCGCCCTGGAATTCCCCGTCGCCGGCGAGGCCCTCCATCCAGGACTCGATTTCCAGGTAGGTTTTCCTGAGTCTTTCCAAAACCTCCGGGTCGGCGTCCCAGAGCCCCCTCCTCTCCGCCTCGAGCAGCCTGCGGGCGATTTCCTCGAGGGCGTAGGGGTTGTTGTCCCTGAAGAACCCTCTCATTTCCGGGTCGATGACGAAGGTTTCGGCGACGTCATTGAATATGGAATCCTCGACCTCTCCGGTGGACGCCTCCCAGCCGTAAATGCGGGAAACCCGCTTCATGATGTGGGTTGCCCCGGAGTACCCGTGGGCCTTCATGCCCTCTATCCACTCCGGGTTCAGCAGCTTCGCCCGCGAGACCCTGCGGATTTCCTCGGCGAGGGTCCTGACGCCGACCGCCGACGGTTCCCTGGTGTCGCCGTAATACGTTTTGACGTCCTTGCCGGAGAGATGCCTGGCGGCGGAGGTCAGCCCGCCCTGGTTGGCGTAGTAGCAGCAGCATCCAAGCAGGTCGTGTTCGTCGGAAACCACCTTGTTGAACGTCAGCTCGACCTTTTTCAGGCCGGAGGCGAACTGGGCGTGGGCCCCCTCCCCGTTGCGGCCGCCGCCGTAGGCGTAACCGTTCCCCGCGATGTAGATCCGCGCCAGGTCCTCGTTGTCCTTCCATGCGCCGGAAAGGATGGCCAGGTTGACGCCGCTGGAATAGGCGCAGGGTTTCATGGAGAATATCCTGGCCGTCGCTTCCCTGTGCCGCACCCCTTCCGAGACGTCCTCCAGGTAGTGTTTGCGCACGTAGTTCCGCTCCGGGGGCTCGTCGGCCGTCGCTGCCAACTCCACGGCGGCGTCGACCAGGTCGACGCAGTTGGAGAAGTTGTCCCTCAGGATGCCCGAAATCCTCATGGTGACGTCTATCCTGGGTCTTCCCAATTCCTTAAGCGGTACCAGTCTTACCGAGACGACCCGCCCGTCGTTCGACCACACGGGTTCGGCGCCCAGAAGGCAAAGGATCTCGGCCATCATCTCCCCGTCGGAACCGGTGATGTCGCTGGTCATCCATTGGAAGGCCACGGACTCCGGGAGCCTGCCCTCGTCCGCCACGTATTTGTCCAGCAGCGCCTCGGCCAGCCTGGTGCCGACCCTCCACGAGGAAGTGGTGGGTATCCTTTTCGGGTCCAGCGAATACATGTTCCGCCCGGTCGGCAACACGTCGTCCCTGCCCCTGTCCATGTATCCGGAGGGCCCGGGTTCCGTGAACCCGGCCGAAAGGCGGTTGCGCAGGGAGCCGAGCTCGTCGGAGGAAACGATCCTCGACGCTATGTCCGATACCTTGGCAGCGATTTGGGCGAAAGCCCCGTCGGGGGAAAGACCCAGGTTCTTGGCGGAATTGTTCACGTCGGTGCCGGAGAGCACGTCCCGGACCATTGCGTTCAGGTTGCGATCGACTTTTTCTAGGATGGCCCCGTGCGACATCCCGGTATCGGCGTCGAAGCCGGAAGGGTCGTTGAGGGCGGTTTCGTAGTCGACGCCCATGGACCGCCCCACGACCCTCCGGCAGGCGTCGGGGTCGTTGCCTGGGTCGAAACGCGCGACGGACGCGACGGTATCGACCAACCCGTCCCCCGTCGGCGCGTCCCCGAGGACGTGAAGGCCCGAACCCCTCATTGTGGTCCTTATCTGGGTCAGTATCTCGTGGCACTTCCTGACCAGCGCGTCCATGGGGGCGCCGTGCCCTATCGCCGGGTCCTCTATGCCCGCCTCCCCGGCGGCGTCGAGGATCATGTGCTGCAGGGCATGCTCCCTGGACGGGTCGGTGGAGGCGGTGGCGTACTCGGCGAGAAGCGAATCCAGTTTTTCCAAGGGGCCGTAGAGGCCGGACACGGCGGCCGGGGCCTGGAGGTGGCCCAAGGTTATCGCGTACGCCCTTCTCTTGGCGGTGGTGGCCTCGGCCGGGTTGTCCGTGTTGTAGACGTACACGAACGGGGTGTCCCCGACGCAGACATCCGGGAAACAGTCCCCCGAAAGGCCGATTCCCTTGCCGGGCAGGAATTCCATTGTTCCGTGGGTTCCCACGTGGATTATCGCGTCGGCCTTGAACACATGTCTGATGTAATGGTAGAACGCGACGTATTGATGGGTGGGCGGGCACGTGGGGTCATGCAGGATTCTGCACACCGACCCGTCGCATCGGGCGCCGAAGCATCCCCTTTTCGGTTGCACCGCGACGAAGGCGTTGCCCATGGGCAGCCCGGGTATGAGGATGTGCCCGTCCGCGACCATGCCCTCCCCGGGGGGTTCCCCCCACGTCTCCAACATGCCGGAACGGGCCTTTTCCGGTATCGATTCGAAAAACTTGGAATATTCCCGGGCAGGCATTTTGTAGGCCACGCCCCCATGGGAGATTATCTCCTCCTTGGTGGTCCACCGGAACTCGGACAGGGCCTTCCTTTCCAGGAACGTTTCCGCGAGGGCCTTCCCGCTTTCCGGGACGTCGACGGAATACCCGTTCCCGCGGAGGTCGGCCAGGAGCCTCGCGACGCTCTCGAGGGCGTCGAGACCGGAAGCACTGCCCACGTTGGCCTCGGAGGACTCGCAGGGGTTGTTGTTGAGCACTATCGCGATTCTCCTCTCGCCGGGGGGCTTCGCGGCCATGGAGACCCAGTTGCCTATCCTGGCGGCGATTCTCCCCGCCCTGCCCGGGACGGGCGACCTGTCGTACTCGGCGCCCGTGCCCATGGTCGTCCCGAGCATGACCGGTTCCACGGCACCCTCGAACTCGGGCAGCGCCACGGCCCAGGACACGTCCGACGAGATGCCGTCGGATTCCAGCCACTCGTCCCGGGACATGGCGAACGACACTATCGGTTGGAAGACCGGGACGTTGAGCCCGGCGTACAGCGGGGTGGAATTCGACGCGGAAGCGCCGTCCGTGTCCCCCGGGATTTTCCCGGACATGAAGGTGACGAGCTTGAGTATGGCGGAGACGACGGGTTCGCCGTTTCTGACAAAGTGCCTTTCGACGCATTCGGAGATGTTCATCGACCCGACCTCGGGGTCGTGGAGGGAATTCGTCATCAGAAGGATGGGGTTCATCCCCTCGGCCTCCAGGGCGGCGGCGATTTCCTCCTCTATGGACCTTTGGCCGGAGATCCAGGCGCCGCGGGACACTATGACGCCGACGTTGGGCCCGTCGTTGGGGGGCGGGTGTTCCGTTAGGTAATCCTCCAGCGTGCCGAAGACCCTTTCCGGGTCGTCCAGGGAAACGAGCCCCTGCCACGGGATGACGACCGGCGGTTCCGGCTCGGCGTCGGAGAAGCCCATGGAATGCGCCAGGTAGCGGAGCATCCTCACGAAGTTGCCGAGGGTGCCGTTCCTGAGGTAGCCGTAGGTCCCGGAGACGACGGCGGGGTCCACGTTCGACAGGGTCCAGTACATCGGGTTCTGCCCGACGCATATGACCTTCCTTTCCCGCGCGACGGCCTCGAGCCTTTCCTCTTCCTCGCCCCAAAAGGGGTTGGTGGTCCTGTAGAGCAGTACGAGGTCCGCCCCCATGGCGGCGGAGAACATCTCCTCCCTCAACCCGTCGGACCCGTCGAGGGCCCTTATGGGATAGGAAACGACGTCGACCCCAGCCTCCCGGGCGGCCGGCGCCATCAGGGCCGAAAGGGAATCCCACATCACCGCTACTACCCTCATGCCAACCCCCCTCGGATTGCAGGGGCGGTAAATAGATGTGCCCATCCGACGGGGTTCAGATCCTGTCGTCGGCGGTTATGAGGTACTCCGGCGGGTATTTCTTCCTGAACGCCCTGGAAAGCAGCGGCGGCGCTATTATCGTGGTGATGACCGACATGAGCACGACGACGACGTAGAGCTCCAGCGGGAAGCCGTATCTCAGGCCGTAGGCCGCCACAAGGATGCCCACCTCCCCCCTGGGGATCATGCCGATGCCGATGATGTGGGCGGATGCGGGTTCCGGGGAACCCCTTTCGCCGATCTTGGCCCCGATGTATGCCCCGGCGTATTTGGAGATTATGGCGAGCACGATCAGGACGCAGGCGAGCATGAGGACGTTGCTGGAAACCTGGCTCAGGTCGACCATGAAACCGACGTAGACGAAGAAGAACGAGACGAGGAGGACGTTTATGGCGTCGATCCTGCCGTCGAGGTTCCAGGCGAAGGCGCCGTTGGCGAAAATCATGCCGGCGAGGAACGCGCCGATGATGGCGGCGAGGCCGATATACTGAGCGGCCAGGGCCAGGGCGAAGCACGTGGCGATGGCCACGGAGAGCATGTTGGGCTTGTACGGTACGTAGTCGGGATTGGCCAGAAGCTTGTTCTCGTGGTATTCCTCCACCTTTTTGGTAATCCACGGGACGCCGTAGGCGCAGAACGCTATTACGGCAAGCACGAATATCACGGCGCTGGCCGTTATCGTGACCACGGACCCGACTTCCATTGATCCGGAGGACGCCATGCCGACGACGATGGCGAGCACTATCATGCCGAGTATGTCGTCTATGACGGCGGCGCCGATGACGATCCTGGATTCCTTGGTGTCCAGGACCTTCATGTCCTTGATCACGCGGGCGGTGATGCCCACGCTGGTGGCCACCATGGCGGCGCCCATGAACAGGGCGTGCTCGACGTTGCTCTCGTACAGTTCGATGAAGATGAAGCCGAATACGAAGGGGATTATCACCCCCAGCACGGCCACGAGCATCGCCGACCTGCCGACGGACGTCAGGTCTTTGACTTTTGTTTCGAGGCCAACGGCGAACAGAAGGAAGATGACGCCCAATTCCGCCAGCGTGGAGAGCAGGTCGTAGTTGAACGTGCCGTCAGCCAGGTCCAGGGCGCCTTTCAGCGACCAATCGCCGATGGTTAGGTTCGCTATCAGGATACCGACCAGGATTTCCCCTATCAGGCCGGGAATCCCGTACCTGTTGAAAACGAAGGCGGTGGTCTTCGCAAGGACGAGGACCACAACGAGCATCAGCAGAATCGATTGCAGATCGATACCCATGGCGTCACCATACTTGTTTCGGAGAAAAACCTTTCCCTTGGGCGGGGAAAGGGAAGGGTTTGCGTCAAAGCGTCAGGCGGAAGCCGGCGTACGGGGCGCACGCGTGCACGGATTCGGGCACTGGGACAAAACATTCCGAGAGCTCCTCGACGGATTCCTCGGGCTCGGGCGCGCCGTTGCAGAACGAGAACGAGACGCAGGTCCCGCCGCTCGCCGCGGCGCCAACGCCGAAGGCTATGCCGGTACCCGCGGGTTCCTGGGGCGTCGCCCATGCCGGGCGGGCTTCGGTCACGGGCCCAACGGCACTTTCCGAGGAAACGGCGTCCTCAAGCGCCGGGATATCGAAAACCTCCGTGGCGACGGGTTCCCGCGGCGTGGCCGCGGGGAGGGCGAAAATCCTAGGCGGCGCGGCAATGGCCGTCATAGGAGCGGGCCCCCCGAGAAGGGCCTCCGGCGTTTCCGCAGGGACGTCGGATCCCGGGGACGCGTGCGCCTCTACGGGCCCCGCCCCGGCGAAAGCATCCATTTCGGAGAGCCAGGAGAAGTTGCCGTCGTAGGACGCGTTTTCCGCGGGTTCCTTCTCAACGAAGGCGCCCATGTCGGAAATCCAGGAGAAATCCCCAAGGTAGGAGACCCCCTCTTCCGGCTCCTTCCCTATGAACGGGTCCATGTCGGAAATCCAGGAGAAGTCGCCGTCGTAGGACACGCTTTCCGCGGGTTCCCCAACGGGTACCGCAAGGGGTTCTTCCGCAATCGCCAGGGCGGGAACCGTTGCCGGCGCGGCCAGAAACAAAGGTTTCTCGCATGCGGGCTCGTCAGATCCGCCGTCTTCGGCGTGGAGGATGGGTTCGCGGCCGGCACCCGCGGCATCGGATGGGCCTTCGGCAACGGTGATGTCGACCTCGGTTATCAGGCATGCGGGCGGTGCGGGGACGGCGGCCGGTTCGGTCGCCAGGTCCTCTGCCCCCCTTACTTCGACGTCGGCGTCATGTACGTCCCAGTCGTCCCAGCAATCGAAGTCGAAAACGTATTTGCTGGAGGGCGCGACGCTCGCGCCGGAGCCGGTGGGCGTTGAAAGCACCCTGGCGAGGGGGCTGTCCATCCTTATGCCGGACCTGCGGCAAACCATCGGTTCCTCCGGCATCGGCTCCTCGATGGGGCATTCCTCGACTTTAGGGATGTCCGGGACGGTTTCCGTTACGGGGGAGACCCCCACAGGCGCCTCATCCGCAATCTCGATGCGTTCGGCCGTCGGCGCATCGGGTTCCGCGCCGTCCAATCCCGCGGCGAACGCCAAGGGATTTATCGTGAGCGGGTCCGCCCGGGGTTCTTCCGCCGCGGCGGAAACCTTGGGTATGACGCAGATTTCCTCCATGACCTCGGAGAGCCTGCAGAGCCACTCCTCCTCGGCGGAGGCGGCGGGGGTTTCCGCGGCTGCGGTCCCGGAGGCTATGATCCCGGTGTAGGCGCCCGGCAACGGGGCCCCGGAAACGACGTTCTTTCTGAACGTCGGCCTTTCCAAGACCATCGGTCTGAACTCGGTTTCTTTGTTCCTTTTGAAGACATTCGCGACCGAGCGGCAGAACCCGGTTATCCTTTCGACAATCGTCCGACACGCCTTTCTGAACGCACCGGCCAGCCTAGCGCTAAAGCGGTTGCTATCGTTGAGGTTCTCAGAACCCATGCTATCCCATCCGCAATTCTGTAAGGGTTACACCTTTATAAAATTAAGCGAAACGCGTCCATGGACGCCGGGGATCAACCTTTGACGAACTTGACGTAATCCGCTTTCCCGGAGGAATGGACGGCTCTGATCATTTCCGCCAGGACAGCGCCGTCCGCGGACACGATCATGACGTCGAGGCAACTTCTGTCCTTGAGATGGGAGTGCAACTGGGTCTTTATGTGGCCCTCGAATCTGTGCTGCAGCATGGAAAGCCAAGGGTCGCCGTGGTCCCTGTGGGTTATTACCAGGACGCCCTCGACGTGACCCTCGGCGCCGTCGCCGTCCCTGAGGGCGGAGTCGGCGATCTTGATCGAGGCGCGCACGGCCTCGCTCCTGTTGCTCAGTCCGAGGGTTTTCATTACGGCATCCAGGGCGACCATGCTGTCCTCGGAGAGGGAAACGCTGACCACGGGCATGCAGGCCAATCCCGCGGTTGCGCTATAACCCTGTCGGCGCAATTGCCCTACGAAAGGTTTTAACGCAAACGGCGCAGTCACCCAAGAATGATACACGGCCCGATGGAGTGGGCGGGTTTCCTCGCGTTGGTCGCCTTCCTCCTGGTGTTGGACCTGGGCGTCTTCAACAGGGGCCACAAGGCGATAAGCACCAAGAAGGCGATTGCCCTCTCCGCCTTTTGGATAGCCCTTGCGTTGCTGTTCAACGTCTACGTGTATTACAGGATGGGTTCCGAACTGGCCATGGAGTTCCTCGCCGCCTACGTGGTCGAAAAGAGCATGAGCGTCGACAACCTGTTCGTTTTCATCCTCATATTCAGTTCGTTCCGAATCCCGCCGGAGTACCAGCACGAGGCGTTGTTTTACGGCATCATAGGCGCCCTGGTGTTCAGGGCGATATTCATATTCGCCGGCGTGGGGCTGCTCGAGAACTTCAGCTTCATGATGTACGTGTTCGGCGCCTTCCTTATATATGCGGCCGTCAAGGCCGCCGTCCCGAAGAAGGAGAAGGACCCCAGGGAGGGGAGGTTCGTCAAGTTTCTCGTCAGCAAGATCAGGGCCACGGACGAGTTCGAGGGCGGCAAGCTGTTCGTCAGGAAGGACGGCCTTCTCTACGCCACGCCCATATTCATGGCCATACTGGTGATTGAGTTCGCGGACATCGTGTTCGCCATAGATTCGATCCCGGCGGTGTTGGCGATAACCACCGACACGTTCATCGTGTACACGTCCAACATTTTCGCCATATTGGGCCTGAGGTCCCTGTATTTCGCGTTGGCCGGCATCCTGGGGAGGTACACCCACATCGGTTACGGCATCGCCGTAATACTCGCTTTCGTGGGCGTGAAGATGATTATCTCCGACCATTACCACATACCCGTCGCGATTTCCCTGGCCGTGATATTGGGCGTGCTGGCGGTGACCGCGGTGCTTTCCGTCATAATAGACAGGAGGGGCGGCGGTGGCAAAGGTCCCGATTCCGGGGAGGGCGGCGTCGTCGAAACCGTCGAGACGTGACAATCGCCACCCTTCGGCAGGAATCCCTCCGATGCCCGCCAGAGGGTTGCCGAGCGCAGGGACCCGGCATCGGTAGGCGGCCTGGTTCCTAGCAGTCCCGACGCTCCTTCTGTCGTTGCCCGACTTTCTCGCCGGCTTATTCGTGACATTTTGTAGATGGTGGTTCACGGTGTCAGAATAACAGTGCCAGCGTGCCGGCGACTATCAACACAAGTCCGATTGCCGCTTTCGCGGTGAGTTTTTCTTTGAACGCAATGTACGAAAATGCGATCGTGACAAGGATGCTGAGTTTGTCTATCGGAACGACCGCGCTTGCCGGCCCATCTTTCAACGCTTTGTAGAAACACAGCCATGAAGCGCCGGTGGTAATGCCCGACAGGCAAATGAATCCGAATTCCCTCTTTTCCGTGTCACGGACCGTGTGCTGTTTTTTGGTCACGAAGACAACCAACCACGCCATCGCCAGGACAACTATCGTTCTGATTGCCGTACCAAGGTTGGATTCGACCCCGCTTATCCCGATTTTGCCGAATATGGCGGTGAGGCTTGCGAAGACGGCAGAGAGCGCGGCATAGAGCAGCCACATCTTTCCTTCGGGTTCTTCGATTTCCCCTTCTTTCTTCTGGATCATCATCAGCGTCCCCACGCCAATCGAAACCGTAGCCAGAATTTTCAAGAAGGTCACGCCTTCCCCGAGAAAGATCAGCGCCAGCACTATCGTCAGGGCGGTGCTGGATTTGTCTACGGGAACCACTTTGTTCACGTTACCGATTTGAAGTGCCCTGAAATAGCAGAGCCACGAAGCCCCGGTGGCCAAACCGGAAAGGATCAGGAAAAACCAGGTCTTGGAATCGATGCTTTTGACATCGTGTTGGGAGCCGACGATGAACACCATCGCCCATGCGAACACTAGGACGACCGCCGTGCGTATGGCGGTAGCCACATTGGAGTCCGTGTTTTTGATGCCGCATTTGGCGAATATCGAAGTCACGCCGGCGAATAGGGCGGACCCCGCCGCAAACAAAATCCACGCAGACATCTCTCCGAACCGTTGGCCAACCCGGCTGAATCACCCCCGGCCCATGGTCGCGGGCCGCATTGTCCGTAACATTGCATGCACACGGTTGATTTTGTTTCCCATATGGATTACCGAGAGGTATAAGTTGGAATCATGAGTGCTCCCGACCGGATTTGAACCGGTGACCTTCCGGTTATCAGCCGGACGCTCAAACCAGGCTAGGCTACGGGAGCGTTTGTGAGGTCAGGCTATATGGCTGGATGATAAAAAGGTTTCCACAAACCGGGTTTGCCATACGCGGCGTGCGTGTGGTGCACGCCTGCACGCCTGGGTCTTTCCCCTCACGACTCGATAGATGGATATACCGACGAGGAAATCGCCAATGGATGGCACCCGTTTTCCATTGGGCGAAGGTAAGGGCTTTCTCCCACGCCACGGAGGATCCCGAAACCGTGAGGGGACTGCTCACGGAACTCACGGGCGTCGAGGAGGTGGACGTCGAGACGGCGGAAGGCCACCACGGCAACCCGATCCTCATCATGGAGGCGACGCTCTGGAACAGCGGCAAAATCAACGCGATGTACGAGTCCTTGGGTCTCGACATATTGCGAAGGGCGTCCTCGGAGACCGAGGACAGGTTGGACGAGGATCTCGTTTTCCACCTGCGCTTAGACAAGCAGGAACTTGCCATGGGCAATAGAATGCTGTCCGCCGGCGGCGATACGGTGACCGTCCTGGGAAAGGTGATCGCCCACCCTGCCAAGAGGGAGGTGGCCCTGGCCAACCTCTCCGATTTTCTCGAGAAGGTCACTCGGCGATTGGCTCGGCCGCCGGCTTCTCCTTGACGATGAACTGGGCGAGCCTCACCCTGCGGTTCTTCACGTTCCTGACTATGATGAGGACGTTGCCGTCCCTGAGCCTGTCGCCTTTGATCGGCACCCTGCCGAGTTTGAACTGTATGAACCCGCCGACGGTGTATTCGTCGAATCCCTCCGTGTCGAGCTCGATGCCCATGGCCTCCATGGCCTCGTAGACGTTGGCGTCGCCCAGGACGGAATAGCTGCCGTCGTGCTCTTTGGTGACGGCGTGCTGCACTTCGTCGCTCTCGTCCCATATCTCGCCGACCAATTCCTCGAGAAGGTCCTCCATGGAGAGGATGCCGACGGTGCCGCCGTGGGAGTCCACGACGATGAGCATGTGGACGATGGATTTCTGCATCTCTGAGAACGCCTTCGCCAGGGTGGTGGACTCGGGGATGAACTTCACGGGCCTCATGACGTCGGACGTGTCGAATTCCTTGCCGTCGAAATACCAGTTGTAGAAATCCTTGGCGTAGACGACGCCGACGATGTCGTCGATAGATCCCTCGTAGACCGGGATCCTGGAGAAGCCGGAGCTAAGGAGCACGTCCCTGAGGTCGTCCATACTGACGCCTCTCTCCACGGCCACGACGTCGACCCTGGGTATCAGGATCCCGTCGACGGTTTTGTCGTCGAAGGATATGGCGGATTTGATGAGCTTGCTCTCGGCCTGCTCGATGGTCCCCTCTTCCTCGATCTCCTCGATGAACACGAGGAGCTCGTCCTCGGTCAGGGTGACGGCCTCCTCGTCTTTTTTCGCCATTCTCTTGGCAAGGCCGCCGGCGATGCCTTTGAAGACGACAACCAGGGGCCAAAGGATAATCATGACGGCGCGCAAGGGCCTCCTCGCCCTCATGGCGAATTTCTCGGCGTTCGCCTTGCCGTAGGATTTGGGCGTTATCTCGCCCAGGATGAGGATTGTGACCAGCATGACGACCGTGGCGAGCGGCACGCCCACCGCGCCGAAATTCTCTGTGAAAATCCAGGTACAGATGGAGGAGGAGAGGATGTTGACCAGGTTGTTGCCGACAAGCACAGTGGTCAGGAGTTTGTCGTAGTCTTCGGAAATCTCGAGGGTTTTCTCCGCCCTTTTGTCCCCTTCCTTGGCCAGGTTCTTCAGCCTGATCCTGTTCATGCTCGTGTACGCGGTCTCCGTGGCGGAGAAAAACGCGGAACACCCAATCAACGCCGCCAATGCGACCGTTGCCAATATATTGATCATTTCGTACATCCCTGCCTTTGGGCCGTGAAAGGCCCACGGGGGGCGCGTGTTGCGAAGTCACGGGGACGGTCCCGGACGTAAAATGCGATATAATTCGAGATTAAGAATCCCACCGTTGTTGCGGGTTATATAAGGGTGCAGTTTAAAGATGTTTCCCGCGGGGCCGGGGCCCCGCGGGGGGTTTGAAAGGTTTTCCGGACCTTACATGCCCATTTTCGCCTTGACCTCGTCGGAGATGAGGTAGACGAAGAGCATGAGGTACATCAGCGTGTAGCAGATCGCAACCAGGAGGTTGACCGCCACTGTCAGCGCCTCGCCGCCGTCGAAGACCGCGAAGATGCCGATGAAGGATCCGATTATGCCGAGGATGAAGACGATCGCCAGGATAATCCAGATAATCTTGTCCATCGTGGTCGTGGCACCGTCCTTCATGAACATCGCGACTATGAGCAGGATGATGCCCACGACGATGTTGACGGCGCCGGCGGCCAGGGTATCGGTGCAGTTGTCCATGAAGTGGTTACCGATTGCGAGCGCGCCGAGTATGAGGTTGGCAACACCGAGGATCGTGACGAACGTCGCAAGGATGCCGAATTTGCTGTCAACGCCTTGGTCGTACAGGTCCTTGAACAGGAGTATTTTCCCGCTGTATATCGCAAAGCCGAACGTCAGGATCATCAGCGCGTAAATCACCTGACCGACGTAGAGCAGTACGTCAATCATATCGTTTCCAAAGCTGTCGGCGATGGACACGAGGGCGGATATGGAGGCCACAAGGCCGAGTATCAGCATGACGAGTCCGAAGTTTTTAGTGTCGTCAAGGAATGACATGGTTTCGGGAATCATCGAACCAAGTTATATATTTTCCTAGCATCGGGATGTAAGCGCGCGATTGAATGTGCGCACGCGTGCGACTTTTTATTTTACGCTTATATATTATGACGGCAATTCAACCTTTATTGCAGGTGTGAATGCATGGCCGAATTCAAGTATGAGATAGTGGAGGAGATTGCGGTGCTTTCCGAATCCCCCAAGGGCTGGAGAAAGGAACTCAACCTGGTTTCCTGGAACGACAGGGAAGCCAAGTACGACATCAGGGAATGGGCCCCCGACCGCCAAAAGATGGGGAAGGGCGTGACCTTCTCCCTGGAGGAGGCCGCCATCCTCAAGAAGGCCCTCAACACGATAGAAGACCTCTGATAGTGATGGTCACCAGGCTCCAGTATCTGGAACGTTACCTTTCCCGCGTGGACTTCGTCCAATCCGGGAGGACCGGGGCGATTTCCGACGACCGACGGCTCGTCACGGATTACAGGCCGGAGTTCTTCGGCGTATTCGAGCCGTACCTCCGCGGCAACGACCCGCGGGTCAAGGCCGAGACCGTGCTCCTTCTGTCGAAACTTAACGAAAGGGCGGCCGAACCCCAGGTGAGGGAGATGTGGCACAGCGAGGGGGACCTGGTCTCGTCGGCCTGCCTGTCCTACATGGACGCCATCGGCGAATCGGAACGGCTCCTGGAGTCGCTCTTCGAGAGAATCGAGTCTTCGGACCCCGAAGGGCGGATAGCCGCCGCGGGAAGGCTGGCCACCCACGCCGGCGTCGGGGACATACCACGGATCAGGAGGGCGTACGGCAAATCCGACGGCGAGGCCAAGAAGGCCCTTGCCCGCGCCTTGGCGAGGATAGCCTCGAAATCCGAGGAAACCGAGGGGATGCTGGATCTGATACTGTCCGATCCGGTGCTCCCGGACGAGCGCCGGTTCATGTCGTTCGCGAGGGGCGCCAGGCGCTACCTCGACGTGCGCTACAGGGAGAACGTGTTCCCCGAACGGAGGATCGACGCGAAGACCCAGAACAACGTCGCGGAGGCCATAAACAAAATCAGGGAAAGGCTCTACAACGAGTACGACAACCTCGACTCTTACAGTGAGGCGGCGGAGGCCGAGTTTTACGATCTGTCCGATCTGCTTTCCTGGGCCTCCGAGGACCTTTCCTCCAAAATCGTCTACGGGTTGAGGGATTCGGACCTGGAACGGAAGGCCGTCTGCGCCGCATGCGACCACGTTCTGGTCACCTCGCCGTCCGGGAAAAAGGTCTGTCCCGGATGCGGCAGGTCGTGACCACGCCAATCCCATCCAATAAACAGATAAGGTTAAATCCGCACGCAGGTTACCACGCCTGGTGCCCGCGAAACCGCGCCGCCGGAATGCGGCCTGCGGAGGGGGCGTCCAACAGAGGAATAGGAAATGGCCTACCAGAACAGAGGTTACGGCAACAGGGACCGCCCCCCGAGGGAGTTCCACAAGACCACATGCAGCGACTGCGGGGAGGAATGCGAGGTTCCCTTCAAACCAACGGAGGGGAGGCCCGTCTATTGCAGGGACTGCTTCCAGAAGCACGCCCCCCCGAGGGAAAGGCGCCCCGGCCCCAGCAGGCCCAGGTGATTTCACCGGCCGCGCATTTTCGCGCGGTGTGCGAATCCCAAACCCTTACTCACTCTCTTTTATCCTGGTGCCGCAATCGCTGCCCATGGATTTCGATCCTTCTCTTTACAGGAAGCCCGACGGGGAGGACGGCAGGGAACTCATGGAACACATGAACGCCCATCATAGGCCGCTCATGGTCTGGGCGATCGGCGAACTGCCGCCCGGAAGGGGGCGCATCCTGGACATCGGCTGCGGGGGCGGGCTCTCCCTCGAATTGTTGGCGGGGGCGTACGAGGGTTCCCACGTCACGGGCATAGACCATTCCGCCGACGCCGTGGAGGTTTCGCTTGCCCGCAACGCCCCGCTCGTCGAAGCGGGCAGGTGCGACGTCCTCGCGGCATCCGTGTCCGACATGCCGTTCACCGAGCGCTCCTTCGACCTGGTCACCGCCTTCGAGACCTATTTCTTCTGGCCGGAGCCCACGGAGGACATAAGGAAGGCGTGCCGTCTGGTGGCCCCCGGCGGGGTCATCGCCGTAGTATCCGAGGTCAGGGCCAAGCCAGGGAACGAGGACGCGGTCCTGGAATACGAATCGGTTTACGGAATGCGTTTGCTGACGGACGGGGAAGTCCTGGGCGCCATGCGGTCCGAGGGCCTCGAGGCCCGGGCTTTGCACCATGGGAACGGCGACTGGGTCACCTATCTCGGCCGGCGTCCCTGAGGTCGACGCCCCTCATTTCCAGCACCAACAGCATCCTGAGCACGGCCATGCCGATAACTATCATGGCCATGCCGAGGGAAAGGGAGAGGGCGCCGACCAGGGAATGCCCCATCAGGTGCAGGCCGAGACCGATGAAGGCGAGCATGGCGCCCGTGAAGAAGAGCGACTTCGCCCTGCCCTTCGACCAGAACATCGGCTCAGGCTATCCTTTTGCCCGCGTTGGGGTTCGCGCCCTGGTCGTAGACGGCAGAGGCCTTGAACGTCCAGACGGCGTGGGCCTTCAGGTTCATCTTGTCCAGTTTGACGTTGAGGCCGTCGAGGACGGGTCCGGAATCAAGCCTGGAGTCCACGACGCAGTCGATGTTGTAGGCGTCCTTGCCGGAAACGACCATTATCGCCACCTTTTTGTTGCCGGCCATGTTGGCCTTCGTCCTTTTCATCAGGACCTCGCCGGCGGCGAGGGTCTCCTCGTCGATGGCGAACACGCTGCCGCATACGATTGAATGGGGCTGCCCCTCGGAATCGACGCTGCAAAGGATCTTCGAGGACTCGGGGCGGGAAATCAAATCCAGGACTCTGGCGGGTATCTTGACCATGGTATCGCCCGGGTATCCCCGCACGCGTATTTCAGGGTGATTGTGCGACGGGGGGTTCAGGCCTCGGCCTTGGCGAACTTGTTGTAAACTAGGAGGGCGGCGGCGTACACGACGCTGGCCACGATCACTGCGTAGAATCCCGAAAGGTCCATGCCCCAGTTATCCCCCATTCCGTATATTTATGTTGGCGCGCGCCCGCGGTCATTCCTTGACGCGGGAGAGGTGCTGGACGACGAGTTTTACCTCGCCATCCGAAATGAGCGGGGTGGATTTGCACATGTACGTGTCGTCCGTGCCGGGGATGGTCTTGGTCATCCTCCTCTTGCTGCCCACGGTAAGCGTGGACTCGCAGTCCTGGCAGCAGGTACTCCTCCCGAAAAGCGTGTAACAGCTTTTCCCCATGACGCCGTCCAGGCGGACCTTGAACGCGTCAAGACCGGACCTGTTCATCCATACGATCCTGTGCTCGCAATCGTGAAGCAGGATGATGTCGTCGATTTCGTCCAGGATGACGTTCAGCAGCTGGTCCGTGTATTCTCCCTTGTCCATCGTATCGCCTCCCGTGGGAATCGCCCGGGCTTTATTTAAGGGCTGGTAGGGCGGCCCGTGGCCGGCGCCGTGGACGCGAGACATGGACAACACTTTATAGGAAAATCCAGATACATTCCGGATGGTCCATGACATCATAATCGTAGGCGCCGGTCCGGCTGGGTTGACCGCGGGAATCTACGCCAGATCGAAATTGATGGACACACTCATCCTCGACGCGGGGTCCGCCGGCGGGCAGCTCGTCAGCCTCTATCCGGAAAAGGGGATACACAACTACCCGGGGTTCGAGAGGATTCAGGCCCGTAAGCTTTCCGACAAGCTCCACGCCCAGGCGGAATCCCTCGGGTGCCGTATCCTGGAGAACGAGAAGGTCACGGAAATCAACGACGGCGACAAATGTTTCGAGGTGGTCACCGAGAAAGGCGTCCATAAGGCGCTGTCCGTGGTGGTGGCCATAGGCATGGGCATGTTCAAACCCCGCAGGATGGAGGTCCCCGGCGAGGACGAGTTCGAGGGGCGCGGCCTCACCTACATCCTGCCGGTCAAGGAGGAGCTGGTCGGCAAGAAAGTCGTCATGTTCGGCGGTGGCAACAGCGCCATAGACATGGCCCTGGTCGCCGGGACGGTCACGGATACGACCATCGTCCATCGGCGGGACACCTTCAGGGCGGACGAGAGCAACGTCCGCGAGCTGGAGATGAGCAGGGTCAGGAAAATCATGGATGCCGAGCTCAAAAGCGTCAACGGCAAGGACCGCGTCGAATCCGTCACCCTGGAGGTCAAGGGAAAGGGGGAAGTCGTCGAGAGGGCCGACCTCGTGGTGATTAACATCGGCATCTCCTCCGATTTGGAGGAACTCAAGAACTGGAACCTGGAACTCACCGAGAACGGACTCGTCAAGATCGATCCCGACATGCAGACCTCCCGCCCCGGCATCTTCGCCTGCGGCGATGTGATAGATTACCCCGGCAAATACAAACAGATCATAACCGGGTGCGGCGAGGCGGCGACGGCCGTGGTGTCCGCTTACAAATTCGCGAAAAAGCCCTATTGGGCTTGAGAAAGGTTGTTAAGGGGTTTTTTTCGATTCCCTGGGGAATCACTCTACCATGGCGCTGGCGGGGCACTCGTCGATGCATGCGCCGCAGTCGACGCAGGCGTCCGCGTCGACGATGGCGATGTCGTCCACGGTTATGGCGTTCTCGGGACATACGTCCGCGCAGGCGCCGCAACCGACGCACTCCTCAGCGATTACTTTGGGTGCCATTTTGGTTACCTCACCTAGTCAAGGATTGCTGCGTATTTGAACATTTTCGATAAGGGATTCCTGATTCATCCAGCATCCGAAAATCGCGCCGCGCCGGGATGGCCACGATAAATACGACGTCGGCGATGGGGTGCCATGGAATGCTACGCCGGGATTCTTTGGACCCCAGATGGGCCCATCGAGGGGTACGTGGGCGTGTCCGGCGGGATCATTGTGGAAAGGGGCGAGGGCCGACCCCCCTCCGAACCCGTCGCAACGGGGTTCATCGCCCCCGGGGTCGTGAACTGCCACACCCACTTGGGGGACGCCGGGTTCGATCCCGGGGGGAAGCACACCTTGGAGGGGTTGGTAGCACCGCCGGACGGCTTGAAACACTGGTATCTGTCCACGGTCGACCCCGGGGTCCAGGCGGCCCGTATGGCCGCTTATTGGGCGGACATGCAAGAATCGGGTTTTTCGGCGGCGGTGGATTTCAGGGAAGGTGGCGCGGAAGGGTGCGAAACCCTCAAAAAGACCGTTCCAGGGGCAATCGCATTGGGAAGACCCAGATCGTCCGATTTCGACGGCGAGGAGGTATCCCGTCTGTTGGATGTCGCCGACGGCATCGGCCTGTCGGGCCTTGGCGACGTCCCGTACCCGTACGCCGAGACCCTCTCGGACGAGTGCCGCCGCCGCGGGAAGGCGTTCGCCCTGCACCTGTCGGAGGCCGTCAGGGAAGACGTGGAGGCGGCGCTGTCCCTGGAACCGGATTTCGTGGTGCACATGTCCTCCGCCACGAAGGGGGACATAGCGAGATGTGCCGACGCGGGTGTGCCGATAGTCGTGTGCCCGAGATCCAACGCGTACTTCGGTTTGGAACCCCCCGTCGCGGACATGCTCTCCGAGGGGGCGCACGTCGCCTTGGGCACGGACAACGCCATGCTGTCCGACGGATCGCTCCGGGGGGAGGTTTCCGCATTGGCCGCCCTGCTGGCCAAACAGGGCCGGGACCCGTCGGAATCCCTGGCAGTGGCATTCGAGGGATGGAAGAAGATATTATATGACAAAAGGAAGATTGGCGGCCGAATCGGGGATAAGGCCGATTTCACGGTGTTCCCTTCGGGAAAGGGGACCCTGCCATTGGACGCGATGCGAGGAAAGGACAGGATAAGGATAAGGGGGACGGGATGAGATGGCATTCAAAAGGATACTAGTGCCCACGGACGGGAGCGAATTCATAAAACATGCGACCAACGCGGCGGTGGAGATGGCCAAGTGCTTCGGCGCCAAAATCACCGCGCTGTACGTCCTCGATCACACCGTCTTCGTCAACATGCCCCTGGACTCCGCCGTCATGAACGTCTACTCGGTTCTTGAGAAGGAGGGCAAGAACGCTGTCGGCTACGTCGAGGAGGTTGCCAAGGGGGCGGGCATCGAGGTGGATACCAAAATCGTGGAGGGTTCGCCGGTCAAGGTAATAGTCGAGGAATCCTCGGAGCACGATGTGATAGTGATGGGCTCCCTCGGGAGGACGGGTTTCTCCAAACTCATGATGGGAAGCGTCGCCGAGAAGGTTGTAAGGTATTCCAAATGCCCGGTGATGGTCGTCAGGCCCCCGGAGGTCGAAAGGAAATGAAAACGGTCGCGGACATAATGACGAGCGCCCCCATTGTCGTGGAGGTGCCGGGCAAGAGCAGCGATGCCATCAACGTGATGGTGAAGAACAAACTGACCGGGTTGCCGGTCGTGCACGCCGAGACGGGCAGGCTCATGGGCATAGTCTCCAGGAGGGACGTGTTCAAGAAATTCGAGGAGGAGCAGCTGTCCCTCGTCATGAAGAAGGACATAATCACGATATCCCCGGACGCGGACATCAGGGACGCGGCAAGGATATTCGTCGACAGGAGGATACACAGGCTTCCCGTCGTCGACGACGGCAGCCTGGTGGGGATAGTCACCCCCACCGACCTTCTGGACGCGGTGGCGGCGATGAAAACCAAAATGACGGCCGAGGAGGCGATCAGGATCAAGTGCGTCACCGCCTACGAGGAAGAGCCGCTTTCCTACACCATCGCGGCCATGCGCATCAGCGACGTAGCGGCCATGCCCGTCCTCGACGCCCGCGGCAAGCTCGTCGGCATCCTGACTGACAGGGACCTGTTCGTGGACCAGTCCCCCAGCGAGGCGGACCTCAGGCGCATGGGCATGGACGAGACCATGGTCAACTACGCCGGTTACCGCAACGTGATACCCCTGTTCTACGTCGCGACCCAGGAACACATCCCGGAGGAACACATAGTCAGGGACTCGATGGTCGAGGACCCCTTGTCGGTCTTCAAGAAGGCATCCCTGTCCGACGTGGCCAAAATCATGAAGGAAAAGGACTTCGGCCAGATACCCGTCCACGGGAACAGGGACGAACTGATCGGCATGATATACGACGTGGACGTCCTCCTCGCGCTGCTCGGTGAATGAATTGAAACCCGATCCCGCCGATTTGTTGGGCCTTTGCAGGAGGAGGGGCTACATCTGGCCCTCCTTCGAGATGTACGGCGGCGTCGCCGGCATGTTCGACTACGGCCCCCTGGGCATAACCATGAGGAACAACATAGTCGAGGCCTGGAGGCTGCTTTACAGGGGCAGGGAGGGTTTCATCGAGATCGATTCCGAGACCGTCACGCCCAGGGAGGTCCTCAAGGCCTCCGGGCACGTCGACCAGTTCTCAGACTACATCACCTACTGCGGGTCCTGCGACTCGCCCTTCAGGGCGGACCACCTCGTCTCCGGGTACTGCGAGAACCCGGACGTGCTTTCCCCCGCCGAGTTGGAGGAATCCTTCCGCGCCAACGGCGTCAAGTGCCCGGAATGCGGCGGCGAGCTGGGGCCGGTGGAGGATTTCAACCTGATGTTCAAGACGACCATAGGCCCGGGTTCCTCCAGGCCCGGCTTCCTCAGGCCGGAGACGGCCCAGGGGATTTTCGTCAACTACCCCAACCTGTACAGGTACGGCAGGGAGAAGATGCCGCTGGGCGTCATACAGACCGGCCGCGGGTACAGGAACGAGATCGCGCCGCGCCAGGGCATGATCCGTATGAGGGAGTTCAACATGATGGAGGTCGAGCTCTTCGTCGACCCCGAGGACAAGACATGGCCAAGGTTCCACGAGGTCGCCGACGAGGAGATTACCCTGGTGCCCCAGGATGGTAGGGAGGTGACCGTGACCGTGGCCCAGGCCGTGGAGCGCGGCATAATAATCAACGAGGTGCTGGCGTACTTCGTTTACGCCACGAAGGAACTGCTCGAGTTCGTCGGCATAGACCCGGCCAGGATCAGGTTCAGGCAGCACCTGAAGGACGAAATGGCCCACTACGCCATGGATTGCTGGGACGCCGAGGCGCTGCTGTCCTACGGTTGGACGGAGGTCACCGGCGTCGCGGACCGCGGCTGCTGGGACCTTTCCAGGCACATGGAGTTCTCCGGGCAGGACCTCACCCATTTCAAGCCCTTCGACGAGCCCGTGGAGATGGACGTGGAGAAGGTCAGGGCGAAGCACAAGGCCCTGGGACCCGCGTTCAAGGGCGGGGCGAAGGCGATCGCCGAGGCAATAGAGGCCCTCGACCCCTCCGCGGCGAAGGGCGGCACCGTCCGCGTCGCCGTCGACGGCGAGGAGATCGAACTGGGCGGCGAGTACTTCGAAATCGTCCGGGTACGCGAGAAGGTTTCCGGCAAGAGGGTCGTCCCCCACGTCATCGAGCCGTCCTACGGCCTGGACAGGATATTCTATTCCGTATTGGAACACGCCTACGACAAGGACCCCGAGGACGGCTACACGGTGTTGCGCCTCAAACCCTCCGTCGCCCCGGTGAAGGTCGGCGTGTTCCCGCTGATGGACAAGGACGGCCTTGGTGACTTCGCCACGGAGCTCGACGAGATGGTCAGGGAATACGGCGTGGAGTCCTATTACGATGCGTCCGGTACCATCGGCCGCAGGTACGCCCGCATGGACGAGATCGGTACGCCCTGGTGCGTCACCGTCGACTACGAGTCCCTTGAGGACGGCACCGTCACGGTGAGGGACAGGGACACCAAGGAACAGAAAAGGCTGGCCGCCGAGGACGTTCCGGAAATCATAGACCTGCTCGTCTGCGGCGAACTGTCATTCGCCGACCTTTGAGTTCACCGATATGACGTAGATGGGGTTGGAGCATGTCATCATGGAGTAGTCCCCGACTTTTCTGGCTTTTGCCACCGATATGTGGGAAACCTCATGTGCCAGATCCTTGGATTTTACGTATGCGAGGGTTTCGGCCATCGTCTCCAGGGTTACGGCGGTGACGACGATCGGCATCCCTGGGTCCATGCCCAGGAGGGAATCCATTATCGCCCCCATATTGCCCGATGACCCGCCGACGAACGCGTGGGTCGGCGTGGGCAGGCCGGAAAAGGATTCTGGCGCCGAACCCTCGACGACCTCGACGTTGGAAAGGGCGAACCTTTCGGCGTTCGCCCTAATCAGATTGGCGGATTCGGGATCCTTTTCGAAGGCGTATACCTTCCCGGACAGTGCGGCGAGCGCCATCTCGATCGAGACGGAACCCGTCCCCGCGCCCACGTCGTAAACCACGGAATCCCTGGACAGGCCGAGTTTGGCGACGCAGATGGATCGCACCTCGGCCTTCGTCATCGGGGCCCCGCCCCTCTGGAACGAGGCATCGGGTATCGACGCGGCGGAAACTACGGCCCTGGGTTTGTCGTTCAATGCCAATGCGCAGTAAAGGGAACCCCCGGAGGCGTCGGGCATGTCGGACGCCGTCCCGGAGACGATTCTCTCGTCGTGCCCGCCGAGGTCGATGCCAACGTGCAGAACCACATGACCCAGATTCATTTTTTTCAAATCCGAGGCCAAACCTTCGAAACCTGCGTGGCCATCGAGCAGAAGGAATGTTTTCCCGTTTGCGGCGATTTCCCCGGTCGCGTTGCAATCCTTCCAATGGGCGCTGACGAGTTTGGCGTCTTCCCACGGGATGCCGAGTTTGGAGCAAAGGTACACGGGCGAGGCTATCCCCGGATGGGTTTCGACGGCCCAATCGGCGGGGATGGATTCCAGCAGTTTCTTGGCGCCGCTGTGGAAACCTATGTCCCCGGAGAAAAGAACGGCCGCCGTCCCGTATTCGGGATGTTCGAGAAGGTATTCTATGACTTTTTCCGCCCTGTATTCTGTGAAAGTCGACTTCCCTTTGACAGGGACGGACTCGACCATTCTCTTGGCGCCGATGAGCACATCCGATTCCTCGCAGGCAGCGAGGGCGGACAGGGTCATGCCGTCTCCGCCGGTCCCTATCCCGATGACGTGGACCAGGCGCGACGGCCGCCGGGCCTCAAGACCCAGTATGCTCAGTATTTCCGTGACCGCCTTACCATAGGGTAAACCCCTCCCCTCCGGCGGCCTCGCTATCAGGACGATTTCGGCACCCATTCGGGCGGCCGCCGAGATTTTCTCCTGGAAACCCCCCTCGGCGCCGGAATCCTTTGTCACTAGGTATCTCGCGGATACCTGGCCGAGGGTCGCGGCGTTCATTTCCTCGGTGTGCGGGCCTTGGGCGCATATCAGGTTCTTTCCCCGGAAACCGAGTTCCAGGCACTTGGAGACGACGTCTGGCAACGGGAGCACCCGGGCGTATACCCTGTCGGCGAAGTTTTCCAAAGCGACGTATTCGGAGAGCTCCTTGCTGCCGGTGGTGACCAACACGTTGCCTTCGGTGCCTTTCAGGTATTCGACGGCGGAAGGCACGTCGGGGACGACGGTCATCCCGTCCCAGTCCCCCGCCTCCCTCAGCATCCTGACCATCGGCACTTTGGAGGAGGAACAGGCCTCGGCGATGGATGCGGAAATCTTTCTGGCGTAGGGATGGGTGGCGTCCAAAACGGCGTCGATGCCGTTTTTCATCAAATAATCGGATATGCCCTTCGGCCCGCCCAACCCGCCGTGGATTACCCTTGCGCCGGGCAGTTTGAGCGTGGACAAGCCGTATTCGGTTGCCACGGAAACCGTCACGTCCGCCCCTGCGGAAACCAGCTCTGCCGCGGCCTTCCTGCCGTCGGCCGTCCCGGCGAAGACCAACACCTTTTTTGCCATTCAATCGACCTCGAAACTTACGGTAAAGGGGGTTTCGGACACGGCCATGGTGATGCCGTCGCCCGCCTTCTTTCCGTGGACCAGCACGCCGCCGGCGGCAACGGCGGACCTTTCGCACACGTTGCCGACCCCCGTGGTCTTTTTGACGAATTCGGACTCGTCGAAATCGCCGGCCACGGCGGCCAATTCGTCGGAAGTGAAGAATCGCGTACCGGCCCCGAGCCCCTCGGCGAATTCCAGCAGGCCGGCCTCGTCGCTTTTGAGGTCGATGCTGACGACCTTGGCGATTCTCCTTCGGTCGAACCCGGCCTCTTTGGAGAATCCCTTGAGGAAACCCGCAAGGCGGTCTTGGGGGGTGCCTCTCCTGCATCCCACGCCTAGGACGAGGTTCCTTGGTGCCAACAGGAGCGTCCTTTTGAACGGTTTCAGGCCCGCGCCGGAAACGCATATGCCGATGTCGCCGGAATCGGAGACGGTCAGTTCCTTCGGGACGGCACCCTTGGTGGGATAGTCCGAGCGGAAGCAAACCTCCCTGCCGGAGACGATCGCACCAGCCACGTCCTTCGCCGCCACCATGCTGCCGATGATCAGGCCGTTCCTCTTGGCGAACATGTCCGGCGACAGGAGGTTGTTGATGTCGGAGGCGGTTGTTATGACAGGGACGGAACCGAGGGTGGCGGCGATGTCCTTCGCGATTTCGTTGGCGCCGCCCAGGTGGCCCGACAATATCGGTATCGAATAAAGACCCAGTTCGTCCACCACGATCACGGCGGGATCGGTGGTTTTGTCCTTGACGAAGGGGGCGACGTGCCTGACGGCGATGCCGGCGGCGCCGACGAAAACCAACGCCCTGGATTCCCTGAACGCTTTTTCGGTCCATTTGCCCAGGGACACCCTTTTCGATTTCGGGGCGAAGGCACCCTTCGACAGTGTGTCCACCTCATGCCCCCCGCTTTCGAACATCCCCGCTATGCGGCCCATGGTCTCCGCCCCCCTGGGCGAGAAACAAACGATTGAAACCCTCATTTGGAAATCCCCCTGATTTTTTCCGCCATGGCCAAAGCCCCTGGGCTCCTCCCAAGGAAACCGTGTTTCGACGAATGCACGGAAACCTCCACGGCCAGGCCCTCCCCGGCCCTGGCGTTGAGGTAATGATGCATCCTCCCGATCAGCCTGTCGACCGTCGCTCCCATGACCCCGTGGTCCTTGAGGACGTCCAACGCGGCGTCCGTCGCGACGCATCCGAGCACCTCGGACACGCCTTCGCGCCCGAGGCCCTCGGCGGCGGCATGGGCCGCGATGATCTCCATCCGGGAGTCGGAGTTCCTGGAGTGGGTGTCCATTATCCCGCCGGCGGCCTTGACGAGCTTGCCGAAGTTCCCGACGATCAACAGTCCGCGGAAACCGAATTCCGAGGCGTTGTCTATCAACGGTCCCAGGAAGTTGCCGAACTTCACGGCGAAATCCGGGTCAAGGCCCTCGAGCTCCTCGGCATAACCCTTGCCGTAGTTCCCCGGGACGGCCAGCAGGTGGTCCGCCCCCTCCGAGGCGACCACGCTGACCTCGGCGCGGATGGTGTCCACCAGAGCCTGCGAGCTCATGGGGTCGACGATGCCGGTGGTGCCCAGGATGGAGATGCCGCCGATTATGCCGAGCCTCTCGTTGAACGTTTTGGCGGCGACCGTTTCCCCCTCCGGCGCCCATATGGTGACGTCAGCCCCCCCGTCGTGGCCCGCCTTGGCGAGGGCCGCGGAAACCGACTCGGAGATCATCAGGCGCGGCACGGTGTTTATGGCGTGGTCGCCAATCGGCCTGTCGAGGCCGCCCTTGGTCACTTTCCCGATGCCTCTTCCGCCGGAAATCCTCACGCGGGGCTCGTCGGTCAGGGTCACGGTCGCCCGTATTGCCATGCCGTCGGTGGCGTCGACGTCGTCGCCCCCGTCCTTGACGACTTCGAACGTGCTGCCTTCCCCATCCACGAGGGAGCAGGCCAAATCCAAGGACCCGCCCTTGGGCAAAGCGACAGACACGGTGTCGGGAACGGCCCCCGTGGCGGCGTGCATCGCCGCCGCCATCGCCGCGGCGGCGGCGCAGGTGCCGGTGGTGTAACCGCACCTAAGCATCTTGGAGTCCCTGTAAACGTATTTCATGGCAAGACCCTTTGGGTAAAACGTCCAATACGGTGATTGCTTCATCGATTTATAACATCGGGTGGGGGAATAGGTGAATATATGAGTTATTGGATGTCTATGGCGATAAGGCGATGAAGGGGAAACTTTACGGTATCGGCGTGGGGCCGGGGGATCCAGGGCTTCTGACGCTAAGGGCCAAGGAGGCGATCGAGGCGGCCGACGCCGTCGTCTACCCGGTGACGGAGCCCGGGGAGGAAAGCGCGGCCTTGGGAATCGTAGAACAGGTTGCAGACCTTTCCGGGAAGGAACTCGTAGAAGCCCTGTTCAGGATGGAGATGTCAGTCGCCATCAGGTCGGGGCACAGGGCGGAAGCCGTCGACACGGTCGTCCGCCTGCTTTCCGAGGGGAAGGACGTCGCCATGATCACCTTGGGCGACGTGTCTATCTACAGCACGTACATGAGGATAAACGATGCCGTGGAGGCGGAGGGCTACGAGACCGAGGTGATACCCGGCATACCCTCTTTCTGCGGCGCTGCAGCCCTGGCCAAGATACCGTTGGTCATGGGCAGGGAATCCCTGGCCGTCGTCTCGGCGGCCAGGGACATGGCCGACGCGAGGACCGCCATCAGGGACTTCGACAACGTGGTCGTGATGAAGGCGGGGAAACGGATCGGGGAGATCCGGGAGGCCATGGAGGCGAACGGGATCCCCGTCACCGGGGCGACGGTCATGCACAACGTCGGGATGGGGGACGAGTACGTCGGACCGCTGCGCGACGGGGATTACGGTTACTTCACCACAGTGGTGATCAAGAAGGACACTGGAGGAAAAAGGGAATGATACACTTCATTGGCGCGGGCCCCGGGGATCCGGAGCTGTTGACGATAAAAGGCAAGAAACTGATAGACCAAGCGGACGTCATTGTCTACGCCGGGTCCTTGGTCAATCCCGAAGTCCTTGCGGACGCGAAAAAGGGCGCGGAGATCCACAACAGCGCCCACATGAACCTCGACGAGGTCATCGACGTCATGTCCAAGGCCCACAAGGCCGGCAAAAAGGTCGTCAGGGTGCACACCGGGGACCCCGCGATCTACGGCGCCCACAGGGAGCAGATGGACCGCCTGGACGAACTTGGGATAGGGTACGAGGTCGTTCCGGGGGTGAGCTCGTTCCTGGCGGTCGCCGCGGTGCTGAAGAAGGAATACACCCTGCCCGACGTCAGCCAGACGGTCATCCTTACCAGGATGGAGGGCAGGACCCCCATGCCGGCCGACGAGAAGCTGGCCGACCTGGCGAAACACAGGGCCAGCCTGGTGATATTCCTCAGCGTCGGCATGATGGACGAACTCGCCTCCACCCTGATCCCGCATTACGGCGAGGACGCCCCGGTGGCCGTGGTGTACAAGGCGACGTGGGAGGACCAGAAAATCGTGACGGGCACGCTGAAGGACATAGCCGGCAAGGTCGAGAGCGCGGGCATCGACAGAACGGCGCTCACCGTCGTCGGCGGCTTCCTCGGCGACGAGTATTCCCTGTCCAAGCTTTACGACAAACACTTCACCCACGGGTTCAGGAAGGGTATCGAATGAAGCCCAAGAAAGGGAAGATCACCGTGGTGGGTTTCGGCCCGGGGGGCAGGGAACACATGACCCAGGCGGCCGTCGACGCCATAACGTCGGCGGATATCGTGGTGGGGTACACCACGTACGTGGACATGCTGAGGCCGGTTTTCCCGGACAAGGAATACCTGGCGACCCCTATGATGAAGGAGATCGAACGCTGCAGGATTGCCCTAGGCAAGGCCGAGGAAGGCCTTGACGTGGCGATGGTCAGCAGCGGCGACTCGGGCATATACGGCATGGCCGGCGCCGTCTACCAGGTCGCCCATGACACCGGGTCCGGCGTGGAAATCGTCGTGGTTCCGGGCGTGACGGCCGCCTCCGCCGCGGCCGCCGTCCTGGGGGCGCCGCTCATGCACGACATGGCGTTCATCAGCCTCAGCGACCTGATGACGCCCCTTGAGAAAATTTATGAGAGGGTCGACTGCGCGGGGAAGGGCGACTTCGTCGCGTGCATCTACAACCCGCGCAGCAGGAAGAGGACGGACCATCTGGCGGAGGCCGCGTCCATACTGATGAGGCACAGGGGCGCCGATACGCCCGTGGGCGTCGTTCGCCACGCGGGCAGGCCCGAGGAAAGGAAATGGCTCACAACCCTGGGCAAGGTGGGAAGCGAGGACATCGACATGTTCTGCATCGTCGTGGTCGGGAATTCCCAAACCTACGTCTGTGATGGCCTGATGGTCACCCCCCGGGGTTACGGGAGCAGGCACGGCCTGGAAGATTTCTGACCCGTCCTTTCTCGGAAGCGGTGGCCGCTATCCGGTTCAGACCCTCCTGGTCTTGAGCAGGAACACGTTGATCCCCTGGAAGATGACCGCGAACGCCAGCATCACGACGAACGAACCTACGGGGAACGCGGCGCCCAGGGAGGACGCCCTGATCGTCAGGCTGGAGTGGGAAAGGGGCATCGCCAAAAGGATGTAGTGGAACACGTCGGGCAAACTGTCGAGGTTGAAGAACGTGCCGCAGAGGAACGTCATCGGCAGGATGACCAGGCTGTTGAAGACGGACATGCTCTGGTGGGATTTGGCCAACATGGCGGCGGTCACCCCCAGTGCGGAGAACATGAAGCACGAGAGCAGTATCGACACAATCAACAGTACCGTGACCTCCAGGTCCGCCTTGGATATGAACCCGATGACGAATATTATGGTGCAGCTCAGCAAACCGCGGATGACCCCCAGCATGGACTTCCCGACGGCTATCGCCGTGGGCCTGAGCGGGGCCATCGCCATTTCGTCGAAGCACCCGTAATACAGCCTTTGGACGTTAAGCCTGGTCGCGGTCGACGAGAACGACGAGTTCATGGAGGAAAGCGCGGCGATGCCGGGTATGACGAACGTCACGTACTTGATGCTCTCGCCGTTGTACGTCATGTTCACGTCCCCGCCGAGGCCGTAGCCGAAGGCGAGGAGGTAGAGCAACGGGCTCATCAGGCTGGAAACGAGCACCCTGAACAGGTTGTGTTTCATGAACATAAGGTCGCCCCAGGCGACGTTGCCCACCTCGGTGAACCAATTGGCCATTCACGCACCCCCCACTGTCTTTCCCGTGAGTTCCACGAAGGCGTCCTCCAGGTTGGTGCGCCTTATCAGGATGTCGTCCTTGCTGCTGAGGGTCTCCATGAACGCGACGGCGTCGTCCCTGTGGGGGAAATGCCTGTACTGGGTCCTCGTCTTTTCGTCGGTGAATTCCACGGTGAACTTGCCGATTCCCTCGATGAGTTCCGCCGGCGTCCCGTTGGCGATGATTTTCCCCCTGTCTATGAAGGCGACCCTGTCGCAGAGGGCCTGGGCCTCCTCTATGTAATGGGTGGTCAGGAACACGGTCTTGCCGTGAGCGTGCAATTCCTTGATCAAATCCCAAAGCAGGCGTCGGGACTGTATGTCGAGGCCCGCCGTGGGCTCGTCCAGGAAAAGGATGTCCGGGCTGTGCATGAGGGCGCAGGCTATGGACACCTTCTTCTTCCACCCCCCGGACAGGGAGTTGATTTGGTATCCGCTGTAGGACCAAAGGTCGAATATGTCGTAAATCTCCTCTATCCTGGCGTTCCTTTCCGCCTTGGTCATGCAATGGTACCTGCCGTGCTGCGTCAGGTTCTCCCAAACGGTAAGGTCCCTGTCGAGGGTGATGCTTTGCTGAATCATGCCCATGTGTTCCTTTGCCTCGGTGGGGTTCTTGTCTATGTCGTAACCGCACACGACAATCCTCCCCTCGTCGTGGTCTGTCAGCGTGGTTATCATCCTGACCGTCGTTGTTTTTCCAGCGCCGTTGGGGCCGAGGAACCCGAATATTTCCCCCTCCTTCACGGTGAGGTCGATGCCGTCCACGGCGGCCTTACCGTTGAATCGTTTGACAAGGCCCTCCACAACGATGATGTCCGTCATGTTACGGTTTGGATACATAATCCATTAGATAAAAGTTAACACATTTCCATCCATTTTGCGAGCGACAATTCAAAATCCCCGATGCGCTTTCGCAACCATGGGGTTTGGGCTCGGCATCGACACCGGCGGCACGCACACGGACGCCGTTATATTGGATTTCGCCACGGGCGACATCCTTTGCAAGACCAAGTCCCAGACCACCCACGGCGACCTGTCCGAGGGCATCGATGCCGCCATTAACGGCCTGAACGGCGGCCTTCTGGGGAACGTCACGATGGTTTCCCTGTCCTCCACGCTGGCCACGAACTCCATCGTGGAGGGCCGGGGCGGCAGGGTCGGTTTCGTGGGCATCGGGCTCGAGTTCAGCAGGGCTGTTCCCGTCGAAGCGTCATGCACGGTAGGGGGCAGGCACGACATCTACGGGAAGCAGGACGAACCCCTCGACGAATCCGCCGTCCGCGCGTTCCTCGAGGAGGCCAAGGGCAAGGTGGACGCCCTGGCCGTCTCCGGCTACCTGGGCGTGAGGAATTCGTGGCACGAGCGCAGGGTCAAGACCCTTTCCGACGAGATCCTGGGGGTCCCCGTTGTGTGCGGCCACCAGCTCTCCACGGACCTGGGCTTCGACGAAAGGGCCACGACGGCAATCATGAACGCCCGCCTGCTCCCGGTCATCAGCGGGCTGATAGGATCGGTCAAGGAATCCCTGTCCCGGGCGGGAATCGATGCGCCCTTCATGGTCGTCAGGGGCGACGGATCGCTGATGTCCGAGCCAACCGCCCTGGACAGGCCGATAGAGACCATCATCTCGGGCCCTGCCGCGAGCCTCATAGGCGCCAGGGCGTTGACCGGCAGGGACGACGCCATAGTCATCGACATGGGCGGCACCACTACGGACATAGGGGTCCTGAGGGGTGGCCGACCCAGGCTGGTCGAGGAGGGAGCGACGATCGGGGGTAGGAGGACGAAGGTACTCGCCGCCAGCGTTTCCACCACCGGCATCGGCGGGGACAGCAGGATAGTCGCCAACGGCCCGGAGCTGACCGTCGGGCCACGCAGGGCAATCCCGCTTTGCGTCGCCGCGGCGAGATGGCCCACCGTGAAGGAAAGCCTCGCCGAGACGTTGGCGAAAGGGCCTAAGAAAATACGCAAGGCGCGGAACCTCTCGTACGTCGTGCTCGATTGCGAGTTTTTCGTAAGCCACGGAATCGCCGATCCCAGACGCCACAATCTCGGCCCGAATTCGTTGAAACTGATCGAGTTGGCATCCGCAGGCCCTGTGTCGCTGAGGGCGGCCGAGGCGGCGACTGGCATCCACCCGCTGTCGTTCGGCGACGCCACCCTGGAGGCCCTGGGTCTCGTCGAGAGAATCGGTTTTACCCCCACAGACGTCGTCCACGCCCTCGGGGAGTACGGGGAACACGACGCCGAGGCGTCCATGCTTGGCGCGGAATACCTTTCGGGGATAATGGGCATGGACGTCGACGGGTTCCTGGTCCGTACGAAACGGGCCGTCGTGGACAGGCTGGCCGCGACGTTGCTTAGGGATCTGGCCACGGAGGAAACGGGGCATTGGAATCCGTCGCGCCACGATTCGGACTTCCTCGCAAAGGCGATTTCCGGCGAGTTCGGCAAAGATTACGGTTGTTTCGTCAGGTTCAACAAACCGATCGTAGGCATCGGCGCGCCGGTGGGGGCGTACCTCCCGGCCGTTGCCGCGAAATTCGACGCCGAGTTGCTGCTGCCGAGGGAGACGGACGTGGGCAACGCCGTCGGCGCGATAACCGGGAGCATAGTCGAGACCGTAAGGATCGTCGTGAGGCCGACCGGCGACGGGGCGGACCACGAGGAATCCGGGGCCATCCTCATGTCGCCCTTCGAAAGGAAGGAATTCTCAAGGTTCGGCGCCGCTGTCGAGCACGCCCGGAAGATGGCTTCCGCCAAGGCCGTAGAGGCGGCGATCGCCCAGGGGGCCGTCGATCCCGGCGTCACCGTGGGGCGGGAGGACCATTGGCTTGGCGACAGGGAGGGCGGCATCCTCGTGGAAACCACCGTCGTCGCCACCGCCATGGGAAAACCCAGGTTCGCGTAGGCCACGTCCCGCGGCACCCACAGGGGTTTCCGTGGCATCCAACAACAATAATATCCCTAGAAGGACATGTAGTACAAGAGGTGTAAAGAGGTGGGACTCAAGGACCTACAGGATTTGAAAAAGCTCTCCATGCTCCGATCCCAGATCGAGGGCACGGATTTGATGGACATCGCAAGCAGGGATTTCCCGACGCTTTCCCCCGATGCCAGGGTCGTCGACGCCGTTTCCCTGATGAGGGAAAGCGGGCTGCAGGACATACCGGTGGTTGAGGCGAACGGCGACTACATCGGCATGATCAGCTATTCCACCATCCTGAAGAGAAGGAACGTGAAGATGGACGCCAAAATCGGCAAGATGGTTTCCGGCTACCCCATGATGGAGAAGGGCGCCAAGGTGACCCAGGTCGCGGAAACCATGATAGTGAACAACTACCGCCAACTGCCCATCATGGACGGCAACAGAAGGAAGGTCGGCGCCATAATCTCTAGGGGCGACCTCGTCGGCGTGGCCGCCGGGATCAAAACCCTTGCCGAAATCAAGGTGTGGGAAATCATGACCACGCCCGTCGAGTCCGTGGGCAAGGACGCCTCCCTTTCGGAAGCCATCGAGATAATGGGTGCCCTGGACATTAAGACCGTCCCCCTCGTCGACTCCAAGAACCACGTCGTCGGGATTCTGGGCATGAAGGAAATCATAGACTACTACTGGAAGGGCGACGTCAAGACCGTCGCGGACCTTTCCGGTGAGAAGGGGCAGAAATCGGAGACCACCGCCCACTCGATTTGCGCCACCGCCGTCAAGACCGTCGAATGGGACGACAGCCTCGCCGCGGCGGCGAGTATCATGGACGAGTGGAACATCTCCACCATCCCCGTCCTGGACGACGGCGAGCTCGTGGGCGTGCTGACCCAGTACGACATCGTCGAGCTGATTTCAGCCGCCCGGGAGAGGGAGATGGTCTTCATCCAGATCAGTGGCCTCGACGACCAGGATAAGGGCAACATAGACCTGCTCTACGCCTCCATCGAGAACGAGATCCCCAAGATCGCCAAGATCATGAGGCCCGATTCCCTCACCATGCACGTGGCCAAGTACCACGAGAAGGGGGACAGGAACAAATACAGCATAACCGCCCGCCTGACCGTCGAGGGCAACGTGGTCAGCATGAAGGAGGTAAGCTGGGACATCGTCCAGGGAGTCAACAACCTGATGAAGAAGCTCACTTCCGCCGTCGTGAGTTTCAAGGAAACCAGGCTGGACTACAGGCAGAAGAGGTCCAAACGCTGAGCGTTCCCGGTGGGCCCCGGGAGGGGCCCACCCGCAAACCTTTTTCAACAACCTTAACATAGGCGTGCCGATGGCCCAATACGACCCCGCCTCCATCGAGGGGCGCTGGCAGAGGATGTGGAAAGAAGACGGGGTCTACCGTTTCGACCCCGCCTCCGACAAACCCGTGTACAGCATAGACAACCCCCCGAGGTACACTTCCGGGTCCCTGCATCTGGGCCACGCCACCGGTTACACGCTGATCGATTTCGCCGCCCGCTACAAAAGGATGACCGGCCACAACGTTTTCTTCCCGCTGTGTTTCGACGTCAACGGCACGCCCATCGAGGTGCGCGTCGAGAAAAAGCACGGCATCACCAAGCTGGACCTGCCCAGGTCGGAGTACAGGGAACTGTGCACCGAGTACGCCGACGGCTTCATCGACGAGATGATCCACCACTTTGAGATCCTGGGGGAGAGCATGGACCCCAGCATCTACTACAGGACGGACGCCCCCTATTACAGGCGCATCACCCAGATTTCCTTCGTGAAGCTGTTCCGCATGGGTCTCGTCTACAAGGGCAACTTCCCGGTGAATTGGTGCCCCCGCTGCATGACCGCCCTGGCGGACGCGGAGGTGGAATACAGGGACAACGTCACCAAACTCAATTTCATAAAATTCGGCGGCCCCGGCGGCGGCGCGGTCATCGCCACGACCAGGCCCGAGCTGCTCTGCACCTGCCAGGCCGTCGCGGTGCACCCGGACGACGTCTCCAAGAAGGAAATCCTGGCCGCCGGCAAGCTGACGACGCCCGTCTTCGGCAAGGAGGTCCCCGTGATAGCGGACGAGGGCGTCGACCCCGCCTTCGGCACGGGCAACGTCATGATATGCACCATCGGGGACAAGGACGACCTTGAGTGGGTCATGAAGCACAAGTTTCCCATGGAGAAGGGCATCGACGAGTTCGGCAGGATGACCGAACTCGCCGGCAAGTACGCCGGCATGCCCGTCGCCGACGCCCGTGCGGCGATAATCGAGGACATGAGGGAATCCGGCGAGCTGCTGGAGCAGAGGGACAGCCCCCAGAACGTCTCCGTCTGCTGGAGGTGCCACGCCCCAGTGGAGTACCTGCAGGTGCCCCAGTGGTTCCTCAAGACCGTGGACCTGAAGGACAGGGTCATGGCCAGGGCGGACGAGATCAACTGGTACCCCCAGTTCATGAGGACGCGTCTGGACGACTGGGTCAACTCCCTTGAATGGGACTGGGTCCTGAGCAGGCAGAGGATTTTCGCCACGCCGGTCCCCGTCTGGGAGTGCGCCTGCGGCCACGCCGTGCCCGCCACGGAGGAGATGTGCTACTGCGACCCGACAGAGGATGCGCCGCCCGTGCCCGAGTGTCCGGAATGCGGCGGAGAACTCGTCGGCAGCACGGACGTGTTCGACACCTGGATGGATTCGTCGGGATCGGCGCTGTACAACACGTTTTGGGAGCGGGACCCCGCCATGCACGAGAAGCTGTTCCCGATGTCCATGAGGCCCCAGTCCCACGACATCATACGCACGTGGGCCTTCTACTCCATACTGAGGAGCGAGCAGCTCAAGGAATCCAGGCCGTGGGACGACATTATGATTCACGGCTTCATCATGGCCCCGGACGGCACGCCGATGCACACGTCCATAGGCAACGTAATCGACCCCATACCGATCATAGAGGAATACGGCGCCGACGCCCTGCGCTATTACGCGGCATCCTGCTCTTTGGGCATAGACCACGCCTTCCGGGAGAAGGACGTGGTGCGCGGGCGGAGGCTCTGCAACAAGATCTTCAACCTGGGCAAGTTCGCTTCCAGGTTCCTAAAGTCCAAGCCGGGGAAGCCGAAGTCCCTGAGGACCCTGGACAAATGGATACTGACGAAGTTCACCCGCATGCTGAGGGAGGCGACGGCCCAGTTCGACGTCTACCACTTCGACAAGGCCATGCGGGAAGCGGAGGATTTCCTGTGGCACGAGTTCGCCGACCACTACGTGGAGATGGTGAAGGCGAGGGACGACGACGCCGCCAGGTACACGGTGTACACGGTTTTGCTGGGTCTTTTGAAGGTGATGGCGCCGTTCCTCCCCCACGTGACGGAGGACGTCTACCAGGAGCACTTCGCCGCCCACGAGGGCGCGAGGAGCCTTCACTTGACGGATTGGCCCGAGCCGGTCATGGACGACCCCGGGGCCGTGGAGGCCGGCGACCTGCTCAGGGACGTCATCGCCGCCGTCCGCGGCTGGAAGTCCGACAACAAGATCCCGCTCAACGCACCGTTGGCGCTCGTCGAGCTGATAGGCGGACCCGTGGCGGACCTGGCCGGGTCCGAGGTCGACGTGTCCGAGACCGTGAAGGCCGCTGAGGTGGTCTTCGCGGAAACCGCCGACATCTCGGAGGAGATAGTCGCCATGAAACCCGTCCACGCAAAACTTGGGCCGGAGTTCAAGGGAGACGCCAAGGCCATCGCCGAAGCGGTGGGGGGCATGGACCCCGCCGAGGCGGCGGCGGCGTTTTCCGAGGGTGGCGTCAAGGTCGACGTCGGCGGCAGGGAAATCGACGTCGGCCCCGGCTATTTCGAGCCGGAACGGAAACTGATGCTAGGCGGCAGGGCCGTCGACACCATCCAGATGGGTGACTTGCTGATTGCGATAGAAAAATAATCATCTGGCCGCGGTTTCCTGCGCCCTCATCGAGACGTAGGAGTCTTTCGGAAGTTCAAGGTTCTTCAATTTTTCATCGATGAGGACCAGGTGGGGCTTGCCTCGGAAATCCACCACCTCCGATTCCACGCCATAGACTTTTTTGATGTTCTCCTTCGTTATGACCTCATGCGGCGTGCCGACGGCAAATATGCTGCCTTCGTACATCAGGATTACGTTGTCTGAGTACGTAGCGGCAATATTGATGTCGTGGCTAATCATGATGACGGTAATCCCCTTTTCATGGGCAAGGTCTCGCATGATTCTTGCGACCTCCATTTGGTGTTTGATGTCAAGGTTGGCCGTCGGTTCGTCCAGGAGGAGTACTTTCGGCTCTTGGACCAAACCCCTTGCGAGCATGACCTTCTGGTGTTGCCCCGCCGATAACTGGTTGAAAGATCTCATGGCAAGGTGTTCTATGCCTAGGAGGTCAAGCGTTTCGTAGACCTTCTGCAAATCCTCGTCCGTTGTTTTCCATTTGCTGTGGGGGTGCCTGCCCATGAGCACGGTGTCGACGACCGACAATGGGAACGACGTGGTCGTGGAATATGGAACGTATCCAATCTCCTTTGCCAAGTCTTTAATGGTTATTTCGGAGACGTCGACGTCATTGAGGAGCACAACGCCTTCTTTCGGCGATAGGATTTTGTTGATGCAGTGAATCAGTGTGGATTTTCCCACGCCATTTGGGCCAAGTATGGAAACGAGTTGATTCCCTCCGATTGCCAGGTTTATCCCTTTCAGCACAGGCGTGGCGGTGTAGCCAAAACCCATTTCTTTGATGTCTATCTTCATTTCAGACTCCGCTCCCCCATACGTTGGATCTCATTTTTACAAGGATTATTATGAATAATGGGCAACCTACCATGGCGCTAATAACGCCGACGGGAAGTCCCAACGGGCCAGAAACCCTTGCGACGCAGCTCGATGCCAATAGGAAGATGCCACCGAATCCCGCTGCTGCGGGTATTAGGAATTTGGATTCGGATCCCACGAAAAGCCTTGCGATGTGCGGTCCCACAAGACCGACAAACCCGATTGTGCCGGTGAAACACACGACGGTAGCCGTCATAAGGGATATGACCGTCATCCCAACCAACGTCGTCCTTTTGGGATCGACACCCATCGATTTCGCGCTGTTGTCGCCGGCGGTCATGACATTATATTTGCGTGCCTGAGTAAGCAGGAACGATATTCCGATGACGCCTACGACGGAAACGATGCCCAAGGATGCCCAACTGATGCCGTCAAGAGTGCCGACCCTCCAGGAATAAACCGTGGCCAATGTCTCCGAGTCCGTCGTAAGCATGAGCGTTGTTGAGAAGGCGGAAAATACGAACATCACGGCGATACCCGTCAGAATTATTTTGGAAGGGGTCATGTCACCCCTTCTGGAAGCCATCAGGATGATTGCCATGGGCACGAGGGCGAATACGAACGCGTTCAGTATCACCGCATAGCTTTGGCTGGAGTCGTAAATGGAGATGCCCATTATGACGGCTATCGAAACCCCGAATAGAGCACCCGAGGAAATCCCCATGGAATATGGGTCGGCCAACGGGTTCCTTAGGAGGGTCTGCATGACGCCCCCTCCCGCCGCCAGTATCGCCCCGGCGGCAATCGCCATCAGTCCAGAGGGCGTACGTCCGTACCAAATGATGTGTTTCGTCTGTCTGGCCAATTCCTCGCCCCTTAGGGATTTCCCTATTATGTCGAATGCTTCGAGGATGCCGCAATCGAAGTGCCCCACCCCCAGGGAGTAGACAAACAGAAACACAGACCCGATTATGCAAAGCAGGAAGAAAATCAATTTTTTCCAAGTTTCCCTTTTGTATTCGCTGAAATCATATTCCTTCAGAACATATCCCTCCCGGCCTTGCTTCTGAGAATGAGATAAAGGAATATCGGTGCCCCGACAAAGGACATCACGACACCTATGGGGATATCGCCTATCGGCATAAGCAAATTGGAAATCAGGTTGGCGGAAACCAGGATGAAGGCTCCCATAGCGACCGACGCCGGTGCGACGAACCTGTTGTCGCCGCCGATTATGAACCTAACGACGTGCGGGGTGATTAGGCCCACGAAGCCGATGATGCCCGTGTAGCTTATTATGGAAGCCACGAGGAAAGCGAGGAGCAGCAGGCAGAGGGTCCTGAAGTTCTCGATGTCGAGACCCATGCTTTTCGCGCTTTTATCCCCAAGCATCATCAGATTCAGTTTGTTGGAAACCAGGCCGACGGCTATGCCGGAAAAAACGACGATGGTCAGCATGAGAGGTATATCTCCCCATCCGGTGCCGGAAACCGAGCCAATCTGCCACAAGAACGCCTCCTGGAGCTTGTCGGTGTCGGTCGTAATCATCAGGTAGGTGACCATTGAGTTAAAGAAATACGATATTGCCACGCCAATGAGGATCATGGTCGTGGGCGAATTGCCGACGAAACGCGTCAGGAATATGACCAGAAACGCGGGTATGAGCGCGCCGAGGAACGCGCTGGAGACTATGCCCATCTCGCCGGAGATCGAGCTGAACGTAAACCCCGTGACAATCGCCGAAACCGCCCCGAGGCTGGCACCGCTGGATATCCCTGTGGTGTATGGGTCCGCCAACGGATTCCCCATGAGGCTTTGCATGACGGTCCCCCCGATGGCAAGCCCGGCGCCGGCTATGACGCTGATTATGATTGGGGGCAGGGAATTGTTCCAAATGTAATGGCTTCTCCACCATTCGGGACTTGCCGTGGGGTGCGTGATTCCCATGATGCGTTCATAAATCACTTCGTAAACGTCCCAAAATCCATATGTGGTGCCGATGGAACCTGAAAGAAGTATGACGAAGAATACAGAGACTATGCAAATTGTTATGAAGGATATGCGTTTCGCCACATCCTTCCTGTATGCCCAAACGGCATCCGCTCCAACAGTCTTTTCCATGTTTCCTCCGTGTCGCAGTGTATCGTAATACTGTTTCAAATATAATTATGATTATCTTTCACAAAATGATAAAATATATGTATTATTGGATGGTTGTAAAATCCAATATATTATATATACATTGGTATTTATCTTTCATGGTAGGTGCAGTTATGGATGCCAAACTAATCGCAGTCGGAATCGTCGCAATCGTGGCAGCATCGGCCGTCGGGATTTATTTTCTGATGGGCGACGAAGACATAAAGGAAGACAGATTCGCGGACTTGTCCGGGATGACGTTGGCAATCATGGGCAACGTCGACGGAGACCACAAAATAGACCAGGCGGATGTCGACAAACTCAACGAGATCATTGCCGACGGCACAGCGGATAGCTATGCGTTCGCCGATGTTAACAATGATGGTAAAGTGGACTCCAATGATGTCGTGGCTTTGAAGAAGATCGTCGCCAGGGAGAAGACAACCGTCTACGTCGTCGACGACAACTCGAACATAATTACGATAAAATACCCGTTGAGGAACGTCGTTAGTCTGACGGCGGATATGCTTTCACTCATGATAGCGCTTGGGGGAAAGGACGTTTTGGCTGGTTACGTATCCACTTCCTACCCCATTGAACAGGCTTACATAAAGGATGTTGAAGGTATCGTGGACCTGGGCGGGACGAGGGCGTTCACCAAGGCGGGATACGCCAATTTCAAAACCCTCAGTTCGAATCTTTCCAAAGAGGGCGGTATTGGGGCCATACTGTATATGTCCGAGGCCGCACTAGGCGGATACAGGAGCGATTTTGAAGCCGCGGGAATCCCCCTGCTGTGGGTCAATGCCAGCAATCCTCTGGATTACGCAGGCTCGGCCTTGAAACTCGGATTCCTCTTCGGCGGCGATTTCGAGAAAAAGGGTCTGGACATATGCAGAGATAGCGTTGCCATAATGGACCACGTCGCAGGGAAACTAAAGGGTGTCAAGAAGACGGACTGCATTTCGTTGACAATGACCGTTTCCTTAACCCAGAAGAATTCCCAATATACCTTGCTTACCGAACTTTCAGGCGGGAACAACTTGACCGACTTGGAAGGTACGAGTTCCACCGCCTTGAAAGGTGATGCCATTACCAAATACGACGGCGTTGAATACATCGTAAGCTTCAGGACGCTGGATTTGGGGAAATACACCTCTGTCGACGTATGGGAAAAGCCAAACAATGAACAGAAAGCCATACTAGAGGCTTCTGGGTCGTACGAGGGCCTGGTCTACCTCAACGCCAGCATCCCAGTACCCGTCAGGGTGGCATACGTTGCCGAAATACTTCACCCAACCGTTTTTAAAGGGTATGGTGACGAGGCGTTCCAGGAATTCGTTGACAATTATCTGGCGTATCTGAAAGAGAACGCCGAGGGCGGGAAATTGGACGTTTCCAAAGACGTTACGACCGTGGTGACCTATCAGATGTACAAAGCGGAAATCGATGCACAAACCTAAAGGGGTATCCCCTTTTCGTTTTTATATAAAACGATTCGCGATAGCGAAATGTGCAACAGCCGTTCGGCGTCACAATCAGTGACCGGTATGCATGAATCGAAATGTTATTAATCTTAATTACGTGTTACTATATTAGGGATTAATATGAACGCTAAATTGATTACGATAGGGGTAGTCGCCATCGTCGCGGTTGCCGCCGTCGGGATTTACATAACAATGGACGACGAGGAGGTGACTAGGAAGGTCAGGGCAACAGACCTGTCCGGCATGACCCTCGCGATAATGGGCAACGTCGACGGCGACCACAAAATCGACCAGGCCGACCTCGATAAGCTGAACGAGATAATAGCCGACGGGACCTCGGACGAATATACGTTCGCCGACGTGAACAACGACGGCAAAGTCGATTCCAATGACGTCGAAGCTCTGAAGAAAATTGTTGCCAGAGACGAGACGACCATCAATGTTGTCGACGACAGCGACAACGTAATTTCCGTCAAATACCCGTTGAAAAACGTCGTGACCATGAACCCGGACATGCTTTCCTTCATTATTTCCCTCGGCGCGAAGGATGTGTTGGCGGGTTTCGGGGCAAACGAATTCCCTTGCGAACAGGCATACATTCTCAACGATCCAAGCATCTTTAGGCTGGACGGGACCCGATATATCAACAAAGCGACGTATGCGAGTTTCAAAACCCTCAGCTCAAATCTTTCAGACGAGGGCGGCGTTGGCGCCATATTGTACATGACCGAACCTGCCGTGGCCGAATACAGAAGCGACCTCGAAGCTGCGGGAGTACCATTAATACACGTTGATTGCACCAGCCCGATCGGTTTTGCCAACTCCGCCTTGAAGATTGGGTTCCTGTTCGGCGGCGATTACGAGGAGAGGGGTTACAACGTGTGTGCCGACGGCGTGGCTATCATGGAAAACGTCGCCAAGAAACTCAAAGGCGTCAATAAGGCCGATTGCATATCCCTGAGCAGGTATGTGCACATATCGGAAAGATATTCCCATTATGCAATCATCACCAAGATGGCTGGCGGGAACGACATCTCTGGATTTGAAGGCGATACGACGATATCGTTGACGGGGGATGCCATAACAAAGTACGATAATGCTGATTACATCATAAGCTACAGAACCCTGGATTTGAAGAAGCTCGACATCAAGAAAGAATGGGAGAGGCCAACCAAAGATCAGATGGCAATTTTGAAGGCGTCTGCCAAATACGAGAAGATAGTCTACGTCAACGCCAGCATCCCCGTCCCGATAAGAGTGGCGTACGTCGCAGAGATACTGTATCCGAACATTTTCGACGGCTACGGCGACGAGATGTTCCAGGACTATCTCGACAAATACCTTCCGTATTTGCACGACGGCGTCGAGGACGGCCATTTGGACGTCTCCAAGGACATCACGACGACGATAACCTACCAAATGTATCTGGATGCCCTGGAGGCGTAAACCCATTCGGGGGCGTCGCCCCCGTATTTTTCTTAAATAACGGTTTTTTCGGTCACAAACGCCACACTGTCCCTCAGCGCGTCCGCATCGAGGTCTTCCAGCAAGAAATAGGTCGCACCGAGGTTCCTGGCAAGGTTCGCGGCGCATCCGAACGTCGGTGGCCCCGTTTCGGTGTCGATGACGATCCACTTGAAAAAGGAATCGGACAACATCCTGGCGATGGCCACGGCTTCGGAATTCGGGTCCTCGCCCTTCTTTAAGGCGATGTTCGCCCTGCCGTCGGTCACCAGCACCACGTAACATCCTCTCCCGGGTTCATCCTCGCGTACCTGGTCATGTATTCGTGGGATTTCACGAGGGCGTCGCCCAACGGAGTGTCCCCTCCGGTGCGCAAATCCTTGAGCCTTCTGTACCCGTATTCGAACGACTTCGTCGATGGCAGGGAAATCGACGTCGGCCCCGGCTATTTCGAGCCGGAACGGAAACTGATGCTCGGCGGCAGGGCCGTCGACACGATACAGATGGGCGATTTGCTGATAGCAATTGAGAAGTGACTGTTCAATTTGTTTTTTCACGGTTCCTTGAAACGGAGCAATCAAAAATGCCCGCCCTTATGTTCTCTCGCTAATAGACGTAGGGCGAAATCTGCAATAAATTCCGCATCGTGTCCGTAATCACAGTAATACGCATAAATGCGACATCATTGAAAATTCAGTAATAATGATATAATATTGGATATATATTCCATCTATCTCAATATGGATGGTGGTGCGAAAAACGGTGAAATTCGAGGGCCGCGGCAAGTTTTTCACGATTTTGATTCTGACCGTCGTTCTTTTGATGGCCGTCGTAACGGTTGTTATGGCGTCTGTTTATGGGTTCAAGGACGACAGCGCGGTAATCATAGTCGTCATATCCCATCTGATTTCGATTGTTGTAATCGTCTATTCGGCTTTTATGGTAAGGGACATTGAGCTGGAGGAAAAAAAGAGGAAATTGGAGGGGTTGGAAAAAGAACCGGTGTACCCAGTCGAATTCCATGGAGAATACAAATCCTACGTTGCTAGGAAACTTCTGTTTATTTTTTTCTGTGTCATTGTGTGCGTGGCGGTGACAGGAATTAGCTGTACGATTGGAAGCAGGGACATCGGGTTTTTCGAGGCCTACGAGATTATTTTCAACCACATTAGGGGGGTAAGGCATCCCCCCGGTTCTTTGGATTGGTTGGATTGGTATGTGATTTGGAACGTCAGGTTGCCGAGGATTGCCGCAGGCCTGATTGCCGGCGCTTCCCTCGCAATCTGCGGAACGGTCATGCAGAGCGTGCTGAGGAATCCCCTTGCGGACCCATACACCACGGGGGTCTCGTCCGGTGTATGCTTCGGAGCGGCATTGGCTCTGGTGTTCGGCTTCTCCGTGACGACCGTTGTCGGGAAGTACGGTCTAATCCTAAACGCGTTTTTGTTTGGCATAATACCTTCGATGGTCGTCGCTGTCGTGTCCCGGATGCCGAGATCGACCACCGCAACCGTGATTCTGGCGGGTGTCGCGATGTCCTACCTTTTCAGTTCGTTCACGACGTTGATGCTGGTATCCACGGGCGTGGAGGAAATCCACAAGGTCTACCATTGGCAAATCGGTTCCATCACGGACCTCATGTGGTCTGATGTTCGCATAATGCTTGTGATGACGTTGATTGGGGCCGCGTTGGTTATGTTCACCTCAAGGAAACTGAACCTGATGATGCTGGGGGATGAAAGCGCGAAAAGTCTCGGTCTGGACGCCGCGACGTATCGAATGCTATGTCTGATTCTCGTTTCTCTGATGGCCGCGTCGATAATGAGCTTTACGGGGGTCATCGGGTTCGTGGGGTTGGTCTCCCCTCATATAGTAAGGATGGTAATCGGCGCCGATAATAAATTCACCATCCCCGGGTCCATCGCCCTGGGGGCGGCCATGTTGCTGTCGGCCGATTTGTTAGGCAGGCTAATCGTGCCAAGCGGGGAGATTCCGGTAGGCATAGTAATGTCGTTCGTCGGGGGCCCGCTGTTCCTGTACTTTATAATACGGCAGAAAAAAGCGTATGGGGAGAGGGTTTCTTGAGCAGGGTTACTTTCAAAAAATCATATCACGCATACACCCGGAAAAAAATGATATTCATCGCGGCGTGTTGCATCCTGACATTCGCACTACTCTGCGTTTCCCTGTCAATCGGTAAATACGAATTGAGCGTGACGGAATCTTACAGGATTTTCATCAATATTCTCTTTGGTCGAAATAAAGTTGTCACGATGGCCGACGAGGTTGTCTGGGAGATGAGGTTGCCACGTTCCATGATGGCCGTCTCTGTGGGTGCCGGGCTATCCGTGGCGGGCGCGGCCATGCAGAGTTTGTTGAAAAACCCACTAGCGGACCCATATACCACGGGCGTATCCTCCGGTGCATCGTTCGGGGCCTCCATTGCCATAGTTTACGGGTTTTGTCTGTTGCCATCCATTACGGGGCAAAACGCGATAATAGTCAACGCCTTCCTGCTGTCGCTCATCCCTTCTGCAGTGATGGTCGCATTGAACATTTTCAAGAAAAACACGACCGCCACCACGACCATCCTCACCGGTATAGCGATAATGTATGTTTTTTCCGCGATGACCGCCATGATAAAGTTATTAGCGAAGCCCGAATCGCTTTCCGAGGTGTACATATGGAGCGTCGGCACCCTTGGGAAAGCGACCTGGGATAACATAGGAGTGGTAACCACCGTCGTCATATCGGGGTCCGCATTGCTTATGCTTGTGTCGAGGCATCTTAACGTTTCGACCTCTGGGGACAAACTCGCGGCGACGCTGGGCATTAACATAAACGCATTGCGGGTTTATCTTTTGGTCGTAATCTCATTTATGACATCCGCGATTGTCAGTTTCACGGGAACCATAGGCTTCGTGGGTTTGGCTGTGCCACATATGGTCAGGAGGATCATTGGATCGGAGAACAGGTATCTTTTACCTGCTTCGATGGCGTTCGGTGCCGTTTTTCTATTGTTGTGTGACATCATTGCAAGATCGGTCGGGACGACTGGGTTGCCCGTCGGGACCATTACGGCATTGTTTGGCGGTCCGCTGTTCATATATCTGTTAATCAAAGAGAACAAACTCTTGAAAGGCTAATAGATTATTTTATATATAATTGGATTATTAATCCAGTTATGATTGATAAAAAAATCCTGGCTATCGTAGTTGCCGTTGTTTTGGTAGTGGCAGGAATCGGCGTACTGTTCGTTTTCAATGAAGGTGAGAAGCCATACAGGTCTCTAGACAGATCGGGCAGGCTGATGGTTTTCGGCAACGCAAACAACGATGATTACCTGGATGGAGAAGACGTATCTACCTTGGAGAAAATCATTGCCGAAGGATTGGACTGGAAAACGGAGTATCCCCTTGCGGACGCAAACCAGGACGGCGTCGTCGATGAAAACGACGTCGAATGGGTAAAGAGGATGGTAAACAGGGAGAAGATGAAAATCTTCTACGTCGACTACTACAACAAGGAACAGAGGGTAAAATCATTGAATTACCCTGTCAAGAAATGTGCCGTTGTCGGGACGAACATGCTTCTCGCATTGCAGTCAATCGGGGCGACGAGCAAAATCATAGGCACAACGGGCGAGGAGAAGGATCCTACGATGTTTTCGGACTTGTCTACCGTTTTTAAGGTGAGCGACTCGTCGGTAACGCGTGCCGACGACGAGAAAATTTCCACACTCAAGAACGATGGCCTGAACGCGGTTTTTACGATGGACAGCACAGCCTTCGTGAAGAACGAGGAAACAATCAGGGGTATGGGGGTGGACGTGGTCAGGATGGCGACCTCCAACATCAGGGACTCGGTAAGCGCCGTCATCACCCTTGGGTATATGCTGGAACTGGAGGAACGCGCCGGGAGGTATTCCAAGTTCTGTGACGACGTTTACAAGGAAATCGAAACGAAGGCGGGCACTATAAAGCCGGAAGAAATAGTGACGTGCATAAACGTCACGATGTCGAATTCCATTGGGGGGTTAAAATCGGATTATCATGAAGTCACCGAACACGTCGGCGCCTCCAACCTGTTCAAGGAAGACGTCGTCACCAAAAAGTTCGAGATAGGCGACGAATGGCTTCTGAATGATACATACGATGCCGATTTTATCATACACTACAAACAGTTCCCCATGAAAAATCCAAACCTCACGGAGATCTGGGATTCGAATGGCCAGTATTTCACGAAAATGAACGCGTATAAAAATGGCAAGTACTCCATAATCAACTCGTACATGCCGCTCGTCGTTAGGATGGCGTATACCGCCCAGGTCATGTATCCGGAACTTTATGGTGAGAGTTACGGGGACGTAATCTGTCAATACTGGATAGACAACTTCCAAGACAATATGAAAGGCTCTTATCTGGCATCCGAGAATTTATTGGTGATAGACTCGTCGGTCATGGCTTGACGCGTTGGATTCCAGGACGTTTCGTCATGTTTGAGCAGTCGGAGTGAGGGTGAACAAGTGGGTTGATATAGTTGGATGATATATCCATTAATATGCGAATCAACGTCAACGGCGTTGCTTTTTCCTATTCCAGCACGCCTGTGTTGAAGGACATAAACCTTGATTTGGAGGGGAACGAATTCGTTTCGATAATCGGTCCAAACGGCGTAGGCAAATCCACGTTAATCCACTGCATGAACAAAATCCTCACGCCGACCGAGGGCGTAGTGATGATAAACGGCGAGGACATCAAAGGGATCCCCCTCAAGGAATTGGCGAAGAAACTCGCCTATGTCCCATATTCCGGCGGAGATGCCTTTCCGCTGAAGGTCGTCGACACCGTTTTGATGGGTCGTCACCCACATAATAAATGGAAATCCCTCGATTCGGATTTGGACATTGTGTACGATACGCTGAAGCTTCTGCGCATAGAACATCTTGCCATGAGGCAATTCAACGAACTCAGCGCGGGGCAACACCAGAAGGTGATGCTCGCCAGGGGAATCGTTCAGGAACCCAGGTTGTTGCTTCTTGATGAACCTACGGCCAATCTGGACATTAGGCACCAAATCGAGGTGACAAAACTCTTGAAGGAACTATCCGTCGCCAAGGACATGCTCGTAGTAATGATTAGCCACGACCTCAACATAGCATCGAAATTTTCTGACAGGATGATACTCATGCACGAAGGTACGATTTTTGCCGTCGGCACCCCCGAGGAAGTGTTGACGGAGGAAAACATTAGGATTGTTTACAAGGTCGATTCCAACGTGGTGATGCACAACGGCAGGCCGCATGTCATACTCAATGATTCTCTGGGCGATTCCTCGGATTGCGTAGACGAAAGCCCAGAAATCGGCATCTCTGGCACTCCCAGCGTCGCCGCATCCTGAATTCTTGCATTCGACAATTAAAAATTATTTTCCAGAATGTACTTATAACTAATTGGATAATATGTCCAGCCGATACAATGAACGCAAAAGTCATTGCCGTTGGTGTCGTCGTTTTGCTGGCCGTCGTCAGCATCGGCGCGATATTGGTTTTCGTCGACTTCGGCGAAAAGGACACGGTATTCGAGAGTGAAATCGGTAGGCTCAGGATATTCGGGAACGTGAACAACGATGACCGTCTCGACCACAAGGACCTGCTTCTCTACGACAAGATAATCGCGGGGGAGGCGAATGCTGAAGACTATCCCCTGGCCGATGCCAATAGGGATGGCGCCGTCGATGTCAAAGACAAAGAAATGGTCCAGAAACTAATGGCTAAAAAGGAGGTAAACAAAGTCTATTACATGAATGGGGACGACGTGGTCAAATCGTTTTCTTACCCGATAAAAAAGGTGGTTCCGATAGACCGCTGCACGCCTCAGATACAGTGCATCGGTGCGAGCGGGAAGGTTACCGGCCTAACGATCAGGGATGACATCAGGTATCCCGACATGGCCGCCGTCCCCTTGGTTGGAAAGGCCCAACAGGTGAACATGGACGAGATATCGAAGATCTCGGTCGATGCCGTCGTCGTCATGAACCATCCCACATACCTTAGCGACGAAGACAGGCTGGAGGGCGCGGGCATCGACGTCATCAGGGTTAGTTACGAAAACATGGCCAATGAACTGAGTTGGGCGATAACCCTTGGTTTCATGCTCCAATGTGAGGCGAAGTCCATCGATTTCGTAAGTTGGTGCGACGACATTTTGTCCTACATCGCGGAGAAGACCGCTACCCTCGGGGAGGGGAACAGGAAAACCACGTTGATGGGGTATTCCAACGCGGTGGCTGGTAAACACACATCCTATGCGGAGGTGTCATATCTCGCAGGTTGCAAGAACCTCGCCGATTTCGATGAAAAAAGCCAGCGCATAGAGATAGGCAACGAATTCATCCTTCAGGAGAAATACCAAGCCGAGTACATGATTTGGTCTAGAACGATGAATTACGATTTGCATGATGCGAATGCTAGGTTGGACCATTATACCAATGGCACCAAGTACGTCGTGAATACCAGAGCTTACGAAAACGGCAAGGGGCTCGTAGTCAACGGATCGATGCAAATGATATGCAGGGTGGCATACATCGCAGGGGAAATCTATCCCGATCTGTTCGGCGGAGACTACGGCGACGTGATCCATCAGCAATACATCGACAATTTCTGCAACATCGAGTACGATGTCACGAAAGGCACCTTCCTTCTGAAGAAGGCCGACGTCACAACCTGATCAAACCCCATGGCGTGGCCGGGGGCTTTCCCGGTCACGTCCTTTTTCCCTTTCTCACCAACAGGTACAGGAACAGCGGGCCTCCGATCATGGCGGTGACCACGCCCACGGGCAGTCCCGCGGTACCGGCTTCCCTGGCGAGGCAGTCCGCGGCGGTGAGCATGAAGGCACCGAACGCCATTGAAGCGGGCATCAGGTATCGGTTGTCGGAACCAACGAATATCCTTACCATGTGTGGCGCCACGAGGCCTATGAAACCGATGGTGCCGGTGAAAGCGACTATGGAAGCGGTAGCGAAAGAAACGATCACCAGAAGGACGACCCTGGTCCCGTCGGGGTTCAACCCCAGGCTTCTGGCGCATTTGTCGCCGGACGAAAGCAGGTTGAGTTTACCGGAGTAAACCATCATTATGGCGCAGCAAGCGGAGACTATGCCGGCAGAGATGGGAATGTTGCTCCAAGTGGCCCGCCCCAACGTGCCCGCGGTCCAGGAATAGGCTTCGGCCACCTGATCCGGGTGGGATACGAGCATGATCAGCGACGTTATCGCACTGAATAGGAACATTACGGAAACGCCTATCAAAATCATCATTGCGGGGGTGGTTTTCATGAATCTCGATATGAGGATTATCAACCCGGCGGGGATGAGAGACAACAGGAACGCGTTTGCGATCGCCGCGTTCTGACCGATTAGCGTGGGTACAAGGCTTATGCCGAGAATCAGGTATATAATTGCCCCGAGCGACGCGCCCGAGGACACGCCGGTGGTGTATGGATCGGCAAGCGGGTTCCTCATGACGCTTTGCATCGTGACGCCGCACGCGGCCAAACCGGCGCCGGCGATTAAACCCATCAGCACACGGGGGGCCCGTAATTCCCAGATGATCATGTCTTTCGTCACGGCGATTTCCCCTTCCGGCACCCTGCCGCGAATGTGGTCAAAGAATATTTCGTACGACTCCAGGAAACCTATCGGGTATTTCCCGAAAGAAAGCGCCAATCCCACTGACAATGCGGCCAAGATGCAAAACAATGTGATGAACAGGACCTTTTTGGAGATGTATATCATGTAGCCTGTTTTGAAATCCGTGTTGGCATCACTCAATATAGGTCACCCCCGTACCCTTTCTTCTGGCGCATGATGATGTAAAGGAATATCGGCGCCCCGACGAACGAAAGTATGACGCCCACCGGCAATTCGGCCGGTTGCACTATAATCCTTCCTATTATGTCGGCAACCATCAGTAAAGCCGAACCGAAGGCCATCGCGGCCGGGGCGAGATACCTATTGTCGGCACCAATCAACATCCTTACGATATGGGGCGAAACCAAGCCCACGAAACCAATTATCCCCGTGTAGCTGATGATTCCGGCCGTGGAGACGGAAAGGATTGCGAGACACACAATCCTGTACGTGCCCGCGTCAAGTCCCAGGCTTATCGCGCTTTTTTCGCCAAGCATGAGAAGGTTCAGTTGCCTTGTGGTAAGCAAAACGAACGCGGAGCCTACGATTGTCACTGTCAGCATCGTTGGCAAGTCGTTCCAGGAAGCTCTGGAAAGGGTCCCGATTTGCCAAACATAAACGCTTTTCAGTGTTTCCGCCTCACTGGTTATCATAATTAAAGTGTTGAACGAATTGAATGTGTAGGATATCGCGATTCCCGCGAGGATCATCGTTGCGGGCGAGGCATCAACGAATCTGGACAGAAGGATTATCGCCGCGGCGGGAATCAGTCCGAAAAGGAACGCGTTGGTAACGATGCCGTATTGACCCAGTATGCTTGAATATGTGAACCCCATCACCATCGCGCTGATGGCACCAAAACAAACGCCGGAGGATATGCCGGTGGTGTAGGGGTCGGCCAACGGGTTGTTGAGCATGCTCTGCATGGCGATGCCGCCTATGGAAAGTCCGCAGCCTGCGACAATTGCCATGACTATCCTGGGGAGCCTTATCTCCCAGATGATGTAGTCGTCCCACCACTCTGAGGAACCCTGTTCGTATGTAGCACCCCCGATATGGTTGAATATCACTTTATAAACGTCCACGAAGGAAATCTCCCTGCCGCCCAGGGTGCAACCGTATGCCGCTGTTACGATTATCGCTATTATGCAGAGGACAATAAAGAGGATTTTTCTGAACACGTACCCGTGGTATTCCTCTTTGAGGTTCTCGCTACCGGTTTCCAACGACTCCCCCCATTATTGGACATATCGTCCAATCATTTCGTTTATATGAACGTATGGTTTAATTGGCCGTACGCGTTCTCCATATGGGCGCGAGTCGGCATTCAATACCGGCCCCCCGTCACGAGCGCCACGCTATCTTTCAGGGCGTCGGCGTCCAAATCCTCCAGTTTGAAGTACGTCGCGCCCAGGTTCCTCGCGAGGTCGGCGGCGAACCCGAACGTCGGCGGACCCTCCTCCGTGTCCACGACGATCCAGTCGAACGTTGAGTCCGAGAGCGCCCCGGCGATCGCCATGGCTTCGGAATGCGGGTCCTCGCCCTTCTTGAATGCCACGTTGGCCCTGCCGTCGGTCAGCAATACGACGTAACAGGCCTCGCCCGGGTTCGAACAGGCGTACCTGGTCATGTATTCGTGGGATTTCACGAGGGCGTCGCCCAACGGAGTGCCCCCGCCGGTGCGCAAATCCTCGAGCCTTCTGTACCCGTATTCGAATGACTTCGTCGGCGGCACGACCATCTCCGCGCCGTCGCGCCTGAACACCATCAACCCTATCCTGTCCCTTTTCACGTAGCTTTCCAGGAGCATCGACAGCATCGCCCCCTTGACTGCGGCCATCCTCCTCCTTAGGCCGAGGGAACCGCTGGCGTCCATCACGAACAGGATTGTGGAACCGGTGCGTTTTTCCCTGACCTTTTCGCGTATGTCGTCTTTGGTTACCGAAATAGCCAACCCATCGCCGGGCCCCCTCCCGCTCCGGGCGGCGGCTCGGATGGTGGCGCCGATGTCGACGTCCGCGGGTTTGCCGTCGGATTCCCTGTGGGAGACGTGCCTTCCCGTGCTGTCGTCGCTTATGACGGCATCCCTGCGCCCGGCCCTGCCCTTGGTTTTCCTGGCGCCGTCCCCGCGCACCAGGTAATCGATGACCCTGAACCTTCTGCCTATCTCGTGCAGGATTTCCCTGGCCTCGCCGCCGCCCTCCCCCGGGTCATCATCTTCCCGCGGCGGCGGCCGCGGCGGCGGGGAATCGGGACCGCTGTTTTTGGGCGGGGTCGGGGGACGTTGTTCGGACGGTTTCTCAGGTTGCTTTTCGGGTTTTTCCTCGGCATCCCGCCTCCGGGGCTCCGGGTCTTCCTCCGCAACGGCGTCGACGGTTCTCCTGTGCCCCAGGCAAATCACGGCGACGGATTCCACGTCCGCCAGCGTCACCTCGTCCCTTGAATCCAACGCGGCGAGCGCTTTGGAGGCGTTGACCAGGGCGAGGCTGCCCCTCATTCCATGGGCGCCCACGCCGTGGCAAAGCTCGTTGATTATGTCGATGAGCCCGTCGGATATCGTCACGAAACCGACGATTTCCCGTGCCCTGGCGACCTTTGCCGCCAACTCCGCGTCGCCTTCCGAATGGGCCCTGGCGAACCCCTTGGGGTCGTCGGCCCTGTGCAGGCTTTTCCTGGCGATAGCTTTGCGGCCGTCCTCCTCCGACGGGTAGTCGGAGAAGGCGCATAGGTCGAAACGGTCCAGGTAGTGTCCCTTCAACGCACCCTCCAGGGGGTTCATCGTGGCGAACAGCTTCGTGTCGCATTCGTAGGAGGCGGAGACGCCGTCCCTTTCCAGGGACATGCCGCCGGATGCGACCGACTCCAGGACGACGGCGGAAAGCCTCTCGTCCAGCAGGTTCACGTCGTCAATGTAGAGCAGGTTGCCGTGGGATTCCGCCAGCAGGCCCGCCCTTGCACCGACGCCCCCGCCCTTGATTGCCCGCTCGAGGTCCAGACCGCCGAGAAGGTCCTCGTCGGCGACGCCCAGCGGAACGTTGACCAGGCGCTTTCCCGGGTCTATGCCGGGGATGGACCTGGCCAGCGCGGTCTTCCCGGTTCCCGGGGGCCCCTGTATCAGCACCGTCCTTATGTTGGGGCTGACGAGGGCGCAGAGTATCGCCTTTTTGGCGTCCTCCATGCCCTCCACGGAGGTGAACGGTATCCTGGGGGGGCTCAACTGAGGCATCTCTCGATATCACCGGGGTTCAGTTCGGTACTCTCGAAGGGGCGCCTCCTCAGGCGGTGGGCAATCACCAGCGGGGCGACTTCCAAAACATCCTTCCTTGCGACTTTTCCGCGCCCGTCGAGGGCGGCGTTCGCTTTCGCCGCCCTGATCATGGCAATCTCCGCCCGGTGGCCGTCGATGCCGAAATTCAGCGTGATGTTGACGACGTCGGAAAGGGAACCGTCGTCCACCCCGATTCCCGGCAATTTATCCCTCGCCTCCCTTATGCGTCTCCTGAGCTCCTCGGTCTCCTTCGCCGCGGCCATGAGGTATGCGGCGGGGTCCGCGTCGAACTCAATGCGCCGGCGGACGATTTCCTTCTTCTTCTCGAAATCGGCGTCCCCTTTGACGTCCACGGACATGCCGAACCTGTCCAACAGCTGCGGCCTCAGGTCGCCCTCCTCCGGGTTCATGGTGCCTACGAGGACGAAGCGGGACGGGTGCGAGTAGGAAATGCCCTCCCTTTCCACGTAGTTGACGCCCATGGCCGCGGAGTCCAGCAGCAGGTCCACGAGATGGTCGTCCAGGAGGTTCACCTCGTCGACGTAGAGCAGGTTGCCGTTCGCCTGGGCCAGGATGCCGGGGTCGAACTTCCTCTCCCCGGTCTTCAGTATATGCTCTATGTCGAGCGTGCCGGTTACCCTGTCGCCGGTGGCGCTGAGTGGGAGTTCGACGACCCTCATCGGCGCGTCAATCCCCTTCGGCGGGTTGCCGGCCGCGATCATGTCCTTGCACTCGGGGCAGGCGTCGTCGGGACGGGAGGTCTCGCATCTGAAGGGGCAGCCTTCGTTCACGGTCTTCCGCGGCATTATACCCTCAAGCGACCTTACCGCCGTGGATTTGGCCGTGCCCTTCTCGCCCTTGACGAGCACGCCGCCTATCCCCGGGTCGACGATGTTGAGGACGAGGGCCTTTTTCATGGGTTCCTGGCCCACTATCCTCACGAACGGGAACACGATCTTTCTTTCCATTTGATTGCTCCTTGTCGGGAAATATCCGCGGATTATTAATGGTTGTATCATCCAACGTATGGGATCCGCGTTTCTGTTTACTAGCCGTTTAGAAACCTTAATATCCATATGAATGGTTGGATGACTAATCCAACAGGTGTGAACATGGATTCGAAAGTAATCGCGATTTTGGCCGCGGTCCTTCTCGTCGCCGGCGGTGCCTCGGCACTCATCGTCATGAGCAAGGACGGCGGCGAAGAGAAAATGGTCGATATGGGGTACGGTCTCCTGGAGGTATACGGCAACGCCAACGGGGACCACACCATCGACGGGAAGGACATCCTGCTGCTGAACGAAATAATCTCGGGGGCTAAATCGAAGGAAGACTACCCCCTGGCCGACGCCAACCAAGACGGGGACATCGACCAGAAGGACGTCAATTTGGTGAACGACATCATCAACAAAAAGGAAGGCACCGTGATTTATGTCAACAGCCACCTCAACGGTGTCAATGTGGTGACGGTGAAATATCCCGTGAATCGCGGTATGGCGACCTCTGGCACAAATTTACTCATGTTGGTGAAGGCGCTGGACGTGGAGGATAAGATACTCGCGGTCAACAAGGGCGCTTCCAGTACCTTTGGCGACCTGTTCCCGGAATACAATGGAAAAAGCGACTTGGGTAACAATGCTAGGACTGTGAGTACCGAAAAGGCGAAGGAATACTTCAAACAAGGAGCCACCGTTTTGATTACCCAGGACAGCACAGCATACGTCAAAACCGAAAGCGATCTCAAGGCCGCCGGCATCGATGTGGTGAGGGTCAAGGCAGCCGCCGTGAAACCCATCGATTGGGCGCAGGCCGTCAATATGGTCGGTTTTTTGCTTGACGGCACCGAACGTGCGAAATCCATGACGAATTGGTACGCCAAGTTAGAAAGGGACCTGTCTGAAAAGATAAAGGACGTCGAGAAGCCCAATGCCGTCGCATCGTCCACTAAGGATAAGATATCGAGAATAACCTCGGACTATGCCGAGGCCGTTATTCTCGCGGGTTCGGACTATTCCATCGGGGATTACGGTGGCACGGGCGCGACCATCGATTATGGCACATGGCTCCTGAACAACGAACACGATTATCTGTTCGCTTTCAAGAACATGGGATACGGGGAAGTCAACGAAGCTAAGGAATACAACGAAAGGACGACGAATTACGTCGATCTCGATGTTTATACGAACGGCAATTGCTACGTTATAAACGGCGACGTGCCTGTTCCCGTTAGGGTTGCATACCTTGCCGGCATCATGCACAAAGACATCCTAGGGGAGGATTTCGGCGACAACGCCAATAAGGATTTCATGAAGAAGTTCTACGACGGTAAGTTGAATTTCGAGGATGGAACCTACGTTTTGTCCAAACCCGTCTCGTGAAATTCCCCGGTTCCGCGGTGGATACGATGGATGGGCAGAACAGGCATCGGGAATACCGTGCGCACATCCTAAAAAAAACCCTTTTCATCGTTTTTTCCTTTCTGGCCGTGGTGGCGTTGGCACTCTATTCTTTGACGCTCGGCGCCAGCGATATACCGGTTTCGGAAATCATAGAAATAATAAGGGACACTCTGGACGGCGTTAACTACGAAGCATACTCCCACAGGTGGCTGGATCAGGGCACGATTATCGACATAAGGATGCCGAGGGTAATTTTTGCCATCGTATGCGGCGGGAGCCTAGCCGTTGGCGGCACGGCGATGCAAAGCGTGATGAGGAATCCGTTGGCGGACCCATTCACCACGGGCGTCTCCTCCGCCGCCATGTTCGGCGGGGCCGTGGCGATGATTCTTGGCCTGTCAATTGCCTCGGGATACGGCGATCAGTATGGGGTCGCGATGAATGCCCTGATTTTTTCTATGATTCCCGTGATACTCATCCTATTCTTATCCCCGTATACTAAAAAATCCCCTGCGACGTTGATCTTGGCAGGCGTGGCGATATCTTTTTTCTTTAGTGCGCTGCGCACCATGCTCATGGTGATGACCGACGAGGAAACGTTGGCAACGGTTTACCATTGGCAGATCGGCTCTTTGGACGATTTAAAATGGTCATACCTTCCGTTGCCGATGGCTACAACGATTGTAGGCACGACGTTGCTGATTGCCATTTCCAACAAATTGAACATACTTTCCACCAGCGACGAGGACGCGAGAAGTTTGGGCGTGGACCCAGAGACCCTGAGGATAGTGGCACTCGTAATTCTGTCCGCCATGACCGCCACCGTCGTTATATTCGTGGGCGTGATAGGTTTCGTCGGTCTCGTCATTCCGCACATAGTGCGCTTGGTCATAGGTTCTGACAATAGGTTCGTGATACCCGGGTCGTTCTTTTTTGGTGCGGCCTTCCTTCTTTTCTGTGACGTCGTGTCTAGGCATATTTCCGACATAGGCACGGTCCCTGTGGGCATAGTCGTTTCTTTCATAGGCGGCGCGTTGTTTTTGGTGCTGTTGTTCAAACAGAGGTCCAAGGTATGGTGAGCGACGGCAGATCCCAGCAATACATTTCCGATTTCCGGAAGAAGATATTGAGGATTATTCTGCTGTTTCTGTTTTCCGTCATCCTGGGGATTCTTTCTCTGTCCATCTCGAAATTCGAGATGACGAGCGTCGAGTTGTTCGATTTCCTCTATAAATACGCGAAAGGGGGTTGGGAAGAGATACCGAGGTATAGAAAAATCCACCTGGTCGTATTCAAAATCAATATACCGATTGCAATAGCGGCCATAGCCGCGGGTGCCACTCTCGCAGCTTGCGGCGCCGCGATGCAGAGCATACTTCGCAACCCGCTCGCAGACCCATTCACCTTGGGGATTTCCTCCGCCGCGGCACTTGGCGCCGCTTTGTACATATCGATGGGGATAGCGTTGCCGTGGTTGCAGGGCAACTTCGCGTTAATGGCGATGGCGTTCCTCTTCGCCATGATACCCACGGTCGCCATCGTTTCAATCTCCGTTTCGAAAAAGACGACGGCGACGATGACAATCCTCATTGGCGTGGCAATGATGTACATGTTCAACGCTGCCACATCGTTGGTGAAGGTGACCGCTGATATCGAGAAGTTGTCGGAGATATTCAGATGGTCGGTAGGGACTCTCAACAAGGTTGGTTGGGACGGAATACCCGTGATGCTCATCGTTATGGTCCTGTCCATCGTCCTGCTGACCGTCCTTTCCAAGGACATGAATGCCCTGTCCCTGGGGGACGACGGCGCGTTGAGCCTGGGCGTGAACCCAAGCGTCGCCAGGGCGAAGGTAATCGTGACGGTCTCCCTGTGTACCGCGGCGATAGTGTGTTTTACCGGAACGATAGGCTTCGTGGGGTTGGTGGCCCCTCACATAGCGCGGATTTTCGTCGGTTCCGACAACAGGATACTCGTGCCCTGTGCGGGGGCCGTCGGCTCCCTGATGCTGATCGCATCGGACATGCTCGCGAGGACGATCGGCCCGGCTGGTTTGCCCGTGGGGGTGGTCACCGCGTTGATCGGCAGCCCAATCTTCATCGTCATATTGATAAAGCAAAAAAGGTCAGCTTGGAACTGATTGGGGCGGGACGGCGCATGGGGCATCCTCCCTCCGCCCGTTTTCTTGGACGACGTCCCTGAGGATGACGTAAGGCCGGCCGAGGTCCATGACGACCTCGCTCTCGACCCCGTACACGTCCCTGAGGTTTTCCCTCGTCACGACCTCTGTCGGCGTCCCTATGGTGTGTATGCCGCCGTTCGACATCAGGATCATCCTGTCGGCGAACTTGGAGGCCATGTTCAGGTCGTGGTTGACCATGATGACCGTCACCCCGTTCTCCTTCGACATCTTCCTGAGTATTTTCATGACCTCCAGCATGTGTTTCACGTCGAGGTTCGAGGTGGGTTCGTCGAGAAGCAAAATCTCGGGGGATTGCGCGAAGCCCCTGGCAAGCATGACCTTCTGCCGCTGCCCCGCGCTGAGGCTGTTGAAGGGCCTCATCGCGAAGTCGGAAATCCCCATCCCGTCCATGATGTCGTAGGCCAAGTTCACGTCGCTCTCGGTGAACCTCCATCCCGAATGGGGGTGCCTGCCCATGAGGACGGTGTCTATGACGGTCAGCGGGAAGGAGTCCGACGGGACGTACGGGACGTACCCCACGTGCTTGGCCAATTCCTTTATCCCGTATTCGTCGAGGTCCTTCTCGCCGATGAGGACGGTGCCGGACGTGGGTTTCAGGATTTTGTTCATGCAGTGGAGCAGCGTGGATTTGCCGACCCCGTTCGGCCCGACTATCGAAACCAATTCGGACGGTTGGATTTTCAGCGTAATGTCGTTGAGCACCTTCACGGTGGTGTACGAGAAACAAACGCCATCCATTTCCACGTTCATGGTCCCACTCCGTTGGACGTATGGTCCATCGTTTGCACCGACTTAACCCTTTCCGTATCCAGAACTGGGAATCTAAGGGGGGATTGCGTGGGCGACCGGTACGGGGGAGTTCCAAAGGATTTATACGGAAAAAGACATGTGCCAGCCATGAAATTGGCGTATATCTCCATCCAAAGTTTCGACGCCAACGCCATGGCAGCCCCGGCCAAGGCGGCGGCCGAGGAATTGGGGGTCGACTTGGAGATCCTTTGCCTCAACTCCGCCGATGCCGAGGACGTTCTGGTTTACAGGGAACTCGTCGAGAGGACGGCGGAGGCGGATCTGGTGCTGATGAGGTGCATGACGGAACCTTCCAGGGCGACTTGGTTCGGCAAGTACGAGAGGCACCTAAAGGAGGCAAAGGGCCTAGTCATGGTCTACTCGGGGAGCCCGGACGTCAGGTTCGCTTTCCGCGATTACTTCAAGGGCACCGACGAGGAGTTCCTCGAGCTTTCGGCGTACGTCGCCAACAGGGGCGCGGAGAACGACAGGGGAATCATCCATTGGTTGAACAGGTATCTGACGGGGGAAGGCGACGTCCCCGACCCGGTGAAACAGAGGGAGGATGGGATATACCACCCGGATTTCCCCAGGGACGTCGCCTTGGAGGATTACCTGGGGGCCTTGGACCGCACCAGGCCCTGCGTGGGCATAATGTTCACGTCGAACATTTGGATTTACGAGAACACCGCGGCCATAGACATGCTGGTCCGGGAGCTGGAATCCAACGGCATGTCCACGATACCGGTGTTCTATTCCCTTTCCACCGCCAAGGACGGCTCCTCCAAGGGGGCGCTGGGCATAGTGGAAAGGTATTTCCTGGAATCCGGTCGGCCGATGATCGACGTGCTGGTTTCCACGTCGCCCTTTTCCCACCTCATGAATTCGCGGGACGGCGACGGGGGCATCCGCACGGACGATGACGACAATTTCTACAGGAACGTCTTGGGGATGCCCGTCATAAACGTCACGAACCTCGTGGGGCACTACCCGGACTACGAGGAATTGGCCACCACGGACGCAAAGGAGTTCCCCGTTTCCCTGTTTTGGCCGGAGGTCGACGGGCAAATCATCTCCGTGCCGATTTCGAGCGTTGAGGGGCCGAGGGGAATGGTCCGTCTCTATTCCGGCATCGCGGACAGGATAGCCCGCGTCGCCAGGTTCGCGAAGGGATGGGCGAGGCTGCGCGCGAAACCGCCGTCCGAGAGGAAAGTGGCCATCCTCGTTTACCAGCACAGGCCCGAGACGGCTAAGCTCGGTTCGGCGGCGGGGCTGGATACGATAGAGAGTGTGGCGGACATGCTGAAGGCGTTGGATTCCGCCGGGTACCGCGTCGAAGGCGTGCCGGAGGACGGCAGGGCCCTTGTGGATGAGATGCTGGCCGCGGTCACGAACAACCTGGAGTGGTGCGATTCCCACCACATCAGGGAAAAGTCGGCCCACCTGATGCCCATGGGGGAATACCTGCCGCACTTTGAAAGCATTCCGCGGTTCAACAGGGACGGGATTGCCGAAACGTGGGGCGACCCGCCCGGCCCCATCATGACCGAAGGCGGGTCGATGATCATTCCGGGGCTGGTGAAGGGCAACGTTTACGTCGGCTACCAGCCGCCGAGGGGCAGGTTCGACATGGCCGAGCAGCTCCTCCACGACCCGGCGTTGGCGATCACGCACCAATACCTTGCGTTCTACAGATGGATCAGGGATGTGTTCGGGGCGGACGCCGTAGTGCACGTGGGGACCCACGGCACCCTCGAATGGCTGCCCGGAAGGTCAGCCACCCTGTCTGGAACATGTTACCCGGACGTGGCCATGGACAGCATCCCCCATCTGTACCCGTACATCATCGACGATCCCGGGGAGGGGATACAGGCGAAGAGGAGGTCGGAGGCGGTCCTTCTGGGCCATATGTGCCCGACGATGGCCAGGGCGGGGAACTACGAGGAAACGTCGGCAATAGAGGTGCCGATGCAGCAGTATTTCTCCATGAGGGGGCGCATCTCGGAGGACCGCAAGGGGAAATTGCTGGAGCAGATGTACGACGCCTGCGTCGAGATATCCATCTTCGACGATCTGGGTCTGACGGATTCGGTCAAATCCCCGGCGGATTTGGAGGGACATTTGGACAAACTGCACGACTACCTTTTCGACGTCAAGGACAGCATCGTCCGGGACGGGTTGCACATATTCGGCAGACCCCCGGAGGGGGAGAGGATGCTCGAGTCGGTGTATTCGCTTTCCAGGTTAAGGAACGGGACAATCCCGTCGCTGAGGGATTCGGTCGGTTCAGCCATGGGTCTCGACGCGAGGGCCCTTGCCGAGGATCCCTCGGGCCGCCTGCCCGACGGCACCGTCAATTCCGTCGCGTTGGAGGAAATCGACGCGGCTACAATGGGGTTGATAAGGGCGATGGGCGAGAAAGGGTTCGACCCCACGGAATGCAGAGCCCTCGCCGAGGCCACCGTGGGTGCGAATGCTGAGTTGGGCAAGGCGGTGGGCTACATCTGCGACGAGTTGGTGCCCAACCTTTTGGCCATGACGGACGAGATGGACAACTTCCTCGTCGGTCTCGACGGCGGGTACGTTCCCCCCGGGCCATCCGGCGCCCCGACCCGGGGGTGCGCCCACATACTGCCGATGGGCCGTAACTACTACGGCGTGGACCCGGAGGCGGTGCCGACGAGGGCAGCGTGGGAAACGGGCAAGGAAATGGCCGAGCAGATGATTTCCAGGCACGTGGAGGAGAAGGGGGAATATCCCCTGGAAATAGGCTTCATAGTGTGGGCGACGGACACGATGAAGACGGGCGGGGACGACACTGCCTACATCCTTTGGCTGATGGGGGTCCGCCCGACGTGGTCGGAAACCGGCGACCACGTAACGGGATTGGAGGTCGTGCCGTTGGAGGAATTGGGGAGACCCAGGCTTGACGTCACCGTCAGAATCACGGGCCTGTTCAGGGACGCCTTCCCCAATTTAGTGAACATGATAGACGACGCCGTCGACATGGTTGCCAACCTTGACGAGTCGGACGGGGACAACCGTCTCGCGGCAAACCTGAGGAAAGACATCGTTTCCTACCTGCGGAAGGGGATTCCCGAGACCGAGGCGCACAGGATGGCTTCCGCCAGGGTTTTCGGCTGCCCCCCCGGGGCCTACGGGGCGGGGGTCAACAACGCCATCGAGAACGGGGCGTGGCAGACCGTGCAGGATTTGGCCGACATCTACATCACGTGGGGCAGTCACGCCTACGGCCGCGGCCTTGACGGCGTGAGCATGAGGGACGAGTTCATAGAAAGGTTCGGTAGGGTCGGCGTCACGATCAAGAACATGCCCGACCGGGAGATAGACATGCTGGACACGGACGACGTCTACGCCTACCTCGGTGGCCTGAACGCCTTCGTGAGGGCATATGGGAGGGCGGACGCCGTTTCCTACATAGGGGACAGCTCCAACCCGGACAGGGTCAGGACCAGGGACGCGGCGGAGGAATGTAAATTCCTGTTCCGCAGCAAACTCCTGAACCCGAAATTCATCGGCGGGCTGAAGCAGCACGGCTTCCGCGGCGCGGCGGAAATCGCCAAACTGACGGAGCACGTGTTCGGCTGGGACGCCACCTCCGACATAGTGGAGGGTTGGATGTACGAGGGCATCGCCGACCGTTTCCTGTTCGACGACGAAACCCGCGAGTGGATGAAGGAACAGAATCCCGACGCCCTCAGGGACACCGCGTCCCGCCTCCTTGAGGCCATGGACCGCGGGATGTGGGACTGCGACCCCGAAACAAGGAAGCGTATCGAGGACGTCTACATGGACGCGGAGGCGCACCTGGAATTCGTCACCGACCGGTCATGACAGGGAGGACAGGCGGTCGATGCACGGCTGGTAGCCCTTTTCCGCGCCCTTGGAATGGTATTCCCTCGCCTTTTCCAGGTCACCCTCCGATTCCATCATCAAACCCATCTTGTGGAGGGCTTTCCGGTAGCCCCGGGAGGCGGATTTCTCGAAGAGCGCCCTGGCGGCGGCGACGTCGCGGGGCGTTCCGCGGCCCTCCTCCCTGAGGATGCCCGCCCAATACATCCCCCGAGGGGACCCGTTCTCGGCGGCCTTGTCGAACCAACTCAGGGCCTCCTTCGGATCCGCCTCGACCCCCTCGCCGTTCATGAGCATCATCGCAAGGTTTGCCTGCGCCCTGAAATAGCCCCCGTCCGCGGATTTTCGGTACCAAACCAAAGCCTCTTCGTAGTTTTTGGGCGTGCCGTTGCCGTATCTGAGCATCACGCCAAGGTTGCATTGAGCCTTTACGTTTCCCGCTTCAGCGGCCTTGCGATACCATTCCACGGCCTTGGCCTTATCCTTCGGCACGCCAAGACCCAGCGCATGGGAGTAGGCCAGGTTTCTCATGCCAGAGCTGTCGCCCAGGGCGGCCGCCTCCTCAAACAACGAGATCGCCAAGGACTTCGATTCCCCGTCGCCGTCGATGAGCAGCACGCCCAGGTTCACCATGGCCTTGGCGAAACCGTCCAGAACGGCATTCTCGTAAAGGCGCAAAGCCTCGTTTTCCGAGGCGGTCAACGCCTTGTCGAACGACTCGGATTCCCCCGTCGGTTCTTTGTACGTGTCCATCATCGACAATCCCGTCCTTACATATTATTGGATTATATATCCAACTATCTGACCAATCCGAGGGTTTGGCCATCTAAACAGTTTCATATACCCCACGCCCATATGTGGCCCTATGGACCCGGTGATTGTTTCGGCGATAATCGTCGCGATTGGTGCGGTCTTCGTCATCGGGGAGGTGTTCAGCCCCGGCGCGTTCATGATAGTGCCGGGCACTGTGCTGATCATAGTCGGCATCATCGGCATCATCTATCCCGATTTCCTGTTCAGCTGGAACTCGCCGATTGTCGCCATACTCGTCACGGCGCCGATAACCATCGTCACGATTTACGCGTACCAGCAGCTCGCCAAGCCCGAGCCGCCCACGACCACCGTGACCGAATCCCTCGTGGGTAGGGTCGGCACCGTCACCGTCGCCACGTCCCCCGACAACCTGCGCGGAAAGATACGCATCGGGACCGACGTCTGGAGCGCCGCTTCAGACGAGCCCATCGCCGAGGGCGAGGAGGCGAGGGTCGTCTCCGCGACGGGCGTCCATGTGCGCGTCAAAAAAATCGCGTGACGGTGGCGTAGAAAAGTATATCCCAGATTCGCCCGATTGATGGGCGATAACATGGAATTGACCACCATCATCCTAATCATCGCCGTTTTGGCGATTTTCTCCACGATCCTCGTCGGCGTCAGCGGCGTCAAGATCGTGCAGCCCTATGAACAGGCCATTTACATGAGGCTCGGAAAATACGTGAAGGTCCTCAACCAGGGCCTCAACGTCGTGTTCCCGCTGATCAACCAGGTGGTCAAGCTCGACCTGAGGACCCAGGTCCTCGATATCCCGAGGCAGGAGGTCATCACTAAGGACAACTCCCCGGTGTACGTCGACGCAATCATATACATCAAGGTCACCGACCCGAAGAACGCGTTCTTCGAGGTCACCGACTACAGGCTCGCCACGGTCAGCCTTTCGCAGACGACGCTCAGGTCCATCATCGGCGAGATGGAACTCGACGAGATCCTGTACAGCAGGGAGAAGATCAACCTGCACCTCAGGGACATCCTGGACGAGGCCACGGACAAATGGGGCGTCAGGGTCGAGGCCGTCGAGATAAGGGAAGTGGACCCCGCGGCGAAGGTCAAGGACTCCATGGAGGAGCAGACGTCCGCGGAGAGGAGGAGGCGCGCCGCCATCCTGGAGGCCGACGGTCAGAAGAGGGCCGCCATCCTCGAGGCCGAGGGCAAGAAGAGGTCCCGCATTCTGGAGGCCGAGGGCCTCAGGCAGTCGATGGTGCTGGAGGCCGAGGGCAAGAGGCTCGCCACCATCCTCGAGTGGCAGGGCGAGGCCCAGAAACTGAGGATCCTTTCCGTCGGCGCCGCCGCGATGGATTCCAAGGCCCTTTCCGTGCTTTCCATGGACACCCTCAAGGCCGTGAGCCAGGGCGAGTCCTCTAAGATTTACTTCCCCATAGAGGTCACGAAGCTCATGGAGGGCGTTTCCGATTACATGGGCACGGCCGTAAAGGTCCCGGACAGGGAGGTCTCCGACACCAAGGGCGTCGCTAAGTCCATCGGGGAACCGGACGACATCCTCGGGCCGATACCGAAGCTCGAGGAAATCAAGGCCGAGGTGGACGAGGAGAAGGAAGCCACCCGCGAGGAACTCAAGCAGGCTTCCGAGATGGCGGACAAGGAACGCTGATCCCAAACCCCTTCGTCCGGCGCAAACCCTTTATTTTATAATTCTTTTCAGAATAAACGATAAGCCGATTATTCCTCTTCGTCGGGGTCGATGACGTCGACCTCGATGCGCTTGCCCTTGTGCTTGCACTTGGGGAGGTCCATGGTCATCCTGTTGCCGAAGTCCCTGTGGACCTCCACTATGGAATATTCGTCGCCCATCTCGATTTTGCCGATGGCGATGTCCCTGACGCGGCCGTTGCGCAGTATGAAGTCCGCGAGGGAGACCCTGCTGTAGCCGTCGTCGGTCCCGAGGTTGATGCCGAATTTCACCATGCCGAAGTGGTCGGAGAGCTGGTCGTAGTCGATGACCTTCCGGACCCTGTCCTTCATGCCCTCCTCCTCGGGCACGTCTCTCTTCTCGATTTCCATCCCGGTCCTGATCTCGAATTCCTTCACCAGGTATTCCTCGGCGGAGGTGACGAAGGAGACGGCTGTGCCTTCCTTCCCGGCCCTGCCGGTCCTGCCGATCCTGTGGATGTAGGTCTCGACGTCGCCGGGCATGTCGTAGTTTATGACGTAGTCGATGTCGTCGACGTCCAGGCCCCTGGCCGCGACGTCCGTCGCTATCAGTATCTCGGTCTTGCCGTCCCTCAGGTCCTGGATGACCTTCTCCCTTTTGACCTGGGGGAGGTCGCCGTGGATGGCCTCGACCTTGTATTTCAGCTTGGTGAGCCTCTCGTGGAGCATATCCACCATCCTCTTCGTCTGGCAGAAAATGATGGCTTTGGGCTTGTCGATGTCCAGTATCCTGGCGAGCGCCCAGGTCTTGTTCCTGCGGCCCACGGCGATGTAATACTGCTTGGTTAGGTCGAGGACAACCTCGTCCTGGGACACCGTGATTTCCTTGGGCTTGTCCATGTAATCGGAGGCGAGCCTCTTGATGTCCTCGGGCATGGTGGCCGAGAAGAGGACCATCTGCCTTTCCTTGGGCATACCCTTCATGATGGTCTCGATGTCCTCGATGAAACCCATGTCGAGCATGCGGTCCGCCTCGTCCAGTACCAGTATGGATATCTCGGAGAGGTTGAGGGCGCCGCGTTCCATCATGTCGATGACCCTGCCCGGGGTGCCGACGACGATGTCGGTGCCCTTCTCCAGCAGCGATATCTGTTTCTCGATGGACGCCCCGCCGTAGATGGGGACGGTCTCGTGGCCAGTGTATTTGGAGAGGTTGTCGATCTCCCCCGCCACCTGGTTCGCGAGCTCCCTCGTGGGCACGAGGACGATGGCGGACGGTATCTTGTTTCCGGAGGGGATCCTCCCAAGGATGATCGTTCCGAAGGCGCCGGTCTTGCCGGTGCCGGTTTGGGCCTGGGCGAACATGTCCTTGCCGTCTATGCCGAATGCGACCGTCTCCTCCTGGATCGGCGTAGGTTTCTCCCAGCCCATGTCGACCATGGCTCTGGCTATGTTCTCCGGCACGCCCTTTTTGGTGAAATTGTCCAACATTATGAATTCTCCATTGCCCCGGACTCGCACCGGGGCTCCGCTTCCGTACGCTGGGTGATTATAACAGCATTCGTTAAATACGTATCTGAGAGGGGGGCGGCACGGGATCACTGCGCCAGGTCGTTGAACAGGTCGTCCAGCAGTCTCATCGCGCCCCTCGCGCCGAGGACGGGCCTTTCCCTGAACCTCAGCCTCACCTTGGACGGCTTGCCCATGTCCACGCCGACGGAGCACACGCCCCTTTTCTCCAGTATCTTGGCGGTGTATCCCTCGGCGAAGGCCGCGTCCGCCCTCGTTTTCCCGATTTCCCTGCCGATGGCATCGCCGCATCCGATGCCGTCGAGGAAAGCCTCCATTCTTTCGCGGTACCCGTCGTCCCACCATCCCCGGGTTTCGACGCACACGGGAAACATCGCGAGGTATTCGTACAGCCATTGAGCCAGCGGCAACGCCAGGGAGTTTTCCAATTTGACGGAGAACGTGGCGCCCCTGGCGATAACCCCGGCATGGAGGCCGCTCGTGAGCACGTTCGAAGCATGCCCGCGGACCGAATCGACCATGGAGAGCGCCCCATCCGGGTCCTTTCCGGTCGCCTCGGCAACCGCGCGGATCCAGTCGGAGGTGGCATCGAAACCGAGGGGTGCCCCGGGGTATATCGTGGGTACGCCCATCCTTCCGTAGATCTCGGCGGTCCTGGCGCAGAACTCGGGCAGTATGGCCACGTTGACGCACGCGCGGGTCGATTCGGCCAATTCGCCGATTGTGCACCCGGCCCCGACGAAGGCGCCGACCGTAAGCCCCATCGCCCCGAGGTATGAGCGGAGCTCGTCCACGGTTTCCCTCCACCCCTCCAAAAGGATGGGTAGGCCGACGACGTTGACCACGTCATCCACGCGTTCCGTGGGGCGGCAGACGGCGGACACGATTTCCGCGACGGTCGAGTCGTACCCCATATGGGCGGGCTCGGACATGTGGCAGTATTCGGGTATGACGGTTTTCCCGCGGAACGACGACCTGGCCACGGCGCCGTGCAGGTCGTCCCCGATGAGGGCCGTCCCCGGGGATGTGACGACGACGCAAACCTCGGCGTCGTCGATCAGGTTGAGCAGTTCCGTGACCTTGTAGTCGGCCCCGTTGATGTAATCCTCCTCGTCCACGTACGTGCACGGCACCCTCGGGTGGCCGAAGAAGAACGGCCCCTCCCTGCATTCGTAAGGCCTGATGGCCTCGTTGGCGGATAGGCGGGTCGTGTGCATCCTGCATCCGCCGGGCCCGTGGAGTATCGCCCTGCAGCCGGGCATGCTCTCCGCCGCCATGATGGAGGCGATGAAACCGTCCACGGCGATCGAATCCATCATGCCGACCTCCATCCTTCGAGGGCGGGGGCGTTGAACACCCTGCCCAGCCTTTCCGCGTAATCCAGGATGCCGGCCAGCCCGGGCTGGGGCCTGCCTATGGGCCGGCACCTCGTCTTTATGTGCAGATCCGTATAGATGTCGGACATCACCAGGTCCGGCGAGAGGTCCTCGACGTCCGAGGCGACGTGTCCCGACAGATGGGGTTCCTTCCCCTCGGCGGCGTCGTGGCCCATGACCCAGCGGTTGTAGGTGGATTCCCTGTGCTTCAGCACGCGGATGCCCAGGTCGTCGAGCAGTTCGCGGAACCAGTCGTTTTTCCCAGAGGGCCTTTCCACGATCAGGACCGTCTTTCCCTCGGTGCGTTCCCTTATGCGGCCGATCCGCCCCTCGTATTCCGAACGCATCCTTTCCTTGACGCCGTCCAGATCCCTGCCCGTGAGGGAGGCCACCTCGTCCAGCCACCTTTCGGCGGCGGCCATGCCCAAAGGCAGGGGTTCTTTCATCAATTTTATCCCGAGGCGGTCGCAGATCAGGTCGGCGGTCTTGGAGAACGTGAAATTGTCGAAGGCCTTCACCGCGAAGGCGGCCTTGCCCATCGCCCTGACGTCCGAGATGTCGCACCTCCCCGGGTAGACCGTGTTGATTCGGAATCCCGCATCCTCGATCAGCCTCTCGACGGATTCGTCGAAAACGGAATTGAATTCCCTGTACGCCCTGTACTCGCCCAGTATGTTTATCAGGGCGGGGTCTTTGGTTTTCGCGGGTTCCACGAGATCCAAAACGGCCTCTACGCAGACATCCCTGCCCTGGGTGGCGCCGCCGACGGAAATGCCGTCGACGGGCACGGGGACAACCTTGATTTTTAGTTCTTCGGAAAGCTCCGCGCAGCACCCGACAATGTCGTCGCCGATTATCCCCGGGACGCACATCGAAACGACGAACACCACCTCGTCCCCCTCCGACGCCCGTTCCCTCACGACGGACCTGAGCGATTCCAGACCGCCGAATATCGAGGACGAATCGTTGAGGTTGGTGCAGGAGACGTAATCCCAAACGGAGTCGGCGCCGCCGCGGAGGTCCCTGTATAGGGTGAGGGCGTCGGTGTGGCAGCATATCATGTACGCGCAGCTTGTCGGTCCGTGGACAACGGTGTGGATTCCCTTCACCATGCCGGCATAGCCGACGCCGCCGGCGCCGGCGCAGGATTTCAGCGACCTGTTGTCCGAGACTGGGTTGAGGACCCTTTTATAACCCAGCCCTTGGAGTTTTTTAGCGGGACTCCCTTCGCCACCCTATCCATGGCATCGTCGCTCAGCGGCCTCGGACGGTGCAGGGACGATGGGTCCTTGGATTTGGCGACGATGTCCTCCGCTATCTTTTTGATGGCGAGGTCGGCCTCGCTGCCGTGGTGGGCCTCGGAAAGGGTTACCCCCCTCGATTCCGCGTCGGCGAAGAGGGGGTCCCTGGGTATGCACGCCACGATCGGCAGGCCGACGCCGTCGGCGAAGTTCTTCACGTATTCGAACTCGTTCTCCATGCCCCGTCTGTTGAGTACGATCCCCCCGACCCTCGGGACGCCGTCGTCGTAGTTCAGCAGCCCCTTGAGGATGTTGTTCGCCGCGTACAGCGACATGAATTCCCCGGAGGTGACGATGTAGACGGCATCCGCGTACCCCTTCCTGAGCGGCACCGCGAAACCGCCGCAGACGACGTCGCCGAGGACGTCGTACAGCTTGTAGTCGTAGCCGCCGTCGTTCAGCCCTTCGCCGTCGAGGAAGTCGAACATCGTCAATATGCCGCGCCCGGCGCACCCGACGCCAGGCTCGGGACCGCCCGCCTCGATGCAGTCGACGCCACCGGATCCCGGGAGCACTACGTCGCCGAGGTTCCTGCGTTCCTTCGGCGTCCTTCTGAGGTAATCAAGGACGGTGCTCTGCACCTTCCCCCCGAGAAGCAGCCTCGTGGAATCGTGTTTGGGGTCGCAGCCTATCTGCACCACTTTCTTGCCCATCTTTGCAAGGGAATAGGAGACGTTGGCGGAAATCGTCGATTTCCCAATGCCCCCCTTTCCGTATATCGCAACCTGAAACATCTTATCTACCGTATGGATGGATGTTAAATCCAGTTATTAAACATGCCATTATTTCCGCGGGCGTCCGGTGAAAACCGATATCTGCAAAGAATCAAGTACATGCCCCCGGATTCCAACCCATGGCAGGGAAGAAAAGCAAGGGCGAGAAGCTCCAGGAGGAGATAATGTACAGGCCGAAGGCCGTCGGGGAGACCGACCACGGCCTTCTGTCCAAATCATTGGATTTCGCAGAGGGTTACAAGGATTTCCTGGGAAACAAGACGGAGAGGGAAATCGTCGATTACACCATACCGATTCTGAAGAAAAACGGATACGCGGAATTCGCTCTCGGGAAGAAATACGCCCCGGGCGACAAGTTTTACGTCAACAACAGGGGCAAGGCCCTGATTATGGTTACCGTCGGTTCCAAACCGGTCTCCGACGGGCTAAGGGTGGGCGTGAGCCACATCGACAGTCCCAGGCTCGACTTCAAGCCGAATCCGCTTTTTGAGAGCTTCGACCTCGGCTACTTCAAAACCCACTATTACGGCGGGATCAAGAAATACCAGTGGTTCGCCATCCCCCTTTCCATAAGGGGCGTGGTCGCCCTCAAGGACGGCGGGAGCGTGACAGTGCGCATCGGCGACCGGCCGGGCGAGCCGACGTTCTGCGTCACCGACCTCTTGCCCCATCTGGCGATGAACCAGATGAAGAAGCCCGTGTCGGAGGCGTTCGAGGGGGAGCAGCTCAATCTGCTCGTGGGCAGCTGGCCGTACGACGACGAGAAGGTGCAGTCCAAGGTCAAGCTCAACGTGATGTCCCTGCTTTCCGAGAAGTACGGGATCGTGGAGGAGGATTTCCTCTCGGCGGAATTGTGCGCCGTCCCCGCGTTCATGCCCAGCGATCTGGGCTTCGACAGGTCCATGGTCGCCGGCTACGGCCAGGACGACAGCGTATGCGCCTACGCCAACCTGATGGCGGAAATCGGGTGCAAAAACCCGTCGTACACCACCGTCACCGTCTTCGCCGACAAGGAGGAGACGGGTTCAGACGGGCCGACTGGGATGAGGTCCGCATTCTTCAGGGATTTCCTCAAGGACTTCCTGCAGCCTTACGGGGCGGAGGCGAGGCACGTGCTCCGGAACTCGATATGTTTCTCGTGCGACGTGAACGCCGCCATCGACCCGGCGTTCCCCGAGGTGTTCGAACCCTCGAACTGTTCGCACATGAACCGCGGGCCGGTTGTGTCGAAGTACACTGGCAGCCGTGGCAAATACTCCACGAACGACGCATCCGCGGAGACGATGGCCTTCGTCCGTTCGATCCTGGACGGGGCCGGGATCCCGTGGCAGGTCGGCGAGCTCGGGAAGGTGGACGCCGGGGGAGGCGGCACCGTCGCGGCCGAGATCTCGGTGCACAACATGGACACTGTCGACGTCGGCGTGCCCGTTCTTTCGATGCATTCGCCCTACGAGGTCGTGTCCAAGGTCGACCTATACCTGCTGTACAGGGCCTTGGCGGCGTTCTACGGCTGCCCGGAGGCGAAACCCTGAGGCGTCGGCCAGCCGAAAACCGGCTTGAGAAAAGGTTTATATCGGGCGAACAACTCAAGGGGTCTACCGCGGGAGTAGTGTAGCTGGTTATCACTTGACCTTGCCAAGGTTAGAACTCGGGTTCGAATCCCGGCTCCCGCACTCATTCTCATCAATTTCTTCGCTTAGGGTACTCTTACATTGACGGGCACCTTTGTTTCGATAATGTGGTATGGAAAGGTAGGTGGGGGCACAAGCCCCGCCCGCCGGCAATCCCCGGCACCGGCCGGCCTTGTCGTATATGACGCAAACCCATCGTAAGACGGAATTTTCGCGACAATCGCGATTAAGCCTCAGATCCTCATCAGGAACCCGCCGTACTGCGGGGCGTACTCCGCGAAAACGTTTTCCGGGCCGTCGAAATAGGAGATTTTGCCGAGGCCGCCCAGCCTTATGGTCCGGTCCTCCACGTCGCAGATTATGTTGCCCTCGTCGTGGGGCCTTATCAGCAGTATCTTCTGGTCGGCGGAGAAATGGGCGAAGTACCGGTGGCTGGTGAAGCCCTCGCTGGACAGCTCGTCGGGGCCGCTCCTGTGTATCACGATGGTGGATTGCACGGGGCCGGGCATGAACAGCCCGCCCGACGGCGGCGCGGGCGGTGGGGAACCCTCGCACCTTTCCAGTTTCTGCTGCAGCGAGGCGATGATGTGCCGGTTCTCCGCGTCTTTCCTCTCGAAGTCGGCGACGGTCTTCTCCAACTCCTCGATCCGCTCGTCGCTCTCCAGCTCGGCGTCCCTCACCGCCTTCTCTATCTTGGCGGCGATGGCCGCCCTGTATCTGTCTTCCATGAGGGGGTTGATCATGTCGCGGTGGCGCTCCCAGACGTTGTCGGCTATGGCGTCCATCTGGTCCCGGCTCAGCTCGAAGTAGAACTGGGCGTCCAGTTTCACGATGGTGCTGGCGAAGTAATAGGAATCGCGGGACATGTCGACCTTGCAGACCCAGGTTTCCCCGTCCTTGATGTCGTCCTCGGAGCTCCTGTCCTTGAACACGGGCCTCCCGTTGAGGCTGGCGGATATGTTGCCCTTGGCGTCTAGCCTGAAATGCAGGATCCTGACCTTGGTGAACGGGCTCAGGTCGTGTTCCTCTATGCCGAAATGTTTGCCGAAATCCCCCAGGAAATCCTTAATCTGCCTCGCCATCGGAAACCCCCTCCTCTTTGGCATCAGTCCCCGGGGCCGCGGCGGCGAACACCTCGTCGTCCGGGGAATACATCTGCAGCAGCGGCATAGTCTCCAGCTTGTGGAACCTGTCCGCCGACCTGATCACTTCATTGGAGACCGATTTGGCGAAGGCCGCGACCTCCACCATCTTCCCCGCCGCCTGCACGTGCTGTATCGCAGGGATGAAGTCCCTGTCGCCGCTGACCACGATAGCGACGTCGTAGTGGCCCCTGAGGGCGTGGACGACCATCTCGCAAGCCATCGCCACGTCGACCTCCTTCTGCTCGTTCCTCTGGGGGTCGTAGGCCTCCCGGGCCACGACCCTGAAGCCGTCGTACCTGAGCTTGTCGTGGAACCTCCTCGAGGAATCCTGAACGTCCAGCGGCATGCGCGTGTCGAACACGTATGCCGCCACGAGGTCCCTGGGGCCGACGAGTTGCTTGGTCATCGCGTACAGGTCGAGCCGGGTCTCGACCGCCTGGAGCTCGACGCTCCTGAGCACGTTCCTGAGGTCGATGAAGACCATGACCCTGTTGTGCCTGTTCTTCGAGATCAACGACATCGGTTACCTCAAATCGGCGACGGGTTCCCGACGCCGTCGTAGACGATGCGGGTCTCCCTGTCCTCTTCGGCGGTTTCCTCGGGGGTTTCCCCGGACGTGTCCTCGCACACGGGCACGTAGTCCCAGTGGGCGCTGATTTTTGGCGGTTCCAGCACCTCGGCGTTCGAGACCCCGCCCTCGGTGAGGGGCAGCAGCTTCTCGAGGTACCGGTCCTTTTTCTCGCAATCGACGAACGCGTGTTCGAGGACGTCCCTGAGGTTCTCCACGAGGATGATTTCCATCATCTCGTAGTAGCGGGCCTCGATCATGACGTCCTTGGCGTTCTCCTTGGGTATGATCGCGGTGGTGAGGCCGGCCTCGGCGGCCGCCTCCAGCTTGGCGGTGATCCCGCCGACGGGCAGCACCTTGCCGCGGACGTTCAGGCTGCCGGTCATCGCGACCTCCTGCCTGATGGGTATGTCCTCCATCGCAGAGATCACGGCGGTGGCTATCGTTATGGACGCGCTGTCCCCCTCGACGCCGTCGTAGGTGCCGATGAATTGGATGTGTATGTCCGACTCGGAGATGTCGGTCATGGTGTACTTTTTGATGACGGCGGAGATGTTCTCCACCGCCTCCTTGGCGATTTCCCCGAGCCTGCCCGTCGCGACGATCTTGCCCGATTTCTTCGATTGCGACGGCGCGACCTCCGCGACTATCGGCAATACTACGCCGGAGTACTCGGCCATGTTGGAGCTGGCGTTGAGGGCGGCCAGGCCGTTGATCATGCCGACCCTGGACCCCTCGGTCCGGAACATCTCGTAGGACTTGTGGCTTTCCACGACCCTGTCGGCTATCTGGTGCTCCAGGCTGCGGGCGGTCCTCTTGGCGGCGACGACGTCGTCCATGGTCACGCACTTGGCCTTCCTAGCGACGGCCACGTCGCCGGCGACGCGGACGAGGCCGCCGAGTTCCCTGAACCTCAGGGTAAGCTTGCCCTTCCTGCCGGAGCGGCGCTGGGCCTCCCTGACGATCTCGCCGACGGCGTACTTGTCGAAGGGCGGGATCTTCTCGTCCTTTCGAACCTCCTGGGCGACGAAACGGATGATGTTGCGCCTGTTCTCGTCGGTGTCGTCCATGACGTTCTTCATGTACACCTCGTAACCGTAGCCGCGTATCCTGGAGCGCAGCGCGGGGTGCATCCCCTGCAGGGCATCGAGGTTGCCGGCGCAGACGAGCACGAAGTCCGTCGGGACGGGCTCGCTTTTCACGAGCGCGCCGGAGGACCTTTCGCTTTGGCCGGTGATCGAAAGTTTCTTCTCCTGCATGGCGGTCAGCAGGGCCTGCTGGGACTCGATGCGCAGCAGGTTTATCTCGTCGATGAACAGGACGCCCTTGTTGGCCTTGTGTATGGCGCCGGACTCGAGCCTGTCGTGGCTAGGGGTCTCCAGGCCCCCGGACTGGAACGGGTCGTGCCTAACGTCCCCCAGCAGGGAGCCGGCGTGGGCGCCGGTGGCGTCGACGAAGGGCGGTTTGTCGCCCGGCGAATGCGAAACCAACAGTTTCGGCACGATCATGATCTCCTGCCTCTGACCCGGGCCCCTGAGTATGAAATACAGCAGGAAACCGCCGAGTATGGATATCCACAGGATGGTGGAGTCGTGCATGACGAGGTACATCATCACGCCGAGCATGACGATGCCGAGGACGAGGTACTTGAGCATGTTGTTCCTTTGGGCCCTCTGCATCTCCGCGTAGGCCCTCTGCTCCGCCACCATCTCCCTGCCCCTGCCCGCGGGCATGGTCCTTATGCGGGGCTCGTTGAAGTCCTCTGGGTTGTGGTAGGCGATGATGTCCTCGAGCTCGCTCGACGGAAGGTATTCCGTCATGGAGTTGGCCAGCATGGATTTGCCGGTGCCCGGCTCCCCGATGAGCATGACGTGCCTCTTCTGGGCGGCGGCCTTCTTGATGACGTCGACTGCCTCTTCCTGTCCGATGACCTGGTCGGCCATGCTCTTCGGAATCACGACGTCCTCGGTGGTCTGGAACGGCTGTTCCCTGATCCACTCGTCGATGGGAACCTCGCATACGTCCACCTTCTTTTCCTCCGCGGGCATGCGTATGCTCTAAACTGGGAGCGTATTTATATGTTCCCGCGCGACGGCGCGGCGTATCGCGGGCGCGGGGCGTGCGGCAAGGGTATTTACGGCCGACGGCCAATCGGCGGCCGTGGACGTTTCCGAGTTGGATTTGCCGCCGAGGGCGATCGATGCGTTGGAGGCCAGGGGTTTCAGGACCCTTTACCCGCCCCAGGCCGAGGCGATCCCCCTGGCCCTCGCCGGCGGCAACCTCGTCGTCGCCGTGCCCACCGCCAGCGGCAAATCCCTAATAGGCTACGCCGCCGCCCTGAAGACGGTAATGGAAAGGGGTGCCAAGGTGCTGTATATCGTGCCCCTGAAGGCCTTGGCCACGGAGAAGGCGGAGGACCTGTCCGGGCTGTGCTCCCCGTTGGGATACAGGGTGGCCGTCAGCACCGGCGACCTGGATTCGGCCGGCGAGAGGCTCGGCGACGCCGACGTCATCGTGGCGACGTCCGAGAAGGCGGATTCGCTTCTTAGGCACGGGAGCGGTTGGATGTCCCAGGTCGGCCTGGTGGTGGCCGACGAGATACATATGATCCACGATCCGTCGAGGGGCCCCACCCTGGAGGTGGCGCTGACGAAGATGATGCGCAGGTACGCCGGGCTGCAGGTCATCGCCCTGTCCGCGACCATCACGAACGCCAGGGATTTGGCCGAATGGCTCCGCGCCGACCTGGTAACGGGGGACTGGAGGCCGATAGAGCTGAGGCAGGGCGTCTTCTCCGACTGGTCCATCACCTTCGACACCGGGGGCAACAGGGACGTGGAGCAACGGGGCGACGAGATATGGTCGCTGATGGAGGACACCGTCCGGGAAGGCGGGCAGTGCCTCGTGTTCGTGAATTCCCGCAGGTCCACGGAATCCCTGGCCACAAGGTATTCCGCGTCGATGGCGAAAATAGCCGGGAACCCGCTGTCCGACGCGGACCGGAGGAAATTGGAGGGTGACGCCGAAAGCACGTCCCTGGGCAGGAAACTCTCGTCCTGCGTCGCCTCGGGCATCGCGTTCCACAACGCCGGGCTGACCTCGTCCCAGAGGAGGATGGTCGAGCGCGGCTTCCTGGACGGCTCCATAAAGTGCATCGTGGCCACGCCCACGCTCGCGGCGGGCATCAACCTGCCCGCCAGGCGGGTCATCGTCAGGGACACCGGCAGGTTCGAGGCGAATGCCGGCCACGTCCCCATCCCGGTGATGGAGGTCAAGCAGATGTGTGGCAGGGCCGGCAGGCCCGGGTTCGACCCCTACGGCGAGGCCGTCCTGATCGCCAAGAACGAGAACCATTACCGGCACCTGATGGACGACTACATCCTCATGGACTCGGAGGACATCACGTCGAAGCTGATTCGGGAGGACGTGCTGGTGACGCACATCCTCGGGATCGTGGCGACCGGGGACGCCTCCGACGAGGACGGGATCGTCGACTTCCTGGGCGACACCTTCTACGGGACGGTGTCATCAATGTTCGGCATAGAGGCCTTGGTGGAGGAGACCGTCGATTTCCTGTGCGACGAAGGGATGGTCGACAGGATTGGCGACAGGTTGGAGGCGACGAGGTTCGGACGCAGGATTTCCGACCTGTTCATCAATCCCCGTTCCGCCGTGATTCTCAGGGAGGCCGTGGGCAGGATGGACGAGGCCACGGAGGATTTCCCGATATTGTTCGCCGTCGCATCAACCCCCGACGTGCTGGGTCTTTACCCGAGGAAGGCGGACATGGAGACGTTGGACGCCCTGTACGAAAGGTGGGCGGGGGAATTCCTCTGCCGCAGGGACGACGAGGAGTTGGAGTTCCTGATGGGTGACCTTAAGGTGGCGGCCCTCGCCAACGATTGGATCCTGGAGAGGGACGAGGAATCGATAACCGACGCGTTCGGCATCGGCCCCGGGGACATCCGTTCGCGCATGGACATGATGGACTGGATCCTCTACGCCATGTCCGAGGTGGCATCGATATTCAACCCCGCGGCGAAGGAAAGGCTGAGGCCGCTGCAGACCCGGGTCAGGTACGGGGTTAGGGCGGAACTGCTGGATTTAGTTACGCTGAGGGGCGTCGGCAGGGTGAGGGCGAGGGTCCTGCATTCCCACGGGATAAAGGACAGGGCCGCGGTGGCGAAGGCGGACGCGCCCTTCCTGGCGGGACTGCCCAAAATCGGCCCGGCGTTGGCGAGGAGCATGAAGGAACAGGTCGGCGCCGTTTTCGAGGGGCCGATCCCGGACCCCCCGGGGGAACCGGCACCCGAAGGCGCCAAGCAATCCCGCCTGTCGGATTACTGAACGGACAGCGCCTTCCTTACGGCCTCGAGGGAATTGGCGCAGGGGATGACGGGGTCGCTGTTCTCCATTATCGTGTCCGGGTCCTTGAGGGCGTTGCCGGTGCAGATGCACACCACCTTTTCACCGGGGTCGATGACGCCCATCTCCCTGAGCTTTTTCACGCCGGCGATCGAGGCGGCGCTCGCCGGCTCGACGCCCACGCCCTCCCTCCTGCCGAGGAGCCTCTGGGCGGCGATGATCTCGTCGTCCGTGACCGACGTGGAATACCCGCCGGTGTCGTAAATCGCCCTGAGGGCCTTCCGCCCGCTGACGGGGTTGCCTATTCGTATGGCGGTGGCGACGGTCTCGGGATTCTCCTCCGGGACGAAATCCTCCTTGCCGGCGGCGAAGGCCTCGGCCACGGGCATGGAGCCCTCGGCCTGTATGCCGGTCAGCATGGGCATCCTGTCGATCCAACCGACCTCCATGAGCTCCGTGATTGCCTTGTAGACGGCCCAGATGTTGGCGGCGTTGCCCACGGGTAGCACGATCCTGTCCGGGATTTCATAGGAAAGCTGGTCCATGATCTCGAAAAGGACGGATTTTTGGCCTTCGGGCCGGTAGGGGTTGATGGAGTTCAGCAGGTACAGTTCCCGCCTTTCCGCCATTTTCCTGGCCAAGGCGAGGGCGTCGTCGAAGTTGCCGTCGATTGACAGTACTTTCGCGCCGAAGAACATGGCCTGGGCCAGCTTCCCCGCGGCCACTTTCCCAGCGGGAAGGAAGACGGCGCAGTCGAGGCCCGCCTTGGCGGCGTACGCGGCGAGGCTGGCGGAGGTGTTGCCGGTGGAGGCGCACCCGACCAGCTTCGCGCCGATTTCGACGGCGTGCGACACGCCGATCGTCATGCCGCGGTCCTTGAAGGAACCGGTGGGGTTGGCGCCCTCGTATTTGACGTAAAGGTCCTTCACCCCGACTTCGGCCCCGAGGGCCTGGGTCTTGTACAACGGGGTGCCGCCCTCTTTTATCGTGACGGCGTGCTTCCTGTCGACGGGCATGAACCCGTGGTATCTCCAGACGCCGATGGGTTCCCTGTGCAGGTCCTTCGGCTTAAGGGCCTTCATCGGCTCCAGGTCCACTTCTATCGTCAGCAGCCCGTCGCAGTGGGGGCAGGTGTTGGCGTACATGTCGACGACGTCGCGCCCGCAATCCCAGCAGACAATCTTGTGTTTGGTCATTCAATCACCTCGCACCCGTGCCCCCAACCGGTGACCCAGGCATCGCATTTTACCCCGTTGTCGGTGAAGACGGATCTGACGCCCTCGGTGATGGCGTTGCCGTCCGTCGACGACTTGTCGAAGAAGGATATGACGCATGGCCCGGAACCGCCCATGAAGGAAGCGACCGCACCGAGTTCCACGGCCCTGGCCTCGGCCTCCCTGAGGTGGGGCACGAGTTTGGCCCTGGCAGGCTCGAACACGGCATCGGCTACGGAGCGCCCTATCAGCCGTATGTCGCCGACGTGCATCGCATGGACCATGGATGCGACGTGGCCGAAGTGGAAGACCGCGTCCCTGACTGGGATTTCCTTGGGAAGAACCAACCTCGATTCCTTGGTGGGGACCAGCACGTCCGGCATGGCCACTGCGACGCCGAGGTTGGCGGGCGGATTCACGGAAACGATTTCCAACGGGTCGTAGGACCTTATTGCGGTGAAACCGCCGATGACGCACGGTGCGACGTTGTCGGCGTGGAAACCGCCGGAGGTGACCTCCTCGGACCTGGCGGCGCATTCCACGACTTCCGTGGGCGTGAGTTTGCCCCCGGCGAGGACGTTCGCCAGGAATGCCCCTCCCGCGGCGGAGGCCCCGGAGGAACCGATCCCGCTGCACGGCCTTATCCCTTTTTTGATTCTAATCTCGATGCCAAATTCCGCTTTGTATTTTTTGAGCACGGCGGCGGCGGCAATGCCGGCGGAATTCTTTGCCGGGTCTTGGGGTATCCCTTCGGAACCGGGACCGGAAACGCCGGTTATGGCAATGCCGGAATCGACGATTCTCCCCTCGACGATGTCGCATGGGTTGCCGAGCGCCATCCCGAAAACGTCGAAGCCCGCACCTATGTTGGAAATCGTCGCCGGGGCGGCGACCCTGACCCATTCGCCCATGATATCACAAGGTTCTTAGCCACGTGTACCGTGAACCAGTTCATAAACTGTTTGCCGTGGGAACCGCCTTTCAATTTCTGAACGACGTCACCGACTGTTTTGGCCGTATCCGATACATAGCGCCTTTTCCAACACCGTACTGTTACAAGATGCCTTGAAAACAAGAAATTGTCATATTATAATTAAACAAAAATTGATTTTTTAGCAATATGACCAACCATGCCTTAATCAAAATCGGCCGTCTCGGTTTTCGAATGCGCCCATGCATCCACGTCCCAGAAAACACGCCGGGCCTTCGCCGGTCCAATCTACGGCAGCTTCCCGGGAATATGCTTAAGTCGGCCAGCCGTTGCAGGACGCATGGCAGGCCCGATCGCCATGGGTTTGGTGGGGGACGCGGAGCCCGCGGAGATAGTAGCTTATTTCTCCGCCAGGGGCATCGACGCCGTCCTGTTCGACGCGGCGAAGGTGTGCGGCCCCGACCATATCGTTTCGGCGCGTCTCCACGCCGAGAGGGCCTTCGAGGGTGGCTGGAACAGATCCAGGACGCCCGCCATGGAAACGATACTCTATGCCGCCGGTGAGAGGCAGATCCAAGTGGCGAAGCCGCTCATGGACCCGGTGCGCGGGAAACCGATGGGCGCGGTGCTATCCGGCGACGGCGACTACGACCTTTCCGACATCGGCATGGAAAGGGACGATTCCGTCATCGCCTCCTCCGACGGGAAGCTGGCCGCCCTCGGCATCGGGAACCCGCTCGGCCTCGACCCGGCCGACCTGGCGCTGGAGGCCGTCGCCATGTTGGAATTGGAAAAAAAATAAGGGGTTTGCTGGGCGGCTCACCACTTCGGCACGAACTTGAAGCCGTAGTGGATGACCCCGCTCTCCCCGTCCTCGTAGATTTTCCTGAGGACGGTGCGGACGGGCATGCCTATCTCGATCCTGTGGGGGTCTATGTCGACTATCTGCCCGGTCAGGAGCACGCCGTCCGTGGTCTTGACCATGCCGACGGCGTAGGGCTTCATCCTCATGTTGGCGTCCGGGGCGTCGTGCACGACGGAGAAGGTGTAGACCTCGCCCTCCTCGGAGATGTCGTACCTCTCCATCTTCCCGACGCTCGCCCTCCTGCACTTGGGGCAGAGCGAGCGCGCCGGGAAGTAGATTTTCCCGCAGGCGCCGCATTTCGTCCCGACGGTGTTGTACCTGCCGGGGATCTCCCTCCATTCCCTCGCGACGGAAGCCATCAGATCGCCTCCAGTATGCTGACGGTGACGGCGGAGCCGGTGCCGCCCACGTTCTGGGCCAGGCCGTATCTCGGCTTGGCTATCTGCCTTTTGTCGGCGGTGCCCCTCATCTGGTGCGTCAGTTCGACGATTTGCGCCACCCCGGTGGCGCCGATGGGGTGCCCCTGGGCCTTCAGCCCGCCGGAGGTGTTGATGGGCATCTTGCCGCCGGTGAGGGTGACGCCCTCCAGGAAGGCCTTGCCCGCCTCACCCTTCTTGAAGAGGCCCAGGTCCTGGGCGGCCAGTATGCCGGATATGGTGTAGTTGTCGTGCACTTCCGCCACGGACACGTCCTTGGCGGATATGCCCGCCCGGGCGTACGCCCTCTCGGCCGCGACCCTGGTCGCCGCGAAGGACAGGATACTGTTCCTCTGGAACAGGGCCAGCGTGTCGCTCGCCTGGGAAACCGCGGCCACCTTGACGGGTTTGTCCGTGTGCTTCTTCGCGTCCTCGAGGGGGCAGAGGACGACGGCTGCGGCCCCGTCGGAGATGGGGGCGCAGTCGAACATCCCCAGCGGCTCGGCGACGGCGCTGGATCTTATGACCGATTCGATCTTGGTCGCCCTCCTGAACTGGGCGTTGGGGTTGTCCACGGCGTTGGCGTGGCTGTTCACGGACACCGCGGCGATTTCCTCGCGGGTCGCCATGCCTTCGTGGATGCACCTCTTCGCGATCATCGCGTGGAGGGACGCCATCGTGGCGCCCATGGACGACTCCCACTGCTGGTCGGCGGTGGAGTCGATGATGGCGTTGGACGAGGGGTCGTCCACGTCGGTCATCTTTTCCGCGCCGCCGACGATGACCATGTCGTGCATGCCGGACGCTACGGCCATGACGCCCTGGCGGAAGGCCATCCCGCCGGAGGCCCCGCCCGCCTCCACCCTGGTGGCGGGCACGTGGTTCGAGGCCATGCCGGAGTAATCGGCGATCAGCGCGCCGATGTGGTGCTGGTCTATGAAACGGCCGGAGGCCATGTTCCCGATGAACATGCCGTCGATCTCGTCGCCGGAAAGGCCGGCGTCCTCGATGGCCAACATCCCAGCCTTCAGGCCGATGTCCCTGAAGGAACTGTCCCAAAGCTCGCCGAATTTCGTCATCCCGACGCCTATCACTGCTACTTCCCTCATACAATCACTCCTGCATCACGATTTTGCCCTTGAACTTCGCGTAACTGGCGTAGTCCAGGTAAACCGGGTCCTCTATCAGCTTGGACACGGTCGGGGCCGCGTCCCTGTCGTACTCCAGTATCCCGTCCGTGACGGTTATGTCGAAGGCGTCGCTGCCCGCGCCGGACCCGTAGGCCACGACGAATATCCTGTCGTCGGGCTTCGCCACGTCCAGGACGGCCGCCAGGCCGATGGGCACCGCGCCGCTGTAGGTGTTGCCTATGCGGGGCGTCAGCAGGCCGGTCTGCACCTGTTCCTCGGTGAAACCGAGGCCGGCCGCGACCCTGGTCGGGAATTTCCCGTTGGGCTGGTGGAACACGGCGTATTGGTAGTCGGACGGCTGGGTGCCCACGTCCTCCATCATCATCTTCGCCGCGGCGTTGATATGCCTGAAATAGGCCGGCTCCCCGGTGAACCTCCCCGCGTGGGTCGGGTAGGGCTGACCCTCCCTCCTCCAGAAATCGGGGGTGTCGGTGGTGTAGCTGACGGTCTTGTTGATCACGGCGATCAGGTCTTTTTTGCCGATCAGGTAGGCCGCGCCGCCGGCGGACGCCGAATACTCCAGGGCGTCGCCGGGCGCGCCCTGGGACGTGTCCGCCCCTATCGCCACGGCGTACTCCGCCATGCCGGAGCCCACGAGACCCATCGAAACCTGTATGCCGGCGGTCCCGGCCTTGCAGGCGAACTCCAGGTCGGCGGCGGTCATCCTAGGCGAGGCGCCGATGGCCGTCGCGACAATCGTCGCCGTTGGTTTCACGGCGTACGGGTGCGATTCCGAACCGACGTACAGGGCGCCGATCCTGTCGGCCGGGACGCTGGTCCTGGCCAACATGTTCCTGGCGGCCTCCGTCGCTATCGTGGCGACGTCCTCGTCCGGGTGGGGCACCGACTTCTCGAGGATGTAGAGCCCCCTCCCCATGCCTTTCCCGTCGACGCCCCAGACTTTGCCGATCTCCTCGGGCGTTATCCTGTACCTGGGCACGTATGCCCCGTAGCTCACTATCCCTACCTTCACCATATCCCTTCCTCGAATCTCTTTAGGTTCTCGATTATCTCCGGCACCCCCATCATGGTGCTCACCAGGGGGATGCCCTCCAATTTCGACAGTTTGATCGCCAGCGGGTCGACGTTGTCCGGTTTCTGGTACACGACCATCGCCGGCGACAGCGGATGCGCCCTTATGGCCACCATCGGCGACCTGCCGTAATGCACGTCCGTGAAAATCAGCGCCCTTTCCGTGCTCCACCCGTACAGGCAGAGGTAGTCGTTGGAGCCGAGGGTCATTATCGCTTTCAGGGAATCCACTATGGTGTACCCCTTCAGCGCTTTGTCCGGCAGGACGCAGTCACAGCACTCGCCCCCGATGGCGGCGACGAAGTCGGCCATCGGGACGTCGGCGGGGAACTCCTCCATGGCGATGATGCATTCCGCCCTCGCCGCCGGGGCGTACCTCGAGGCGACCGGGCTGCCGTTCTCCTCGTCCATCCGGATCAGCGAGGTGACGTAGTTCTTGACGAACGCCACCCCAGGGGACCTGCGCCGGCCGGACTCGTAGTCGCTGACCACGGAATGGGAGACGCCCATCGATTCAGCCAGGGCGTGCTGGGACGCGCCGAATTCGTCCCTCCACTTCCTCATGGTTGAGCCAGGGTCCCTCGACAGGGTGATTTCCCCGGCCACCTTCTCGGCAAAATCGCTGGTCACGCCTACACCTATGTGCGGACCGTATAAATAATTGACGAAGTCTGGTTACGTCGATTGACGAAACGCGGTCGTTTGCGACGGACGCGCCCAAGCGTCACATTTGATATATCCTCCCCATATAACCGGGCAGGTGCGAAGATGGGGAAAGGCATCGTCACAATCAAGGCCGGCGGGCGGAAAATCAAGGTGCACAGCCTGCGCGAGCTGGAGCGTCGGGGCGTGATCGGGGATTTGGGCAGGATGCCCTATTCGATAAAGGTGCTGGTGGAATCCCTCCTCAGGCAAAGGGACGGCCGCCTCATCACGGACGACGACGTCGCCGCCATAGCGTCGTGGTCCCCGGACTCCGACAAGGAGGGGGAGATCCCGTTCATACCGGCCAGGGTCCTGCTCCAGGACCTCACCGGCGGCCCGGCCATAGTCGACCTGGCGTCCATGAGGGCCTGCCTGGACGATTTCGGGTTGGACCCGTCCCTGGTGAACCCCCTCATCCCGGTCGACCTGGTGATCGACCACTCCATACACGTGGACCACGCCGGTTCACCGGACGCGCTGGGGCTCAACGAGGAATTGGATTTCGGCAGGAACGCCGAGAGGTACGCACTGTTCAAATGGGCCCAGGGCTCCTTCTCCAACTTCAGGGTGGTCCCCCCGGGAAAGGGCATATGCCACCAGGTCAACCTGGAGTACCTGTCGCCGCTGGTCCACGTGAAGGACGGCCCAGACGGCGCCGTCGCATACCCCGACTCCTGCTTCGGCACGGACTCCCACACCACCCAGATCAACGGCCTGGGCGTCGTTGGCTGGGGCGTCGGCGGCATAGAGGCCGAAGCGGTGATGCTTGGCCAACCCTGCTACATGAAGATCCCGGAGGTCGTCGGGTTCAGGCTGGTCGGCGAGCTGTCCGAGGGCGTTACCGCCACCGACCTCGTGCTGACGATCGTAGAGATCCTCAGGGAACGCGGCGTCGTCGGCAAGTTCGTCGAGTTCTGCGGCCCTGGTTACGGCAAGCTCGACCTGGCCGACAGGGCCACCATAGCCAACATGGGCCCCGAGTACGGGGCGACCATGGGCTTCTTCCCCATCGACGGGAAGACCATCGAGTTCCTGAGGCTCACCGGCAGGGATCCGGGACACATAGAAATCGTGGAGGCCTACGCCAGGGAGCAGGGGCTCTGGTACGAGGGCGAGGCGGAATACAGCGAGACGATCGAGCTGGACCTGTCCACGGTGGTCCCGTCCCTCGCCGGCCACAAAAGGCCCCAGGACAGGATCCCGTTGCCAAAGCTGGCGGAATCCTTCGCCGAGACGCTGAAATCCTTCGGCGTCGAATCGAGGAGGGAGCACGGCGGCCTCGCCGACGGCTCCATCGCGATAGCGTCGATAACGTCATGCACGAACACCGCCAACCCCTCCGTCATGGTGGCCGCGGGCCTGGTGGCGAAGAAGGCCGCCGCCCTCGGGCTCAGGCCGCCCGCCCACGTCAAGACGTCGCTGTCCCCGGGGTCCAGGGCCGTCACAGAGTACCTCTCCTCCGCGGGGTTGATGGAAAGCCTGGAGGAACTGGGGTTCCACGTAACCGGCTACGGGTGCATGACCTGCATAGGGAACAGCGGCCCGCTGAACCCCGGCGTCTCGGAAGCCATCAACGCGGGCGGCCTCGTGGCCGCCGCCGTGGCGTCCAGCAACAGGAACTTCGAGGGCAGGATCCACGCCGACGTCAAGGCGAACTACCTGGCCTCGCCGCCCCTCGTCGTGGCGTTGGCGATCGCCGGCAGGGTAGACATCGACCTGACGTCCGAGCCGTTGGGCAGGGCGGGCGGGAAGGACGTCTACCTCAGGGACGTCTGGCCCACGTCCGACGAGATCCGCGAGGCGATAACCAAGCACGTCACCCCCGGGAGCTACGCCAGGGGTTACGCCGACGTCTTCGAGGGGTCGGAGAAGTGGAAGGCCGTGAAGGCCCCCGTCGGGCCCCTGTTCGAGTGGGACGATTCCAGCACATACATCAGGAACCCGCCGTTCTTCGAGGACATCTCCGACGAGCCGGGGATAAGGGACGTCCGCGGCGCCAGGGCGCTGGCCGTCCTTGGCGATTCAATCACCACGGACCACATCTCCCCCGCGGGCTCCTTCGGCAAGGAATCCGACGCCGGGAAATACCTCATGTCCAAGGGCGTGAAACCAGCGGAGTTCAACTCATACGGCGCCAGGAGGGCCAACCACGAGGTCATGGCCCGCGGCACTTTCGCCAACGTCAGGCTCAGGAACGCCATGGTCCCGGGGAAGGAGGGCAGCGCGTCCGTCCACCTGCCCAGCGGCAGGGAGGGCACGATTTTCGAGACGTCCGAGGCGTACGCCGAGGAGAGGACGCCCCTCGTGGTCATCGCCGGGAAGGAATACGGCACGGGCAGCTCCAGGGACTGGGCCGCCAAGGGGCCGCTGCTCCTTGGCGTCAGGGCGGTCATGGCCGAGTCCTTCGAGAGGATCCACAGGTCCAACCTGATCGGCATGGGCATCGTCCCGCTGCAGTTCGAGGAGGGTCAGGACGCAGGGTCCCTCGGCCTGACCGGCAGGGAAATCTTCGACATATCCCTTTCCGGGATGTCCCCGAGGTCCCGCGTCGAGGTCACGGCGTACAGGGACGGCAAGAAGATGACGTTCCACGCCGTGTCCAGGGTGGACGTGCCGGCGGAGATGGACTACGTCAGGAACGGCGGCATACTCCAGACCGTCCTGCGGAGGATGGTCTTCCCCGAGTGAAGCATTGTCAAAGTTTTTCCGATTCGTCGGAATGAAAACCATTTTTTTGAAATTATTCCGATTCGTCGGAAACTTTTTTAATACATTCGGCGATGCTTCCCTATGGAAGGGCAACCGATGTTGAAACGGGAAATGTATCTGGAGAGGATACGCCCGTTCTACCATACGGACCTCATAAAAATCCTGGCGGGCGTGCGCAGGTCGGGGAAATCCGTGATGCTCGGCCAAATTTACCGGGAGTTGGCCGATTCGGGCGTCCCGGAGGAATCCTTAGTGCGGCTGAACCTGGAGTTCGGCGAATACGCCGACATCGGAACCTGGAAAGAGTTGTACGAAACGCTTTCCGGTTTGTTGCCGGCCACGGGCACGCCATATCTGTTCCTGGACGAAGTGCACAACGTCCCGGGGTTCGAGAAAGCGTTGAATGCCCTCAGGGCGGAACATGGCTGCAGCATATTCGTCACGGGTTCCGGGGGGGCCCTTCTCCCCGGTGAGCTTTCCACTGTGCTCACGGGCAGGGCAGTGACGTTCAAGGTCATGCCGTTTACGTACAGGGAATCGCTGGCGCTCACGCGGCTGAGGGGCATCGTCATGGAAGACCCGTTCGGGGATTACCTCAAATACGGCGGGATGCCCCATCGCTTCGCCTTTCCCCCGGGGGGCCCCACCGTACAATATCTGAACGATACGTTCACCGCCATCGTGTACAAGGACGTGGTGCAGAGGGCGGGCGTCTCCAACATCGATTTGTTGGAGCGCATAGTGGGGTTCATGGTCGATAACACCTCCAAAATATTTTCGGCCAACTCCGTCCGCAAGTTCCTCAGGTCCCAGGGCAGGGAGGTTTCCGCGGACGCGCTCTATTCGTACGTGGGGTATCTGGTATCGTCGCTGTTGGTGAACCGCGTCGGGAGGTACGACCTCAAAGGGAAGAAACATTTGGCGACGCTGGAAAAGTATTACCTGACCGATCCTGGGTTCTTCGGTACCAGATTGTCCAGGCGCGAGCTGGACATCGGCGCCATATTGGAAACGGTCGCCCATAACGAGCTCGTCGCGCGTGGGTACAGGGTCAGTATAGGGAAAATCGGTGGGCACGAGGTGGATTTCGTTGCCGAAAAGGATGGGGAAACGAGCTATTTTCAAGTATGCTACATGCTTGGCGGTTCGGAGGAAAGGGAATTCAGGTCCCTGGAGGCGATAGACGACAACCGTCCGAAATACTTGGTGTCCATGGATCCTTTGGACATGTCGCGCAGAGGCATCCGCCATCTGAGGTTCGTCGAGGATTTCCTGCTCTCGGATGAATTCTGAACCAACAGTTTTTTATCAGGGACGGGGTTCATCGTACGGTCGGGCCCGTGGGGTAGCTTGGTATCCTTGTGCCTTCGGGAGGCACTGACTCCGGTTCAAATCCGGACGGGCCCACTCATCGCCCTTCGTCACACGGGGCGTCGTGAATCAATACAGGTTTTGGTTTAGGAGGAAATCCGCGACATTCATGTGGGTGACGCCTTCCTGCCCAAGGTCCGCACCGTCCGTCGTGACGAGAAACCTCGGGTAACCGTCTCTTATGTCCCTAAAGGGCCTGAATTCCCTTTCGGCCGTTTCCGGATCCCCTGCCGTCCAAGCGACTTGCACGTACATCCTGTCGCTCCCCCTGTCGCAGACGAAGTCGATTTCCCTCCCCATGACGTCGCCCGTCTTCACGTCGTACCCCCTGCTCAGCAACTCAACGAGTATTATCCCCTCCAGGACGTGTCCCCTGTTTTCCGCATTCCCTCCGACCATCGCCTCTCTTATCCCGTGGTCGCAGAAGTAATGCTTCTCGGATTGGCCCATGATGCCCTTCCCGTGGACGTCCGCCTTCCGGACGCCTTTCACCAGGTACGCTTCTTCGCAATACCTTACGTAATTCAGGACGGTGTCCACGGAAACCCCCTTCCCGCCCGCCCTCAGGTACTTTGCCACGCTGTTCGCGGAGAACGCCCTTCCTGAGTTGGACATCAGGAACGACACCAACCTCTCCAGGGTGTCCGCGTCCCTTACGCCGTTCCTGGAGACGACGTCCCGCAGGACGACGGACGAATGTATCCCCCCGAGCATGTCCCTTGCCGCGACGGGGTCCCCGGAAACCCTCAGCGCCGATGGCATCCCGCCTTCCAGGAAAAAATCCATGAAACCCGTCCCGGGGTCCTTGCCTGTGAGACCCAGGTATTCGGAGTACGTGAACGGAAAAACCTCAATCTCCGCGAACCTGCCTGCGAGGTACGTGGACAATTCCCCCGAAAGCATCCTGGAATTGGAGCCGGTGATGTATATGTCGTGGTTGCCCTCGGCGAGGAGGGAGTTGACAACCCTTTCCCACCCGTCGATTTCCTGCACCTCGTCCAGGAAAAGACAGGTTTTCCCGTCATCCCCTCCAGAGCTGTCCTTGATGTCGTTGTACAACGCGCTCGCGTCCCATGCGGACCCCGGGTTCAGGATTTCGAAGTTGTATTCCAGCGTGCTTTTGCCGGAGGCTCTCATTTCTTCGGCGAATTGGCGCATAAGGACGGTCTTCCCCGATCTACGCATACCCGCCAGGACTTTCACGACGGGAACGCCCGCAAGGCGGCGCAACCTGTTCAGGTACTTTTCTCTTTTCACCATTCCTTCCATAAGCGGTTCCTTTATCGAGTATGGTCGAAATAGTATAAGAAATAATCTATTTTATCTATTATACTCGAAATATGATAATGATAAAAAGGTTTTATCGATTATATTCTATAAAAGAGCAATCATTTCAAGTCCTTCACGAGTATGACGTGCCAGCCGAACTGAGTCCTTATCGGGCCGAGCAGGTCCCCCTTCTTAGCCGAGAAGACGGCCTCGTCGAATTCCGGGACCATGTCCCCCCTGCCGAACCAGCCCAGGTCCCCGCCCTTGTTCTTGCTGGGACACTTGGAGAACCTTTTGGCCAGCGCGGCAAATTCCTCGCCCTTCCCTATCCTGGTCATTATGCCGTTCGCGTCCTTCTCGCTGCCCACGAGGATGTGGGCGGCGTTAGCTTTCGATGCCATGCGCACCTCATTGCGGCCGCGGATATTAACGATGCGCCACCGGCTGCCGGCGCTTCCTCCTCTTTTTCTTGCCGAAATACAGGCCGAGGCCGAGTTTGCCGTCAAGGTCGACTACGTCCTCCCCCACCTTGACGTCCAGCTCGCCGCCCTCGGTGCTGACCGACTTCACCGAGGCGTAGGTGTCCAGGACGTCGTCCGCGGTCATCTCGCCCTCCAGCCCCGCGTCGGAGATCCAGCCCTCGATTCTGAGCATCATCATCATGGACAGCAGGGCGACGAAGTCGTTGCCGTCGAGGCCATCCCCGTCCCACGGGAACGAATCGGAATCGAGTACGGCGCCCGCGCCTAGGAAATAACGCTCGGCGGCGTTCCTGCCCATATGCCAGGAGTACACAGCTTTGGGGTCGGCGTCAACCGTGGAAACTACGACCGTCCTCCCCGGGTAGCGGCTCCTCCCCAGTCCCCTCCTGTGCTCGTTGACGATTTCCAGGCTCTTGCGGGCAAGGTCGTCGAACACGTATACGTGGCGCCCGCCCATCGTTCCGCGGCCGTACGTGATTGCGCCACCCTCCCATAGGAAGCTGCCCGCGTCGGGACGAATCCCGTCGAAGGCCTCGGATTCCCTGTCGGCCTCGACGGAGAAATCGGTACCAGTGTCCGCGAGGTCCATAGCCCTTTCAATAGGTACGCGGCCTCCGAGGACGGCCACCGTCCCCCTCGCGAGGTCGCATTCTGAAACCACCTCGGCGATCGAGGCACGCTCGGGCTCCATGAAGCAAACGTACGCCAACTCCGTCCCGGATGAGTCCTGCCTCCCTTTGACTACGAAGGCGTTGTTGCCGTCGAAAAGACGGACGGAGATGTCCCCGGTGCCGTCGATGCCCTTGCGCAGGTCGTCGAAAAACGCGTTGCGGGCGCCCTTCGCCTTGCCGGCCGCCTTCAGGGCCTTCGCCAGGGAACCCGGGTGGATCCTGGGTTTCAGCCCAAGGACGTCAAGCATGTTGTTCCATGCCGTGTTGGCCTTCCTGAGTTGGGTCTTGCCGGCGCATTTGCAGAAGGACAGGGCCAAGAGTTCCGGGTAAAGGTCCGGGAAATGCGACCTGAGCGGCCCGACGAGGCCGTCGGCGGCTTTGGCAAGGATTTTGGGCAAACCCTCGTTGCGCACCTCGACGACGGTTTTGTCCTCCCTCGGTTCGGGGGGATGTAGGACGCCGTCCTCCGTGAGCCTGCCTCGGTATTCGGAAATTTTTTTCCTCTTTTTCTCGACGGGGTCCCATACGGTGGTCGCCCACCGGACGTAATGGGAGTTGCCGCGGCGCTCGACGGTAAGGCCTGTCTCGCCTTCCTCCCTCTTGCGCAGCAGCCATTGCTTCGCCCATTCCTCCGGTTCGTAAGACAAATTATACCCCAATTACAGGATTGGGGATTTTCTATATATTATTTATTTATATATCACCGTATTTTTTGGGTATCCAGCATTGTTTTTGGGGGAAGTTAACACCAGACTTATACCCCATGGGTACCATTTTATATCATCGCCGGAGATATCTCATGCACTTACCCCCTGTATAGGCGTGATAACATGAACACAAAAAAAATCGCAGCGCTCGCCGTCGCCATGGCGATGGCCGTTTCCTGTTTCGGGGCGTTTCTCCCCTCCGACGGCTCGGAGGCGGCCGATCCCCTGATGGGAGAGGGCAGCGTATGGGGGATGGGCGTTTTGGTCGACGAGGAGAAATTCATCAAATATCTATTGAGGCCCGAGGTCGGCGACGATGACGACGAAGGCGACGATGACGACGAGGTCGATGACGACGAGGCCGACGATGACGACGAAGGCGACGATGACGACGAGGTCGATGACGACGAGGCCGACGATGACGATGAAGGCGATGGCGTTTATTTGTTCCACAACGGTACCGAACCCGTCAGGGACAAGGCCCAGCTAATCGAGTACATCAAGGCAAAACTGCTTCCGATGGGCATCGTGGTGGATGAACTGGACTTTACCGCAAGTTTCGGGCAGTACATGCTGTTCGAGGTCGCTTCCGAGGATGCCGACGGGTACGTCGTCAATTTTGCAGTATCGACGCTGATTGAGGCCAGAATCGTCGCCGAGGGGAAGACGGTCGTCTCGCAGGACATCAGGATGGACGACTCCCTCGTCTTCGGCAGCATAATGCTGGGCGCGGTGTCCACCGACGACGAACTGTGGGTGAAGAAAATTTCCGTAACGACCGACGTCTTCATGACCCTTAAGGGTGAGAACACCCTGCCTTCCGGGACCTTAACAGCCTTCCCCTGGGCCAAGAAGTTCAACCGAGAACTCGACGCCGGGATTGCCTTCGGGTACGATTCCATGACGGAGTTCGAGGAAGGCAGCAGCTTCAAACTCTTCCCCGGGCTTGGCGACGAGGTCGATTACCGCGTCGTCAACGTAAGTTCCGAGATTTACCGCCATGCCCTCGTCTTCGGGGAACTGTGTGTGGACGATTTCCTGGGCATCGGCGAATTCATAGGGGATTTGGATGATTTCGACGACATGGGGGATGGTCTCGGAGTGTTCGACGTCGGGTTCTTCGACGACGACTTCGACTTCGGCGGTTCCTTCGCGACCTTCCGCAAATACGCCGACAAGGCTGGCACGATCACCGTCGAGCGCGATGACTACGAAATCGGTTTCGACTTCGACGGCATCGGGATCATGACGCCCTTCGGCGGCAACGACCTCGAGATCGAGTTCAAAACGGACGATGACGACGACTCCGACATGAAGGCCCTGTTTGGCGACGACCTAATTCGCGAGACGAACTTTACCCTCACCGGCGACAACGTCGGCAAGGTCAGGGATGGCGTTGCCAAGGCCATCGGCGCCTACGAGGACGGCTTCTACGGCAGGGACGTCGAAATCAGGGTTTCCGGCACCGAGCGTTACGACAGGGAGTACGGCAAGCCGATCGGCGCCTACGGGGGGAAAATCCCCGAAGGCACCGCATTCGCCGGCTGGGACGTCGGCCTAGGGAAAAAAATGCACCTCATCTCTGAGGATTTCATCCTGAAGTCCAACGTCAGGGCGAAACCCGTGTTCGTAAAGGAGCATACCCTGGATGGGATACTTTCCGAGGGATTTGACATCGGCGACGGCATGATCCACGTCAAGATCGAAAAAGGTGAGACCCGCGAGATACCTCCCGAGGTCATCGAAGCCATAATGGACGCGGGCGGCCTGCTCATCATCGAGGGTCCCGACTACAAATGGGTTTTGACCGACCATTTCGACCCGGATGCCACGTTCAGCCATAAAGTGAAGAGCCAATGGAGACACCAGAACAAAGACAATGGCAAAAACCAAGGCCAGAACCAGAACCGCTTCGCAGAGTGGAACGTCGTGCAGTTGACCTTCGAGGCCGAGGGTAAGATGCCCGACGGCACCAAGGTGTCGTACAACGCGTCCGGCGAGTTTGCCGTGGGGTCCACGGTTGACGTCTACGTCCTGAACGATACCGACGGCACCGTGGAGTTCGTCGGCTGCTACTGCGTGGGCGAGTCCGGTTGCGTCGAGTTCGACGTACCCCATTGCTCCGAGTACCTGCTCGTGGAGAGTTCCATGCCCACCACGTTGGCATACCGCCTTGCCGAAGACGTCAGGAACGACTTTCCCCTGCTGCCCATCGCGATAGCCGCCGCCGTGGCGATAACCGTCATAGCGGCCGTCTTATACGTCAGGCTCTAGGCGAATGAAACGACGGGAGGCCTATCGTAAACCCTTTCGTTTTTCCAAACCAATCATTAATCGGGGCGGATCCAACGTTGAACGACCCCCCATCCATCGCGGGTTGCGTGGCGACCGCCGTCCGGCCACTCTTCGGCGAGCAGGATGAATTTATACCCCAAGAGTGTGACTCGAAAGCGTGGATTGAATGTGCGTCCTATATGTTAGTATTTATATGGTTTTTTGACCCAGTACTTTTTTTGGGAAGGTCTGCACCAGACTTATACCCCATGGGTATCATTTTATACTATCGCAACAATGTCTTAGACAATACTCTAGGAAGGGTATGATAACATGAAAACGAAAAAATACGCAGCGTTCGCCATCGCCATGGTGATGGCCGTTTCGTGCCTCGGGGCATTCTTTGCTTCCGACGGCTCGGAGGCCGAAATCACCCTGAAAGAGGGCGACACCTGGGGCATGGGCGCCTACATCGACGAGGAACTGATCGTCGAACAGCTCCTGAAAGCCCTGAAAGAATCGAATCCTGAGATGAATGTGCTTTTGAAAGACGTTTCGAATAAGGCGGAATTGATCAAGTTCATAAAGGATATGGTCAAGGACGAGACTTCCTTCGAGAAACTCGACTTTTCCGTCTACTTTGGGCAGCACATGCTGTTCGAGGTCGCGTCGGAGGATGCCGACGGCTACGTCATCAACTTTGCCGTCTCGATGCTCGTCAAGGCCAGCGTCAACATCAAATGCAGGGAGGCCAACCCGTCCCCCGGGAACGCCGCCGGCAGCATGGACATCAACGACACCTTCGTCCTCGGCATAATCATGCTCGGCACGGTCTCCACCGACGCCGACCTTTGGGTGAAGAAGATTTCCGTCACCACGGACGTGTTCGCGGCCCTGAAGGGCAAGAACAACTACAACTCAGGGGGCGTGGCGGCAGGTGGCGCGGACGACCCGTTCGAGGGGCTCATGGGGTCCATCGACATTGGGGTTTCCCTTGGGTACGATTCAATAACCGAGTTCAAGGATGGCCACACCTTCCAGATTTTCCCCGGGAAGAACACAGAGAGGACCTTTGAAGGCATCCTCGCCACGTCCAACATCTACAACCACGTGTTCGTCTCCGACGACTTCCTGTTGGATTTCATCGCGAGTGAAAACGGCGGTCCCGGCTTCGGCGACCTCGGTGACTTTGGCGACCTCGATGGCGATTTCGACGATTTCGACGATTTCACCGACGATTTCGAGATACCGGGCTTCGGAGGGGGCTTCTTCTCCATCGACGACGATTTCTTCGAGGATTTCGAAGTCAACCTGTCCATGGCGAGCTTCCTTAAGAGGGAGTACACGGCCGCCGGGAACCATACCATCACCGTGGAGTGCAGCGACGACGAAATCGAGTTCGACTTCGGCGGCATCGGTATCATGACGCCGTTCGGCGGCAGCGACCTCGAGATAGAGTTCGACATGGGCGATGACGACGACGATGACGATGACGACGAGGTCAGCACGAAGGAGTTTCTGGGTTCCAGGCTCATCTACGAGGAGGGCTTCAAGCTCACCGGCGATAACGTCGACAAGGTCAAGGACGGCGTCTCCAAGGCGATCCGCGCCTACGAGGACAACTTCTACGACAGGGAAGTCGAGGTGTCCGGGAACTTTGCCGATACCCCTCTCAAGAAGAGATACGGCGAGCCCATCGGCACCTACGAAAACGATGACGAAGATAAGAAATTCGTCGGCTGGAACGTGGCCGCCGCCGACGGGATGCACCTGATTTCTGAGGATTTCGTCCTCAAGTCCAACGTTAAGGCCGAGCCCGTTTTCGTCAAGGAAACCGCTCTGGACGACCTCGACGTCGACAAAGTCAATGATTTGGAAGGCTTGGTATACGTCAAGATAACGGGCGATGAAACCACCGCGATATCCAAGGAGGTGCTCACCGCGATAAAGAACAGCGGCGGAGTGCTCATCATCGACGGCCCCGGCTACAAGTGGGTCTTAACCGGCGACGAGCTCGAGGAGGATTCCCTCAACCCCGTCGTCAACAAGGTCGATTGGGAGGTCGAGAACCGTTTCGCCGACCAGAGCGTCGTGCAACTCAGCTTCAGGGCCGAAGGCACCATGCCCGACGGTACCAAGGTGACCTACGACGCCTCCGGCGAGTTCGCAACAGGGTCCATGATCGACGTCTACGTAATGGATGACGGCGGCAACATGGAGTTCATCGGCAGCTACCGCGTCGGCGCGTCCGGCTGCGTCGAGTTCGACGTGCCCCACTGCTCGGAGTACCTGCTTGTGCAGAACTCCATGCCCACTCAGGCATACTCCGGCGATGCAAAGGGGGACTTCCCCGTGCTGCTCGTCGCCGTGGCGGCCTGCGTGGTGGTGGCGGCCTTGGCGATCGTCTTCTACATCAGGAAGTGAGCGGGCCGAAAGCCGGCGGGGAGACCCGCCACAAACCCTTTTCATTTTCCCATTTTTCAGCGACAGCGTCTTTAGGCGACCCAACGCTAAATACCCAGTCGCGCATCCGGGTGCATGTTCAGGATAGGGTGCCACCTCTCGACCGCGAAAGGGTTCCTAGCCATGGGGCGGACCGCCGAGTCGATCGGGGCCAATACGTTCCAGTTCTTCACCAGAAATCCCCGGGGCGGCGCGGCAAAGGACATCGACCCGCGGGACGTCGCGGATTTCCTGGAGTTCTGCGATAGAAAAGGCATAGGGAGGATACTCGCCCACGCGCCGTACACCCTCAACCCCTGCTCCGACAAACCCAGGGTCAGGGAGTTCGCAAGGGAAACCCTGGCCGACGACCTCCTCCGCATGGCCCACGTCCCCGGGAACGCGTACAACATGCACCCCGGGAGCCACGTCGGTCAGGGCGCCAAGGAGGGGATGCGCCTGATTGCCGAGGTTCTCAATGAAGTGATGTCCAAGGACATGGAAACGACGCTCCTCCTGGAGACGATGGCCGGGAAGGGTTCCGAGATCGGCGGCAAATTCGAGGAAATCATCGAAATCATAGACATGTTGGACCACAAGGACAACGCCGGCGTCTGTCTTGATACCTGTCACGTCCACGATGCGGGTTACGACGTCGTCAACGATTTGGACGGGGTGCTGGACGAATTCGATTCCGTCGTGGGCCTCGGCCGCCTGAAGGCGATCCATCTCAACGACAGCATGAACCCCGTCGGGGCGGCCAAGGACAGGCACGCCAGGATCGGCGAGGGCAGGATAGGTCTGAAGCCGATATGCGCCGTGATCAACAACCCGCGCCTCAGGGACCTCCCGTTCTATCTGGAGACGCCCAACGAGCTTCCCGGCTACGCGAAGGAAATCGAGACGCTGAAGGGCTGCAGGTCCTGATCAGCCGTTGTAGAACCTGTCCGTCGGGTATTCCGGCTCGCAGGTCAGGTTGAGGCCCAGCTTCCTTACGATATGGCCCTCGGAGGGGTTGAGCATGCTCGAGGAATGGGCCTCGCAGCCCCTGAGCTTCGGCAATTGACCCAGGACGTGGGAGGCGTAGGGGTTGGTGGTGGCGCAAACCGAGAGCGCCACGAGCGTCTCGTCGGCCCGCAGGTGGGGCGAGACCTCCAAAAGGTATTTCGACTTCAGATTCTGGACCGGCTCTATCACCGAGGGGGAAAGCAGGTGTATCGCGTCGTCCATCCTCGCCATCGCCTTCACCGCGTTCAGGAGCACCGCGGAGGACGCGGACATGAGGTCGGACGATTTCCCGGTGACGATTCGGCCGTCGGGCAATTCGATGGCCACCACGGAAAGGGAGCCGTAGGACCGATGTCCGCGCACCGCGTCGACCACCTTGCGGTCGGAGACGGACGCGCCCGCCTGGCTCATCAGCAGTTCAACCTTGCCGACGCTGCATTCGGGCACCAAGCCCCTCTTTGCGTTGCAGAGCGTCTCGAAATACCTGCGGACGATTTCCATGCGGGACGCCTGGGCGACGACATCGTCGTCCACGATGCAGTGGCCGGCCATGTTCACGCCCATGTCCGTCGGCGATTTGTAGGGGGATTCTCCGAAAATCCTCTTGAATATGGTGTTCAGGGCGGGAAAGATCTCCACGTCCCTGTTGTAGTTGACCGCCGTCTCCCCGTAGGCCTCGAGGTGGAAGGGATCGATCATGTTCACGTCGTCCAAATCCGCAGTGGCCGCCTCGTACGCCAGGTTCACCAGGTGCTTGAGCGGGTAGTTCCACAGGGGGAACGTCTCGAATTTCGCGTATCCGGACTTGATTCCCCTGACGCCGTCCTGGTACAGTTGGGACAGGCATACGGACATCTTCCCGCAGCCCGGCCCGGGGGCGGTGACCACGACGAGGTTGCCCTTCGTCTCGACGTAATCGTTGGAGCCGAATCCCGCATCGCTGAAGATGCCGTCGACGTTGGACGGGTACCCCTCGATCCGCTTGTGTTTGTAGACCCTGATGCCTAGGCGCTCCAGCTTGCGGCAGTACGCGTCCGCGGAAGGCTGCCCGGAATATTGGGTGACGACGACGCCGTTGACGAACAGACCCTTCTCCCTGAAGGCGTCGGCCAGGCGCAGGACCTCCAGGTCGTACGTGATGCCGAGGTCCGCCCTGGTCTTGCCGCCTTCGATGTCCAACGCGGATATGGCTATGACTATCTCCGCGTCCTCCCTGAACCCGACCAGCATCTCTATCTTGCTGTCGGGCCTGAACCCGGGGAGCACGCGGGAGGCGTGGTAGTCGTCGAACAGCTTCCCGCCGAACTCGAGGTAGAGCTTCCCGCCGAAATCGGAAATCCTCTCGCGGATTTTTTCCGACTGCAGCTTGACGTACTTCCCGTTGTCAAAACCGTCCTTGGACATGTGCAACCCGGATTCCACCGCCACTGCCATGGCATGTTGCGATAAAAACATAGTGACGTCGGGCATGGAAAAAAAGAGGGAAGGGGTTTGAAAGGCGTTTGTGCGGTCATTCCTTGTCGCACGGTTCAATGGGTTTATCCCTGGAATTGCGGCAGTTGGCGCAATTCCCGTCGCAACCATCCTTTTTGTGGAGGCCGCCGTAGGCGGCGACGGCGAGGACCGCGACCGTCACGATCAACGCCACGACGGTTGCCAGGTTCACGACGGAACCACCCCCTCGTCCGCCCCCGCCTCAGGATTGGGCATCGGCCTGGCGAAGAGCCAGATCAGCAACGCCAGCACCGCCACGGCGAAGGGGAACCCGATGGTGAGCCCGCCGCCGGTGGCGAGGGTGCCGAAGTGGTAGAAGACGAACGCCGCCGCGTAGGCGAGGCCGCACTGCCACCCGACCGCCAAGGCCGTGTCCTTCCACGTCCCGAGCTCCCTGCGCATCGCGCCGATGGCGGCGAAGCAGGGGGCGCAGAGCATGTTGAACAGCAGGAACGAGTACCCGGCCACGCCGGAGGAGAACATCCCCGCGACGTTGGCCCATATCTCGTCCCCGGCCTCGGAGACCTCCTCGAGCCCGAAGAGTATGCCGAAGGTGGAGACGACGTTCTCCTTGGCTATGAGGCCCGTCACGGTGGCGACGGTGGCCATCCAGTTGTCCCAGCCCAGCGGCGCGAATATCACGGACACGGCATGGCCGATGTCGGCCAGCATCGAGTCGGCCACGTCGACGGCGGCCATGGACCAGTTGTAGGCGGAGAGGAACCAGACCAGGGCGCAGGCGAGTATTATGATGGTCCCCGCCTTCTTCACGAAGTGGAACAGCCTGTCCAGGGAGCTGATCGCCACGGTCCTGGCGTTGGGCATGTGGTACGCTGGCATCTCCATGATGAACGGCGCCGGCGTGCCGACGAAACCCTGAATCTTCTTCAGAACCACGCCGGAGAAGAGGATGGCGAAAATCCCGATGAAGTACAGCGACGGGGCGATCCACGGCGATTCGTTGAAAATCGCGCCCGCTATCAGCGCTATGACCGGTAGCTTCGCGGCGCAGGGCATGAAGGAGCAGGTCATCGCGGTGATCCTGCGGTCCCTGTCGTCCTCGATGGTCCTGGAAGCCATTATCCCCGGCACGCCGCAGCCGGTCGTGATCAATATGGGGATGAAGGACTTCCCGGAAAGGCCGAACCTCCTGAAGATGCGGTCCATGACGAAGGCCACGCGGGCCATGTACCCCGAGTCCTCCAGTATGGCGAGGAGCAGGAACATGACCAGCATCTGCGGCAGGAACCCGAGCACGGCGCCGACGCCGGTAATCAGGCCATCGACTATGAGGGAGACGAGCATGTCGTTCACGCCCATGTCCGTAAGCCACTGCTCGGCGCCGGGTATGGCCCATTCCTCGAACACGGCCTCGTTGACCCAGTCGGTCCCCCAACCGCCGATCGTGGTTATGGAGAGATAGTAGACGACGAACATCACCGCGAAGAAAATCGGGAGCGCCAGCCATCTGTTCGTGACGACGGCGTCGATTTTGTCCGAAAGCGTGACGACCTCCACGTCCGGCTTTTTCACGGATACGGCCACCATGGCCGCGATGTGGTTGTAACGGCCGTCGATTATTATCGTCTCGCCGTCTTCGTCCATCGCCGCCTCGAGGGAGGATACGATGGGGTCTATTTCGGCAAGGTCGTCCGCGTGGATTTCCCTTTCGGCCTCGTCGCCCTCGATGAGTTTGACGGAACTCCATCTGAGCAGCCCGTCCGGTTCGCTGCCCGCCAGCACGGCGGAGACGGCGGAGATCGCCTCCTCCACCTTAGGCTGGAACACCTTGGGGACGGGCTGTTCGGTGCCGATGGCCCTGATGGTCTCGCCAACCAGGTCGTCCAACCCCTCCCTCTTCAGGGCGGATATGGGGACGACGGGGCATCCCAGCCATTTGGAAAGTTCCTTGACGTCGATTTCCTCCCCTTTGGAACGGGAAACGTCGATCATGTTCAGGGCCACGACGACGGGCACCCCCATGTCTCTCAGCTGCGTGGTGAGGTAGAGGTTTCTCTCCAGGTTCGTGGCGTCCACGATGTTGATCACCGCGTCGAGATTGCCGCCCATGATGTAGTCCCTGGCGATGACCTCCTCCGGGGAGTATGGCGACAGGGAATATATCCCGGGCAAATCGACGACCGAGACGTTCGGGTGCCCCTTCAGCCTGCCGGCTTTCTTGTCGACGGTCACGCCGGGCCAGTTACCCACTTTCTGCGAACTCCCGGTCAGGTAGTTGAACAGGGTCGTCTTCCCGCTGTTCGGGTTGCCGACCAATGCGATCTCCGACATCATTCGCCCCCCGCGACCTCGATGGAGACCGCGTCGCCCTTCCTGATGCTGAGTTTGTACCCCCTGACGATAATCTCGATGGGGTCGCCCAGCGGGGCGACGTTCTCGACCTTGATGTCGCTTCCCTTGGTTATGCCCATGTCGAGGATGCGCCTCCTGAGGGGCCCCCCGCCGTGGACGGCGACGACCCTGACGGTCTCGCCGCAACCAATCATATCAAGCGTTCTCATGCGCAATACCTTCCTATCCGACTATGATGCGGTTGGCCAGCGAACCGTCGATGGCGATCCGCACGCCCTTGACCTCCACGATGAGGTTGCCGGAAACCCGGCATACCACACGCACTTCCGCGCCCTCGACGAAACCCATGTCCATCAGTTTCTTCCTGGAGCTGTCGTCCCCGAGGATCTTCCGGATCGAACCGGTCTCGCCCACGTTCGCAAAAGATAGGGTCATGTTCGCACCATATTTTGAATTAGGTTTTCCTAACTCATTGACAGGTTGAGAGCGTAGGGCATATAAATAAATTTAGGACAACCTGATTCAGGTATTCCGAACACAATCCCCAGCGATTCCGGGTCGGTTTGGCGATGAACCGCGCGTGTACGCGGAGCCATGTTTATTACGCCCATGCCCGATGTTGGGCCATGGACGGGTACGATGCCCATTGGGACAGGGTGTATTGGGGGAACCGTGCGTATTTCGGCGAGGGTCCCAGCGGATTCGGTGTCGAATGCTGCCGGATCTTCCGCGACATGGGCGTGGGCGCCGTCCTCGAGCTGGGCCCGGGCCAGGGCAGGGACGCCAAACACTTCGCGGACAACGGCATGTCCGTCGTGGGCATAGATTTCAGCGAGGTCTGCAACGCCCAGGTCCGTGACATGATACCCGGCGTCAGGGTTTACTGCGCCGACATCCGCGAGGGCTTCGACATCCCGGAAGGGCCCTTCGACGCCTGCTATTCCCACATGCTCTTCACCATGGATTTCACGGATGAGGAGCTTCTGCGGGCGAAGGAAAGCGTCTTCGGGGCGGTGCGTCCCGGGGGAATCGTCGCCTTCTCCGTCAGGAACCAGGACGACCAGGGGTTCCGCGTCGGGGAGCACATGCATGGGGACGTCTGGAAGAACAAGATGGGCTTCAGGGTCCGGTTCTTCTCCAAGGACGGGTTGCGCATACTGACCGACGGGTTCGAGTCCGTGAGGGTCTGGGAGTTCTTCGAGGAAAAAAAGCGTCTCTACGGCGTGACGATGGTCAGGCCTCGTTGACGGTCAGGGCGAACAGCCTCCTCTTCTCGTCCCTGGTCGCCTTCCTGTATTCGCCGGGCTTCAGGTCGCCAAGGACGATGTCGTGGATACGCACCCTTTTCAGGGAGACGACGCCGTAGCCGAAATGGGCGCACATCCTGCGGATCTGGAGGTTCATCCCCTCGGTTATGACGATCGTGAACCTCTTCGAGCCCGTCCTCTCCAGGGCGCAGGGTTTCGTTACCGTGTCCAGGATCGGCACTCCGGCCCTCATGCCGTCCATGAACCGTTTGGTGAGCGGCCTGTCGACCCTGACGTCGTATTCCTTCTCGTGGCCGTAGCGGGACCTCATCAGCCCGTTCACGAGTTCGCCGCGGTTGGTGAGCAGGAGCAAACCCTCGGAATCCTTGTCGAGGCGGCCGACGGGGAATATCCTCTTTGGGTAGCCGATGAAGTCGATGACGTTGGTGGCGTCGTCCTCGTCGGTGGTGCAGGTCACGCCGACGGGCTTGTTGAAAATCAGCAGTATCGATTCCCCCTCCTCGGTCAGCCTTTCGCCGTCGACGGCCAGGGCCTGCCCTTTGGAAACCCTGTCCCCCGGGACGGCAACCTTCCCGTCGATCGTCACCCTGCCTTCCGATACCAGGGCGTCCGCCTGCCGGCGGGAGCAGTAGCCGGTGTCCGCGACGGCCTTGTTGACCCTGACGCCCTCCATGCCGAAGGCGATGCGGCACGGGTTAAAAAATCCGCTCCCCTAGAAAGGGGGGAAGGGGTTTGGTCGGAGGTCTTACTCCGGGGTTTCCTCGTGGATGTGGTCGTACTCGCCCTTCTGCAGCCACTTGGGGCCGACCCAGTTCCACCTGCCGAGCAGGTGCATCACGGCCGGCACGAGGTACGTGCGCACGATCAGTGCGTCGACCAGGATGGCGAACCACAGGGCGAAGCCGAACTGCTGCAGCATCGCCGAGGACGACAGCATCATGGTGCCGAAGGCGGAGCTCATTATGATGCCGCAGATGGTGATGACCGCGCCCGTGGAAATCAGACCGCTGCTGATGGCCTCGTCGTTGCCCATGCCCTTGGCCACGTTCTCCCTTATCCTGGTGGTCAGGAAGATGTCGTAGTCCATGCCCAGGCCGAGGCATATGACGAACAGCACTATCGGCATTATCCAGTAAACCGGGGTGCCGAGCACCATGGTGAACACTATGTGGGTCAGGCCCAGCGTCCAGACGATGCTCATCGCTATCGTGAGTATCGCGCGCAGCGGCGTGAGGTACGACTTCATCACGAAGAACAGCATGATGAATATCAGTACCATCACCAGGACCTCGATCAGCACGAACTCCTTGTTGATGACCTCGGACATATCGTAGATGACGGCGGTGGTGCCCGTGACGTAGGCGGTGCCGACGATTTCGCCGGTCGGCCAAGCGTTCGCGGTACCGGCGGTCTCTCCGACGGCCTTCCTTATTTCCGGCACGGTCTTCATGGAGGAGTCCGAGGTCGGGATCTCTTTCAGGAGGACCGTGGTCTTCACGTATTGTCTGCCCTCGTGGAAATCGGAGATGCCCCCGGTCATGTAGTTGACGATGTAGTCTATGATCTGGCCTTCCGAGGTCACGGTGACGCCCTGCATCGCCGCGGCGCCGACTATCAACGGATAAGTCGCCGGGTCCAGGACGGCCTCCACGGCTTTCTTCATAGGTATCGGGAGACCGGCAATGGCAACGGCCTTCTGCTGGTCGTTGAGATCGTCCCACCGTATCAAGGGGGCAACGTTTCCGATTTCGTCGTTGCTAAGCAGGTTCTGGGCAAGAAGGCCAGTGTAATTCCGGTATGGGGCGCCGTAGACCGCGTCCCATTCCATGATTCCTATCGTGACATTCTCTCCTTCATATTGTATTATGAATTCTTTGAAGGTGGCGATCTCTTTCGTGGCCTCGCTTACCACGTACACCGGCATGATCATGCCGCCGGGGGCGTTTTCGACGAGGGAGTCTATGCCGTCCCGCGACTCGCTCGGGGGCATTACCGCGATGTTGTCGTAGGAAGCCTCCTGGGTGGCGGCGACGTACCCGAGGGGGACGGTTATCAGCAACGCCACACCGATTATCGCCAGGGGATGCTTGATGGCGAAACGGGAGGACGCCGTGAAATAGCGTTTCCCGCCCCGGGAGAATTTCCCGTACCACCCCTGCATGGGCTTGCTGCCCTCGTCGTAGGTTTCCTTGGTGGAGGGCCAGAACGTCTTGTCGCCGATCAGGGCGATGATGGACGGTATCAGGGTCAGAGCCGCCAGCAACGCGAACAGTATGCCCGCGGCCATGGCGATGCCCATGGTGCTGACCATGTTGTAGGAACAGACGGACATCGTGCCGAAGCCGATGACGACGGCGAGGCCGGAGATGGTGATGGATTCCCCGGCCCAGGTGACCGCTTCCCTGAGGGACTCCCGGGTGTCCTTGCCCTTCTTGCGCTCCTCCCTGTATCTCGCCATTATGAAAATGCAGTAGTCGCAGCCGGCGCCCAGCATCGTCACCAACACGAGGGTGCTGGTGATGTAGTAGATGGACATGAATTGCGCCAGGCCCAGTATGAACATCAGGGTGATGGCGTAGGCCGCCCCGATGACCACGGGGGGCATCGTGGCGGAAACGGCGGACCTGAAGAACAGACCGATCAGGATCAGGACCAGGAGGACGGCGAACGGGTCGATTTTCTTGACGTCGTCCATGGCGCCGACCTCGGTGTCGTGGTAGATGGCGGAATTTCCCGTGACGTAGGTCTTGCTTGTGACGGAGGCATCCTTTTTGGATTTGGAAACCAGGTCCCTGACGTTGGGCACCTCGTCGGACGTGTTGTACTTCTTTTCGTCGAGGTCAAGAACCACTAGGAAGACCCCGTCGGTGCCGCCGGAGGAGTAGTTGCCCATGGGGACGGTCCTCGCCCCGTCGTCGTATGCGCCTTTCACCCTTTCCGCGAATTTCGTCATGAAATTCGTCGATATGTTGGCGAGTTCGGCCGCGTAGCCGTATTCCAGCACGACCATCATCTCGGCGTCCGACCCGCCGTTCTTGAAATAGTCGGCGTCCCCGAGTATCGCCATGCCCTTGCTTGACTCGGTGTCGTCGCTGGTCTCGGACGCTTCGTAGGTCAGCGCCTCCTGGGGGTTCACGATGACCTTGTACGCGAAGGGCGCCGCCACCACGAGGATGGCGATCCATAGCACGATTATGTGCTTGGGGTATCTCAAAATCTTGTCAGCTAGTTTTTCGAACAGAATCCATCACCTTTCGTAAACGTTTCCGTCCATGCGCTTTAGGGTATAAATTGGTATTGAACACGTTCAAAAATGAACCGTCAAAAAAGGTTTGAACACGTTCAAATACCCCTTCGGGCATTGGTCTGGGCACGATGAAACGCGTCATCGGCCGCATGGGCCGCGGGGAGGAACGCGGCGGGGCCAAGAGGGAGGAGATCAGGGGCAGGATACTGGAGGCGGCCGGCAGGCTGTTCCAGGAGAAGGGCTACTCCAAGACGACCATGAGGCAGATCGCCCAGAAGGCGGGGCTGCTCGTGGGCAGCGTCTACAATGTCTTCCCGAGCAAGGAGGAGGTGTTCATGGAGATGATCGACACCGCCTACGGCAAGGCCCTCGAGCAGTACGAGACGTACGTCGGGCCCGACAGCGGCCTGCTGGAGGCGGTCGCCTTCCCGATAGCGTTGGAACTCTATTCCGTGAACTCGAGCCCGAGGGCGGCGGAACTGCTCCACGAGGCCCACGGCTCCTGGATGATAACCAACGCCATGGCGGACCGCACCATGGCCTGGGTCCTGGACAGGCTCGGCGACAGGGACATCGAAATGGGCCCCGGTGAAGCGAGGGACAGGGTAATCGCCCTCTTGGGCGCCCTGGGTAACATGATCTCCAGGAGGCATTTCACAGGGGAGGGCGACTACAGGAAAGACCTGAGGGCGGCGCTCGAGGTCTTCTCCGCGCTTTTCGGCATCCCCGTGGACGGCATCGACGGCGTCGTGGAGGGCATGGACCGCGTCCTCCGGGAGAACGACATCGTCATCGGCGGGCATAGAGTTTGACTATTTCAAAATCTTAGATGTATGTCGTTCGTCAACCCGCCATTTTTATCTGTTGATATGAAAAACCCATTGCTACTCGTACCCTTCACGGTCTTTATACTCAAAAGAAATACAGTGTTCGAAATCCTCAGTAATTGTCTGTTTTGATGAAATTCATGGAATATGTTGAACACGGAGTTTTGAAGTGCCTATGGGGCGCAACAGATCTCTAGCAAACATCAATGCGAACAAAAGCACCTATACTGCTTACAGAGGGCGTGAAGTTAACCCCAAAGACAGGAGGTACAGGACGTACAACCGACCTGTTATGGTGTTTGATGAAACAGGCTCAATGGGTTATTTGAAAAGCGGCGTACAAGACGACAGACCTGAATTTGTAATAGTTTCAGCAATAATTTTAGACAGGGAGTCGTTCGCTAACGTGTCTTCCTTGTTTCCTAAAAAAAATAGGGCTGGATTCAAGTATTCTAACGCAACGGCAAAAGACGTGAAACCTATAGTTGAAAAACTTTCAAGAATCGATTTTACGTTTTCAGAAATACATCGTTCAAGGAGGAATGAGGCATTTATGTCCAATAAGGACCGTATAGAGTTTTACGTACAATCTATTTCGGAATTGATGGATTTTAATGACCCACATACGCCTTTTGATGTGCTAATAGACGCGCCGCCCGTGAATGCTGTACCAGAGTTGGAACTGCTTTGTGCGGAAAAATTTGAAAATGGGATGGAATTAGAATGGTTCGAGGTAAAAAGCAGTTACGGGGAAAAAATATTGCAAGTGCATGATTTCGTTACTGGGCTTACGGGGGACTATATCAACGGCATCGAGAGCGATAAATCAAAAACGTTTGATAAAATTATTGAAAAACGAAGGTTTCGTGCCCACCGATTCGGATGTGACTGTGAAAAATAAAAAACGCCGCCAACCCATGGCATTTTTACGACGGATAAATCCGACGACCATCCTTCCCTTCCCTCCTTCGAGGTACTAGGGACAGTTCCCATGGCACCAATGCGGCAATTTTTCATGCAGTTGGATATATTTAAATGTTACCACAAAGTAACATAATAAAAATTGATTTTATTACGATAATTTAGGCATTTGATAATCACCCAATCAATTCACAAACTCAATTTTTAAGACCGTTTCTGGCACTAGTGTAGTGGTATGGTATCTTCCAATAAACATATCCATCAATTGAGATAAGCTATGTTTGGTTAGACGATACTACGTTTCATTAGCAACCCATAGGTTGGGCATGTATTTTTATAGGGACCAATATACGAAGGCCATGGCCAACGAGAAGGCGATACGCGAGGCGCAGGAGAAATACGGGGCGCTTCTCAGGAAACAGCTCGAAAGGGTCGAGAGGCTCAAGGCCGAGGGCGACTGGGTCGACTACGGCAAACTCGACAAGATCATCATAGGCGTGTGCGGCGGCGACGGCATCGGCCCGTACATCTGCGCGTCGGCCCAGAGGGTCATGGAGTTCCTCCTCCGGGACGAGATAAAATCCGGCAAGGTGGAGGTGCGCGTCATCGACGGCCTGACCATCGAGAGGAGGGCGGCCGCCAATAAGGCGATCCCGGACGACGTCCTCGCCGAGCTCAAGGAGTGCCACCTCATCCTCAAGGGGCCGACCACCACGCCCAAGAAGGGCGACGAGTGGCCCAACATCGAGAGCGCGAACGTTGCCATGAGGAAGGAGCTCGACCTCTTCGCCAACGTCAGGCCCGTCAAGGTGCCGGAACTGGGCATCGACTGGGTCTTCTTCAGGGAGAACACCGAGGGCAGCTATGCCCTAGGCAGCGACGGCATCCACGTCACCGAGGATCTGGCCATCGACTTCACCGTCGCCACCAAACAGGGCACGGAGAGGATCCTCAGGGCCGGGTTCGACCACGCCGCCAAGACGGGCAAGAACTACGTGTCCGTCATCACCAAGGCCAACGTGATCAAGACCACGGACGGCAGGTTCCTCGACCTGGCGGCGGAGGTCGCCAAGGACTACCCCGGCGTGAGGTGGGACGACTGGTTCATCGACATACTCTCAGCCAAGCTCATCGACCCGTCCAGGCGCAGCGACTACAAGGTATTCGTCCTGCCCAACCTGTACGGCGACATCATCACCGACGAGGCCGCCCAGATCCAGGGCGGCGTCGGCACCGCCGGCTCCGCCAACATAGGCAAGAGGTATGCCATGTTCGAGGCCATCCACGGCTCCGCGCCCAGGATGGTTTCCGAGGGCAGGGCCCAGTACGCCGACCCGAGCAGCATGATCAAGGCCGTCGCCATGATGATGGAGCACCTCGGCAAGGCCGAGGAGGCGGAGAGGCTGGAGATGGCCCTGGAGGTCTGCGTGCAGTTCGAGAGAAAACTCGTCATGACCGGCAGGCCGAACGGCGCCACGGGCAACGAGTTCGCCGACTACGTCATGGAGACCATCCAGAGGCCCGACCTGCGCAAGGCCTGGGAAGGGTACGTCAAGGCCGCCGGCAAGAAGTGAGCATGCTCCTCAGGGCCGAATCCCTGACGAAGGCCTTCGGGCCCAACAAGGTGCTGAAGGGCGCCAGTCTCCAGATCAACCGGGGGGACAGCATCGGCCTGGTCGGCGTCAACGGCGCCGGCAAGACCACCTTCCTGAAGATACTGCTGGGCCAGGAGATGTGCGACACCGGCGAGCTCACGCTCGGGACCAACCGCATCGGCTACCTGCCGCAGTTCGCCGAGTCCTCCCCGGACGTCACCGTCAGGGACGTGCTCGGCCGGCCCTACGGCCACGCGGAGAACATCCGCTCCGCCATGGCCGCGATCGAGGGGAGGATGGCGGAGGGCGGCGACCTGGACTGGAACGCCCTGGCGTCGGAATACGCCAGGCTCGAGGGCCAGCTGGGCAGGCTCGATTCCGAGGACGAGGGGAAGCTGGAGGAGGCCCTGACGAAGGTCGGGCTGTCGCCGGCCTTCATGGACAGGCCGATGTCCACCCTCAGCGGCGGCGAGCGTACGAAGGTCATGCTTTCCAGGGTCGTCGTGCAGGCGACGGACTGCGACCTGCTGTTCCTGGACGAGCCGACGTCCCATTTGGACATCGACACCGTGGAATGGCTGGAGGATTTCATCCTGGACGCCGGCGCGGCGGTCCTCGTCATAAGCCATGACCGTTATTGCCTGGACAAGGTGGCGACCAGGGTGGCCGAGATCAGCGACGGCAGGACCCGGGAGTACAAGGGCAACTATTCCGCGTTCATCGAGAAGAAGATGATGGACCTGGACCGCATGGAGAAGGAATACCGGAAATACGTCAACCAGAAGCGCCGCCAGGAGGAAATCGCGGAGAAGCTGCACAGGGACCAATGGTACTCCGCGACCCACAAGACCCGTTTGGGCATGGTCGACCGCATGGAGGAGAAGGAGGCGCCGGAGGCCATGAAGGAGATAACGGTCCGGATACAGTCGGCGCCCAAGTCCGGGAAGAACGTGATAACCGCCCGGGATTTTTCCGTGGAGAGGGGCGGCAGGAAGGTCATAGACAACGTCGACATCGAGGTGCACAAGGGTGAGAAGATCGGCGTATTCGGCGGCAACGGCCAGGGGAAGAGCACCCTCGTCAGGGCGCTGATCGGGGACCTGCCGAGCGCCGGCGACCTGTGGATCGCCCCGGGGGCCAAGATAGGCTATTTCTCGCAGAACCACGAGGGCCTCGACCTAGGGGCGACCGCAGAGGAGCAGCTCATGCGCATAGTGGGCAGGGAGCGCAGGGGCGACGCCAGGTCGATCCTCGCCCAGATGCTGCTCGTCGGCGAGCAGGTCGAAAAACCCATGTCCCAGCTGTCCGGCGGCGAGAGGGCGAGGGTCGCCCTCGCCGTGCTCCTGATGGGGGAGACGAACCTGCTGGTGTTGGACGAACCGACGAATTACCTGGACATCCCCGCCCGCCACGCGGTGGAACGCGCTCTGAACGAATACGACGGCACCATGATCGCCGTGACCCACGACCGCTATTTCCTGGACACGGTGTGCAACAAGGTGTGCGAGGTCAAGGACGGGAAGATAAGGATGCACGCCGGCACCTATTCGTCGATGATGGGGAGGCCGAACGTCCGCGAGATAGTGATGGACGCGGACGAATACCGGGTCCTGGCGCCCTTCACCAACTGGGCCACCGGGCGCAAGTACGCCAAGGGCGAGAGGGTGTTGGTCGCCCCCTCCGAGGAGAGGAACTTCCGGTGGGCCATAGACCAGGGCAAGCTCAAGAAGACCGGCGGCAGGCAGAGGAAAAAGGTTTTGACCGACGAGTGAGCCTCACGCGTCGTCGTCGAAGACGTCGGAACCCTTCGTCAGTTCCCCGTAAAGGTAGTTGAGCTCGTCGGAGGACAGGCTCCTGTGCAGCTCGACGGAGGCCCTCCTGGTCATGACGAGGAGTTTCTCCGCGTCCTGCTGGGTCAGTTCCACGCCCCATTTCCTCATCTCGGTGATGAGGGTGTTGGACCCGGAGTGCTTCCCGATGACGATCTTCCTTTCCAATCCCATCTCGGCGGGGTCGTAGGGCTCGTAGTTCTTCGCGTCCTTTATCACGCCGTCGGCGTGGATGCCCGCCTCGTGGGCGAAGCAGTTGGAGCCGAGGAACGGCTTGGACGCGGATATTGGCCTGCCGGCGGCCCTGGACACGAATTCCGCCAGGGGCTTGAGCTTCGTGGTGTCGATGCCGGTGCCTTTGTTGAGCAGGTGGCGGCAGGTCATGACGATCTCCTCGAGGGCGGTGTTCCCCGCCCTCTCGCCGATCCCCATGACGGTTGTGCTGATGACCTTCGCGCCGGCGTGGATGCCCGCGAGGGAGTTGGCGTTGGCAAGCCCGAAGTCGTTGTGGGTGTGCATCTCCACGTCGATGCCGACGAGGCTCCTGATGGTCCTGACCCTTTCCTGGACGGTGAACGGGTCGTCGCGGCCGATGGTGTCGCAGTACCGGAGCCTGTTGGCGCCGGCGTCTTTGGCCGCCTTGGCGAAGTCGATGAGGAACATGAGGTCGGCGCGGGAGGCGTCCTCCGCGTTGCAGGAGATGTAGAGGCCGTGGTCGGCGGCGTGCTGGACCGACTCGGATACCTTCTCGAGGACCCATTCCCTGGATTTCCTGAGCTTGTTCTCGATGTGTATGTCCGACGAGGACATGGATATGGCGACGGAGTCGACGCCGCAGTCGATGCTGGCGTCGATGTCTGCGATGTTGGCCCTGTTCCACCCCAGCACGGAGGCGTCCAGGCCCATGCTGGCGATGTGTTTGACGGCGACCTTCTCGTCCCCGCCCATGATCGGGATGCCGGATTCGATTTGGGGCACCCCCGCGTCGTCCAGCATCTGGGCTATCCTGTACTTCTCCAGGTTGGAGAACACGATCCCCGCCGTCTGCTCCCCGTCCCTGAGGGTGGTGTCGCAGATCACGACGTCCCTGTCCAGTATCTTCAGTACCTCGTTCTTCGCCTTCATAAGCACGCACCTTCCCCCCGCGGCAAACGCGCGGGCGTTCACTCGGTGAATGGACACGGATAAAACGCCTCAATATAAAACATATGCCTGCGACGGGGTTCTCAAACCGTTTTGTACCTGAGCAGCGCGGCGAGGCCCCCGATGGCGGCCAATTCCGCCCCGGCGTCGTGGTGCGACGACACGACGAGGACCTTCCCGCGCTGTTCCTCCACGGTCCTGACGAGGCCGTCCAGGTCCCCTTCCCTGATGACGGCGTCCGAAACCAGCAGGGTCTCCACCGCCCCGGCCCGCGCGGCCTCCATCACCTCGTTCGGCCCATAGGTGGCCAGGCCGTCCCTGCCGATTTCCTCCTTGAGGCGCTCCACCGCCTCCATCTCCGTGCCGACCCTGGATTCCCTGAGCACGTCGGAGCCCATGCCCTTCTTCAACAGCTCGTTGATGCCCTGCATCCCCGGGTGGCCGGTGTGATACACGAAGCTCCTCTCGAACATTGCCGGGTCCTTCTCCTTGCCCCTCGCCAGGAGCGTCTCCTTCTCGAACCCGGGGCCAAGCAGGACGAGGGGCGTGCCCGGCTCGACGTGCGTCGCCAACGCCGCGAGTATCTCGGAGTGGTAGTCCTTGGGATCGCCGCCGTCGCCGTACATCTTCCCGGAACGGCCGGATTTGATCGATGCGATTTCCTTCAGGCCGTACTGCCTCATCACGGCGATCGAGGCCTCGTCCTGGTCGAGGGACACGAAGGCTATGGACGGTTTGAGGGAGTCTTCCACGGCCCGGTCAATCCTGCCAAGCTGGGTCTGTTTCCATCGCTTGGAGATTTTTATGCGGTCGCCGGTCTCGAACATCAGCGTGTGGTGCTGCCCGATGTCCTGCGGGCCCGTCTCTATCGTGCCCAGGACGTTCAGGCGCATGTCGGAATCGGAGAAACTGATTTTCGTGACCCTTATGCCGAGGGTCATCCTCCTCTTCTCCCCCCTTTCCGCCCTGATCTTGTCCGCAGCCTTCTCTTCCCTGCGGGTCGTGGACGCGGTGACCAGGTCCCCCTCCTCGAGTACGTTGAAGAGGTGCCAGACGTCGTCGTCGCTCTCTATTTGGAGGCTGACGGTGCCGTCGGATGGGTTTTTCCCGAGCAGGCGCATGGAAACCCCCATCCCGGCCCGGGTTTATCGCTTTTCCCGTCGCACGTACTCTGTTCGGTAATTCAAAAACGGCACGCACCCCGCCCGCGCCCCGCGGCCCCGCCGCCGGGCTCAGGCGACCGCCACGCCGTTCCCGGTGACCCCCATGATCTCCGCCCGCTTCCTCTTGTAT